>JAFUZJ010000034.1 GCA_017476665.1 Lachnospiraceae bacterium | reverse complement strand
TGCTACGCTGCTGTTGCGGAGAAGCTGAAAGAGTTCAAGGGCGTGAATCTTCTGGTGGATATCGGAAATGGGACGATGAACCTGATGTATCTGAATAACGGCAGGGCTGCTGAAAATAAATCATGGACGGAGAAATTTGGCATCAACCAGTGTGCGATCCGTATCAAAAACGCTGTAAGGGATAAGACTGGTACAGAAATGCCGGAGGATGTGGTGGAGAATTTCCTGCGGACCGGAAAGACGGACATAGAAGAACCTTATGCCTCTATTATGGCCTCTGAGGCAGAGGCTTATGTGCAGGATATTTTTGGCAAGCTGAAGGATTACGAGTATAACGAAAAGCTGATGAAGCTGCATTTTATGGGCGGTGGTGCAAAGATCGTGGAAGTGCTTGGAAAATACGATCCGGACAGGACGCATTTCATCCATGACATCTGTGCTACGGCAAAGGGCTATGAATATTACTGCTATATGATTCAAAGGAACCGTTTAAGGAACGGTTCTTGGAAAAAATCAAAACAGCAGCGTGAGAAACGGTAAGGATAGGGGGAGTGCTTATGCGGACAACGAATATCCGTTTTCAGGAGAAGCGGGAGGAGGATGACCGTGCATGGGACATTCTTCATAAACTGGAAGAACTGAACTGTAAATCGCAGAGTGCCCTTGTGGTCAGGGCTTTGAATGCCTATTATGACCAGCATTTGAAAAAGCAGGCTGATCCTTATTTTGAGACGAGGGAGAAGGAAGATGCCTTTGCAGACAGGATTGTAGATGTGATTGAGAAGAAGGTGTTTTCCATGCTCCCGACAATGGTAGGGATGGCATTTATGCAGCAGATGGCAGGGATGAATGGTGGTGCCGGGAATCAGGTGCATGGGGAAGGTACAGATGGAGATGTGTCCGGTCAGATGATGGAGGATGGAATGAGTGGAAGTGGTTTTGGACGGATGGCTGGATTTTCAAACATATCGGTAAATGCTGCGACACAAGCCTCTGGTGTGGCTTCGTCGGTAAATCAGACTGAAAGATATCAGAAGGGGGATTCCGGACAGCAGACAAAACAGTTGGAAGTGGTGACAGAGGATGATGATGTGGAGGAGAACGAGTTTCTTGACACAGATCTGTTCTGAGTATCATTTTCACAGGGGATTGAAACCAGAATCAAAGTGTTTGGTATCAAAAACAGATGGATTTGGTTGCATTTTTCATTTCACCAAAAGAGATGAAAAAGCCGGTATCAGAATCGGTGATTTCTGATACCAAAATAGAATAATCAGTACCAAAAAGGACAGGCAGGTTTTGTGTCTGCCCTTTTTGTGTTCTTATCTGTATCAGGGTTTTAGGGAAGGATTCCCTAACCAGTGTAAAACGCAAGGCGTTTTACGTATCTGGCAAAAACTGTTTGCAGAAAATCCCGGAGTGACAGCAGTGTGAGGTGCAGTGCAAGCAGTTTGATTGAGACAGGCAAAAGAAGGCATAAAAAGTGGTATCACTTTTTGTCAGAAAGTGCAGATGTTTTGATCAAAAAATACTAAGCGAATGATTTTTTGGATATGTGGGTGAGGTAGTTATGACTATCGGGATTGTTGATATTCTTGTCAGGTTGTAAAGACAGACGACAAAAGATAGGTCGGCAATCAGGTAATTGGCAATATAGCAGACGGATAATAAGGAAAGGACAGGTGATTTTATGGGGAGAAGCAGACAGGGGATTGAACCGAGAAAGAATTTCACGGTGAGGTTATCCGCAAAGGAGCATAGATTATTGGAGCAGAAGGCTTATGCTTGTGGCATGAATCCATCCCGGTATATCAGACAGCTTATCAGTAACGGTGAAATGGTGGATGTAACATTACCGGAGCAGAGGCGGGATTTCATCAATCAGATTTCAAGGATCGGAAACAATATCAACCAGATTGCACACAGGGCAAATGCGGATGGCTGGATCTCGGAGTGGGATGTGGAGCGGGTAATAGCGAAAATGGAGGAAGTCAAGGAACTGATGCAGGAGGTGGCAGGCAGATGGCAATAACAAAGGTTCTTCATATGTCAGCGGATTTTGAAAATGTGGTCAGCTCACATCTGGATAATGCGATAGATTATATCCTACAGGAAAAGAAGCTGGGCAAACTGTATTTGTCCGGCGGTATCAACTGCATGACTTCCGGGACGTATGAACAGATGATGGCAACCAAAAAGATGTTTGGAAAGACGGGCGGCAGGCAGGGCTATCATTTTATCCTTTCCCTGAAGCCGGGTGAGGGAACACCGCAGCAGATGTATGAAATTGCCATGAAATTTGCTGAGAGGGCATTTCACAACGAGTATGAGGCTGTGGTGGCGGTGCATACGGATACGGAGAAGCTTCATGCACATATCGTGCTTAACAGCGTGAACATGGTCACAGGTTATAAGTTTCAGTATAAGAAAGGTGATTGGAAACGCATCTACCAGCCGATTACAAATGAACTCTGTGCGGAACATGGGTTATCCACCGTTCCGGCAGAGTACAGCAAAGAGCCTTCCAATGTGCCGAGGAATGAATTTCAAAAGAACATGAAATTTCATGATCTTATCCGTGAGGACTGTGAGTGCCTGCTGGCTCTTTCGGAAGATACGGCCCATTTTATATGGCTTTTAAGGAGGCTTGGGTATGAGGTGAAAGAGGGGATGCATATCGCAGTGAAAGTGCCGGGCATGAAGCGGTTTGCCAGACTGGATACCATTGATAAGCGGTACGCAAAGGACAATTTAGAGCAGACTATCGCAGAGGCACAGGGCAGGAAGGTTGATTTTCCGGTCAGGACAATAAATGTAGATAAATACCATGCGTATGGTTCGACATCTTATCAAAAACGGTACTATTATCAGATACGTGGAATCCGGGTTGTGGAGAAGTACCGTTTTGGGTATAAGGCGGCAAAGTATTATAAGGATATTATGTTATTACAGAAGCTGCAGGAGGAGTATCTGTTCCTCTGTGACAATCATATCCATTCTTTTGAGGATCTTCTGGATTACCGGTCAAATGCTGTGGATGAACTGAACCAGATCCGTTCAGAACAGCAGGAGATTTATGCAAGGAATGCCTCATTAAAAAGAAAATGTGATACCCCGGAGGGGCTGCGTGAATATCAGGCGGAACACTTAAAGAACGGACAAAGGCTTGATGAACTGAAAAAGAGGGCAAGACAGCTTCGGAAAGGAAAAAGCCTGTCTGAACGGCAGATGGCAGCCTCCATCAATGAGGCATTGGAGCGTAACGGCACGGATTACACGGCAGAATCCCTTGAGATTGATCCGTCCATTTCTGATGTACCGGAATATCCTGTTGCTGTCGCAAGATTAAAAGCAGAGAAAGAAAGGCGGGAAGCGGAGGCGAGAGCTGAAGCAAAAAGACAGGCGGCAAAACGTGCAGCAGAGGAAAGAGCAAAGAGAGAGGCAGAAGCTGTGCGGCGTGCTGCGGAGCAGGCAAAACAGGAAGCCGAACAAGAAGCGGAAGCAAGGAGACGTGCTGACTGGGAAGAAAAGAGTAGAGAGAAAGCCCGAAGGAAAGAGGAACAGATGAAAAAAGAGCATATCCGGGACTTATATAATCAGATGATATCCGAAGCGGACAGGCTGGCTGATATCGCATATGGTATTCATTTTGACCACCCGTATAAGTGGGAGTATATCAATTATATCGACGAGCGGAGATTTACGCCGATGACAGAGCTTACAGAGGAGGATATGCAGAAGCCGTTCCTGACATATGAGCAGTTTGTGGCAGAGAAAGAGAGAATGAAGGAATCCGTCATGGATGATGCAATGCAAAAGGAAAAGGACATAATGGAGATTCGGAAGCCTGACCGGAAAGATGGTATATCCCAAACAGAAATGCCGGATCAAGATGTAGAGCAATCGGAACCATTAGAACCTTCAGTTTACACCATCGTACAGACAGATCCACCCAACTTATCAATATTCCCTACGGAAGTATCGGACACATTGGTGCAGAGAGAAACAGTATTCCAGACACAAGATTCTTTGAGCAATGTAGAAAAAGATTTGGAGAAGTCTGTGGAGAAAGCTGTCACAAAACAGGATTATCAGAGGATGACAGATAAAGAAAAGGCAGAGTGGATCGGGATTTCTCTTAGTGATATGCCGGGTTCTATCAAGCGTTTTAAGAGCAAGATGGAACAGATTGGTATATGGCACGAAAGTACGTTGGAGATGACGGAGGCATTTATGAAGCTGTGGAACCAGGTGGAGAAGCAGCAAGATATGCAGAAGAAAGAAGATTACCGAAGGGTGTTGCGGCGATGAAGGATGGATTTCAGTATTGTGGTAATCTCCTCGTGCAGGATTGGATATAAAATGAATTCAAGGCATTTTCCGAAAAGGCATATGGAAATGCTGCGGAGCCTAAGGGATTTAATCTGGCAAAGGATGCGGAGTATATCGACATCTATGACTGTGCGGACAAGATTCTTTTCGACAAGCTGGAGAGTTTCTTCAAGAGGTGCATGAAATAAGGATATCGCTATGCAAACCGAAAAGGAAATCAGAGAGAACCTGATAAATGCAGGTGGAAGACCTAAAGTCGGAGCTTGCGGACGCAAAGAGGAAAGGGTGTGCTTCAAGGACGGTGCAGAAGTGGGTGTGAATCAATATGGGGATTCGGATTGAGGCACTCGAGCCTGGCGGTTTGGGTGCTTTTTTATGTTGGAGAGACGGTTATTGCTCTTTCGTTAGGAATGCTATGCCAATAGTGAGGAAGAAAATCAAAAAAACGATAAAAGGGTATTAACCATTAAAACTCTTTGACCGATATAATATGTGAAAAGGTCAAAGAACATTAATCAAATAGAGGGGGAATATGGAATGGATAGAGGAAAAGTGACACCGACAGAGAGCGAATGGCTCATTATGGATGCGGTCTGGGAAATCGGGGACGGTGTAACATCTGCTGAGATTATCAAGAGAATACACGAAACGGATGACATGACCGTGCGGACGATCCGCGTCCTTATTACCCTGCTCATAAAAAAAGGCTTGCTCACTTATACGGTGGACGACCACGACAGCCGGGTATATCACTACTATGCGCTTCGAACAAAAGAGGAATGTCTTGAAGACAAGAGACGTGATTTTGCTGACAGCTACTTTCATGGGGACAAGACACTTGCCGCTGCGGCTTTTTTGCAAGGTCTTGTGTTGACTGATGAACAGATTGCAGAGCTGGAAGCGATCTTGGAACAGAGCAGGGAGAATGATGGAGAAAAAAAACCGAAATAGGGGAAAGGCAGGAAATGATTGCATTGGAACAGACCAGATTAATTATAGACGGCGTAACGATTTATTTCTCTGTCCAGCTTGGACGGTGCGCCATTTTATCCGTTCTGCTTTTGGGGTTGGTACTGCTACTCCGAAAAACGATACTGAAGAACAACATTTTTCTCAAAGGTGCGGTATGGGGATTGTTTCTTATCGTTCCATTTCTGGGCAAGCTGCGATTCTACTATGAGAATGAACTTGCGAGAAAGCTGCTCTTATGGTGGCAGGATGTCTGTATGGATTACGCTTGGGTGAGATATGGTTATTTTCTCGGAATTCTGGCATCGGCTGTATGGCTCATTCGAAAACGTTGGAAAATAGGTAAAATGCTTGCGCCTTTGCCTGTGGAGAGCGTGAATGGCCAACGGGTATATATCTGCAACGCTCCCATGTCGCCATTTACGGCAGGGCTGTTAAATCACAAGATTGTCATCCCCAGAGTGGTACGTGAGCGAATGAGCGACAGGGCGATTGCCACGATACAGCTCCACGAGAAAACGCATATCCGATTGGGGCATTTGTGGGTATTCTTTCTGTGGGATTTATTGTGTACCCTGTTATGGTGTAATCCTCTCCTGCGCTACTCGTCCCGCTATCTGAAAGACGATATGGAGCATATCTGTGATGCTGTCACGATACAGCTGAGCGGTGAGGATAACATTTCATATGGAAAGCTTATCATAAAGAGCATGACGCTTTTATCCGTGGAGAGCGCTTCTCCCGCGACTTTCTCCGGCGAGAATGATTATTCGTGTGCAAAAGAAAGAATAAACCGAATACGGGACTATACGCCTTATAAAAAGGGACTGATATTTGCCCTGTCTACGGCTTGCCTCGTAATTATTATATGCTTGTTTGTGGCCGTAGGGACATTGTCCTATCCGACATATACGGAGGATGTGTCAGTTTCGGTGGTTGACAATGAAGGACGTATGACAGTCTTAGAAGATTGTCCGGTGTTGAAGCAAGCGTTCAGTTATGATAAAAACTATGTTTATATAGACAAGAGCAGTTTCTGTGAAATATTGGATCGGCATGGGGTTGAAGCATCAGACCTTTATATCGTGTTTGGGTGCTACAGCAAGCTGCCCGGAATAGGGGGTGGCGGGAATTCTATATATGTGACATTGCAACAATTTCCGGAGGATTATGTTAAAATTCCCTATCAGAACGTTAAAGGGGGCTTTAGTGATATCCTAAGGTGGTTGTAAAGGAGGTTCGTTGATGCAGGTAAGCGGCGGCAGTTATATAACGCAAAATAGGATTTTTTCCGGAACAGGAATGATTGCCGGAGTAAGTCTGCCAAATTATGAAGATTTTTTTGTCTATACTAAGACCAAAACAAAGACCAGCGATTCTGAATATAGAAAAGCTATCGTAGAGCAGGCAATAAAGGATCAGGCTGCCGGGAAATTTCAGGGGACTTCGGAAGGCTTTAATGAATTGCAAAAAAAGTATGTTTCTGAGGTCTCTCCAGACAGAAAAGGGATTATTGCGACAGGATTACAGAAGGCTGCCGGGAACAATATTGCGGTGGCAAAACCGATTGATGTGATAGAGTTACTGCTTAATGGAAAAATAAAATATCAGGAAAGCGGTAAAAGTGTAAAATATGCAGAATTTCGGGATAGTAACGGAGAAGTAGTGGCAACGTATTCCAATGGCGGGTGGACTATGCCACATACCAAGGCAGAGACGGCAAGACAAATGGAAATGTGTTCCATATATAATGAGGCATGGCGGGCGGCAGCACAAGCGAGTCAGAGCAGTTGTGAGGTAATGGATGGCTATGTGGTTGGTATAGAAAAAACGGAAAGAATGTTTAATGTATTAGCATAGACCTTTCGGATTTATTTAATATAAATTTTTCATTTATAAGGAGGAATGATTTATGGCAATGGAAGTAAGCAGTGTTTATGGCAGTTATGTCAGCAATTTTGCATATACTGCAAGAACCGGAAACCAGAAACAGACAACCGAGAGCGGTGAAGCTAACAAAACCAGCTCAGAAACAACGAGAAGTACGGCAGCAGACGAATTAGCTTATCTATCCAAAAAGTACAGCGGTTACAGTTTTGTAGCAGGAGTTTATCAAAAAGGAACAAAATTCGGTTCTTCTAATACAACGAATGTTATGATTGATTCACAGTTTTTAACAAAAATGGCTAATGATTCCAATTTAGAAGCGGAATATGAAAAACAGATTGCATTGCTGGCAGACTTAGATAATCAGATGAAAAGTTATTATGCTTCGCAAGGGTGGAGTTGTGAATGTGGAACTGTGATTGATAAGGACGGTGAAATGAGCGGGTGGACGATTGTAACAAGAGATCCTAACGCAAAATCCCATTTACAGACCATGTCCGAAAATGCAGAGAAAATCCGCAAGCAAAACGAGGAAAAGAGGCATGAGAAAGCAGAACTTGCGGAGAAGCGTCAGTTGAGCAAGGAAGAAAAAGCAGAATTGACGGAAAAAATGCAGGCAGCCGGAAGAGCACTGTTTGGAGACAGATTTAAGGAGGTCATTGTATTTGATGTTGATGATACAAGTAAAGATGACGGCAGAAATGAAAAAGAAGCGGCAGTCGGTATAAATTTGGACACAAAAATATGATGTGCTTTCACATATGGCATTCATGGATACATTCTTGCCACACTCGATGATGAGCTCGTCATGCACGTGTTTCACAATAAGGAACTATCACAAAATGGTATAAGTTATTTTGTGATAGTTCCTAAGGATATTGGCATAAGTAGTCATATTAGTCTGTCAGTTTGACAATAGTGAATCTCTCTACACAAAAAATTGATTTTTTTGTGTAGAGAGCAATAAATTGAAAGGGAGGCAAATGCCATGTCAACAACGATTAACACAAATTATAGTCAGTTTTACAAAGGGTCGGAACAGATTAGTAATACCAGTTCTGATCAAGGGAAAAAGGATACTGTTGTCCGGTATGAGTTCAACACGACCGATGAAAAGGGCAACAAGGTTACGGATAAGATGTCCAATGAGGAAACCATGCGGACACTGAACGATATTTCATCGCAGTATGGCGATAATGTAATCGTGGAGTTTTCTGGCGATGGATTGGCGGCTTTGAATGAACACAAGGGAAAGATACCGATTCCGGAGGAGCCGACGAGGGAAATTCCTGAGGAAATGATTACTTTTTTTGATAAATCGGCGAATTATTTACCGGAATATTCAGGCATCTATAGTGTAGATAAAGCGATTGCGACTGCGGTGGAGAATTGCAGTAAAGAAGAGCAGGCATTTGTATATGATATCATTCGACAGAATTTCCTTATGGGAAATAGAGGTGATATGACAGAGGGAGAACGGCAGGCCAATATATCGTTAGGAATGAAGAAGGCGGAATATGCGGCAGGAAGTTTTATTTCCCAAGAAAGCAAAAAAGCATTTTTAGATGCAATGGAGTCTGTTGCAAAATTAGCAAGTGCCGGAAAAGCAGATGAAGCCGGAAATATGAATTATGGCGTAAAAAAGGGAAATTATTTAGGGCATGGAAGCAATTTAGTTTATACAACGGATGGTCTTGATATGATGAAGACAATGGATGCAAAAGCTTATGAAGAATATCAAAAAATCAGCAGGGAAAGCAGTAATGCTGACAGACCTTTGAATGCATTAAGATACCTGACCAATTGGTATGCTGATTCAGTAAAGAAAAATCCCAACATGATTGTTCAATATGAAAAACAGTCGGATGAACATGTTGAAAAGAAAGTAAATAATCAGAAATTGGATAAAACATTTGCGGATATACAGACTGAAAATAAAGCCGCATTTATTGAGAGCTTGAAGGCTTTTCAGAACAAGAATCCTGCTTTCCTTGTCTCTATAATAAATCGGGAACTGGCTTTGGCGTTTTGGGGAAAATAGGGAAAACATCATTCTTTTGGAGAGTAAAGAGATTATAAACTAAAAATATAGGTAGTCGGAATGACTATCGCAGCTTAATGGAAAGGGAAGGACGGTGTTTTTATGATGACTACGAATAATCTGATTTCATCTGTGGGCGATACCTATAGCTATACTGCCGTTATTTCTAAAAAATCAACGGTTCAGACGGAAAGCGTAGCTCCCACGATGTCTAAGGAAGAGAAATTGGATGCTTTCAAAAAAGAGGTGTGGGACGAGATAGACCGTATGCCGTGGAATACGGGCATGAATACTTCTATACAAATAACGGATAAGGCATTTGAACGGATGATGAACGATACAGATTTCAAGGATAGAATGATGAGCGCACTGCAAAAAGAGGCAGTTGCGGAACAGCCGCCGGGAGATACTGTGCTTATTTGGATTGATGATAATGGGAAGAAAGCATATGCCTATATGGATATTGAAGCGGGGCATCAGGCATTTGCTGCTCATTCGAAGGACAAGGACATTTTTTATGTCAAAAAGGCGAAAAAGGATGAGTTGAATGAAGCGTGGGAACAGGCAAGGGTCAGAAGACAGGAACAGCGGGAATACCTTGAGAAAAAATATAATGCTGAGCAGTATTTGAAAAAAGTATTTGCGCATCAGGATGAGATAGCAAAGCTATATGATGAAGCGGTAAACGTGAGAATTGAATCGCCTTGATTGGTGTAATAAAAAACACTTATAAAAAGGATGGCATAGCAGTTCATTTTGAGGTGATTTGCTCTTTGGGTATCTTTGATTTATAACTGTCTGCAAGGGAATGTTTACCCTGCTTCATATAAAGGGCATAGATATACTGCCGGACACTTTTCAGATAATCATTGCTCTGTGGCATGGTATGCTGAAAAATATGTTCTGCCCCCAATAAGAAATGCTCTGCTTCGGAGTAGCGGCATTGTTTTAGGGCTATGATGCCCCGGATAAGTATACAGATTCCATAATCCAGAGAATCTGTGCCGAGCTTCTCTGTGACAATCATCTCGTAGTGAGCCAGTATATTCTCCGCTTCGTCTGTGCGGTTCTGGGCAAGCCGGACATTGGTAAGGTTCATCATTTGCTGGAGCAGATCGTGTGTTTCCACCAGATCAAGCTCTTTATGCTTTATACGGATCAGGAATGCTTTCTCAAAATAAGCAGCAGCATCGTCCTTTTTATAAAGGGACGTGTATATAGTTCCAACATTATTGTACAGGTTTGAGAGCAGGCTTACGGTACGCTGGTCGATGGTCTGTGCATATTCTTTTTCCATGATTTCGATGGCACGTTTTCGTTTCTTAAGAGCCTTTTCTGCATTGTTATCCTCTAAAAGAAGCTCCGCTTTATAATCAAGCAGCAATGCACGATCACAGGCAGTGGCTATATGGAATTCATTCATGATATATTCCATTCGTTCCGTAAGTTTTTGGAGCTGTTCATCGGCTTTGTATTTCTCAAAATATGGGAAAAGATCCTGCAAAAAATGCAGGTATTCCTCTGCGTCATCGACAATAATGTGATTGATCGTGCTGTCAATGGCATTTATGATGACAGATGGTCTGCTGACATCAAGTCCATGCACGAGGATGACAGCGTGAAAATAATCCCAAAGAATTCGGCAGGAGGAGATAGTCGGCTGTGTTTCTTTCTCTGCTATCTCCCGGATCAAAGGGTGCAGGGCGATGGTACGTCGCTCGGTATCCTCGCTGATAAAGCCGTATTTTATCAGACGGTTTATATCAGTAAGGCTGGCAAGCCTGAGCCACTTCCCAAAAGGATTCTTCCAAATGCCGGAGGCTGGCATTAAGGAAAGGTTGCAGAGGATATACTGCTGTTCCTCCGTCAGATTTGTAATGCGGAGCAGCTTCTTTAGATGCTCGATCATCAACCCTTCTGAAAACTCACCGTCTTTATACAATTCCACATCTTCCCCGGAAACGATATCTGTGCCGCAGCTTTTCAGTTCATCCAACAGGTCAGACGGGCTTATTCCGCTGGCAGACATGGAGAGTGCGGATAGGCATACGGTCAGAGTATGGGCGTGAACGGTATCAATGATATTGTGAATAGTATCTGTTTCTTCGCTTTCATATGGACAGATGTTACCAAAGAGTGGCAAGAGTTCCTTTTCTGTGTCCAGCTCTTTTATCTCAAATACTGGAAATGCCGTCAGTTTGCAGCGTGTTGTGACAAGGATGGAAAAGTCATACTGCATAAGTTCTTTTAGCATTGGTTCTTCTTTAGGCAGAACATTAAAGTTATCTATGATGATCAGGCTGTCCCTTTTGAGATTCTTCAGGTGCTGAAAATGGGCATGGAAACGCTGTGCATCGGTCATATCCATACGGTCAGAAGTAAAATCCATCTCTGTGATATTCTGTTTCAGATTGCCTGAGTAGAACCAGTAGATAATGTTGGTATATTTCTTTGCATATTTCTCCGCAAAGTATTTTACAAATTCGCTCTTTCCTATACCGGCAATCCCGGATACAAAAAGCACAGGCTCTTTTGAAAGCATTTTATACACTTCTTTTGCCTCTGTGTCCCGTCCGGTAAATGTCATCACAGGCTTTGGGGCATGGCAGTTTAAGAGTGTATCTGTTAAATCAGGAGAAAAAAATGTCCCCTGTGAGTGGCTGTTAGAGATGGCATAACGGATAACAGAAGTGAAAAATTCTGAATTATCCTCAAGAGCAATCATGTCATCTGTCATTTCCTTGCCAAGAATTATCTCATTTTCTCTTATCAATTTCTCTGTTTCGCTTCTGGCATGGGAAATATTTAGAATATTCGGACAGATATTTTCAGAAAAGCGTTCTGCCATGCTCTCAAAATTGTCGGCATCATTTTCTTGCACAATGTCTAAAGGAATGGGGCGTTTGCCGGTACACCAGTTACTGATACGGATCGTATTGGAATCCGTCACACCGAGAGTCTCACCGGCATCGAAGTCAATACCGAGATCCAGACCGAACAGGTCAGCAACAAGAAGATACTGAGGGTAGGTGTTCTTCTTGTTGTCTATGAGAATGTTGATGATGCTGGAAAAGGTGAGGGTATTCTTCATGGCTGACCTCCGGTGTTTGGGTATTTTTAGTATTGTGGTGTTGTAGTTGTACGGATAAAAAAGAAATGGGTATATTCCACATATAGGAACTGCCCATTTCTTTGTAACATCTTGCAAAATCCGAGATGGTATGGAGTGTTAAGTGTACCTATTTCCAATATTGCTGGGCTTTTGCTAATGAAGCACTCTCAGTTAGTCCAAATTTAGAAACAAGTTTAGTAGCTGCATCCGAGATGGATAATCCGAATTCCTGGCATGCTTCTACAAGAGAGCGTATGCCTTTTTCCTCACCAATTGAGATTCCTTCTTCCTTTCCAACTCGCACCAATCTTTCAGATTCAGATTCTATTACTGTTCCGCCCATAATATTCACCAGCCTTTCTTCTGATTTGTTTCCATCAGTTATGTGTGTGATAATGGTATTGACATACCCTATCAGATCTATCAGTTCTTCGCTTGTCAGTTCGTTCTTTTCGTAAAGTTTCATCATCTCGTCTCTGAAATATTCCAGATCAGCGATTGCCTGAGATGTGTCTTTCTCCTCTGAAATTTCCTTGTCATAACGGGCGATATAAAAAGGAATATAAGGAAACAGTTTTTTCTCAATGATGTATTCTTTGGTAAAGTCATCTAAAATAACATTATCTGCATGATAGATAACTTCCTGTCCATCCGGAAATGTAAAGCGGATATTGGTCTGTTCCGGTGTCTTGTTTCCACGCTTCACATAAATGA
>JAFUZJ010000033.1 GCA_017476665.1 Lachnospiraceae bacterium | reverse complement strand
GTTGGCGTAAGTGTCGTTTCTTCCTGTTTGAAGACCAATAATCGTGTGGTTGGATCTGGTCGGATCAGCTAGCATTCCAGCATAATTGGTTCCGTCCGCATGAATTCCAACGGCAGTAATTATATTTTCGATATCAGACGAATCTATTGTAGTATCAAATATGCTGGTGTATGTTACTTGTATTGATTCGCTAAATACTACAACTTTCTTATATAGAGGTTTCCCATCTATCCAGACACCTATCTCTCGCTCTTCTGTAGAGTAGATTGCCGGAGAGTATTCATGAATTATCCCACTATAATTGATGCCGTTTGAAATAATTTTTCCCATTGCTATTGCCTCCGATTATGATGTGATTTTAGTATATTTTGCTGTGATGTTTTTTAACGCAATTGTATCTCCCGATGGAAGAGACGTAATTGATAATTTGACCGTATTATTACGTAATATCCATCTTGCGATAACAGTATCATTGAAAGCTCCTAATTCAATCTGTTCACCACTTCGTAAGATACTTCCCTTTACTTCAATCACTTCATCTACATCGGTAATATTAGTGTCATACCACGTATCTGCCTGTGCAAAGTTAATTCCGCCGCTCTGTGTTTTCTTGTATATATCACTTCCATCGATCCACTTCCCTACAATCCGTTCACTTGTGGAATATACCTCCCCCTCCACCTCCTTCTGACTCACATCCGTGATCATGTAAATCTTATCGTCTGTCAGCTTGGATGCCGGCAAAGCATCATACTCCGCTTGCGTGCAATGGACGAGATCAGCGTTTCCGCCCCCTCCTCCCCCCGTGCCGATCTCCTCCGCCAGGGTGGTCGCTTTCCACTTCGTGCTGTCCCACTGCTCTGCCGTGGTGATGGCTGTGGTGCATTTGTAGAGTTGGTTTTCGTAGATCACCAGGGCATCCACGGCATATGTCTTTGTCGCATCATAAGCATCTGCCGCATTGGATACTGCCGCCTTGCTCCGCTCTTGGTTCGCAAACATGACCACGTCGATATCATCAAAGTTATTGTTCAGGACCGCCACGTCCACGACATCCGTCTGTGACGGTTTTTCCAGTTCAAAATGTGCTGTCTGAGTCGCCATATTAACCTCCTGTATGTCCCCAAACATAGCTTTCTTTCAGGGTTCCCCATGTGGATGCAGCTGCTTCCCGCCACAACAGCTCGCTGATATATGGCTTGAAGCTTACGCTATCCACGTAATCACTTCCATCAAATTCCAGCTCCTCCAGTTCAAATACCGGCGCTGCATCCGTAAGTATGATCCGGTCCGGAACAATGATGCTGGTCGATACACTCTCTGAGTATGCTGTGATATCAAATTCAAGTTCTTCCAGTTCAAATACCGGTGCATCATCAACCAATTCTAGCTGGCCGCTCCAGCCAGGATCTACTACAATTCCCAATCCGCTAAATGTTGCCTGTATCTCATAGGGCTCGATCGCAATATTTCCGCCAGACACTTCCAGATAGATATCAAAATTATGAAATCCCGACTTGGATATGGCCAACGCATACATCAGTCTCAAAATATGTTGACCGCCAATGCTCCATGTTTCTACCGGATTTCTGGTCAAGATCTGACTATCCAGCTGATATGTCACGGAGCAAATTATCTCCGTCCCCTGTTGCACCGGTGCAACCGTAAGCAATATCTCCGCATCCATCTTGACCTTGGCATCTTCCACAGTCATGATGGACGCATGTAAAACTCTCCGCCGTCTTCTATTCTCTACTGCAACCTCTCTCAGGTTCGTGATGATTTCAAAATCCGATGATCCTTTTCCACTCCGGTTCGCCACACCGGTGATCTCTTTGTCTGTCTTTCCCCGTGCGTTGGCCAGTGCAGGATTTTGGCCGACACCCTTGGCATAATACTCTTCGCCATACTGCCATTCATACTGCGTGATGCAATACATTTTGGTCTCATCCGCAGCACCACCTGTAAAAGTAAGCACATCCCCCAGATCGTAAACCACCAAGGCACTTGCCAAAGATGTTTCGAACGGCACATAGTCAATCAATGCCAATGCATTCAAAATATTCTGAGCCATACGCTCTCTTGAGGTACTGTTCTGCAGAAATGGATTGCTGCCCAAATGATAGGTAAGTCCATCATCAATGGCCAACGCGTAATAGTCCGTTGTCTCCTTATTGATGTCATCTACGGTCAGTGAGGTATAGCGTGTTTCGAAATCAGAAAACAATGCTCCATTGATCCGATCCATACCATTCAGTGTGTCAACTGATATTTGCCCATAACATCGGAAAACAAGACTTCCTGATCTATCCATTGTTGCAAAACTTGCCATGGTAGCCGCACACCATGAGATTAGATCTCTGTATGTCTCAATATCATTTTCCAGATATAGCGTCACATACTCTGTACCGTTTGGCAAAGCTCTGAGTTCTGCTTCTGTCATTCCCAGGGATACTCCGCATTCCGTACAGGCATATATGATAAAGTCTGATATATATCCTGATGCAGAATCGAGAGCAATTGGTTTATCCAAAAGCGACATATTGTCATAAGCTGTTATTTCTATTCCCCAAGTCGCCCAGTTGGCCTCAGCTATATTGAACACTCCCAACGGCACATTTTCATATCCGTTTTCTGTAAGCATCTGCAGATTTGGAATGATTTTTGCATCCTTCAGACTCCGCTTTGGCAAATTAAAATTATTAACAAACGTCAATGAGCACTCTGCCATATAGACCTGCCCAATTCCTACATTGTCATCATCAGAGCACTGATTTGATATACTAAGCGATCTTTTCTCAATATTTAATTCCGTAAATTCATACGAGGTGCTGCCGATCTGCACCTCCCCTCTGATCCGGTAGTGCTTAACCGGCCGCGTCAGTGCCTCGCTGAACGCTTCCGATATTTCATACATGGCTATAGCTCCGTTATGTTCACATTTACCTTATACAGCCCCCCACGCTCAGGGATCTGCTTCCTGGCATCTGTAATATGTGTTTCCTTTTCTATCTCAAATTCGCACTCATAGGTGGAAAGGGCATCTGTCTGAGGATAGTAAACACTCACCTGTACCGTATCCATATCACGGTATGCCCTGAATTTCTCCATCCATGCACCTGTCAATGTCCAGGATCCGGAAATGGATAATTTTAACTGTCTTGTGACGGCGATAAGTGTGGTCCCCGCCTCTGTCTGCTTGGAAGTTTTCACCTTTTCTGCGCTGTATTGCAGATCAGAATCCGGATCAGGAAGCCACTCTCCATTTACTTTGATCACTCCCGTCATTTATCTGCCCCCTGATTTGTGATTATGCCTACTTTGAGCATTTACAACTACTGTTTCAACCCGACGATTTCCAATGTATACTGGAATAGTAATGTCTCCGCCTGTTGCACCATTGACCGCATTTGTGATCATGGTCTGCAGGGAGTCTGCCCCAACCACAACCTCCGGTCCTGCTTCACCGGCGCCGAGCAATCTGCCATTTGCCGCTCCGAAAATAGTCGGAGAGCTTAATATCATACCATTTTCCATTGCCTTTTTATACCATTCCACTCCAATAGTAGGAATGCTTGGTGGATTCAATGAAAAGCTTCCATCAATGCTAAAATGTGGCAGCTTTATTTTGGGTAATTCCCACTGAAAATCAAAAATTCCTTTCAGCCACTTGATCACGCCGGACATGTATGTTTTGATACCGTCAAACACTGATTTAAATGTGTTCTTGACAGTATTCAGGGCATCTGTTGCCCCGTCCCTGGCCGAATCAAATGCACCGATCACTGCCAAAGATGCCGCCGTAATCGCTACTGCCAGCGCCAATACCGCTGCTGCCAGTAGCCCGACACCGCCAGCCATTGCGATAATAGCCACCGTAATGGCCAGGATTGCCACTGTCAAAGCAACCAAGGAAACCGTTAGAGCTACTCCTGCCCCCGCCAGAATAACAGCACCGCCTGCGACAACTACCAGTGCACCTCCAAATATGACCGCTCCACCTGCTGCCGCGATCACTCCCACAGCAAATACCGTCAGAGCGCTCCCTAATTGGATGATTGCAATCGCTGCCGATCCTCCGTATTCAGATATTGTCGGTAATTGTGTTGCCAATAACGCCAGGCCGGCTGATGCTGCCAGAATACCGATTCCGACCAGTGCAACAGCCCCACCAAATGCAACTAATCCAACAGCTCCTGCGGCCAATGCAGGCGCTAATGCCGCCGCCCCGGCCGCAAATAATGCCAGAACTGCGGCCAATGCAAGCAATGCAAAACCCGCTTCCGGTCCCGCGTCAGCAAGTGCAATTGCCGCCTGAGCCAGCAACGCTACTCCCGTTGCTGCCAGTAGAATTCCAGCCCCCAGGGCGATAAATCCCAATGCATTCTTTGCCAATCCTCCAATGGCTGATCCGGCACTCGCTGCCGGTCCTGCAACACTGGAAGCCGCGCCGCTTACTGTACTCAGGGATGATGCTGCACCACCAGCAGCTCCTCCAACCGATCCGATTGCCCCGCTGATCGATCCAAATGCGCCCACTAACTTTGGCGCAAATGTCAATATGGTTCCCACCGTTGATGTAAGTTTTCCTGCAATAAGCAGCACCGGACCAACCGCAGCCGCCATTAAAGCAATTGTTACGATTGTCTTTTTTGTATTTTCATCAAGACCATTCAACCATGTCACCATGTCCTGGATAACGCCTACAATTTCCCTAAGTACCGGCATTACCAAGTCACCTGCGGATATCGCCAGTTCCTGTAACTGAGAACTTAATTCCGTAGCTTGTCCCGAAAGATTATCCTGCATTTCCTTGGACATAGCCTCTGCAGCACCATTGTATTCCTCAATTATCTCTGCACCGGATTGTAATGCCTCATTCAGTGATACAATTGATCCATCTGCGGTTTTTACCATAGTATCTGAAGAATGGTCAATTGCCTCTGCCAGCTTATTAAAATCCTCTTCCGAAGCATTTGCAATTGCCAGAAGACCGGACATTGCCCTGGCTCCACCAAGCATGGCTGCCGCTCTCGCTTTTTCCGCACCTTCTGCACCAAATGCCTGTAAGTTAAGCTCCTCCAGTTCCTTATCATATGCCTTTTGAGTGATGGTACCATTCTCAAGGGCTGCATCCAGTTCCGCGATTTGTTTGTCATACTCTTCAAGCGGCATGTTTATAGACTTGAATGATCCGCGAAGCTGCTCCATAATCTGTCGGAATGAATACATACGACCTTCATCGTCATAAAGTGCTATTCCGAGTCGATCCATGGCTGACGCAGATTCATCAGTAGGCTTTGCCATACGAAGGAACAAATTTCTTAAGCTGGTTCCTGCCTGATCTGCCTTAATACCGCTGTTCGCCATAAGACCTAAAGCGATACCAATATCCTCTGCAGTATAACCTAAAGCGCCTGCTGCCGGCGCTACATACTTAAACGATTCGCCCATCATGGATACATTGGTATTGGCATTTGTCGATGCGGAAGCTAATATATCAGCGAATCTCCCTGCTTTGTCTGCCTCCATTCCAAATGCAGTTAACGCATCTGTCACAATATCTGACGTTGTACCCAAACCTTCCCCGGATGCTGCTGCCAGATTCATGATACCTTCAATGCCGGATAGCATATCGTCTGTCTTCCAGCCAGCCATTGCCATATATTCAAATGCTTCACCCGCTTCTGTTGCAGAAAATTTGGTTTGGGCTCCCATTTCCCGCGATTTCGCACGAAGCTGTTCGAACTGTTCTCCCGTTGCCCCGGAAATAGCTTTGACTTTGCTCATCTGTGCATCAAAGTCAGCTGTTGTTTTTACTGCCGCCGTCATGCCGGCTACAACCGGCACAGTGATCCCTGTTGTAAGTCCTTTCCCAACGCTTTCCATCTTGCCGCCAAGATCTTTCATCTTGTCCCCGACAGCTGCCACCTGCTGGGCTGCTACGGACCCAAAATTTTTATATTCTTGCGTCAGGCTCTTAATCTTCTGCTCTGTTTCAGCAATTTCCCTCTGTAATGCATCATATTCATCTGTTCCTGCCTTACCTGCATTCGCCATCTGCTCCTGCGCAGTATTCAATGTCTGTAGTTTGCTCCGGGCATCATCAATAGACTCACCCATTAATTTATACTTTTGCTGGAGCAGAGTCACATTCCCCGGATCCAACTTCAGGAGATTATCAATGTCTTTTAACCTGCTTTGGTTCTGACGCAGCTCGGAGTCTACATCCTTCAAGGCTTTTTTCAGTTTTGTTGTATCACCATTAAGTTCAATGGTTATTCCTTTAATTCTGTCGCCCATGCTGCATCTCCTTAAAACTTATCGAAGTCTTCCTGTGTAGCCAGCTGCTGATAACTATCCGCTTCCGCATCATTTGCCGATTCGGTGATCATATCAAAAATAAATCCTTCATCAAATTGTTCCATCTCGTCCAGTGTCAAGCCCAACTGCTTGGCCCTTAAAACATAAAGTGCTGTATTTATTTCTCTGTCAGTTGGGCGGGATCTTTTTTTGGTGTACTGGCCGTCTGCCTATTGCCTGTATATAATGCAATAAAATCCATCGCATGCGTGATCAACTCCATGGATTCAAAGTTCTCCATCCAATCGAGATATTTTTCAAAATTCAGTGTGTTCATGTCGGCATGTTCTGCCTGTTGATTCATGATAAATGCCATCTGCGGAATAGTGTTCATTTCACCGGATCCCACTATAGCGATCACCATCGCCAGAGTTTCCGCATCCATATTCTCCACTGACAATTCAGCGGA
Organism: Lachnospiraceae bacterium; assembly: GCA_017476665.1. Classification (GTDB taxonomy): domain Bacteria; phylum Bacillota; class Clostridia; order Lachnospirales; family Lachnospiraceae; genus Acetatifactor. The sequence goes on along the minus strand of JAFUZJ010000033.1, from coordinate 33,569 downwards.
ACCAGATGCTTCTACCTTTTTTCCAACCTCCATAAGTTTTTTCAGATTATCTGCTCCTACAGCGCCGATAATCCCTGTTATTCCCGCCATCAGTTCCTTTCTGAAAAGCTGGTTATAGCGATATGCCGTTGTACCATTTGCAATAAAGCTATATATCTTCTGTGTTCCATCTGCATGTCGCAGTGCGATGTCTTTGAACATATCATTCTCCTATAACCTGCCACGGTCTATTGACCATGGCAGGCTTGACAATTTTACTCGTTATCAGTTACCGTGATCACTTTCGTTCCATAAACGGTGCTGTCCGTTGCAAACTGAGCTGTGATCGTGGCTGTACCGGCAGCAATACCAGTGACTACTCCATCAACTACCGTAGCATTGTCTGTGTCGTTGGAAGACCATACGACGGTTGTTCCCTCTGGATTGGTTACCACTTCCAATGTAATTGATTCACCAACCTCTACCGTGCTTGCTCCGGTAATATTTACGCTGCGGGTTGTGGACTGCGGTACATACACAGTATTGTACCAACTCTGATAGGTTGCATCCGCAGTATCAGAACAGGACCGACCTTTAACCACATGTTTATCCAATGCAGCAATATAGACAGGACTACTGTTGATGGTGATAGTTTCTGTCTGTACCTCTGTGCTCTCTTCCTTGGTCTTGGAAGCAATTTGGGGTCTGGTAGCCGTATTGTTCCAAACCACATGTCTGATCCGGTTCTTGTCTCCATCAAATTCAAACATAAGAGCAAAATGGACACTAGGTGCATCCGCATCCTCCACCAGGACACCGTTCGCATCTTTATAGTCACCCAACACATCTGTGCGAAAATCTTCAGGTACCATGGCGCTTTCATAATCACCGGAATATCCATTATTATTGTTTACGACATAATACTGGATACCATCTGCATAAAAGATGGTCGGTTCACCCTCCGCGTCAAGGCTCATTGATACTGCACCAGGCCACGGTTTCACTGTTCCAAATGTCGGTGTACCGTCATCTGCAAAAGTAACGACTGCCCAATGCACATTCTTCAGATTGTACTTGATCTTGTTTTTTGCACTCAATTTTTTATTCTCCTTTTCTCCGCTCAAATCTCATAGAGAGTCTCATAAAAATCCTCACTCTCGATATAGACTGTGTCAGCGGTAAGTTTGTAATAGATTTCTGCTGCATCAAGCAGCTGTTCCGTCTTTTCCATCAGCTCCGCCATATCCTCCGGCGATTCTGCGTAGATCTCCAGATCCACATTATCTCCGCGATGATATACTACGCCGTCTGCTGAAAAATTCTGCGGAGCTACTCTGCGGTAAACCGCAAATGGAGGCGGCACCGCATCTGACTGCCGAAAGTGATCATATGCAAAATTTTCAATGTCCCCATCCTTTTTGAGTTGTTGGCAGACTGCCTTGATCCGCTCATCCTTTCTCTGCAATTTTCCTGATCGCCTCCTCCAAATTCTTGACAGCATGTTCCTCTGCCGGTTTGATATGTGGAAATGCTTTCGCCCGACCGCCTCCGCGAAGTGCATGCCCTTTTTCCAGCAGGTGCGCCAGCTGGTAACGGGAACGGTTATAGACTATTGCCTCGGTCTGCAGCCTATTCAGATCTATCTCTTTCACTCTCCAGCCCGACCGATACTTTCCAGTGCGGACATTGGCTTTTGATTTAGTCTCCTGCTGTGCGATCTTTGCCACTTTTTTAATTGCGATCTTGGTACCTTCCGCGACATTATCGTGGTACTCTGTCAGTATCTCGTTGATTACTGAGGACATGTCATCAATCTTGATTTTCCTGCTCACGATCCGCTCCTTATCTCTACCTGTACCGCCTGCAGTTCCCAAAGATCAACTCCGCGTTCCGGTTTCTCCTGTATCCGCAGGATCCTGTACTGTCTGTTATCCTCTGTCCGCATGACGGCAATGTCCATACGATCCACTTTATTTGTGTGTGGCACCTTGATCACCCTGTCGATCCGGTTGGATGCCACAGATGTCTGTGCCTGATAGTAACGCCTTACTCCGATCGTCTGCTTTTCGTAACGCAAAGATACTTTTAATGCTCCTATCGTTCTCTTTGCGTCTGCATACACGTCCACAATACCGTCCGGATAAGTCTCAACTGTCTGACTTGGCCGCATTTTCCACCTCCCACTTCATGCGCAGGCTGAGGATGTCTGAGCTGTAATTCTTTTTGAACTGGTCTATAGCCCCAGCCCTGTCGTAGAGCAGATAATTGAACAGCAGTTCCTGCGCCCGATAGTTGACATCTTCGCTTGCGCTTTCAAACGAAGTCTCCGCAACACCTGTCTTGCCTGTGATATAAGCGATGCCGCGCCGTAGCTGTCCCTTCAGCTTCTTGTCAGTGTCTTCATCTTCCCATGTGATATCAAGAAAATTTTTTGCCTCTTCCAAAAGGGCTTCCGAAACATCTATGGCACTCATTGCTTACCTCCCTCACTGCTTTTTACTTTTCTTTGCAATCTTTACATCAAGCTCTTCATCCCGTGTCTCAGCCTGATCACCCGCATCTTTTATATCCTGATCTCTGTCCTGCTCATGTTCCGCCTTAGGCTTCATCACTTTAACCGGATACTTCGTTCCAACCGCTACCGACATATCAGTACCTCCTTATTCTGTCTCCAATACCAATCCATCAAGATGGAAGGTTCTTGTGGATACCTCTCCGGCCTTATATGCCTTCACCTCAATGTACTGGACATCCTTATCAGTGATACGGAACACTGCATCCTTGTCGCTATCAAGGGTAACAGGACCACGGCCGCTTGTGTCATTCACCAGCTCCACGGTGATCTTTTCCGCATTCCGATCTGTGTCAACGCTGAGTGCCAGATAGTTACCGGACTGCTCCTCGGTCTTAGAGCTAAACTGCGTCCACCCTGTCACATACTTCAAAGTACCGGTGATCTCATTCTGACCTACCACGATATCAGACTGCAGATCCGTCACATTCTTACTCAGAACTGTGCTATTCTTGTCGCTTTTAACCGTGATATTCATGAAATAGTTCTCGCTGGTCACCTGCATGGTCTCCGCCACAAAACGCTTGAGGTTGGAGATATCCAGACGCAGGAAGGAGTTGTCATCCTTCGGTCTGCCGTTTGCGTATGCCACGATTTTGTAGTATCTCTTATCCTCCAGGAACTTGTAGTCATCAGAAAACTGGATTCCGCGTCTGCCGCCAATACCAAGGAAATACCGCTTGCCCATTCCAAGGATAGCCTCGTTCGGATCAACCGCCACGGAAGTCACCACCTTGGTAGGCACAGGCAGGATATCGTTCGCATACTGTCCGTTCACATAACCTGTAGTGGCAGGCATGAACAACTTGAAATAATCAACCGGATTGATCACCATGATCAGGCCGCGGACTGCGCGGGGCTTCCCGGTTCTGGTCCTTGCCAACAGAGAAAGCAACTTCCCGTATGTGGTCGGATCAAATCTCGTCACACCATGCGCCGTTTTCTTGGGATACACGCCACCGGTGGTCACCACATCATCTGCCACGGAACGGTTCATGCCGATAGGCTGCTTCTTACCAGTACCGTTCACGATGCCGTTTTCGAAACCGATAGCCAACGCCTCGGATAAGCAGGTACGGACATATGTATCCAGCCAGTTTGCACCAAGCTCCAGCATATCAATGCTGATGGGCATCCATGCACTAAGCTTGAACTGTCCCAGTTCCAGATCCACGAAGCCACTGGAAATCTCCTTCGTGATTGCTTCCTCCAGATCTCCCCATACTGCATTGTCGCCCTCGTCCGTGTTCATGAGATACTTCATCAGACCGGTTGCACTGACAGTATCCACTTCTGCCAGAAGAGGATGCTCCTGCTTCATGTCTTCCATAACCTGATTGATGATAGTCAGAGGGAATGTCTTGTCCGTGCCGCTGAGTGCCATCATGGGATTGCTGTCACCCGTTGCCTTCATGGTAGTGATCAGCTTGTTGTAGAACTCATTCTCCGCAGTCGTAAGCTGGCGGACACCGCGCTGTGCCAATACAGCGGAGTCAGCGGAATTTCTAACACCGGCAGCTTCTGCCATGATCTGCTCCTGAATGTTCTGGAAAAGTTCCAAAAGACCTGCCTGGAACTCCTCTGTGTTGCCCTCCTTTGCCGCGTTACTGATACGCTGTGCAATTTCAAGCTGTGTCTGGTTCATTACATCTTTGTTCTTCATGTAAACCTCCTTTGCCGGTCTCTCCGGCCTGATTAAATAGTTGCCTGGCTCTTTCAAAATCCGAAAAAGCCTTTATGTTCCACCTGCGCCGGAGATTTCGGCGTGGGATTGGTGGCAAGTAACATTTCCGCGGCTGCTTTCAATTTATGAACCATCTCCGGATCTTTGTTCATTACGTCAAGCGCCTTTCCTGCCAATTCAAAAACCGCAGTATACTCTCTGCTTGTCTCACAAAAGACTTTCATCGTTTCCAAAATGCTTTCCGGTACCTCGATCATTTTAGGCGGTTCGCTGACGGCCGCCATGATAGATGCCATGGCATCATTCTGGATCTCATTATCCTCTTCCTGTGACGTCGCAATCTGAGTTGCAAATCCCATTTTCACAGCATCCTCCGGTGTAATCCAGGTCTCCGCCTTTAACATTGCATATAGATCATCGTCACTCACCGTAATCCCGCATTCCTTGTAGGCTGCTACTGCTGCCGCCGTCACGATCTTCAGATCTTCTGACGCCTTTGCCAGTTCATCTGCATTTCCTGCTGCCGACATGGATGCCTGATGAACGAAAAGCAGGCTTGCCGGCTGCATGATTCTTGTCTTACCCGCGCAAAAGATCACTGATCCTGCGGACGCTGCAAAGCCCTCACATATCGTCGTCACTTCGCGCTCTTTCAGCACATTGTAGATTCCCAGTCCCTCCTTCAGCTCTCCACCATTTGAATTGATATGTACGGTGATCAAATAGTCTTTAGGAATATTTGAAACCTGGTTCGCAAGATCATAACTTGACTGGTCACTGTTTGCCTGAAATAATCCACCCAAACCACCACGCCGCTGCGCAATATTGCCAAAGATATAGATATCTGCCATCTTCACATCATGATTGACTCTCAGGCTGAAGTACGGCATGGGTGCGCTACTCTTCGGGGTCATTTTCTGATTCTGTCCCATCCTGTTCCTTATCCTCCTCTTTCTTTCTGTCCTCTTCCGGTTGCACCGGTGCAACTTTCTGTTCTTCATCCACTCCATCCAATAGATCCTCAACAGTGGCATAATTCTTGGTCATCCAATGCTGTTCCGCCCAAGGCTCGTTGATCACATCCATGCCTAGCCGCAAACGAATGTCATTGATGCAGAATGCTCCAGAGCTTATGAGCTTGTCAATTGGATTCGCCACGTCAAACAGATCCGTATACTTTACGCTGCCCAAATTAGCCGTGACATACGTTCCGGAATACACAAGCCGCTGTCCGTATATCTTCCGGTTGATTTCTTGGGCGATCATCAACGCCAATGGCTGTATCGGATAGGTCAAAAATGACTTAAAATCTTCTGCCGACACCTTATCTCCTGTCACGATCGATATGGGAACTCCAAAAGCTTTGGCCGTCATCTCAACTATATCGTCCATCATTGCCCGCATGTCCCTTGTACCGCTGGTGGAGGCATTGGCACCTATGCTCTTCTGCTCCTGATCGTACTTATATCCCGCATACAACGGCAATACGGCATTTTCTGCACTAAAGTATTTCTTGAATTTATTATTTACAAGATCTTCATAAGTGCTTTCAAATTCATCGTCTGCTTCTGCATCTGCATCAATATTCAGGATGCCTCTGGTGCCGCCGCTCCTGATATATTTCTTTGCTGCGGTCTTCATCAGCTTTCCTTCCGCTGATGCTATTCCGATCAGCAGCTGCTGGATCGAGTTGCCTGTGATCGTGAAATGCAGAATATCACTGGAACGATAAACCCCCGGTATATTCTCCCCACAGGAGAAAATATCGCTATATATGTCCCCGGAAAGATGCCGTTCCACGCTGTAAGCCTCTGCCACGTATCGGTGTCCTTCGCGGGTTTCTACCACAATAGCCTCCTGTTTGAGATACAGTTGACTGATCAATGTTTCAAAAAACTCATACTTAGTCTGATTCGGATTCGGATCATGGTTCCATGCCCAGTACTCACTTGCTTTGACCTTCCGCTCTCTGCGGTAAGTTTCCCATTCGACTGCCGCAACCGCTGCCCCTATCTTCCTAACGCAGGACCAGAATGCCAGCCTCTGCAGGTACATCTCCAGTCCCAGGACAGCGCTTTCCTGCTCTGTATCTAAAAAATCAGACACTGTGACCCTCTGCTGTGTCAGGGTATCTGTGGTATTATCTTTTTTTGTGAATAAATATTTTAAAAATTCAAATGCCATCTTTACTCCCTTTAGTAGGTCACTACATCTAACTTTCTTCTGGGTTTAGTCCTACGTTCCACAATCTCATCCTCAATCGTCATTGCTGCCACAAATGCCATAAATGGGTCCGTCTTGCGACTCTTTGCCTCAATCTTTGCATAAACATAATTTCCCAGATCCTGATCATCCTCTTTGCCCGGCTTCCTGCCATATTTCACCATCTTGGTATTGTTAGCCGCCCATCTGAACTCCGGGGAATCGTCCCATACCAGATAATGGTTCACAAAACAGGAATCAATCACCGGTGCTATGCGCATGATATCGGACGGTCTTACCAGTTTCAGGTTTTTCTTTTCCTTTGGATCAAATCCCAGATCATTCAGGACACGTTTCAGCAACGCATACCTAAAATCATCTATGGCCACAGCCTTGATGTAATATATCTTTTTCATTTCGGCAATGTAGTCTGCAATCAGCTCCGGCGGAATCTCCACATCATCCACCAATGTGATATGTCCTTTGTCCACCCATTCCTGCCACGGACATTTCAGTCTCGGAATATCCCTGGAATTTGCACACATCCATGAGTGTGATATGTCATATCTCTCATTGCCTTGCTTAAAGTGCAAATCTACCGACACCCAGTCCGTAATCTTTGAAAAGTCAATGCCTGCTACACACTGCCAACCTGTCAGATCCGGCAACGCTCTGTTTGTTGCCTTGATGTTTTCGTAATCCGTGACCTTAAGCTCTGAAGATCTGTCCGGAATGTTCATACGTTTCGTCATAAACGACGATAGACGTCTCGGATTTTCTTTCCACTCCCGATATTCCTTTGTAATCTCCTGTCGAAGTGCGGGAAGATACGGCAGTGATGGGTTTGCTTTTTCCCAGTTTTTGGGATCATGCACTTCTTCCTTGCTGTCTAATCGGCAGATAAACGGAAGCATTCCATTGTCATCCTCTCCGCCGAACAAGATTCTCTCGGAAGTCTCTAACAAATCATCCAGCGGGCCTTCCCGAACATCCCCGTTCGTCGTGTAATAAGATCGCCGAGGATGCGGGTGTTTACCCAGACCGGTTGTAAACACATCTATATTTTTGTAATTGTCATACTGGTGGATCTCGTTGAATACCACCAGCCCCGAACGCATTCCGTCTTTTCCCTTAGGGTTGTTTGTTCGCCCTCGGATCTGTGACTTTGTTTTAATTCCCGTCACAGATTCTGTTTTCCAAGAAAAGAATTTCTTTAGCCGTTTCTCATAGACACTATCTTTGAAAGCATCCACGATATCCAATACCGGGCGAAGTGCCTGCTCCTCATTGTTTGCGCAGACATCCACATCATATCCGTATATCCCGTTATAATGGGATACCAGAGCTATCGCTTCCAGTGCTATGGTGCCGTCTTTCCCAGCTCCGCGCCCCAGCATACAGAACAGATCCGGCCACCTGGGGGTATCATCCTTTCGCCAGTATGTACAGTCATGAAGCGTAATGACAAATTCCTGCCATGGGAACACAGTTTCCCATGGGAAATACTTTGCCAGCGATACATAGTGATCTGCCTGCTCCTCATTGACATATATGTCCTCTGTGGCAAAACATCTTCTTACATGATCAATGAGCGCAATAACTTCTTTGCTGGCTCTCAGATCGCCAGACTCGACCAAATCAATGAACCGCTGAATGTGAGGGCTAAGCGGCTCACTGCCAGTACTACAGTTCCCAATCTTCGCCATCATCAGGATCCATTATTGATCCATCTGCAAAAGTCTGTATGATCTTAATGAGCGTTTGGGCTGTCTGGTTTGCCGCCGTGCTCGTCTTGTTATATTCCTGGATTGCCGGATTCGCCACAAGATTCTTCCTGCCTTTGACATATTCCTTTTCAACCAGGAGTTCACCCTTGTGTATTTCCTCTTCCAGCCGGTCCAGTGTTTCAAGCTGCATCTGGTACCGTTTGAATGTGGTGGTGAAAAAAAAGTTTTGTTCAGCTCCTCCTTCTTTGGCAAGTTTCAAGAGTTGCGCGGCAGTCTTTGCTATATTGGTCCTTTTTTTTCGCGGTTTTCCCGGTTTTCCAGCTTCTGCCATTTTTCTCTCACCTTCCTTCAAAAATTTACATTTTCCAAAAACTCGCGCGCGCGAGGATTTTCTATCTTGTATAGGCCCACGTCGGTCAGCCGTTTATTATATTTTATGTAAGTGAATAACATAGGGGGGTATCCCACAACAGCAACATGTGTTGCTTTCATTAGTCCCATCGTTCTATATTGTCAAATGCATGATCTGTATATGATACAAACCACTTTTCAATAATCCTTAGCTGTAACTCCTTGTCCTTACGCTCATCATCATGCATAGCGCGTGCTATGCACTGCTGTTCACTTGCTTTAATGTATATCAACTTAGCCCTGAGACGTTTAGCTATTTCGTTTCTATCTGCTGCTTTAGGAAATAGTCCAATAATCCATGCATTTTCACATTTCACCATTCTATTCTCTATAATCTGATAAAGATATTGACGTATATGTTCAGCTATATCAAATAAACATCCAACATCTTCTGTCTTATCATTCATGGTTATAGATTGCTTAATTAAATCAAAATCCACAATTAAATCATTTGTTTTTTTATGTTTTTTTACGTATGTTGTTTTTCCAGATGCTGGTGCACCATAAACAATAAATACATTCATTAATCCCACCGCTCCTCTGTCAACGGTTCGCCCTGATCCGGTATACGGAAGCCGTGCGCCTCCTCATGGCAGTCGTGACACAGACTGATCAGGTTGCGTTCTGTCCGGTGTGTCACCGGGTCAGTGTAGTGTACCTCCAGTGCCAGCTCAGGTCTGTCCTTGAGATGGTTGATGTGGTGCACAGTTGTCGCCTTGCGGTACCGCTTGTACTTGTGGCGGCATGTCTGACATTCATATCTGTCCTTTTTCAGTACTTGTTCTCTCACTGCCAGCCATCTGCTCCACGTGTAAAATTTGTGCGTATCATGTTCCACGCACCATTTTGCATATTGTATTTCTTCTTTGGTCATGTCCCTGATTCGCCTTTTTAATACTGTGAGCTTGCTATATATTTGAACATAAAAAGAGCCTTGGAAATTCTGACTAAAAAATAATCAGTTCCTTGGCTCTTTTCTTTGATGATATCACTATAACACATTTGACGTGAAAAATGAGGCCATCTTTTTACCTATAAATATTTAATTTTGCCATTAGCGCCTCTTGTAATACTCGCGATACATTGATGTGAGCTCTTTCAACTTCTAAATTTAACCAGTTTGGAATCGTCACATTTCTTCGAACAGCTTTATTTTCATTTTTTCGGCGGTATTCAGTAAAATCAACATCAACCATGGATATAATGCTTTCTCCTTCCCCATCAAAAACACTTTTTGATGAAGTTATTTGATGAATCAATGAAGGTTTTACTAATTCTTTTCCTTCATCCTCCAATACCACTCCTTTTAAGCCTATAGCGTCCCTAGCCATTTCAATCGCATCCGCGATGTCTTTTCCCTCAGTGAAAATCTCCCAATCTGGTATTTCGACCAAAATATTTTCATTGGTCTTTGTGAAAATCACCGGGTAAACTCCTTTCATTTTTCGTTCTCCTTTCATTCTCCCTTGTCCGTTTCTCGTTTTCCCTCCTATGTGTGCTTATGTCCTACAAAGAGTTTTGGGGGAAATGGGGATTAATCTAATCCCCATTTCCTCAGAATAGCTCGAGCAAGCTTTTCATTGATTTCTTTATGTCGAGGGATAACTTCTATATCCTCGCCTCTTACATATATGTCATGGTTGGCACCATGTCTTGCGAATTCAAATCCTGCTTTTTCGAGTTTTCCTATGAGGTCCGTTCTCTTCATAGGATCCCTCCTTTCTAAGACATATTATACACACAATATACACACTTGTCAATACTTTGATGTGTATTTTTTACACATTTTTTATTTCGCCTATATGCCTTCCTACTTGGGTTATTATTTTTTTTATTATTCTGTGCATCTGCCGTTCAGAATAATTGCAGTTTATCATTTTCGTGTATGGCTTATTCCTATATCTTATTGTCCAATATCTCTCACGCATTACTTTTTTTTCTTCTGAACTTAAATTATTATATGCATATTCCACTGCTTCTATTTCTTTCTTAAGTTTTTCCGCATAAACACTTGTTAACTTCAATGCTTTGGCTTCCGTTTCCGATCGCGGTTTTGTATAATCATCCCCATCATTTGTGTCGTGATTTGATACAAATGCAGCACCCATAACGTCAGAAATATATTCCTCATATTCCCGCTTTTTTGCTGGATACCGACGGATGATGATTTCTATCATCCGCCAGCTGTCTCTTTCAATTGTCATGTTTTTACACCCGCCTTCCAGATCAGTGCTTTTCCACAATGTCCACAGTTTCGGTGCGGTACTACAGGATGCGCACATTGTGGGCATATATAACTTTTTAAGGCTTTCTCATAGATTGGCTGCCGCTCATACAGGCTACTTTTGTCAATCCGATTATTCTGGGCAAAAATATGTTGCTGGTATTTCCCATAGGACATGCCTGCTGCCGTGGCAGCATTTGCCGCATGCTCCAGAGCTTCTCTGTCTGATCTTCTCTTAGCCATCTTACCCTCCTTAATGCCCCGATCTCACCATGCAAAATAATAATTCCGTGGTGGATCGAGTTCTGTATGATTTTCCGTGATTCATTCTTACCACTGCCAACCGAGGACTGACCATTTTGTCCAGTGCCGTGGGATTGTCCATCTCTTGTTTCACCGCTTTGTCTCCGTTGAATCTCTCAAGCGGCATATCTGATACTGCAAGCAGGAAATCGGGACATACTGTTCTTCCATCATTCATCTTGTACAAATGCTCTGCAAACTTACCATTGCGCACATCCTCCAGCAGACTCTTGTAGCAGTCCACCGTTGTCACTATGTAATTCTCCTCAGCAAAGAAATTTAAACCATTACCGGAATAGAAATCCTCCCTGCATGACTTGACTTCATAACAGGCAAAAGTACCATTTTCGATTTCTCCGACATATGTTGCCCCTCTGGGGATATATTGCAGAAAGTCCACGCGTTTCGGGTGGAGTGTTCCATAATCCAGCACCACTTCCCGTGCCCAGTATTTACCGATACCGCAGAATCTTTCTCTGATCAATAAATTGCTCAAAAAATCTGTTCTTTCTTTACGCGTCATGCATCTCCTCCAACATCTCATTGATCTCCTGTGCCAGATCCTGCTGCCCTGAAGATTCACATACTCTTGCAGCCTGCCTCATCACGGTCTTCATCCGTTCCCGGTTCTTGTTGTATCTGGCCAATGCTGCCGTTTTGGGATCATACAGCCACCATATCTTTGGCCAGACTTCTATGACTTTGTCGTAAAACTTTCTGAACTCAATCACCAGCTGATCTCTCAATACTTCACTGATTCCTGCCTTGTCGCATATATCCTGCAAGACTAAATCTGTAAGAATACTTTCGTTTTCCGGTGTCACTGACTGATCTGTTTTTACGATCTCACCAAATGCTAAATTCAGTTTTTGGATCAGCTTATCTTCATCAGATGTTCCCAGATTCGCATTCAGGATTACATGTGAAATCATTTTCTCAAATTTCAGCCGGTTCTCTGTCGCTGTCATCCGATCCGTGCAGTCCAACGCCCCCACGATAACCTTATGTTGCGGAGTTTTCGGCTTCTGGGAATAAAACAGACATTTATCCTTGTTGGCAGACCGCTCCTCAAATGCCGGCCAAATGAATCCGGTTTCTGCTTTATCTACGACTTTTTGGAGCTGCTTTGCACATATCCTCCCGGACGGATCATATTTTAATCCCGGCTTGTCCCAGTTGACCGGACAGATCGCACAGAGCAGGAAGTCGTATACCTCCTCGGATTCATCAATTTCGTTTCCATCGGACGTCCTGCTCATTACATCATAGACTCCGTGAAATAACAGAATCAGGAAACCGTTCTCGATTTCATACCTATCTATCAAGCGCTGATATAATCCATGTACGGCTGTTTCATCCATCAGATCCGACACGACAATCCTCTCCAACAAATCCGGCACGCTTGACTGTGACGCAAACTGCAGCTCTATGTTTTTGTCATCAAACCCTTTCACGCATGGGATTGCCTGTGCAATCTTCAGGTATTTATTTTTTTCGTCCTCATCTACCTTGAAAAACGGCTCACGAAAAGTATGTACTATTTCCCTAGTTCCGTCTACATAGGCTCCTGCCATGCTCCTCAAGATATCAAAATAGTTCTTATCGCCCAGAATGTTCTTTATCTCAGCTATGTTCTGTTTCGTTATCATGTGTTACTCCTTCCTGCGGTTTCTCGCACCGCTCAAACTCAATCACCCATACCCATGGGTTTGCATACCAGCCGTAGGTATCTAAATCTTTCTTGGGGATAGTGGAATCCCAGAGTGCGATAAATGCAGTCTTTGCCGTCCATTCGTCTCCATCTTCTTGTCCCCAAACAGCACCCTCATGTTGACAAGAACCGGGTTCAAATCCCTCTTTAATCGCCTGTTCTTCAGTTATGCGCAGTAACCGCTCCACCCTCACATCTGTCACTTTCAGCCATATCCGGGCGGCTTCTTTCGGCATGTGAATCGACGGACGCCAGCGAGTAGGCGCTTTCCCAACTTCCCATTTTGGCTTATCAAGACCGGCCTTACGAGCGTCTAGCTCCGACTGTTGGACATATTTATCAAATTTTTCTCTGTCCGCTATATGTATCCATTCCCGGCGACAGGTACCATCAGCGTAATCAAAGGCAATAGACTGCTTCTCAATGTCCCATGCCCCTACACGCCATGTTTCCCGCACATAGAGGATATCGCCTGGCTGATAGGGCGGTTTGCATTCATTCATATGACCGAAAACATCATCAATTCCTTTTGGTGGTTTCACGCACCGCCTTGTCACCGTCTTTCGGCCATCCAAAATTGCCTTGACCATCTCAGTGTTAAATAATATTGGTTTTACACTCATTTTTGCCATCCTAAAACAAAATCATCACTGCAAGCCCTGCAACTACTACTCCGACCAAAAGCCATTCAATTACTCCCATTCCCTTGTTATTCATTGGCTGTGTCTCTCCCTTCTTTGATTGCCTCCAACAGCTCCTCAGGTGTCACGACGTTGCGGAACTGTCTGTATATCTCTGTGAAATACTCCAGTGCTGCCTGCCGCGCTGCAGGTGTGGTGCGGTAAGTACGGCTCAATACCTTGCCGCTATGGGTGACACCTGCCACCTCCACCAGTTTTTCACGCAACAGCTTCCGTAACACTGCAGTGACGGTGCTCTGTGTCAGTCCCTCTCCTGCATTTACAATATCTGTTGCCATCATGGGTACATTGTGCTCCCACAATATCTTCAGTACATCCAGTTCTCTCTGATTCATCTTTTGTCCTCCATATCGATCACAATCGCATGATCCTCTATTTTGTTTTCCCTGATATTCTCGCTTGCTGCATCTTCGCTGTCCCAGCTCGTCCAGTACCACAATGCTCCCATGTACACTTTGGCCACCACATATCTGTAATAGGTCCCCGGGAGATTGTTCACAATGACAGTTCCTGTTTTCTGAAGCATTTGCTCCCTCCTTTCCGGGATATGCCCCAGCAGTCTGGGCATATCCCATGGCATTCAATAAGTGTGATATACTAATTTGACCTAAAAGGCTATAAGTAGTTTTTCCCAAACTCTTCCATCCAGAGCTTATGGGAATACATGCTCTCAAACTTCATCTGCGCCAGGACTTTGAGCGTCTGCTCGGTATCTTTGTTTCTATGCACTGCTGCCGGAGATCCCTGATGATGTTCATGGCAGAGATACACTTTCAGCCCCCAATGTTCCGATTTCTTCCTGTTGGCCGTTCCTTCCATGACGTGGTGCTCCTCCAGGTTGGTGCGGCGATGGTAGTCGTTGTTCAGGAGCTTGCAGAGATAGCAGGTACCCTCTCGCTTATCATGCAGAATACTTTTTGCCATTGATCATCTTCTCCAATCCTGCTGCCACATTGATGGCTTCTTTATATGCCTCTTCCAGGCTGGATTTCATGATGTGATTCTGCACCATCTCCTGATTGGTATAACTGTGCATGAACTGCCGGATCCTCATCGTACTGATATTGATGTCTTCCCAGAGTGATATATATTCCTCGTCCGTCATGTCCAAATTGCCCTCGCATTGAGTAATTACTGAATGCGGGACGTTTTCGCAGTTGTCTGTGCCTGCATCTTTTTCTGATTCCTGCACGTTCTCCGACTCTCGATCCATTCCCTCAGCATCTCCGGGTTGTTCAATAGCTCCATCCCGATCTGTGACGTCTGACACGTCATTACTATTCCCGGCTGCTCCGGTGTCTCCATTAACCTCTGCATGATTTTCCTCCTCTGTTCCAGACAGATCTCTGGGAAGATATTCCGGATGGTTCATGATGTTATCCTGTCCCGGGATCTGCTCATCTTCCGTGTTTTTACTGTCTTCCGCTTCTACGACTGCTGCCGCATGCAGTTGATATACTGTTTTTTTCATGTTTTTCATTAGATTACCTCCACTTATTATGCTAGCCGTAATTGACCGCTTTGTTCTTCTATAATCCTGCAATTTGGGGTCCGCGCTGCCACGCACAGATCCGGCAGATTTGCCTTGACCAGTGCTGCGGGTATCGGTGGGCATACCGCGTTGCCACATCTGCGAATCTGTTCACTCCTGGGATATTCCTTACCGGTATAGTCATGGTCGATTATGTAATCCTCTGGAAAGCCCTGGCATCCGTACAACTCCCTTGGCTCCAGCATCCGCAGCCCTATATCAATAATCTGATAATCCACGCCATTGACCGTCACCAGACCGAACCGATCCTGCGCGGTCACAGTATCCAAGGGATTCTTTATGTCCTGCCCCGTGCCTTGCCCATAATACTTGATAAGAAATGCTCTAACCTCACCGAAATGTCCATCTCCGGCTGTTATGGTCGGTATAGGTTCTCTGACATCTCTGCCGTCGCAATGGTTATTCATTTGAATCAGATTCACCGCGCACATAGCGTTTCGCTCCAAAGTGGTAATTGTGTGTAGGGGTTCTTTGACATCGGATCCATTGCCCTTGTAGTTGCCACCATAATATTTCTGTATAAAGGATGTCACTAGACCATACCTGTTGGACGCATCCACTGTCATAACAGGTTCTTTGACGGATTGCCCTCTGACTTCACTGCTGGAAGTCTCGGAGTGATATTGAATCAAATACGGTTCAACAATCCCAAATCCATGCTTACTGGTCACTGTAGAAAGTGGCTCGTTTGCACTTTTGCAGTAATCTGACTTTGCGCCGCTGTGATTGACCTGCACAATGAACGGCTCCGCATTATCCAGCACAAACTTTTTTAAGCCCCTTGCAATCCGCTCCATGGTCTTTGGTGCCAGTGGTCGTACTGCCCGGATACCATACTTTTCCTTGATTTCCTCTGCCGTATCAAAGATGGATGGACACGGTAGAGAGAAGTCCAACTGTGTGTATGCTCCCACGTATGGCTTCAGTAACCCTGCTTTCACTTGCACGCTGTCCGCCGGTGCATGTGTCGGTTCCGGCCAGACAATCGGCTTGCCGTCACATCTGGCAATCAGAAAGAATCGCTTCCGCATGGTCGGAGCTCCGAAGTCTGCTGCCACCAGCTCACGAAACGCCACATCATACCCCAGTGCATGTAATTGATCTACAAATTTTCGAAAGGTTACACCCTGTTTTGCTTTAATTGGTCTGTGTCCACGATTCAAAGGTCCCCAAGTCTTAAATTCTTCCACATTCTCCAGCATGATCACACGCGGACGCACCAACCCTGCCCATCGAAGTGCTACCCATGCAAGACCTCTGATGTTCTTATCCTTGGGTTTCCCGCCTTTTGCCTTAGAAAAGTGCTTACAATCCGGGCTAAACCATGCCAATGCCACCGGATGCCCTTTACACGCTTTCACCGGATCCACGTCCCAGACACTCTCGCAATAATGCTTAGTGTTTGGATGATTCGCCTTGTGCAGCTTTATTGCCTCGGGATCATGATTGATCGCAATGTCCACACTGATACCGGTCGCCAATTCAATCCCAGTGCCTGCTCCGCCACCACCGGCAAAATTATCAACTATCAGTTCACCGTTTATCACTTTTTACCTCCAAAAAGTCCATGATATTTGTCTGTCCCTGGATCTGGGCATCAGTTCTGTTGCTCATCAAGTCAAAAATGTTCATCTGCGCCAGTTCCATATCCAGCCTCTGCTTTGATGCCGCATAGTATTCTGCATCCAGTTCAAATCCGACATAGCGGTGGTTTGTATTGCGACAGGCAATCAAGCTGCTTGCTGATCCTACATGTGTATCCAGAATCACATCACCCGGCTTGGCAAACTGTATAAGCAGCCACTCATACAATGCCACTGGCTTCTGAGTCGGGTGGATTCTTTTTTCATTGAGAGCCTTATTCCCATTTGCCCTTGTTCCGTCCTGCCTGCTGCCCTGGATCATCCCATTCCACATGTATCGGAATATTTTTACATGCTTAATCAGACTACAATATGCCAATTCACAATCCGAAAAGTCCGTTCCGTTGTCTTTGACCTTGTCCCACACAATCCTGCCACAACCCGGATTGATGTCAAAATAATTAATCCCGAAGATGATCTGCTCTTTACTCACCCGAAATAGTTCGTCAAAATACTCCTTTCCAGGCGGGATCCAGTGCGGCATCTTATATTTCTTCCGCTCCACTCCCGTGGTGGATAGATTTCCTCCAGGTGTGATAATTGAATAGGCATTGCTATAGTACGGTGGATCCACGATTGCTAAGTCAAAATAGTTGTCCGGGAAAGAGTTCATGCCTTCCATGCAGTCCATATTGTAATATCCAAAATCAAGCATACAACCTCCTAGCTCCGATCAAGTTCCAACTCGATCTGCACCGCCGGTACATCCTCCCAGCCAATCCCGATATAATCCAGCACTCTGCCCCAGCCGTACCTTTCCCCTGTCAGCTTGTCCACGCAGCACCGATACATCCACATTGCCCACTCCTGCGGATTATCCTCGCGGAGACGGTCAAACCGGTGCGGTCTTTCTTCCAGATGGATCCCGAACCCGCACATAGAACAACCTGTTCTCTGCGCCCGTGTGGTGTAATAGTCCCCGTTCTCATACTGCCTGATCTCGCCATAAGCAGAAGGAATGATACTGTCAAGCGGCTCATACGGTATCTCCTTTCCCTGCCGATCCCTACTATATGGCTGTTGATAATAAAGGTGTTCGAACAGATCCAGATGCTTGTGATACCACTTGTCCATTTCCAAAGCCAGCCGCAGGATGTCATTGCGCATGAAGATTGCAAACGGCGCAGATCTGATCACTGTCTCTCCATAATAGTTGCATCCATGCTCCACCAAAGCCTCTTCCCGCTGCCCTCCCTCGCTGGCCATCATGCCTAGATATGGATAGCTTTTGTGCTCTTTCGCCCAATCGTCGCACGGCTTTTCTTTCAGCCAATAGCAACAATCATTTGATACAAAGAACGGCGGATCCGGTTTGCCATACTGCACTCCCTCATTTTCATTTTCATACCCGCCGAACAATTTGAGCCACTTATACGGTAGTTTCATCCGGCTATCTTTGGCAAAATGTCCCAACTCCCCGCACTCTCCCGTAATAATTGCATGGCGGACCGTCTTATTGTCCTCTGTCGGATGCTGCAGCAGATCGATCTTGCCCGCGATACGCTTGCTGATCACGGGGAAACCGTACTCATTCAAAACCTCTACTTTTGACTTATACGGCTTGACCATCTCGATTCCCAAGGCCCTATGTACTCTCTGGTTGCCTTTATCTTCCAGGCTTGATACTGAAATCGCCGGAACATTGATTCCGATACTCTGCAGCCAAACGAACAACGTGATACTGTCAAGCCCGCCGACCGATACATGCGCATTGCACCCGCGCTTTTTCATCTCCTCCAGAAATTCAAATGCCTTGCTGGTCTGTCGATCAATCTTTTCCTCATAAGACAACGCCTGCAACTCACTGAAGGCGCGCTTCTTATCCTGCTTCGCTTTCCGCCACGCTTTCTGGATCTCTGCGGGCGCTCCGTTCTCCAAACCGGTCAGATCTTCCTCATCAAACAATGTCAACTGTCTATAACTCATTTTCCAGTTCCTACTTTCTTCTCATTCTTTCAGTTGCGACATCGCATTTTACCAATTTGCTTCTTGATCTCGTCCGCCATCCATCTCTTGTATCCATGGTGCTCCTTCAGCTTCAGGTGAAAATCCTGCGCATTCAGTAAATACTGAATGTGAGACCACTTTTCCACATACTTCACCGGCTCGCCTTTGGCATTTTTCCATTCCTGCTGTTCCCATCGTTTCAACAGGCCTGTGTCAATCGTCCGGAAGATGTATTCGCAATCCGTGTAGATCGTCAGGTAACACTCCGTGGTCAATCTGCCCAAGGCTGCTTCCAGAGCGGAGACCGCCAGCTCATTCTCTGTCGTTCCCTCCAGTTCCATGGCCTGCTGCCTGGTGACCGTCTCGCCGTTTGATCGGAAGCACTCCAACAGGTACATGTAGGCTCCTCTGCCGCGTCTCGGTCCGGTGATGCTGGTCGCTATGTATATGTTCACACTTCTCTTATCCATCTCTGCCTCCTCCGACAGCCTGCCGCATTCCGTCTTTTCGGCGTTTTCTGCCATTTTGCTCTTTCCCGGTGTCGCCCCGGATATCGAATCCGGTATCCTGCTGCCATGTCTCCTGTCTATGTAGCTCATACTCGATATATTGCAGATACGACATACCTGTCACCGGATTAATCCCGCACACGATGGAATCCGGATCAATATAAAAGCCGGGTGTGGACTTCGGACCTTCCTCCAGGATCTTCCGCATGGTCCAGTGTCCATATTCTTTGGTCTCCGGTTCCGGCCGGATCAGGTTCCTGGAGCTGTCTGTCTTGATCAGCTTCTTTCGATCCTCCGCCGGGAGGAAACTCAGTTGCTCCTCCACCGCCTCGTCCGGCTGCTTCGTCATGTAGCAGGCCAGATCCTGGAATAGTCCCTCATAGTAGACCGGTTCATAATGGATCCTGCCGCATGGCTTCCATGCTTCCTGAATGATCAGAGCGGTGTCCGGCGGTTTCCCATGGGAATTTTTCCCATTGGGATCTGCTTCCGGGTTCCCGCGGATCCGATTAACCAGCAGGTGGATGTGTATCCCACCCCTGGCTCCGATCTCCATCCGATAGATGAATTTCAGTTCTTCTCCATACCTCTTATACCGGCGTTTGAGGCGATCCCTAAAATTTCGGAAATCTTTCATAACCTCCGTTACTGTCTTCCTTGTACCTCTCAGGTACTTCAAGGTACACCACAGATCTCCCGGTCTGAAATTTTCTTTCATCAGCCGCCTCATTCTCTTTTCCCTGTTCCACTGGTTCTGCTTCCTGATCTGCTCCGGAGTGGCTTTCTTCTTTTTCTGTCTCTTTTCACCCTTCGCTCCGTATTTCCCCTTATAGGAAAATTCCATCTCGTTTGATCCATGAAACCGATATGTCTTTTTTATGTATGCCATCCTCCCGATGCTCCTAACTTTAATATTTCAAGATTGTTACTCCAAGGGTTCTAAAATCCCCTGTTTTTCTTGACTTTTTTGGCTGTCAGATGGTATACTTTTATCGTCTATAGAAATTGTTTTCAGTTTTCATCTGACAACCTTGAGACGATAAGCTGCAACTTATCGTCTCTATTTTTTTGCCCGCATGACATTGTAGATTGGAATCCCTTCCGGATGCCGCCTTGTGCAAACCGTTGTGATGCAGTCCTGCTCATCATGCAGGATCCCCGGCTCTCTTGGGTGCAGGTGCAGCTCGTCCATCGTTATATGATGGATCACGCAGAAATCGCTCACCTTTTGGACCATATCTGACGGGAACATTCCCTCCACAGGCGCCTCATCATCCGGTATGTACGGCCGGTTGCCGAACAGCTGCGCCATCCAGTCCTGATCGAATTCATTCATCAGCGCCGCCGTGTGGACTCTTATATAGATGTGCCAGGCTTTGGCATACTGCTTTGCATAATATGCTGTATAAAAATCCTTGGCCATGGATTTCATCTTATTGAACAGCTGAAGCCCTGTCAGCATCATCCAGCCCTCCTTATCTTTCTGATCCGGATGATCATCCCCTGCATCCGATCCACTCTTATCCTGTATTTGCGCCATTTTTCCGCTTTTTCCTCGCAAAAAAGGCAAAAAAATAATAGGACTATGAAAAATCCAAGCCATACTGCTGCCTGCTGGTCCCATGGGCAGATCCTAAACCACGGACAATCCCGCGTGATCAGCGCCGCGCCAAGGGCTGCTATGATCATATCTTTTCGCATGCTTCCTTCCTCCCGGTGAATATATCCCCGATCTCATTAAATGCCTGTATATCCTCTTCATCGGTGATAAATCCCATTGCCCGCAAACATGAAATATATCCACAACAAAGACCATAATTCAAATCGCTGCGTTCTATGCGCAGATCTGCAACCCTGTCTTTGAAATATTCACCTGTAAAGCGACGCTCCGGATCGTCATCCATCCGTTTGATGATTTTATCCAGCATCTACTTGCCTCCTTCCCATTTCATCAGTTTCAATATTTCCTCGTCCGTGGCGTGGAGCTCCCGGAACAGGATCACCAGATCGGCATAGTTAATGTTGGCTTTGCTGATCCGGAGACTGGCGGCCTGATGAGTCACATTCCATGCTTTTCCAATCTGCTCATGCTTTATCTTCTCGGCCGCGCATTTTCCACGTATCCACTTTGTGAAATCTAACTTCTTGCGCTCTGTGGCGCTTAATGGTAATACTCTCGGCATATTATTTCCTCCTTTCCTCTTCCGTGCCCTCTACGTGACGCCCAGACCGGTGGGCTACTCTCAGCCTGGACACCACTCTACGCATAAGAGAAGTTACCAATGGTGGCTTTCGCCACGTACAGGGCACGAATATAATTATCAATTGTTGCATTTCTGTACTATCCTCCTTATAATGTCTGTACAGGGTACTGGCATACCCGAGTACATAAGAAAGGAGTCTATTACAATGCAAAGACAACCCGTTTCATCATCAAGAATTAGTAGTGTCGGCTGGGAAAACAACGTTTTAGAGATTGGATTCCCTGACGGTGCAGTTTATCAGTATTACGATGTTTCTGAAGCTGAATACATTGCTTTTATGGCATCGCCTTCGCTAGGATCAGCTCTTTCCCGATTAGATAAAGTGCATCGTTACCGTCCTGTCTAATTCTGATAGGTGGTCAATCTCCGGATTGGTCACCTATTTTTTCCTTTACTGGGATTCCCATTTTTCTCATATTGACATCAATGAAATCCGCGGATATTGTAACTGTTGTATAGGGGTTATAATTTTCTCTGATGTATGCCACTATTGGCATACACAATTCTTCTAGGACACTCATTTCATCCTGTTGCCGAAAAGACTCTTTAACAGCAGATTTTATCTGTTGTAAAGGACTCACCTCTTCTTTTCTGTTTAGTGCGATTTCCTCAATTTTTTTCCATCGATATAAACCGGGATGGCTATTCCTGTTCCTACCGGTGTGAGCAACTTCTCGATGCGCTTCAGAGTACCGTCAATGCTCTGGAGCGTATCCTGAATATTCCGAAGCTCCTCTTTATTGGAAAATGCATCTATTGCTGCCTGTGAGATCTCTATTCTTTGACTCATGCTCTCCTTTCCCCTCCTTTATCCTACTGCCTGTTTCTCTGACGGACACAGGCTGTCCAGTGATACCTCAAACTCATCTGCAATCTTGATCAGCATCTCCAGCTTAATCTTCCTACGCCCGTTTAATATGTCGCTCATGTATGACTGTGTGACCCCTAACTTTCCGGCCAGCTTTGCCTGTGTCATGCTGTGCTCTATCAGCTGATGTCTGACATTCTTACCAATCTGTTCATAAAATTCCAAATGTGATCCTCCTTTCCCTGTTGGTAGAAGTTTTTAAAATACACTGTCAAGTGTATTTTTCTTGTGATATGCGTAGTATATCACAAAAGTTAAACTGTGTTTAACTTTTTATGTAAAAAAATATTCTGGATATTCTTCTTTAGGGATTTCTAACACTTTTGCCCATTCTTCAATATCCATCTGTGAGAAGCCAGTAAGACCATTCAATTTCTTAGAAACAGATACTTTTGACATATTGATGTATTTGGCAAAAGTCTCTTGATTTCCATATCTCTCGACAATCCTGCCCCTCAATTTACTGTATGTGTATGACACTCGTTCTCGCCTCCTTTCTCTGCAAGTTTAACACCGTTTAACTTTATTGTCAATACCTAAAGTTAAATTTTATTAAACTTTTTATTTACAAGTTAAACGACATTGTGATATTATTTACTTAGGTAGTCATTCTGCTGGGTGGTTTCCATCTCCCAAAGGAGGTGGTTGGATGAGTACATATGAAGGATTAAGTACCTTACTTCAAATAGCAACTCTTGTAGTAACGGTTCTTATGTATGTAGATAGTCATACAGGCACAAAAAAATAACCACCCCGCCGACCAAGTGAGTTGGTTATTTTTTATAACATAACTTAATTTTGGAAGCCACTCTGTGGAGTTGACTACCTTTTGTGCCTTAATAATACACTATTCAGTGTATTTTGTCAACAAATTGGAGGTATCTCATGAAGTATGAAATTACCGCAAAACGATTAAAGCAAGCCCTTAATAGCAAAAATATGATTCCACAGGAATTAGCTGATCGTTCGCATATTAACAAAGCGTCTATCAGTCAATATATAAATGGCTCACACGCGCCATCAAATATTAGTAGTGGGAAAATGGCTTCAGTCTTAGAGGTAAACCCTCTGTGGCTTATGGGCTTTGATGTACCTATGTCACCAACAACACCACAGAATTATTGCGTATCTTCTACCGCCAGACGTCCTGCTGTCACTATCAAAGTCCTTGGTCGTGTAGCCGCAGGCATCCCGATCGAAGCCGTGGAAGATGTCATTGATACTGAGGAAATTACCGAGGAAATGGCAAAAACCGGGGAATTCTTTGGCTTACAGATCCACGGGGACAGCATGGAACCACAGATCTGCAATGGTGACATAGTGATTGTACGTCAGCAGGAGGACGCGGAAAGCGGCGAAATTGTCATTGCTCTGGTTAATGGTGATGATGCTGTCTGCAAGCGTTTGATGAAATATACCGGCGGTATCAGCCTTATCTCTCTCAATCCTAAATATGATCCTATGATGTTTTCTGAGAAAGATGTACTTGATAAACCGGTTCATATTGTTGGGAAAGTTGTGGAACTAAGAAGAAAATTTTGATTTTAAAATAATAGTGCTTTATAATCTCTCCGGAATGTTTTATAATATTACTGATTTGTTGGCAGCATATCAAAATATTAAAAAACAAAGGAGATTATTACCATGAAAAAGAAACTAGTATTACTACTTGTGTGCTGTACTACCCTATTAGTTGCCTGTAGTACATCCGTACCCTCCACAACTTCTCCATCTGTATCACAACCTAGCACAGCCTCTGTAAATGTGGATTCATCCAACGCAAGTCAGCAGGAGTCTTCGTCTACTATGAGTAGCGAAACGCTAATCGTAGATTCCAACGCTACCATGGGTGAGAAAAATGCACTTTTAAAGGCATACTCATACCTAGATTTTACAGCTTTTTCTCATGACGGTCTGATTGATCAACTTATTTATGAGGGATTTTCTGATCAAGAGTCTGCATACGGTGCCGACAACTGTGGAGCTGACTGGAATGAACAGGCGTTAAAGAAAGCAACAGAATATTTATCAACAACTGCCTTCTCTTATAGTGGTCTGGTCGAACAGCTGGAGTATGAAAAATTTACTACCGATGAAGCTACATATGGAGTTGATAATTGTGGAGCTGACTGGAACGAGCAGGCTGCTCTCAAAGCAAAACAATACCTTGACATGTCTGCATTTTCAAAGGATGCCTTAATCCAGCAATTGGAATATGAGGGATTTACTACAGAACAAGCTACATATGGTGTAGCACAAAATGGATATTAAAGCCAATATTGTTGTAATTGTGACATGTACACATAAGAAATAGCCGTCCTGCTCTCGACAAGTAGACGACTATTTCTTAAGAAACTTCATTTTGCCGAATCTAGGTGACATGCACGCACCTTCCGACTACTTTGTTAGGCACATTATATAATTTTAGATGTGCTACTGTCAACAATTTTGAAAATCGAAGGGTGTGTACACGTAAATAAATTATACTCTAAAGGCTGCATGTACCGCGCTAATTTGGAAGCTGGCAGGATATTTTATGGGAAGAATAGAAATGTAGATTAATTAAAGATTTTGCGACTAGATTGTATTTTGAAAGATTTAGTTTTTCAATCTGTTATTCAACGGATGTATATACAATTCCCTTATGCTTAACTGGGAGAATCACTGTTTAGATCAGGTAAGAAAATAAAATTTGTTCTAAAAATGAAAGCAGAGGTATAGTCTATGTCAAACGAATTTACCAAAGAAGATGTTATCCAAAATAAGAAGGAAGCAATCAAGTCCCTAAACACTTTACTGGAATCATATATAAATGATTCTTCTGAAAAGCATTTAAAAAAAGCTAATCTGCTATCTTATTGGATAAAGGATTACTTGCGCTTCATTAGTTTCGAAGAAAAATTTAATCCTACCAGAAATATATCTTACAAAAGAGGCAATGTGGTCAAATTGAATTTTGGTTTCAATATCGGAAGCGAATATGGTGGACTTCATTATGGTGTTGTTCTCGATATGAGAAATGACCATAGTTCTCCTGTTGTAACTGTCATACCTTTGACTTCTATTAAGGATGGCAAAGATGTTCACAGCAATAGTGTAGATCTTGGTAATGAACTCTATCGCTTACTAAAATTAAAATATGACACCATTTCTAAAAATCTGAAAGATGAACAAACTGAGATTATGCAGATAAGTAAAGTTTTTAATACTTTTTTAAATCTTACGGACAATAATATCAACAAAGTTGATCAATCTGAAGTTGGGACAGATGAGTATGACAAAAATCTTGCAGATGCAAAGACTTCTTTAGAATCAGCCAAGCAGTTGCTCACAAGATTAACTGCAAAGAAAGAACATAATGAACAAGAGCAGGAAAATTTACTTAAAATCGGTTCCGAGATTAACCACATGAAGGAAGGTAGCATTGCTCTCGTTAATCAAATAACCACTATTAGTAAAATGCGTATCTATGATCCTCGCGATCTGAAAGGCGTGTTGGCAGGAATCACACTCTCAGAAGAAAGTATGGAAAAAATTAACCAAAAAGTGAAAGAATTATATGTTTTTTAAAGTTTTTTTCCATTTTAATTATATTTTTATTGACTGTGAGCATAATATAATCTATAATAAACATGCAGAGGAAAGAAATTTTCTCTAATATCGCCTTTAGGGCATCAAAAAAAGATATATGTTTATTATGTGGGAGCCTCGCAGCAATGCGAGGCTTCGTACGTTTAGCTAAAAAACCGCCCTAGTGTCGGTAGCACTTGGACGGCTCTCTCCCAGAGGAGATGTATGTACATCTATCGCAAAATTATTGTACCATCTTCCCGGAGAGAAATCAAGGTTGCACCGGTGCAACTTTTCACTTTTCGGGTATTTTTGTGCCCAAATTTCAGAGAGGAGGATGTCTATGACCATCGAAAAACTACCATCCGGAAGCTACCGCGCCACGATCATGCAGGATGGCAAACGATACCGCCGGACTTTTGATCACAAGCCGACTCAGAAAGAAGTGCTGCAGGCGCTGTCTGATGAACTGAATGCGAAACCTAAGATTGGCCTAACTTTTGCAGAAGCCGCGCAAAAATACTGCGATATGAAAAGCAACGTCCTCTCTCCCAGCACACTCAGGGATTATGTGGCATATCCCCGCAGATTACCAGAGTGGTTTTCCGGAATGATCATTGATGATATTGATCAGGTTAAGCTCAATAAAGTGGTCAATGAACTGTCTCTGAACCGCTCACCCAAGACGGTACGCAATTACCATGGCTTTATTTCTGCCATTCTTGGGACTTTCCGGCCTGATTTGAAGATTTATACCCATCTGCCTCAGAAAAAGAAGGCTGAACCCTATATTCCGTCCGTGGACGAAATGAAACAGATCCTCGATGAACTGAAGGGGAGTGAATTTGAGGTTGCCATCCTTCTGGCATCCTTTGGGCTGCGCCGGAGCGAAATCTGTGCCCTGCTGCCGGAAGATATTGAGGGGAATGTAGTGCACATTAATAAATCCCTGGTCCAAAACGAAAGGAATGAATGGGTGATCAGACATGACAATAAGACCATAGACGGCACTCGCGATATTATTATTCCTCAATATATTGTGGACCGGATCATGGAACAGGGATATGTATACCGCGGATATCCCAACAGTATCACCAGACATATCTCTGATTTAGAGAAAAAGCTTGGGATTCCACATTTCAGTCTGCATAAGCTGCGCCACTACTTTGCCAGCCGCATGTCCGCCCTGGGCGTGCCGGATGCTGATATCCTGCATCTCGGCGGCTGGAAGTCCGATCATGTTATGAAGACAGTTTACCGTCATTCCATGATCGATAAGGACCGTAAGGCCAAGCAACTGGCTTCCGACAAGCTGTCTGCAGAACTGTTAGATTAGATTTACCCACGAAATTACCCACAGAATCAAAAACCAGCGTAAATATGTTACTTTTGGCGTATTTGTCGCGGGTTCGATTCCCGTTATCTGCTTTTTTTATTTCCGTAAACATGAATCAGAATCTGTGACACAAAAAAGGAAAGGTAGTCTGCCTTTCCTTTTTCACGTCATTATGCCACTTTTATCCCCCTTGAGATCAAACTTTGAAATAACTGATCGTATCCGCCAGCTCCTGCGCCAGTTCCTGTAGCTTGGAAGCAGAATCGCTGATCAGCGAGAAAGTAGCGTTCAGCTCCTCCATGGAAGCATTGGTCTCCTGCGAGGACGCCGCGTTCTCCTCCGAAATCGCAGACAGATCGGAGATCACCGCGGTCAGATTGTTCTTTGCCCCCGTCAGGGAAGATATCCTTCCGGAAATATTGCCTGAGGTTTCCCGCACACTGCTCACATTCACAGACATGTTTTCCATATCTGTCTTCGTGGAATCCAGCTGCGCTTCCTGCACCTTGAAGCTTTCGTTCAGCTGACTCAATACCGTCACGGATGCCTTGGAATCCAACAGCAGCTTATCCACGATTGCGCGGATCTTCTCAGCACTGGTATTGGACTGATCTGCCAGCTGACGGATCTCATCCGCCACCACTGCAAACCCGCGTCCCGCCTCGCCTGCGCGGGCCGCTTCGATGGAAGCATTCAGGGAAAGCAGATTGGTCTCACTGGCTATATCTGCGATCGCCTGGGTAAATTCAGAAATCACTTTTACGGAATCATTGGTGGAGGAGATCGTATCCCCGATATCCTTCACAGAACGGGTTACCTCTTCGCTGTGTTTCATCAGTACATTCAGAGCATCCATCGCCTGATCGCAGGACGCCTGCATCTCAGCCGCATACTGATCCATCTGGTGCACATCCGCGGCAATGCTTTCGATATTATTCCCGATGTCATCCGTGTCTCCTGCAGCATTCTCCACGCTCTCAGCCTGCGCTGCAGCACCCTTGGAGATTTCCGTCACCGCATTGGTC
This sequence comes from Lachnospiraceae bacterium, assembly GCA_017476665.1. Taxonomy (GTDB): domain Bacteria; phylum Bacillota; class Clostridia; order Lachnospirales; family Lachnospiraceae; genus Acetatifactor. The sequence goes on along the minus strand of JAFUZJ010000033.1, from coordinate 5,341 downwards.
ACCTGCCCGGAGGAAGATGCCGCCTGGGATGCGGATCCGGACAGATTGGTGCCGGCACCGGTGAGATCCTCCGACATTCTCTTGGCTTTTTCGATCACTTCCCGGAACTTCTCAGCCACCTGCTTCGCACTGCGCAGCATCTGACCGACCTCGTCCTTTCCGATCTGTTCAACCACAGGGAACTCCACATCCAGTCTGCCCTCTGCCAGCCGATCCATCTTGTCTGTGATCTCAATGATGCTCTGGGTGATATGCTTGGATATGATCACAGCCAGCACTGCCAGCAAAACGATCAGCAACCCAAACACAATCGCGGAATTCCGAATGGTCGCAGCATTCTCCCTCTCCAAAGCCTCGTGCTCCTGTGTCGCCCAGGTTTCCGTGATCAGCTGCATATCATTCAGGACCGCTCTGGTGGAACTGAAACGGTCATTGTAATCTACCCAGGAGCCGGTGTTCTCCTTCAGGTCAAACGCTGCCTCCCATGCGCTATAACCCTTCTCAAATTTCTCGTAGGCCTCCGCAAAGGTCAGTCCGTCGTCCGCCTGGATCACCGTATAAAGTTCGTCATTCGTCTGTGCGATCTCCACCGCCGCCCGCACATTGTCCACAACCTGCACCCGGTTTTCATCAAAGCTGTTCCATTTCTGAATCAGATAAGGCGGCAGCAGCTGCGTCGGCAGATCCGTATATCCGTTTTTCAGATCATAGTACTGCGTGGCTGCAATCATAGACTGATAAAAATCTCTGTCCGCATTCACCAATGCACTGTTCACCTGATACAGGGTATCATAATACAGACTCGTCACATGTTCTTCAGTGCGGTCGATCTGTACCGCCGTAAAGATCACCGCCGCGATGATACAAGCCATAAGCGGCAGTGTCAGAATAAATAACTTTGTCCTCACCTTGATATTCTGTAAAAATTTCATATGTTTATCCCCTTTCCCCATCTATCTGCAATCCTTTTTTGGTAAATTTGTCTATAAACGCATCCTTTTTTTCAAAATATCTATCTCTATTATACATATAAACCACTATGGTCTGTCAAGAATTTTCGGCAATTCCTTTACTATCTCCGAAAAAAATGTTAGAATACATCTATTGAGATTTTACGAACGAATAAAAAGGGGAAAAGTATAACATGAAACTACTGATGTTAGGCAACAAAGCATTTGCCCGCGGACTTTACGAAGCGGGCTGTATGGTGGTTTCCAGCTACCCCGGCACCCCCAGTACGGAAGTGACCGAGGAAGCCGCCAAATATGATGAGATCTACTGTGAATGGGCACCTAACGAAAAAGTTGCCCTGGAAGTTGCGTTCGGCGCATCCTTGGCCGGACGACGCTCTTTCTGCGGCATGAAGCATGTGGGACTGAACGTGGCGGCCGATCCGCTCTACACAGCGTCCTACACCGGCGTAAACGGCGGTCTGATCATCTGCGTGGCAGACGATCCCGGCATGCACTCCTCTCAGAACGAGCAGGATTCCAGACATCACGCCATCGCTTCCAAGGTTCCCACGCTGGAGCCTTCCGACTCTGCGGAGGCATGCGAATTTGCCAAGAAAGCGTACGAGCTCTCCGAGCAGTTTGACACGCCGGTCATCATTAAGATGTGCACCCGCGTGGCACACTCCCAGAGTGTGGTGGACACTGCAGAGCGCGTGGTACCTGATCCGAAGCCCTATGAAAAGAATCCTGCGAAATATATCATGGCGCCTGCCAATGCGATCAAGAAGCATCCCCTGGTGGAGGATCGCATGCGCAGACTGACTGAGTATGCGGAAGATTGTCCGTTCAACCGCGTGGAAATGGGCGATACCAAACTGGGGATCATCACTTCTTCCACCTGTTACCAGTATGCAAAGGAAGTCTTTGGCGACAAGGCATGTATTCTGAAGCTTGGCATGGTCAATCCCCTGCCGAAAAAGCTGATCCTGGATTTTGCCGCCAAGGTAGAAAAGCTGGTCATCATCGAAGAACTGGATCCGATCATTGAGAATCACTGCAGGCAGTTGGGACTTACACTCTCCGGCAAGGATCTGCTCCCCATGGAGGGCGAGTTCTCCCAGAACATGATCGCCGAGAAACTCGGCGTGGAAGTGCCGAAAGGCAACAGTCTGGACGAGCAGATGCCCGGCAGACCGCCCGTTATGTGTGCCGGCTGTCCTCACCGCGGCATGTTCTATACGCTGAAACAAAATAAATGTACCGTTCTCGGCGACATCGGCTGTTACACTTTAGGCAGCGCACCGCCTCTCACCGCCATTGACATGGTACTCTGTATGGGTGCTTCCCTGAGTTCCATTCACGGCTTCAATAAGGCCACTGCCGGACAGTGCGAGGGAAAGACCGTTGCCGTGATCGGAGACTCCACTTTCGTACACTCCGGCATGACAGGACTTGCAAACATTGCCTATAACCAGAGCAATTCCACTGTGATCATTCTGGACAACTCCATCACCGGTATGACCGGTCATCAGCAGAATCCGACCACCGGCTACAACATCAAGGGGGACCCCGCCGGTAAGATCGATCTGGAGGCGTTGGTGCGCGCCATGGGCATTAACCGCGTGCGCGTCGTAGATCCCTATGATCTGGCTGCATGTGACCAGGTGGTAAAGGAAGAACTGGCAGCGTCGGAACCTTCTGTCATCATCAGCAGACGCCCCTGCGTATTGTTGAAATACGTGAAGGCAGCACCGCCTCTGAAGGTTGACTGTGAGAAATGCGTGGGCTGTAAGTCCTGTATGCGTTTAGGCTGTCCTGCCATCAGTGTAAAGAATCGCAAAGCAGTCATCGACACTACCCTCTGCGTGGGCTGTGGTGTCTGCAGCCAGCTCTGCAAATTCGGGGCGCTGCAAAAAGGTTGATAATACAAGCCGTTTACGCGGCGGAATGAGAGGACAAGATGACAAAAAATATTATGATCGTAGGCGTCGGCGGACAGGGCTCCCTGCTTGCCAGCAAGCTCTTAGGACACTTACTTTTAAAAGAAGGTTATGATGTAAAGGTATCTGAGGTACACGGCATGAGCCAGCGCGGTGGAAGCGTAGTCACCTATGTGCGTTTCGGGGATAAGGTCTACTCTCCCATCATCGACAAGGGGCAGGCAGACTTCATCGTCTCCTTTGAGAAGCTGGAAGCAGCCCGCTATCTGGAATACTTAAAGCCGGACGGCCGCATTGTGGTAAATACACAGGAGATTGATCCCATGCCCGTCATCACAGGTGCTGTCTCCTATCCGGAAAACCTGATCGAAAAAATGGAGGAAAAAGGCGCTGCCGTAGACGCCATGGACTGTCTGGCTCTGGCAGAAGAAGCCGGGAGTTCCAAAGCAGTCAACATCGTGCTCATGGGACGTCTCTCCAAATATTTCGACAACATTTCACTGGAAAAATGGCAGAAAGCCATTGAAGAATGCGTACCGCCCAAATTCCTGGAATTAAACCAGAAAGCATTTTTGCTGGGACGGGGCTAAATAGGTAATTGCGAAACAGAACCAAAATGAGAAAGGATATAAAAAAATGCCTGTTACAGATTTACTGGAACGAAATCACAAACTCTACGGCGACGAGGTGGCTTTGGTGGAATTGAACCCCACCATGACGGATCCCCGCCGCACCACCTGGAAGGAATACGATCTGGTCCAGCAGACCACACCCACTCCTTACCGCAGAGAGATCACCTGGAGCGTTTTCGATGAGAAAGCAAACCGGGTTGCCAACATGCTCATCTCCCGCGGCATCCAAAAGGGAGACCGGGTTGCCATTCTGATGTTCAACTGTCTGGAATGGCTTCCGATCTATTTCGGCATCCTGAAGGCCGGCGCCATCGCCGTTCCCTTCAATTTCCGCTTTGCTGCGGATGAGATTCAGTACTGCGCCGACCTGGCCGAAGTACATATTTTGATCTTCGGGCCGGAATTTATCGGTCGTATCGAGTCGATTGCCGATAATCTGAGCAAAGGAAGACTGCTGATCTATGTGGGCGACGGCTGCCCCACTTTTGCCGAGAGCTATCGTGAACTGGTGGCTGACTGCTCCAGCAAAGCGCCGCTGATCCGACTGGAGGAAGAGGACGACGCTGCCATCTATTTCTCGTCAGGTACCACAGGATTTCCGAAGGCGATCCTGCACAACCATGAAAGCCTGATGCAGGCTGCACAGATGGAGCAAAAGCATCATCTGACCAACAGAAATGATGTCTTTCTGTGTATTCCTCCCCTGTATCACACCGGCGCCAAATTCCACTGGATGGGAAGCCTCTGTGCCGGAAGCCGGGCCGTATTATTAAAAGGCGCTACTCCCGAGATCATTCTGGACGCGATTTCCAAAGAGCACTGCACCCTTGTGTGGCTCCTGGTTCCCTGGGCGCAGGATATCCTGGATGCCCTGGATCGCGGCGATCTCAAAAAAGAGGATTACAAGCTGGATCAGTGGAGACTGATGCACATCGGCGCACAGCCAGTGCCCCCCTCTCTGATCAAGCATTGGAAGGAATATTTCCCGAACCATCTCTACGACACCAACTATGGTCTGTCCGAGTCCACCGGTCCCGGCTGTGTCCACCTGGGTGTGGAGAACATCCACAAGGTAGGCGCCATCGGCATCCCCGGTTACCGCTGGAAATGCAAGATTGTAGACGAGGAAGGCAATACCGTAAAACAGGGGGATGTGGGCGAACTCTGTGTCAAGGGTCCCGGCGTCATGACCTGCTACTACAATGACCCGAAGGCAACCGCCGAAACCCTGAAGGACGGCTGGCTCTATACCGGCGACATGGCGATGCAGGACGAAGACGGCTTCTACTTCCTGGTAGACCGCAAGAAAGATGTCATCGTCAGCGGCGGGGAAAATATTTATCCTGTTCAGATTGAGAACTTCCTGAGTGCCTATGATAAGGTGAAAGATGTGGCAGTGATCGGTCTCCCCGACAAGCGTCTGGGTGAAATCACCGGCGCCATCATCTCCATCAAAGAGGGCATGACCTGCACCGAAGAAGAAATCGAAGAATACTGCAAGGAACTGCCCCGCTACAAACGTCCGAAGAAGATCATTTTTGCCGATGTGCCCAGAAACGCCACCGGCAAGATTGAAAAGCCCGCACTGCGCAAGCAGTACGGCGCAGATCAATTGGTTGCGCAACAGATTGAAGTGAAATAAAAGTGGTGATCTATCGGCTTTAGAGCATCAGCGTCCAAGCCTGTTCCACCACTCTCGGATCAAACCCTTCCGCCAACAATACCTGTCTGGAGCTTCCGCTCTTAATCCTCTCCAGGCAGGTAACCATCTGTTGGATTCCCTCCTGAATTCCTTCCTGAATTCCCTCCAAAATTC
>JAFUZJ010000032.1 GCA_017476665.1 Lachnospiraceae bacterium | reverse complement strand
GAGCGGTGTGAACTTACTGATTGCATATGTGTCGGCAGGCATTGTGGTAGTGCTTCTGGCGGTCAGCATTTTCCTGATCAGCAATACGGTTGCCATGGGAATCTCGGTCCGGAAGGAAGAGATCGGCATTATGAAGTATATCGGTGCAACGGATTTCTTCGTGCGGGCGCCGTTTGTGATCGAGGGTATGATCATCGGTCTGATCGGTGCAGTCATACCGCTGGGTGTGATCTACAGCGTATATAACTATGCGCTTGAGTATGTGACGGGGCGTTTTACGGTACTCAGCGAGTTCCTGCACTTCCTGTCTGTGGAGGAGATCTTCCATGTGCTGACGCCGGTCTCTTTGCTGGTGGGTGTAGGAATCGGATTTTTGGGCAGTATCTCTACGGTGAGAAAACATTTGCACGTGTAGCAGATGCATGAGTGCGTAAGTTGAATGGCAACAGTTTAGCAAGAGGACGACAGATTGAGATTGAGAGTGAGAGAAAAGCATAAAAAAATCATTGCAGTTGCCGTAGCGTTGGGTTTGGTAGTGGGAATCGGACGGTTTCCTGCTCAGGCGGCGACGTCCATGTCTTCTATTACATCTGACAGCATTAAGGCGAAAGAGAATCAGATCTCCGAGATGCAGAAGGAAAAGACGAAGCTGAAGAACAGTCTGACTGATCTGCAGAAGATCAAGAAGAACCTGGAGACGCAGAGGGCGAATCTGAAGAATTATGTGGCACAGCTGGATTCGCAGCTGGTGGAGATAGAGCAGAATATTTCAGGATTGAATGCCCAGATCGAGGCCAAAGAACAGGAGATTTCCGATACACTGGAGGAGCTGGACAGGGCGATCGAAGTGGAGGATGCACAGCAGAGATCCATGGTGGCACGGATCCGGCTGATGTATGAGAGCCGGAATAATCAGTGGGTGGACGTGCTGCTCTCCTCGGGCAGTTTCGGGAATTTTGTGAACAATGCGGATTCTATTGAAAAAGTTGCCGCATATGATAAACAGATGTATGAGGAATTTAAGTCCACCAGGGAGTATGTGGAGCTGTGTGAGGAGCAGTTGGAGCTGGAGCGGGAAATCCTGGACGAGACCAAGAAAGGTGTCGAAGCGGAACAGGCGAATCTGGAAGCACTGATCGACCAGAAGAATAAAGATATCGCGGCCTATGAGTCCGATATCAACACAAAGCAGAAAGCCATCAAGGAATATGAGCAGATGATCAAGGAGCAGGACGGTGAGATCGCTGCACTGGAGGCGGCCATCAATGCGGAGAAGAAGGCAATCCTCGCGGCGAACGGCACAGTGCTCACGTATGACGGCGGTCAGTTTAAGTTTCCGTTGGCATCTTACACCAGAGTTTCGGATGATTACGGCATGCGGATGCATCCCACACTGGGAGTGCAGAAGTTTCATAACGGTGTGGATTTCGCATCACCCAAGGGAACGGCGATCTACGCTGCCTACGACGGAAAGGTCATCGCGGCAACCTACAGTTCCACGATGGGCAATTATATCATGATCGATCATGGTGACGAGCTGTATACGATCTATATGCACGCGTCTGCGCTGTATGTGAAGAGCGGTGATATCGTGACCAGAGGGGAGACCATCGCGGCAGTGGGCAGTACGGGACGCTCCACGGGAAATCATCTGCATTTCAGTGTGCGTAAGAATGGTTCTTATGTATCGCCGTGGAATTATTTGAAACAGTGACCAAAACATTGGCAGAGAAGCGGGAAGAGGGAAATAAAATGGATATGGAACAACAGAAAAGAAAAGGCTGGGGGCTTTTTGCTCTTGGCCTTGTAGTGGGTTTATTGGTTGCATTGATCATCACCAGCATTATCTTCAGGAAGAGTGCGATTTTTGGGGATGACTCTTTTATGAATGACAGGGTACTGGGGAAGGTGCAGTCGCTGGAGGGTCTGATCCATGAAAAATTTTATCTGAAAGATATGACAGATGAAGAGCTGGAGGCGGGACTTTACCGGGGAATGATGGATGCGTTGGATGATCCGTATTCCGTGTATTACACAATGGATGAACTGAATTCCCTGATGGATCAGACCCAGGGGATTTATTATGGCGTGGGTGCATATGTTTCCATCGATACTGATACATCGCTGCCCAAAATTTCCGGGATCATTGAGGGAACGCCGGCTGAGGAGGCGGATCTGCGGGCGAACGATCTCATCTACAAGGTGGACGGTCAATCGACGCAGGGGCTTGAACTGTCCGAGGTGGTGGCGCTGATCAAAGGGCCGGAGGGGACCACGGTGAAATTGACGTTGGTGCGCGATGGGGAGAATGATTACATTGAGAAAGTTGTGGCCAGAAGAAAGGTGGAAAGTCCTACCGTCAAATATGAGATGCTGGACGATCAGATGGCATATGTCCAGATCACGGAATTTGACGAGGTGACGGTGGATCAGTTTGCGGATGCGCTGGCTACGGTAAAAGGATCGGATGCCAAGGGAATGATTTTGGATCTGCGGGGAAATCCCGGCGGAAACTTAAGTGCTGTGGTGGATATCGGGCGCATGATCCTGCCGAAAGGACTGATCGTCTATACGGAGGATAAAGAGGGAACCCGCAAGGAGTATAAGTGCGACGGGCTTCGGGAATGGAAGCTTCCGCTGGTGGTCCTGGTGGATGGGAATTCTGCCAGCGCTGCGGAGATCCTCTCCGGTGCGATCCAGGATTATAAGCTGGGAACGTTGGTGGGAACCACTACTTTCGGAAAAGGTATCGTACAGCAGATCTTTTCCCTGGGGGACGGCTCCGCGGTGAAGATGACCATCAGCAGCTACTATACGCCGAACGGGCGGAATATCCACGGCACCGGCATTGAGCCGGATGTGGTCTGCGAATTCGACGGGGAGACCTATTACAGCACCGAGGATCATTACGACAATCAGTTGGAGAAGGCGAAGGAAGAGCTGAAGAAGCAGATAAGGTGATGAGGTGAAGCGGAATAAATTATTCGTTGATACGTTTTCTATGATAAAGAATCCGTCCATATGCATTGTGATCCTTTTTGCACTGGCCAGTTACGGATACGCCGTCTCGCACTTTGCAATCGGTGTGGATGATACCGACATGAGGCTGTATTATGAAACCGGATTTGCGGTCAATTCCGGAAGGTGGACACTGTTTTTTCTGAACCGGATCCTGCATCTCAATATCATATCCTGGCCTGCTCTACTGGTGGAAACGATTGCGTTGGTCCTGCTTTGTACCGGAGCGTTGCTTTGGGCGGGAACATTCCGGCTTGTTTTTGAGGAGTGTGGATTGCGGATCCCTGAACCGATCGCGGCAATTGCCGTTGCGTTGTTTGTTTCCGATTCTATTCTCAGCGAATTGTGGGTATATTATCTGCATAACGGAATGTGTATTGGATACTGTCTGTGTGCCATGGCATTATATCTATTCTATGAATCGATGAGACGCGGATGCAAAAGGCGGGAGGTGCTGCTTCGTTTATTGTTCTGTTCGGTGCTCTTAACAATTTCTGTGGGATGCTATGAGTCAATGTTGCAGTGTTTTGTTGTTGGTGCGATATTGATATTTTTTATTCTTCATACAGTGGAAGCGGGATCGCAAGCGTATGGCGGCCCGATCGTGGGCTGGATCGTAAAAGGTATGGCGGTCTGCCTGGCTGTTGTGCTGTTGCGCACAGGCGTGTTGTATGTGATCCAACAGTGTTATCATCTGGCGGAGTTATCGATCGGGTATAATCAGGTATTTGGGGGACTGCTTTCCGAACCGGGCAGTATATCGCTGTTGATCAAAAAATTATATCTCAGATATTATGTACAGGCGTTTGTCTATCTGCCGATCACTGTTTATGTCATCAGCATGGGGGTGCTGTGTGTGATCTCACTTCTGGCGATCATAAAGAGAAGAGATATTTATCCGATTTTGTGCGTATGTGCTATCGTATTGTTTCAGGTCGTGATGAGTATTGTCGGTGGGGGACCGGAGTCGTATCATTCGGCGCAGTTTCTCCCAATCATATCCCTGTCTGCTTTTTTATTGATCGGGGCTTACGGGGTGAAATGCGGGCGCAAAAAGCTTGTTTTAACCATACAGGCTGTCTGCGGTATTCTGGTTTGCATTTTCCAGAGTGCGGATATGAATAAATGGTTTATCCAGGATTACAGAAAATATGAGGAAGCATCGACGATCATGATACACGTGGCAGAGGATCTGCTTTCGGGGTATGATACCTCCAAGCCGCTTGTAGTTGAAGGAGCAACTCTGCCAAGCGGGGAATTGTATGAGGCGGCGTGTATTCCTTTTTCCTCATGGCAATATCGTATGATCTGCAGATGTACGGATCCGATCGATATTCATTTGAAAGAGAAATTTCATATGAATTATGAGGGACTTGGATATGCTTATGCGGAGTCGCCGTTATTGTCTGTGTTAACATGGGCCCACAATCCATTTCAAAATGCATCTGTCCTCACATACCAGCAATATACAAATCTGTGGGCGATGCTGGGTTATGATGAGTTTACCTATATTGACAGAGAAGAATGGCTGGAGGAGGCGGTTGCGCTTCGGGAGGAAAAGGACATGCCCGGGTATCCTCAGGAGGGGTACATTTATGAAACGGATCGCTATATTCTGATCAGTCTCTCGCCGTCGCAGAGCGGAGAATGACCGGATTCTGGGAGGAAAGTTTATATTGATGAGTGGGATGGAAAACAGGTTTAAATTGCATAGTGAATATCAGCCTACCGGAGATCAGCCTCAGGCGATAAAGGATCTGGTAGACGGTTTTCGGGCGGGCAATCAGTTTCAGACGCTGCTTGGCGTGACGGGTTCGGGTAAGACATTTACCATGGCGAATGTGATCCAGGCGCTGCAGAAGCCCACACTGATCATCAGTCACAACAAGACGTTGGCCGGACAGCTCTACGGGGAGATGAAGGAGTTTTTTCCGGAGAATGCGGTAGAGTATTTTGTCAGTTATTATGATTATTATCAGCCGGAGGCGTATGTGCCGTCTTCAGATACTTATATTGCAAAAGATTCTGCAATCAATGACGAGATTGACAAGCTGCGGCTGTCGGCGACGGCGTCGTTGACGGAGCGGAAGGATGTGATCGTTGTGGCCAGTGTGTCCTGTATCTATGGTCTGGGAAGTCCGGACGAGTACAAGGACATGGTGGTCTCATTGCGTCCGGGAATGACCAAGGACAGGGATCAGGTGATCCGGGAACTGATCGATATGCAGTATGATCGGAATGATATGGAAGTAAAGCGTGCCACTTTCCGGGTGCATGGAGATGTTCTGGAGATCTATCCGGCGCAGGGCGGAGATTATCTGATCCGGGTGGAGTTTTTCGGGGATGAGATCGATCGGATCTGTGAGGTGGAGCCATTGAACGGAAAGGTGCATGCCTCACTGAGTCATGTGGCGATCTTTCCGGCCTCTCACTATGTGGTTTCCCAGGAGAAGATCAGGATCGCATGCGATAACATTGAGAAAGAGATGGAGGAGCGGGTCAGATATTTCAAGGGGGAGGACAAGCTGATCGAGGCGCAGCGGATCTCGGAGCGGACGAATTTTGATGTTGAGATGCTGCGAGAGACGGGATTTTGCTCGGGAATTGAGAATTATACCAGGCATCTGAACGGGAGTTTGCCCGGGGAGCCGCCCATGACACTGTTGGACTTCTTTACGGATGACTTCCTGATCATTGTGGACGAGTCCCATATGACGATTCCGCAGATCAGGGGCATGTATTTCGGAGACCGCTCCAGAAAGCAGACACTGGTGGATTACGGGTTCAGACTGCCGTCGGCACTGGACAACAGGCCGCTGGATTTTGAGGAGTTTGAAAGGCATATCGATCAGATGCTGTTTGTGTCGGCCACGCCTTCTGCCTATGAGGAAGAACATGAACTGCTGCGGACAGAGCAGATCATCCGACCTACGGGTCTGCTGGATCCGGAGATTGATGTGCGCCCTGTGGAGGGACAGATTGATGATCTGATCGCGGAGGTGAAGAAGGAGACTGACAGGCACAATAAAATTCTGATCACCACGCTGACAAAGCGGATGGCGGAGGATCTGACGGCCTATATGAAGGAGGTAGGTATCCGCGTGAAGTATCTGCACTCGGATATCGATACCCTGGAGCGGGCTGAGATCATCCGTGATATGCGTCTGGATGTGTTTGATGTACTGGTGGGCATCAATCTGCTCAGGGAGGGGCTGGATATTCCGGAGATCTCTCTGGTGGTCATTTTGGATGCGGATAAGGAAGGGTTCCTGCGAAGCGAAACTTCTCTGATCCAGACGGTGGGACGTGCGGCGCGAAATGCGGAGGGGCATGTGATCATGTATGCGGATATCATTACGGATTCCATGAAGGTTGCCATTGAGGAGACCAACCGCAGGCGCGAGATCCAGATGAAGTATAATGAGGCGCATGGTATTACGCCGCAGACGATCAAGAAGGCGGTGCGGGATCTGATTTCCATTTCCCAGACGATCGCAAAGGAAGAGGTGCAGTTCGAGAAAGATCCGGAGTCCATGAGCAGACAGGAGATCGAGAAACTGATCGGCGAAGTACAGAAAAAGATGCAGCGGGCAGCGGCAGACCTGAACTTCGAGGCGGCAGCAGAGCTGCGTGACAAGATGCTGGAACTGAAGAAGCAGCTGAACGAACTGGAGAAGAACTAGGAATGATAAAGAGGGCTGGAAAGAAATGAATGTGGAAAAGCTGGCGACACGGATTTTTTGTGTTTTGTGCGGAATTCTGATGGCAATACTTTTTTATAATAGCATGTGTGCTTCATGGATCAACGAACAGATATGGAACGAACTGGTGACGGAGAGAAGTGACAATATATGGTTTAATGTGCTGGGAATCCTGTTGGGGATCGCTTTGAGCTGGATAGTTGCAATGCTGGTTTCAAAGTGTGCCACGGATAAGGGGATGCACGTGGCTGCGATCGTGATCGGTATTCTGTGTACTGCGGTGAGTGCTTACTGGGTTTACGCCATGCAGACCGGTCCCGAGGCGGATCAGAGAGACATTGTGGAATATGCGAAGGCCTATGCTCTGGGGGATACTACCTCTCTGCTGAAGGGCGGTTATGTGGCAAACTACCCACAGCAGCTCGGCCTGATCACTTTTATGAGGGTGTTGTTCCTGATCTTCGGACAGGGAAATTATAAGGCGTACCAGTATTTTAATGCGTGCATGGTATTCCTGATCGTCTATTCGGGGTATCAGATTGTCAGATATCTGACGGGAAAGCATGTAAAAGCAGAGGCAATCTATCTGTTGTTTATGATACTGTGTGTTCCGATGTACGGATATGCGCCGTTCATCTATGGCGAGATCGCATCGATCGCGCTGATGTTAGCAGCTACATGGACATTCCTGTCTATCCTCCGTAGATTTCGATGGTGGAAACTTGTTATTTTGGCGATTTTCTGCGGAGGAATGGTGCAGTTTCGGAAAAATGCACTGATCTGCGTGATCGCGTTTCTGGTAGTTTTGGTTGTAAAATTTGTGAGGCGGCCCAAAAAGGAATTGGGACTGACCGGTACAGCTGTTCTTGCCGGAGTCATCGGATTTCAAATGGTGATCTCGGCAATCTATGCACCTTATATGGGGGAAGATGCCGAACCCATTCCGACTTTGCTTTATGTGGCGATGGGGACACATTATTCCCCGGATATCGGAGCCGGGTGGCATGACGGTTATGACCTGGGAATGTACCGCACATGCGGATTTGATCCGGAAATAGCAAAGGAGGCTGCCAAACAGGATATTCGGGAGTTTTTGGAAAAATGTAAGGCGGATCCCAGGCAGTTGTTTCTCTTTTATGATATGAAAATAAACAGCCAGTGGAATGCGCCGATGTACCAGTGTATTGTGATGAACAGCAGCTTTTACGATGCGCCGAAGAAGATTGCGCAGCAGATCTGTTTCCTGGGAGGAGACCGGTATCTGGAAAGTTTTATGGAGATCTATCAGCTTCTGATTTACGGCGGTGCACTTCTGTTTCTGATCTGGAAGTGTAAAAAAGCAGAAAGAATTGAAAATGTTGTATTGATGATATGTGTCTATGGCGGATTCTTGTTCAGTGTGCTGTGGGAAGCAAAAACAAGATATGTGTTTCCGTATTTTATGATGATGATCCCGTGTGCGGTGGCAGGGATTGCCGAAAGTATGACACGTTTGAGTTCGAAGATAAAAAGAAGGAAAAACAGGTGAAGTGCGTATGGAAGAAGTAAAAAAGATGCGTCCTCGGGAATATATCAAGGTGCGGGGCGCAAATGAACATAATCTGAAAAATCTGAATGTGGATATTCCGAGAAATGAGCTGGTGGTGCTGACCGGCGTGTCGGGATCCGGGAAGTCATCGCTGGCGTTTGATACGATCTATGCGGAGGGACAGAGACGGTATATGGAGTCGCTGTCCTCTTATGCGAGAATGTTTCTGGGACAGATGGAGAAGCCCAATGTGGAGCGAATCGACGGGTTGTCGCCGGCCATCTCCATCGACCAGAAGTCCACGAACCGCAACCCCCGTTCCACGGTGGGTACCGTGACGGAGATCTATGATTATTTTCGTCTGCTGTATGCCAGGATCGGGATTCCCCATTGTCCCAAGTGCGGCAGGGAGATCGCGAAGCAGAGCGTAGATCAGATGGTTGACCAGATCATGGCGCTGCCTGAGGGGACCAAGATGCAGCTGTTGGCGCCGGTGGTGCGGGGCAGAAAAGGTGAGCACGAGAAAGTGCTGGAGCGCGCGAAGCGGAGCGGATACGTGCGGGTGCGCATCGACGGGAATCTGTATGAACTGACAGAGGAGATCAAGTTAGAGAAAAATATCAAGCATACCATCGAGATTGTGGTGGATCGTCTGGTGGTGAAGCCCGGCATTGAGAGAAGACTCGCGGATTCCATTGAGAATGTGCTGGGGTTGGCGGAGAATCTGCTGTATGTGGATGTGATCGGTGGGGAGAGCATGACCTTCAGCCAGAGTTTTGCCTGCCCGGACTGCGGCATCAGCATCAGCGAGGTGGAGCCCAGAAGTTTTTCCTTCAACAATCCCTTTGGTGCCTGCCCGGAGTGTGCAGGACTGGGGTACAAGATGGAGTTTGACGTGGATCTGATGATCCCGGATCAGAGTTTAAGTATCAATGAGGGCGCCATCGCGGTGACGGGCTGGCAGTCCTGCATGGACAAGACCAGCTTTACCAATGCGACGCTGCAGGCGCTGTGCAAGGAATTTCATTTTGATCTGGATACGCCCTTTGAAAAGTATCCGGACAAGGTGAAGGATGTGCTGATCCACGGCACAGACAAGCAGGTGGATGTATACTATGTGGGGCAGCGCGGCAGGGGCGTGTACCCTATTGCATTTGAGGGGTTGATCAAAAATGTGGAGCGCAAGTACAGGGAGACGTTCTCCGAGACCATGAAGCAGGAGTATGAGTCTTTCATGCGCATCACGCCCTGTAAAGAGTGTAAGGGCATGCGTCTGAAAAAAGAGGCGCTGGCGGTGACGGTGTGCGATAAAAATATCTTTGAGATCACATCGCTGTCGGTGTCCGATCTGCATGCATTTTTAAGTGAAATGCAGCTGACGAACCAACAACAGCTGATTGGAAAACAGATCCTGAAGGAGATTCGGGCCAGAGTGCAGTTCCTCATGGATGTGGGACTGGATTATCTGTCTTTGGCCAGAGGGACAGCCAGCCTGTCCGGCGGCGAGGCACAGAGGATCCGGCTGGCAACTCAGATCGGCTCCGGTCTGGTGGGCGTGTGCTATATTCTGGATGAACCCAGCATCGGTCTGCATCAGCGGGACAACGACAAGCTGTTGAATACGTTAAAGAGTCTGCGGGATCTGGGCAACACCCTGATCGTGGTGGAGCATGATGAGGATACCATGCTGGCGGCGGACTATGTGGTGGATATCGGACCCAGTGCCGGTTCCCATGGTGGAGAAGTGGTGGCTTGCGGTACAGCGGAGGAGATCATGAAAGTACCCGAATCCATCACAGGAAAGTACTTGAGCGGCGAGCTGCAGATCCCTGTGCCTGTGAAGCGCAGGAAGCCGAACGGATGGATCAAGGTCGTGGGTGCGCAGGAGAACAATCTGAAGAATATTGACGTGGATTTTCCTCTGGGCGTGCTGACCTGTGTGACGGGAGTGTCCGGATCAGGGAAGAGTTCTCTGGTGAATGAGATTTTATACAAGCACTTGGCCAGGGATCTGAACCGTGCCAGATGTATTCCCGGCAAGCATAAAGATATCAAGGGTCTGGAGCAGCTGGATAAGGTGATTGCCATCGATCAGTCGCCCATCGGGCGGACACCGCGGTCGAATCCGGCCACCTATACCGGTGTGTTTGATCAGATCAGGGATCTGTTCGCGGCGACGGCGGACGCCAAGGCCAGAGGCTACGGCAAGGGCAGGTTCAGCTTTAACGTGAAGGGTGGCAGATGCGAGGCCTGCAGCGGTGACGGCATCATCAAGATTGAGATGCATTTTCTGCCGGATGTGTATATTCCCTGTGAGGTCTGCGGCGGCAAGCGCTATAACAGGGAGACCCTGGAGGTGAAGTACAAGGGCAAGAGCATTTATGATGTGCTGGATATGACGGTGGAGGAGGCGTTATCCTTCTTTGAGCATGTGCCTTCCATCCGACGCAAGATCGAGACCCTGTATGATGTGGGACTTTCCTATATCAAGCTGGGGCAGCCTTCCACGGAACTCTCCGGCGGCGAGGCACAGCGGATCAAGCTGGCCACGGAGCTTTCCAGGCGCAGCACGGGCAAGACCATCTATATCCTGGACGAGCCCACCACGGGACTGCACTTTGCGGATGTGCACAAGCTGGTGGAGATCCTGCACCGTCTGGCAGACGGCGGCAACACGGTGGTGGTCATTGAGCACAATCTGGATGTGATCAAGACGGCGGACTATATCATTGACATCGGTCCTGAGGGCGGCGACAAGGGCGGCACGGTGATCGCCAAGGGGACGCCGGAGGAGATTGCCAAGAACAAGAAGTCGTATACGGGCATCTATGTGAAAAAAATGCTGGAAAAAAATATGCACTAAAGTTTTTGACCTTTCCTGTCGATATACTTGTCAGATTGAACAAGAAAAAACAAAAGAGAAGAAAAAAGTGCACGGACGCAGGAGAAGAAATGGAAGGATCCATTTGCTTTCCCTGCGTTTTTTTAGGAAAAATTCCGAAATTTGTTAAAATTTTAGAAATTTTTTGTGTCCCCTACCAATTTGGAAAAATTTCGGTTATAATTATTAGTTGATAATGAAAATGGGATAGTTTCACCGGAAAGGGGAAAATAGAAAATGCAAGGCACAGATATCGGAATTGATTTGGGAACAGCCAGTATCCTTGTTTACATCAAGGGCAAGGGCGTTGTGTTGAAGGAGCCCTCTGTAGTGGCTTTTGATAGAGATACCAATAAGATCAAGGCGATCGGTGAGGACGCCAGACTGATGTTAGGTCGTACCCCGGGTAATATTGTGGCGGTGAGACCGCTGCGTCAGGGTGTGATCTCGGATTACAGGGTCACCGAGCAGATGATGAAATATTTTATCCAGAAGGCATTGGGCAAGCGGGCTTTCCGGAAACCCCGCGTGGCGGTATGCGTACCCAGCGGTGTGACAGAGGTGGAGAAGAAGGCGGTTGAGGATGCGACCTATCAGGCAGGTGCGAGAGAGGTCAGGCTGATCGAGGAGCCCATCGCAGCGGCGATCGGTGCGGGAATCGACATTGTGAAGCCCTGCGGAAACATGATCGTGGATATCGGCGGCGGTACGTCGGATATTGCAGTGATCTCACTGGCAGGTATCGTGGTCAGCGCATCCATCAAGATTGCGGGCGATGACTTTGACGAGGCGCTGGTTCGCTACATGAGAAAGAAGCACAATCTGCTGATCGGTGAGCGGACTGCTGAGGATATCAAGATCAAGATCGGTACCGCGTACAAGCGGCCCGAAGTGGATTATATGGATGTGAGAGGACGAAATCTGGTGACTGGTCTGCCGAAGACGGTAAAGGTTTCTTCGGAGGAGACGGAGGAGGCGCTGAAGGAGACGACTTCCCAGATCGTGGAGATGATCCACAGCGTGCTGGAGAAGACGCCGCCCGAGCTGGCAGCGGATATTGCGGACAGGGGCATCGTGCTCACCGGCGGAGGAAGCCTGCTCAGAGGTCTGGAGGATCTGATCTCCACCAGAACCGGAATCAACACGATGACTGCGGAGGATCCGATGACGGCAGTGGCGATCGGAACCGGACAATATGTGGAACTGCTTGCGAAATACGGTGATTAAACAACATTGATTAAGCACACAAAGAACTAGAGGAGAGACGTTATGTTAAGAGGATTGTACACGGCGTGGTCGGGCATGGTGAACGAACAGCACAGAATGGATGTCATGACCAACAACTTTGCAAATGTTGCTACGGTTGGCTATAAGAAAGAGGGTACGACCAGCCAGTCCTTTGACGATGTTTTTACGGTGAAGCTGAAGGATGCTTCCATCGGAATGGGCAATGTGCAGGGCGAGGGTGTGCGCAATCCGGGCGTGAAGATCGGGGAGAATTACGTGGATTATTCCCAGGGGTCTTTCAGAGATACGGGAAATACCTATGATCTGGCGCTCTCGGGAGACGGTTTTTTTGTGATCGAATTTACGAATAAGGCGGGTGAGACCAGTAATATGTTTACCCGCGCAGGTCAGTTCACACTGACGAAGGAAGGATATCTGGTGACAGAAGAAGGGGACTATGTACTGGATGTGAACAATCGGCGCATTCAGCTGGACACTCTGAAGGAATCTACCATCACAAAGGATGGACGCATCAGCCAGGACGGCGTGGAAATCGCACAGATCCAGGTGGCTGATTTTGAGGATTATAACTATCTGGAGCGTTATGGCGAGACCTATTTCAGACCGCTGCAGGGCGCGAGACAGATTGCCGGGACGGCGGAGATGGAGTCCGGGTATCTGGAGATGGCCAATGTGCAGACGGTATCTGAGATGGTGAATCTGATCGCCATCAGCAGACAGTATGAGGCCAATCAGAAATTGATCCAGACCTATGACGATTCCATGGAGATCGCGGTATCTCAGCTTGGCAGACTGTCATAATGTATGAGTGAAACGGGAAAGGTAAGGTACAGGGTATGGTAAGAAGTTTATGGACGGCGGCAACGGGAATGATCGCACAGCAGACCAATATTGATACGGTGGCGAACAATCTGGCGAATGTCAACACCACAGGATATAAGACGGAGGTCAATGAATTCAAGAGTCTGCTCTATCAGAATCTGCAGACCAAGACCACTTCGGCAAACGGGGATACCAAGCCCAGCAGCGCGCAGGTGGGTCTGGGCGTGCGGAATGCTTCCATCTCATCTATTTTTAAGACCGGTAATTTCCTGGCATCGGAGAGCAATACGTCTTTTGCACTGGACGGTGACGGTTTCTTTGCGGTGCGCGGATCAAACGGAGAGAATTATTATACCAGAAACGGTAATTTTACTTTCACGCTGGCGACCGGAGGAAATATGCTGGCGACCACGGAGGGACTTCCGGTGTTGGATACCACGGGCAGCCCGATCATTCTGGATGAATCCTACGCTGTGAACCAGATCTCAGTGTCCAATGACGGCAATATCTGCTATCCGGATGAAAGCAATAATCCGCAGCCCATCGGCGTGCAGATCGGTGTGTTCCAGTTTAATAACCCCAACGGTCTGTATAAAATGTCAGAGAGCCGTTATTCCGTAACTTCCGCCAGCGGTGAAGCGATCAACGAGGCCACGAGCACTGCGGTGAAAAAGACAAAGGTGATCTCCGGCTATCTGGAGGGTTCCAATGTACAGGTAGTGGATGAGATGGTAAATATGATCGTGGCACAGCGTGCCTATGAGATGAATTCCAAGGCAATCACAACTTCGGATGAGATGCTGCAGCAGGCTAACAACCTAAAACGTTAACAGTTCAGCCATCAGCATAAAACCGCACAAAAAGGCTGCTTGCAGACTTTTTTGTGGATTTATGCTGATGAGCTTAGCGCCGTCTTATGAGCAAAATGTGGCTGCGTAAGCAGACAGAAAGAGCGCGTAAGCGCGAATTTTGCGAATGGCGCGGCTGAACGGCATGAGGAGAAAAGGAGACGGCAATATGGATATTGGTAACCTGAATTCTATCTATAGTGATCTGTACAGTTCTGCATCCACAGCGGCTTCTTCAAAGCTGGAGGAACAGTTGAAGTCCGATTACAGCGGTGCCACGGATGAGGAACTGATGGATGCCTGTAAGAAGTTTGAGTCCTATTTTCTGGAGCAGATGTTCAAGGAAATGATGAAGACCATTCCGCAGAGCGACAGTTCCTCGGCAAATTCAAAGCTGGTAGATTATTTCAAGGACGAGATGGTGCGCGATGCAGCGGAGCAGTCCACGGAATCCAACAGTCTGGGTCTTGCGCAGATGCTTTACGAACAGATGAAGCGCAATATGGGTGTCGATCCCAAAAGTATTTCCTGAAAGCCTCTTAAGAAAGCGGCACAGCCGCTTTCTTTTTTCTCATTTTTATATATTTTCGTCCGTCAGGACGGTCAGATCCAAATTCGGAAATTTACACAAAAGGTTAGGTTAATTTAAGAACATGGTAAAAATAAGTGGTTATGTGGATCATTTTCTTTTTAAAAGTGAGGACGGCTATGCGGTTGTGTGCCTCACGACGGAAGAGGAAGAGGTCACCTGCAGAGGAACACTGAGTGATCTGACGCCGGGAGAGAAGATCGAAGCGGAGGGGGATTATGTCACACATCCCCAGTACGGATTGCAGTTTAAGGTGAGTTTTTACAGGTCTGTGGCGCCGGATGACTGTGACAGTATGGAGCGGTATCTTGCCAGCGGCGCCATCAAGGGAATCGGGCCGGCGCTGGCTGCCCGTATCGTAAAAAAATTTAAGGAGGAAACCTTCCGGATCATTGAAGAAGAGCCGGAGCGTCTGGCGGAGATCAAGGGGATCAGTGCGCAGAAGGCGCAGGAGATCGGTGTACAGATGGAGGAGAAAAGAGATCTGCGCAATGCCATGGTTTATCTGCAGCAGTTTGGGATCACCAATGCGCTGGCGGTGAAGATTTATCGCACCTATGGGGATAAGCTGTACAGTGTGATGCAGGAGAATCCGTACAGGCTGGCGGAGGATATCTCAGGAGTGGGCTTCAGGATCGCGGATGAGATTGCCTCCAAGATCGGAATCCATACCGATTCCGATTACCGGATCCGCAGCGGAATTTTTTATGTGCTGATGCAGGCCGTGGGGGAGGGACATTGCTATCTGCCCATGAATCTGCTGCTGGAGCGGGCAGGCGAATTGCTGGGCGTGGATCGGGACGGACTGGAAGCACAGATAGACAATATGGTCATGGACAAAAAACTTGTGATCCGACAGGAGCATGTCTATGCGTCGTCCTTTTATTACACGGAGCTGGAATGTGCGGTGATGCTGCAGAGGCTGAATCTTCCCATGTGGGAGGCTGAGGCGATGCCCGCGCAGGAAGCGGCGATCCGTAAGACCCTGGAAAACAGGATGACGGAGCACCGGATGGAGTTGGATGAACTTCAGATTGAAGCGGTGATGGACAGTATACGGAACGGGCTCTTTATTCTGTCCGGAGGACCGGGTACGGGAAAGACGACCACGATTAACATGATGATGCGGTATTTTGAGGCGGAGGGGCTGGATATTTTGCTGGCGGCTCCTACGGGCAGAGCGGCGAAGCGGATGACGGAGGCCACAGGAGTCGAGGCGCGGACCATTCACCGTCTGCTGGAACTGAACAGCGATCTGTCGAATGAGGACAACCGCAGGGTGCGCTTTGAGAAAAATGAGATGTCTCCACTGGAAGCGGATGTGGTGATCATTGATGAGATGTCCATGGTGGATATTCATCTGTTTTATGCGCTTTTGAAGGCCATTGTGCCGGGGACACGGCTGATCCTGGTGGGTGACGTGGACCAGCTGCCCAGTGTGGGACCGGGCAAAGTGCTGCGGGACATCATGGACAGCGGGAAGTTTCCCATGGCAGTGCTGCATAAGATTTTTAGGCAGGCCCAGGAGAGTGATATCATTGTCAATGCGCATAAGATCAACCGGGGCGAGCATATCGCGTTGGACAACCGGTCGAAGGATTTCTTTTTCCTGGAGAGAGAATACGCGGAAGTGATCTACAAGCATATGATCCAGCTGATCGAGGGGAAGTTGCCCGCTTATGTGCAGGCGACGCCTCTGGACATACAGGTACTCACGCCCATGCGCAGAGGCGCGCTGGGCTGTGAAACGCTGAATGGTATTTTACAGCGGTATCTGAATCCCCCGGATGAGAGAAAGCAGGAGCATCTGCATGGAACGGTTCTGTTCCGGGAAGGGGACAAGGTGATGCAGATCAAGAATAACTATCAGCTGGAGTGGCAGATCGTGGGCAAGTATGGGATCACGGTGGATCAGGGGATGGGAATCTTCAACGGAGATATGGGACGGATCCTGGAGATCCATGAGGCAGCTGCAGAGCTGGTGGTGGAATATGATGAACACAGGCAGGTGACATATGAGTTCGGCATGCTGGATGAACTGGAGTTGGCGTATGCCATCACCATCCATAAAGCCCAGGGCAGTGAATATCCGGCGGTGCTGCTGCCGCTTTTAACGGGACCGAAAATGCTGTTTAACCGGAATCTTCTGTACACGGCGATCACCAGGGCAAAGCAGTGCGTGACTATCCTGGGCAGCAGTAAGACCATCGAAGGGATGATTGACAATGTGGATGAGAACAAGCGATACAGCGGTCTGAAGGACCGGATCTGTGAGGTGGTAGGGTGAAGCATTTGAGCCGTTGGGCGGACGGATTGAAAAAAGCGGGCAGATTTGGCGTGCAGCTGCTGTTTCCGCTCAGATGTCCGGTCTGTGACAGAATCGCTGTGCCTTTCGGCGCAAAGGTCTGTAAAGAGTGTGCAGGCAAACTGAAGCTGCTTGTGCCGCCGTATTGTATGAAGTGTGGCAAAAAGCTGCAGGAAGAGGGAGAACTGTGCGGAGATTGCCGCCGCATCGGGCATATTTTTGCCAGAGGCAGGGCATTGTATGAATATGACAGTGTGGCGGCTTCCATCTATCGGCTGAAATATGCGGGAAGACAGGAGTATGCGCAGTTCTACGGGGAAGAGATGGCCTTTTACCTGGGAAAGTTTATCCGGGAGGTACAGCCGGATGCGCTGATTCCGATTCCGTTGCACAAAAAGCGTTTTCGTGCAAGAGGATACAATCAGGCGGCGCTTTTGGCGCGGACGTTGGGAAGGGAGCTGGATATCCCCGTGGCAGAGCATTTTCTGCGCAGGGTAAAGGACACGATCCCCTTAAAATTATTAAATCCGCAAGAACGTCAAAATAATTTGAAAAAGGCTTTTATTATCTCTGAAAATGATGTAAAATTAAAGACAGTTATCATGGTGGATGATATCTACACCACAGGAAGTACCATGGATGAAGCGGCACGGGCGCTGAGGGAAGGCGGCGTGGAACGGGTTTATTTTGTGACGTTGGCGTGCGGTGCCGGGATATGACACAGCCGAATCATGAACGGAATGCGGGTAGATGATAGGAGGGTTAGTGATGGATGTAAGAACTTGTAAGGGATGCAGAAAGATTTTTAACTATGTGAGCGGACCGCTGCTTTGTCCGGCCTGCAAGCAGGCGCTGGAGGAGAAGTTCCAGCTGGTGAAAAAATATATTGAGGATCACGGTACCGCTACGCTGCCGCAGATTGCGGAGGACTGTGAGGTGGATGTACAGCAGATCAGACAGTGGCTGAGGGAGGAGCGCCTGGAGCTGGCAGCAGGGTCAGCGCCGGTGCTGGAGTGCGAGAGCTGCGGAATTCCGATCCGGAGCGGCAGATTCTGCGATAAGTGCAGAACCTCCATGGCGAACAATATGCAGAGTCTGATCAACAAGAGCAAGCCCACACAACCTACGCTTTATAAGAAGGATACCGGGGCGAAGATGAGATTCCGCCAGGATTAAGGAGCAATTATGATCAATGAGGATAGAGTCATTTTGATGACGAAACTGGCCTCCTACGAAGAGAATGAAGGCAAGCGGAACATGAAGATCGTAAATTATTTCCGCAGCGACTACATTGCGCTTCAGGTATTGAAGGCTTTATTCAGTGCGACAATTGCGTTTGCACTGGTTTTTGCGGTGTATATTTTTTATGACCTGGAAGTGTTTATGCAGGATATTTATAAGATGGATCTGGTAAGCTTTGCGAAGACGGTACTGATGTATTATGCCGGTATGGTCATTGTGTACGGCGTGATCTCTTATTTTGTATGCGCCTATCGGTATTCCAAGGCGCGCAGAAGCCTGAAGGCTTATCAACAAAATCTGAAAAAATTGCGCTCCATGTATGAGGAGCGTTGAGGAGAACAAGAATGACTGCATTGTTGGAATTACGGGATAAAATAAAGCTGATTTATGTGAAAAACGAAATGTTTATCAGACCGGTGATCAAATTTCTGATGGCATTTCTGGTTCTGATTGTGATCAATGGGCAGATGGGTTATATGAAGAAAATTGACAATATCGCCATTGTGTTGATTGCAGCGCTGATGTGTTCGTTCCTACCGTCCGGATGTATTATTTTGTTTGCTGCATTGTTTTCCATCCTGCATATGTATGCAGTGTCATTGGAGATCGCGTTATTCGGACTGATTGTGTATCTGGTCATTTTCCTGTTGTATTTCCGGTTCAGCCCGAAGGATTCTTTGGTAGTGGTACTGATGCCGTTGCTCTGTTTCCTGAAGCTGCCCTATGTGATGCCGATCGCCATGGGACTTTTGGGAACGCCGGCTTCGGCGGTTTCCGTGGCATGCGGTGTGATCGTATATTATCTGCTGGCGGGGATCAAAGGCAGTGTGCCTGCCATAAGTGCCATGAATGCCGGTGATGCAACGGCAAAACTCCGGCTTGTGGTGGATGCGCTGTTGGACAATAAAGCGATGCTGGTGATGCTGATCGCCTTTGTGATCACGGTGATCGTGGTCTACATGGTGCGCAGGATGTCCATTGACTATTCCTGGACCATCGCCATGGTGGCGGGGGCTGTTCTGAACCTGATCATCCTGCTTGTGGGTGATCTGATCTATGAGACGAATATTTCCGTGGTCGGAGCAATCTTCGGAAATATTTTGGCGCTGGGTATTGCAAAGGTGATCGAATTTTTCCGGTTCTGCGTGGATCACAGCCGGACCGAGCGGGTGCAGTTTGAAGATGACGAATATTATTATTATGTGAAAGCGGTTCCCAAAATGACGGTTTCCGCACCGGCCAAGACGGTGAAGAAGATCAACCAGCAGAGAGTGCCGGCCGGATATTCCGGCAAAAGTTCGGACAGCGCAAGAAGCAGCAAAAGTACCGGCAGCGGTAAAAACGGGGCAGGCAGCAGACGGAGCGTGACGATCACGGATCTGGATGATGAGGATGAATATGAGGATGACGAGGAGTTGTTTTAAAGCATGCGACGTTTTGATGAGATGATAGAGTATGTGAGAAACTTCACAATTTACGGAACGATAATGGACCTGGGCGACGTGTTGGAAATTCTGATCATCGCCCTTTTGGTGTATTATGTTCTTGTTTGGATGAAGGCCACACGGGCTTGGACTCTGTTAAAGGGTATCATCGTCATCTGCGTTTTTTTACTGCTCGCCTCTCTGTTTAAGATGAATACGATCCTCTGGATGGCGCAGAATGTCCTGGGAATTGCCGTGACGGCACTGGTTGTGATCCTGCAGCCGGAGCTGCGCCGCGCCCTGGAGGAACTGGGGAGAAAGAATATTCTCAGCAGTATCATTCCGGATTCCGTGAAGCGGGGAGAAGGATTCTCGGAGGAGACGATCCGGGAAATCGTGAAGGCGTGCATGGAGATGGGCAAGGTGCGTACCGGAGCCCTGATCGTCATTGAAAAAAATGTCTCATTGGAAAACTATGAGCGTACCGGCATTGATATCGACGGCTTGGTGACCAACCAGCTTTTGATCAATATTTTTGAGAAAAACACACCGCTGCATGATGGAGCGGTTATCATACGTGGAAATCGGATTGTTTCCGCAACCTGTTATCTGCCGCTGTCGGATAATCTGGCGCTGAGCAAGGAACTCGGTACCAGACATAGGGCCGGCGTGGGTATTTCTGAGGCGACAGATTCGGTCACGGTTATCGTTTCCGAGGAAACCGGTAAAGTCAGTGTGGCGTATGAGGGCGAATTAAACCGGAATCTGGATGCGGAAACGTTGCGTGCAGTTCTGATGCAGAATATGAAGATGGATACGGAAGAGACGAAGCCGAAACGGAAAGGAAGGAATAAAGCGAAGGATGTTGCTGAAAAGATTACTGAATAATTGGCTGTTAAAACTCATATCGCTTTTTCTGGCGTTCCTTCTGTGGTTTTTGGTGGTGGAGATTGGTGATCCGAAGGACGATCAGAATATGGGAAACGTAGTGGTCAGACTGACGAATACCCAGCTTTTGGATGAGGAGAATAAAGTGTATGAGGTTCTGGACGGCACCAATGTGGTGGGGGTTACCGTATATGCGCCCAAGAGCGTGCTTTCCCAGATCCGCAGCAGCGATATCACGGCGGAGGCAGATATCAGCAAGCTCACGGATATCAATACCGTGCCGATTGATTTTTCTGTTTCTACCGTTACCGGGGCTACCGTGACCGGAAGTCATGATTATGTCAAATTGAATATCGAGGAGAAGGCCAGCAAATATGTTTCTCTTTCCAGCAAGACCACGGGAGATGTGGCCGAAGGATTTGCGGTCACAAACCTGACACCGGATCAAAACCGGATTGAGGTGTCCGGACCCAAATCCATTGTGGATCAGATCCGATATGCCGGTGCAGAGATCGATGTGACGGATGCGACCTCCAATCTGACGGCAAATGTGGACATTTCCCTGTACAATGTACAGGGGGAGGAGATCGATCAGAGCAAGATTTCCAAAAATGTGAATCATGTGAAGATGTCGGTCGAGGTGCTGGCGGTCAAGGAAGTTCCCCTGCAGCTTGGGATTTCCGGTGATCCGGAACAGGGTTATATGGTTTCGGGTGAGCCTGTTGCCGATGTCAGTGTCGTGAAACTGGCGGGATCTGTGTATACGTTGTCCAGAGTGTCATTCATTGCGATTCCTTCCGAGGTGTTGGATATGACAGGGGCGACGGAGGACAAGACTTTTACGTTTGATATCCGGGAGTATCTGCCGGACAATACAAAGCTTGCCGATAATACGTTTTCACCCAAAATCACAGTGACGGTTCCGGTGGAGCAGGTTGTGGAGCGGTCTCTCAAGGGGGTGTTGGAGGAGATTGCGGTAAGTAATGTTCCCAGCGGATATGAAGTGGAGATCAGTACAGCAGATGAATCCACATACACACTGGAGGTAAGCGGACTGAAAGAGGATATAGAGGCCCTGCGCCAGAGCGGGATCAAAGGAAAGATTGACGTAGGTGCGTGGATGGAGGAACATAAGATTGAAAAGCTGCGGATTGGCAGTACATATACTGTTCCGGTGACATTTGAACCGGGAGAGAATGTTACGATCAAAAATGAAGTCACGGTAAAGATATCAATCAAAGAATCAGAGGAATAAAAAATTACTTGTTTATCTATTTTAATCATGCTATATTTATAGTAAGATGTATGAGTGCCGCAGAGAAGATGTTCATAGGGGTGTGGACATAAGAAGGGGTCTGTGCGGTATGGGGATTGGAGGGCGTGCATATGGTGAGTCAGAAAATAGTCATTAAGAACCCGACTGGCTTGCATTTGAGACCGGCGGGTATCCTGTGCAAGGAGGCAATGCAGTTTAAGTCGCTGATCACGTTTACGTTTCGGGATAGTACGGCGAATGCAAAGAGTGTTCTCAGTGTGCTGGGAGCATGTGTCAAATGTGGTGATGAGATTGAATTTGTATGTGAAGGGGAAGACGAGAAGGAAGCTCTGAAAGCCTTGATCACGGCTGTGGAAAACGGTCTGGGAGAATGATTGATTAACAGCTCATCCATTGGGGTGGGCTGTTTTGGCGTAAGGGCTTACATTTTCAAGAATGGCAGACACAATTGGAAAGCAGTAGAGAGGAGTAAGCAACATGTTGAATTATCAGAGATATCAAAAGAATCCGGTCATGGATTATCCTGAGCGGGAATGGCCGAACAAGGAGATCACCAAAGCGCCCATCTGGTGCAGCGTGGATCTGCGGGACGGCAACCAGGCGCTGATCGATCCCATGGTGGTCAGTGAGAAGATTGAGATGTTTGAATTCCTGATCAAACTGGGATTTAAGGAGATTGAGATCGGCTTTCCTGCAGCAAGCCAGATCGAGTTTGATTTCCTGCGTCAGCTGGTGGACCGGAAGATGATTCCGGATGATGTAGTGGTACAGGTGCTGACCCAGTGCCGTGAGGAACTGATCGACAGGACATTTGAATCCATCGAAGGCTGTAAGCAGGCGGTGGTGCATATTTATAATTCCACATCCACGTTGCAGAGAGATGTGGTATTTCACAAGGATAAGCCTGAGATTATTGATATTGCGCTGGAAGGAACCCGCATGGTAAAAGAGCGTGCGGCGAAGTTCCCGGGCAAGATCATTCTGGAATATTCGCCGGAGAGCTTTACCGGCACGGAGCCGGAGTTTGCGGCAGAGATCTGTAATGCTGTGATCAGAGAGTGGGGGCCTACCCCGGAGAACAAGATGATCATCAACTTGCCGTCCACAGTGGAGATGACCACGCCCAATGTGTTTGCCGACCGCATCGAGTGGATGATCAAGCATCTGGAGAATCGTGAGAGTCTGATCATCAGTGTACATCCTCACAATGACAGAGGAACCGGCGTCGCAACCGCGGAGCTGGCATTGTTAGCAGGTGCAGACCGGATCGAGGGAACACTGTTCGGAAACGGTGAGCGTACCGGTAATGTGGATGTGCTGAATATCGCATATAATATGTTCTCCCAGGGGATCAATCCTGAGTTGAATATTGAAAAGGTGAACGATATCATCGAAATTTATGAGCGCTGCTGCAAGATCCCTATCCATCCGAGACATCCCTATGCCGGAAAGCTGGTATTTACCGCATTTTCCGGTTCGCATCAGGACGCTATCAACAAGGGTGTGCAGGCGATGAAGGAGAGAAATACCCAGATCTGGCAGGTGCCCTATCTGCCCATTGATCCCTCCGACATCGGCAGGGATTATGAGCCGATCGTGCGCATCAATTCCCAGTCCGGTAAGGGCGGCGTGGCATTTGTGATGGATACCTACTTTGGATTCAAGCTGCCGAAGGCGATGCAGAAGGAGTTTGCAAATGTGATCCAGAAGATTTCGGAGGCGCAGGGCGAGGTTTCTCCTGACAAGATCATGGACACCTTCCGCCAGGAGTACCTGGATCAGAAGGAGCCGATTCATTTCAGGAAGCTGCGTGTGGATGATCTGAGCGATTCCGTGAAGACGGAGTTTGATACGAAGGTGACGGTTGTATATACCAACAAAGGTGTGGAAAAGACTTTTGAGGCGGTCGGAAACGGACCGATCGACGCAGTGCAGAGAGGGCTTACAGAGGAATTGGGCATCCGTGTTAAGGTACTTGATTACGAAGAACATGCGATGCAGAGCGGTGCAAACTCCCAGGCGGCGGCGTACATTCACCTTCTGGACAGCGACACCGGCCGTGTGACTTATGGCGTGGGCGTGAGCTCCAACATCACAAGAGCTTCCGTGCGGGCAATCTTCTCAGCGATCAACCGGCTGGGGTTAGGAGTATAAGATGTGTGCCGCGTCGGAGTGATATCCTTTTTGACATATGTTACAGAGCCGTATTTTCTAAGATATCGGATCTGTTGTCAGCAGATTGCGGGACGGCGCTAACGGGCATCCATGCCCGCTAGCGCCGTCCCGTAATATACAAATATTAAAATCTGGTATTTTAGAAAACCCTCCTCCGAAACGAATTCTGTAGCGCAGTATATTTCGTCCTCAAAGCCAACATGCACATTGCCCCCACGTACCGATCAGCGGAAGGTTAGGGAGTCGGTCTCGTTGACAACGCAGATCATTGTTTTTCCGGTATTTAATAGGATCTCATTTCCGGCGTCGTCATAGAATTTGGTGGCGCCGTAATCACTGTCTTTTTCCCAGCTCACATGAATCCCCTTTCCGTTCGTGAAAAACCAGCCGTCTTCGGTGTCGTCTTCGCACTGTAAGGCCAGATAGCCTTTCTGATCCAGCACTTCCTGTCTGATGTACTGCACCAGGATGTTTTTGAAGGAGAGCTGGGTGCCGTCTGCGTCGCAGTGGGGTTCGTCTATGCCGCCGGAGAGATGCTGAAAACGGTAATATAGTCCGTCTTCCTCGTTGAACTCGAAATAGCAGCGGGTCAAAGGATAACACCCGGACAGGTCGATGTAAGTGGCGTTGGCAGCGCTGCTGCCGTATTGCGTCAGGGCATTGGGCTGCGCCTTTGACGCAAATTGAAAATGCTGCGGGTCGGTGATCCCCCGGTAATTTAATTGATAATGCTGCGTCTTGATGCTTTGAAGCAGCGTTTTTCCGTCTGCATATACATTGTGCGGGTCCGGACGGTCTTTGGAGCGGTAGAAGGCTTCGGCGGAGTCGGCCAGGCCGTTTATATTTTCGGTGGTCTCCTCTGCCATGAGCTCATTGATGTAGTAAGGACCGCCGTAATGTACCAAAAAGGCATCCCACTCAAACGCCCAGTATGCGTAATAGGTTCTGGCGCTGCGGATGTTTCCGATGCGGACCAGGTTCTGCCAGTCCTCAAAAACCGCCATCATGCGGCTCATTTTTCCCTCCACGTTGGCTTCATAGAGGATTGATGCTTTGGAGAGATTATAGTGCGGAAGCGCACTGGACTCATTGGGCACAATGACTGCTATGGGACGCATTTCCGCTACTTCGGGAGTCACCCACTCGTTGGTCAGGGGACTGCGTACCATATCCTGTTTTGGGGGAAGGGTATCGTCCTCCGTGACAATACGAATGGTGGAATCCATGGAATCGCTGGGAAGCGGCTGTAACGTTTCATGCAAGAAACCGGATTCCGGGACAACAGTCTCTACGGAAGGCTGCTGCATCCGGCATCCGGCGAATGTCAAAAGTATTACGGTGGAAATTAAAAATCGATATACGGGATATCTGGTCATCTTTGGAAAACCTCTATTGTCATTGCATGTCATTGTAAAAATCCGTAAACCTGTGAAAGATCAGGGGAGATAATGAATTCCCATGGCGATCAAAATACCGAGAATAGCACCGACAAGAACCTGCAGGGGAGTGTGTCCCACGAATTCTTTGAGCTTCTCGGTTGCATCAAATTCGTCGTGACCCATTTCGGAGAAAGTCTTCACGATATCGTTCAGTAGACCTGCCTGAATACCGGTTTCTCTGCGCACACCCATGGCGTCATACATAACGACCAGAGCGAAGATCATGCACACGGCAAATTCAAAGCTTCCCGGACCATACTGGTAGGAGGTTGCCGTGCACAGGGCACAGACGGTTGCAGAGTGGGAACTGGGCATGCCGCCGCTTCCCACAAGCCTTTCAGCTACAAATTTCCTGGTAAAAAACAGATGGATCATAGTCTTTAGAAACTGAGCAACCAGCCATCCCATGGCTGCGCTGACAAAAATCGTATTGTGAAGTAACTCCTGAAAAAAGTTCATTTGCATAGATCCTCCTCAAATTTCCTTTTTCAGTATAACGTATTTTAAGGTAAAAGTCCATAAAATATATTAGTCTTGCGCAATTTTCAAATGGATAGTATACTTGAAAATAGATTGGATCATGGGAGGAAATATGAGTCTGTTAAGTGTGATCGTGCCCTGCTATAATGAGGAGGACAGCGTGGCTCTGTTTTATCAGGAGCTTATGAAAAATGACTCCTTTTTTCGACAGAATGAAATTGAAGTAGAACTGCTTTATATAGATGACGGCTCCGGGGATGGGACGGTAACGGAAGTGAAAAAACTGATCGCGGAGGACGAGCGTGTGCATCTGGTGTCTTTTTCGCGTAATTTCGGGAAAGAGGCGGCCATGTTCGCCGGATTGGAGAAGGCAAGGGGAGATTATGTGGTGATCATGGACGTGGATCTGCAGGATCCGCCGTCGCTTCTGCCGGAAATGTTTGCCGGGATCAAAGAAGGATACGATTCCGTGGCCACCAGACGGGTCAGCAGAAAGGGAGAACCGCCGATCCGCAGTTTTTTTGCGAGACGATTTTATCGTCTGATGAAGAAGATCTCCAAGACAGAGATGATGGACGGCGCCAGAGACTATCGGCTGATGACCAGACAGATGGTGGATGCCATTCTTTCCATGCGGGAGTATAACCGCTTTACAAAGGGGATTTTCGGCTGGGTCGGATTTCGTACCAAATGGCTGGAATATGAGAATGTGGAGCGGGCCAGAGGCGAGACCAAATGGAGTTTCTGGAAACTGCTCATGTATTCGTTTGACGGTATCATCGCCTTTTCCACGGCGCCGTTAATGATCTCATCCGTCATGGGCGTGGTCATGTGCCTGGTTGCCTTTTTGATGATCATCTTTATCATTGTGCGGAAGCTGATCTTCGGTGATCCGGTTTCCGGGTGGCCGTCGATGGTGTGTATCATCCTGTTAACCAGCGGGATCAACTTTTTCTGTACCGGGATAGTGGGGCAGTATCTTGCCAGAACCTATCTGGAGGTAAAAAATCGTCCCATTTACCTGGTAAAAGAGGAAATTTAAGGAAAGTTTGACAATATTTTGTCAGAATGGCTACTTTTAGGTACCTTTTTGACGAAATTCTTTGATAAAATGGACTTTTTTGTGGCTCGACACCTATGATAAAATAATTCCAGGCAGGAACAAAAACAGGCACTATCTGACAAAAATAAAAGGAGGATTCTGTCATGGACATTACAACGGTAAAGGATGTCGAGCTGGAAAGGTATATTACGGGTATCATGCTCGATATCGGTGTACCGGCGCACTTGAAAGGCTATCATTATCTGAGGGATGCGATCATGATCTCAGGGAGGGATATGGAGGCGGTCAGCAGTATTACGAAGCTTCTGTATCCGGTGATCGCAAAGCGGTTTAAGACTTCGTCGCAGAAGGTGGAGCGCGCGATCCGCAATGCGATAGAGGTATCCTGGGACAGGGGCAATGCGGAGACTTTTGAGGCGATGTTCGGATACTCTGCGCGGACAGGTAATGTGAGACCGACCAACAGCGAGTATATTGCGCGGATTGCAGATAAGGTGCGTCTTGATTTTAAGGCAATGTAACAAAAGAGAAAAGTGCAGCATGAGGAGCGGCGGATATGAAACTGACTTTAAGAATCGGTTCGCTGACAGACAACATAATCACAGGCTTTCTTCTGACATTGGGAATGGCCGAGACCGGACATCTGTTGATGGTGTTTGGTCATCGGCCTTTTTCTGATGCGGTCATCTGCTTTGCGGCGGAGTTTGTGATCTGCTTTGCGGCAAGTCTGGTGCTCCTGTTCCGGCAGAATGTGCGAGGCAGAGAGCCGGGACGTCAGGAGAAGGAAGGATCCGGCAGGGAGCTCGCAGGGAAGGATATCACCCCCACTCTGGCGGGGATCGCCCTTGTTTTTGGGCTGATCGTGCTGTTTCAGGTGATCACGGTTGCGTTTGGGGATGCGGTTGTGCTCAAAGGCGACCAGACGATTGAAACCGTGCAGAGTATTTTGGAGACGGGGCAGGTTTATGCGGTCAATCCGTTGACAGGACAGGCCTATACGACCGGCGTGCCCAAAAGGATAAAGATTCTGGGGCTGCCGACGTTTTACGCGATCTTGTGCCGGCTGGCAGGCATTGCAGCCGGGGATGTGCAAAGAGGCGGCGGTCTGTGCTATGTGCTTTTGACCCGATGGATGCCGGTGGTGGTGCTGTTTCTGACCTATCTGGCGTATTGGACGATTGCCCGGGTTCTTTTTCCTACAGGGAAGGACAGGGAAAAGCGGCTGCTGTTCATGGCGGTGGTGGCTGCTGTGTTTTTCGTGGGAAATTATATGTTTGGAATGGATGGATACGGGCTTTTGTATTGCGGATATCGGGGGATCACCATACGAAACGGCATTCTGGTGCCCTATACGTTAGGGCTGACGCTTCGGGGCAAATGGAAAAGAACGCTGTTGTGTGTGGCGGCGGAGGCGTGTATCGTCTGGACTTTTTACGGCATGGGGACGTGCGTGCTGGTGACGGCGGGCATGGGGGCTTTGTGCCTGCTGCTGCGGAGAAAAAGAGGCGCTTTGCGCGTCGTGAGAAAGGAGGAGTAGACAATGACTGCGTGGATGCAGCCTGCCTGGCAGGGATGGCGTAATTTTATCACGGAAGGAAAGCTGCCTGCGGTTTTGATCGCGGTGTTGTTGTACCTTCTTTTTTCTGAGCGGGGAAGGGCGATGTTTGGCGGCCGCAGAAAACTGATCTATTACGGTGCGGTGGCGGCCGGTGCATGTCTGTTTCCCGGAACGGCGGCGATACTCATGAAATATCAGACCGCTTTTTATGATTATCCGTTTATCTGGAGCATTGTTCCTGTGACGGCGCTGATCGCATTCGGCGGTGTCGTGATCCTGCAGGAGCATTGGCGCAGGGATGCGGGAATTAAGGGCTTTTTGTTTAATCTTGTGCTGACGGTATCCTGTATTTTGGTGCTTTCCATATGCGGAGGTCTGGGAATAGAGTGGGCGGTTTCCGACACAGACGGAAACGGATATGCTCCGGTCAGCGAGGAAGCCCGGACGCAGGCGGAGGATGTGCTGCGGGAGGTGCGGGAAAATATGATGTTTCGCACGAATGCGGAGATCTGTCTCTGGGCGCCCCGGGAAATTATGGAGTATGCACGCCTGCAGGGGGAAACGGCCGGGATGGCAGGAGCGATCCCAAAGCTTTTGTATGGCAGAAATATGTGGGACGAAGCGCTCAATGCCTATACCTATGATGGCTATCCGGAGGAGCTACATCAGCTGTATGAGTGGATGGAGGAAACTGCTGACGGAAACGGGAAGAAACTGCAGAGCAATGTGGAGAAGGCATTTTCCATGGGGGCGAACTGTGTGCTACTCCCGAAGGGGATAGTCGGTTTTAACCCGGAGAGCGTGGATTGGGCGCAGGTTGTGGAATTAGAGCAATATTATCTGTTGATGAAAGTGTGAGTGTATGTCGGATAATGAGAAAACGGTCAGTGTGATCATACCGGTTTACAATGTAAAGGATTATATCAGGGATACGGTGGATTCCGTGCTGACACAGACCTGGCAGGATTGGGAACTGCTCCTGGTGGAGGACGGCAGCACGGACGGTACCAGGGAGCTGTTGGAGACCTATCTGGAGCGGATCCGGGATGAGAGGATCCGGCTGATCTGCCTTCCCGAAAACGGCGGCGCGGCCAATGCCCGCAACCAGGGACTGCTGCAGGCGAAGGGGCGGTATATCGCCTATTTGGATGCGGATGATCTGTGGGAGAAGGAGAAGCTGGAAAAGGAGCTTTTGTTTGCGGAGCGAAACCGGGCAGGGTTTGTGTTCACGGGATATGAGTTTGCGGATGAAAATGGAAAGGGAACGGGGAAGATCGTGCGTGTGCCGGAGCGCATGAATTATCATCAGGCGCTGAAAAATACCACCATTTTACATCCACGGTACTTTTTGACACAGCGGTGATCGCAAAAGAACTGCTGGAAATGCCCAAAGTGAAGAGCGAAGATACCGCACTCTGGTGGAAAATTTTAAAAAACGGGTATATGGCATACGGCCTGGATGAAAATCTGGTCAGATACCGGAGGGCAGGCAGGACGCTTTCCTCCAACAAACTGGAGGCGATCCGCCGGATCTGGAACCTTTACCGCAAGGTGGAGGGCTTAAGTCTGCCGGAGAGTGTCTGGAATTTTTGCTTTTGGGCAGTCCGGGCGGTGTCCCGCCGGATATGATCATTTATCTGAAAATGCCTATAAAACCTTAATTTATCTTAAGAATCGGTTTTTCTATATACCCTTTGGACAAAATATGTTATACTAATGCATGATGGTGCGCAGAGAGGACTGCGCATCCCGGAGGGATAGTCTTGAATACACATACCAATGAATATATTGCAACACAAAATAAATTGAGACGGATGGAATCCTTTAAACGTCTGATCAATCTGGGGATGACGATCCTGTGTGTGGCATTGGAGATAGGAATATTTGCTTATCATTGGCTGACACATTTCCAGTTTGACGTGGTGGAATCGCTGAGAAACTTCGGATACAAGGGACATATCGTGGAGATTGCATTTTACGGACTGTTATTGATCTTTCTGACTGCCATGTACGGCGGTATGCGGCTGGGGTATCTGAAGACGGTGGAATTGATTTTTTCGCAGGTGTTTTCCACGATATTGGCGTTGATGTTTATCTACGTGGAGCTGTCTATCATGGCACATGCGCCGTTTGCGCCGGATGTGATCCTGATGATGCTGGTGGAACAGATCATCACGGTGATCGTATACACCAGTATAGCCAACCGGTTATACCGGAATATCTTCCCACCGAGGAAGCTGTTATTGGTGCATGGGGAGCGCTCCATTGCAGATATCTACAATAAATTTGAGAGCAGACATGATAAATATGTGATCCAGAAAACCTTATGTGTCAGAGAAGGCGTGGACCGTATCTGCAAGGAGATCACAAGAAGCTACGAGACCGGAGAATGTACGGCGGTGGTTGTGTGGGATGTGTCCACGGCGGAGCGCAACAGGCTCTTAAAGTTCTGTTATGGGAAATCCATTCGCGTCTATGTGATGCCCAAGATCACGGACGTTATTCTGGGCGGTGCGGAAGAACTGCATATCTTTGATTCGCCCATGCTATTGACCAGAGAATTCAGTCTGAGTATGGAACAGCGGTTTATCAAGCGCAGCATCGATCTGATCTGTTCCGTGATCCTTCTGGTGCTGACCTCTCCGATCATGCTGCTCACGGCTATCGCGATCAAAGCCTATGACGGCGGTCCCGTGCTGTACAAGCAGATCCGGTGTACCAGGGATCAGCGGGAGTTCCGGATCATGAAGTTCCGCAGTATGCGCACGGATGCGGAGAAGGATGGCGTGGCGAGACTGGCGCAGAAAAACGACGACAGGATCACACCGATCGGGAGATTTATCCGCAAATGCAGGATCGATGAGCTGCCGCAGCTGGTGAATATTCTGCGCGGGGATATGTCCTTTATCGGTCCCAGGCCGGAGAGACCGGAGATCATCAAGCAGTATGTGGAAGTGATGCCGGAGTTTATCTACCGTACCAAGGTGAAGGCCGGTCTTGCCGGGTTTGCACAGGTTTACGGAAAGTATAACACTTCGCCTTATGATAAGCTGAAGCTGGATCTGTATTATATCGAACACTATTCGGTGTGGCTGGATCTGAAGCTGATGCTCCTGACACTGAAGGTTCTGTTCTGGCCTGACAGCACGGAGGGTGTGGAGAGTGAGCAGGTGACTGCGTTTAAGCGGGAAAGAGGCAGGACATCCGCAAACGGACAGATTCCAAAAAAGACGATTTCCGATGATACGCTGGCGATGCCGGATCTGACAGATATTCTGGAAGCGCAGGAGAGACAAAAAACGGGGGCGCAGAAGGCACGCAAGGCATCTAAGGCATAGCAGGAGAAGACACGGATGTGGGAAGGTAATTATATGGCAGAGCCTTTTGACCTGCGGCTGACGGTGTTGCGTCTGTTCCGCAGTCTGAGGTGGATTCTATTATTTTCGCTGTTGGGCACAATTTTGTTCGGCGGCGGATATTATGTGAAAAATGTGCTTTTGGGGGAGAAACCCCGCTATGAGCAGACGATCACATGCAAATTAGAGTATACGAACCCGCCGGTTCAATCGGGGGATTACTATATCAATGATATGACATGGAATACGTATGTGGATTCCGATGAATTCCGGGCGCTTCTGTTGAGCGACGGGGGAGCCGTTGTGAATGCGGATCAGTTGTCGGCGCGGGTGGCATCGGATATCCATGTCCCTTCTTTTACGGTCAGCTGTCTGGAACAGGATCAGGTAGCACCGATCTCCCAAGCGGTACAGAATGTGGTGACGGGGGCGTTTGTGGAGATCACGCCGGAGCTTGCTGCGGCACAGGTGATCGATGTGTCGGATGTGACGTTGGTCTATCCGGATGTGAGACCGCTTCGGGCGTTGATCTTGAGCGCGGTGCTCTCCTGTTTCTTTGTGGTGGTGATTTTTTTGTTGCGGGAGATCGGGGCGGACAGCATCTGGCTGCCGGCAACCTTGCGGAGAAGATACGGACTTCCTGTGCTGGGTACGCTGCAGAGCGCGGAATTCGTGCAGAATGCAGGGCATTTATGCAAAGGTAAGAAATGTCTG
This sequence comes from Lachnospiraceae bacterium, assembly GCA_017476665.1. Taxonomy (GTDB): domain Bacteria; phylum Bacillota; class Clostridia; order Lachnospirales; family Lachnospiraceae; genus Acetatifactor. Next base: position 30,824 of record JAFUZJ010000032.1, on the reverse strand, counting down.
GCGGTCTGTTCGACAGAGGAGAAAACAGATCTACAGAATGTGACAAAGGCTTTGCAGGAAAAACTGCAGAACGCCGGAGACGAGGCGGACGAACTGCGGGAGCTGGAATGGAAGACGGCAGCGACCCCTATCTGTGAAAAGCGGGATCTGGAGTTGCTGCGGCAGGCGGACGGCGTCTTGCTGGCAGTACCTGCGGGACTGCATGCGGGAAAGCCCCTCGAGTATCTGCTGGAGTTCCTGCGGACGCAGGAGATTGCCGTGATGGCAGTACTCTTGTGGGAGGCGGACGAAAAGCTGATCAGGAGCTATTATTTATTGCCCGGAGGACGGAGATGAGTGTAGAAGTTCTGGTTTCGGTGATGAATCAGAATATGGAGACGCTTGTAGAGCAGATGGGGCTGGAATCCGACGCGGTGATCATTAACCAGTGCGACAGGCAGGGTTATGAGGAGATGGAGTACAAGGGCGGAAGGATCCGATTCTATTCCTTTCCGGAGCGTGGGATCGGGAAAAGCCGGAATGCAGCGATAGAGAGGGCGGATGGTGACATCTGCCTTTTTTCTGATGAGGATATTGTGTATGAGCCCGGGTACGCGCAGGCCATTGAGCGGGAATTTGCGGCGAATCCGGAGGCCGATATGATCCTGTTTAATATTCAGGTGGAGGAGTCCAGGAAGACATATTTTATCACGGACAGGAAGCGGGTGCGCTGGTATAATTGCGGCAGGTACGGCGCGGTGAGCTTTGCCATTCGCAGGAAGGTGCTGGAGCAGTCGGGGGTGAAGTTTTCCCTTCTGTTCGGCGGGGGCGCAAGATTCAGTAACGGCGAGGACAATCTGTTTCTGAAGGAACTGATGGATTGGGGCTGCCTTGTTTATACGGCGCCTGTGCTGATCGGCAGAGAGGTGGCCGGGGAGTCCAGCTGGTTTAAGGGGTATGATAAAAAGTTTTTTTATGACAGAGGTGTCTTATATCATTACCTGTATGGTGTGATGGCGGTGCCGTTTGGATTGCGTTATGTCACGAAGAGGAACATTCGCTCTGAAGCGGATCCGGGCAAGGCTTTTCGCTGGCTGTGTGACGGCGTGCGCAAAGGGAAGCGGCTGAAGAAGGAAGGATTGACGGAGTAGGAAAAGCATGGAGAGCAGTGCGTTGGTGTATATTATGCTTACAATTGTAACGGTTTTGCTGGCGTTTTTTGTGCAGAGCTTTGTGCAGTGGAAGACAGTGATTCCCGGCAGCAGGGGGTACGCCCGGAGCAGTGTGGCCGAGTTTGCTGTTTTTTGCCTTCTGACAGGAGTGTCAGCATGCAGGATTGCCGTGGGCAATGACTATTGGGTGTATCGCTTTAATTTCCGCCTGATCGCCCAGGAGCGGCATGTCTCCTCGGAATTCGGATTTAATCTGATCGTCAAGTGGATGCAGCAGCTGTTCGGATACGACAATTATCTGCCGATCTTTGCGCTGTTTTCCCTGCTCACGGTGTGGTTTTTTGTGAGGGCGCTGCACGGGCAGGCGGTGCATTATGCTTTTTCATTGTTTCTGCTGATGACCGGAGGCTATTATTTCAACAGCTTAAATACGGTGCGGTATTATCTGGCGTTAGCCATTGCGCTGTATGCCATGCAGTATGTACTGCGGGAAGAGTTCGGAAAGTTTGTGCTTTGGATCTTGTTTGGCGCGGTGTTTCATAAGTCAATCTTGCTGGTGATCCCGGCGTATCTGGCGGCGTATGTTCTGGCGAAGGTGAAATTGAAGAAATGGCACCTGGCGGTGGGTGTCCTGGGGGTTGCCAGTCTGTTTTGTTTTCCGGATTTTTACCGGGAGATCGCGTTTACGTTTTATCCGTTCTATCGGGATTCGGCTTTTGACACAGGGCACATTTCCTGGGTTAATGTGTTGAAATGCGTGGGTACGCTGGCGCTGTGCGGAATCTGTTATAAAAAGAGTCTGGTGGGAGAAAGCCGGCAAAACGTGGCAAACCGATTTTATTTCTTTCTGAACGGGATGGCGTTGGTGGTGTATCCCTGTGGAAGCTTTATCCCGGAGGTGTCCAGGGTGGGATATTATCTGATCGTATCCCAGATTTTTCTGCTGCCGGCATTAATATGTGACATGGATGTCAATTGGTTGAGAAGGGTATGCTGCGCAGGTGTGGTCGGAGCCTTTGCATGTTATTTTGCGGTGCTGCTGAAGGGGATGTACGCGACGGATATCAGGCTGCTGCCTTATTTGAATTGGATCTTTAACTGAGTATAAAGTGAGGAACAGAGTATGCGGGTGCTGTGGCTGTGCAATATCATGCTGCCCATGATCGCAGAACAACTTCATAAGGAGATCAACAACAAGGAAGGCTGGCTGTCCGGGCTGGCGGAAGCCTGTCTGAAACATCAGGCGGAAAATGACATCACGTTGGCGGTGGCATTTCCGGTGACGGAGGATCCGGACGGCGCGAAACAGTATGGGACGTTTGGTGGGCTGACCTGGTTTGCGTTTCGGGAAGATACGGTAAATCCGCATGTGTACGACGAGCGGTTGGAGCATTCACTTCACAAAATTGTGGAAAAATTTGAACCGGATGTGGTGCATTGCTTCGGCACGGAATACCCACATACGTTGGCAATGTGCCGTGCTGTGCCGGACAGGAATCGCGTCCTGATCGGCATTCAGGGATTGTGCAAGGTGTATGCGGACGTGTATTTTGCCGACCTGCCGGAGGCAGTGATCCGCACGGCGACGTTGAGGGATGTGTTGAAGCGGGACACACTGCCCGAGCAGCAAAAAAAGTTCGCGCTGAGAGGCGCGATGGAGCAGGAAGCCGTTGCATTGGCGGGAAATGTGACCGGCAGAACCGCATGGGACCGCTATTACACCTCCGTGTGGAATCCGGATGCCCGCTATTTTAAAATGAACGAGACGCTTCGGGCGGATTTTTATACGGCACAGTGGAGGCAGGAGGACTGTGAAACGCACTCGATCTTTTTGAGCCAGGGAGATTATCCAATCAAGGGATTGCACTATATGCTACTGGCGCTGCCGCGGATCCGGGAGGAATTTCCGGATGTACAGGTGTATGTGGCGGGCAACAGTGTAATAGGTGACGGGAGTGTCATAAAACGCGTGAAAATATCTGCCTACGGGAAGTATCTGCGGAAGCTGATGCAGCAGGGTCAGCTTTGGGAGTGTGTACACTTTCTGGGGCGGCTTTCCGCGGAGCAGATGAAGCAGCAGTATCTGAAGAGTCATCTTTTTGTGTGCTGTTCTTCCATTGAGAACTCCCCCAATTCGCTGGGGGAGGCGATGCTTTTGGGGATGCCCTGTGTCAGCGCGGATGTGGGCGGCATCAGCAGTATTTTCACCGGCGGAGAGGACGGAATCCTGTACCGGGGTTTCGGGCTGGAGGAGAATGCCCAAAATCTGGCGGATGCGGTGATCCGGATGTTTCGTGATACGGAGAAGCAGAAGCAATATACGGAGCATGCCAGGAAGCATGCGCTGGCTACCCATGATCCGCAGACCAATTATCAGAAGCTGGTGGAGATCTACAGGCAGATCGCGGCTGGGGAGCCTGCGGCCAAGAAAGCAGCGGCCGGGGAGTCAGCGTCCGGGACGTCGGCAGACAGGGGCGTCGGCGGATTGTTTGTGTTTGTGTCAAATTATATCAATCACCATCAGATCCCGTTCTGTAACGCTCTGTATGAACGGCTGGGGGAGAACTTTTATTTTATCCAGACAGAGCCCATGGAGGAGGAGCGGATACGCATGGGATGGCAGGAGGTCAAGCTGCCCTATGTAAAGTATTATTACAAGGAGCCGGAATGTTGCGATAGCCTGATCCTGCGGGCGCAGACGGTACTTTTCGGAGGTGTGGATGAGGAGCGTTATATCGAAGCGAGGCTGCAGAGCGGCAAGACGGTCATACGATACAGCGAGCGCCTGTACAAGGAGGGGCAGTGGAAGGCGGTTTCCCCCAGAGGTCTTCTGAAAAAGTATCACGACCATACCCGCTATTGCAGGGCGCCCGTGTATCTGCTCTGCGCCGGGGCTTACGTGCCGTCAGATTTTCATATTGTGCGTGCATATCCGCAAAAAATGTTTCGGTGGGGCTATTTTCCGGAGACGAAGCACTATGATCCGGATCGCCTGATGCGTGACAAAAAGGCGGGCAGCATTTTATGGGCAGCGCGATTTCTGGACTGGAAGCATCCGGAGCTGCCTTTGCTGTGCGCGAAGTACTTGAAGGAGAAGGGATGCAGTTTTCATATGAACATCGTGGGCGGCGGCAATCTGCAGCCCTTGGTGGATCGTCTGATGGAGCAATATGAGCTTTCGGATGTGGTGACGCTCCTGGGGTATCGGACACCGGATGAAGTGCGTCGCCTGATGGAGCAGACGGATATCTATCTTGCCACCAGCGACCGGAAGGAAGGCTGGGGCGCTGTGATCAATGAGGCCATGAACAGCGGATGCGCTGTGGTGGCGGATCATATGATGGGGGCGGTGCCCTATCTGATCCGGCCCGGGGAGAACGGATGTGTCTACCCGGACGGGAAGTCTTCGGAGCTCTTCCGACAGGTGGAAATGCTCCTGGCGGATCGGGCGCGTTGTCAGAAGCTGGGCAGGGAGGCCTATCGCACGATCACGGAAGTGTGGAACGCGGAGAATGCGGCAGAGCGTCTTTTAGAGCTGGCCGCGGGGCTTGAATGTGCGCAGAGCGGTTCTTGCGCGCAGGATAATCCCGGTGCCCCGGACGGCGGTGTCCGCTTTCAGGATGGTCCCTGTTCTGTGGCGGAAGTCATCAGTGAGAGGAAGATGTTATGCAAAATGGGAATCAACCGCTGATCAGTGTGATCGTGCCGGTATACAATACAAAAGCATATCTTGGTCGTTGTGTGGATTCTGTCTGCGCGCAGACCTATTCCAATCTGGAGATTCTGTTGATTGACGACGGTTCCACGGACGGGACGGGAGAGGTATGTGACGAATATGTCACAAAAGACCAACGGATCAAAGTGTTTCACAAAGAAAACGGCGGTTCTTCCACAGCCAGGAATCTGGGACTGCAGAAAGCCGAAGGAGCCTATATCGGCTTTGTGGACAGTGACGACTATATTGCGCCGGACATGTATGAGCGGCTGTGGCGCGGGGCGCAGAAATATGACGCAAGTGTCGTGCAAATTGGCAGGGACGAGGTGGATGAACAGGGGAATCGACTGCCGGATATCTGTATTCCGCCGGAGAAAGATACCCTGATCGGACACAGGGATTTCTTGAGAGAATTGCTGCTGCACAAGGGGGACTGCTCTTTTTGTACCAAGCTGTTCCGAAGGGACGTGCTGGAGGGCAGGCAGTTTCCTGTGGGGGCGCTCAACGAGGACTTTCACTTTCTGGTGGAGATTCTGCCCGAGATCGGAACGGTGGTGTCGCTGCCGGGGCAGGCGTATCATGTGTTTTACCGCATGAACAGCAATTCCAGAAAGGCGGATAAGGAGCAGCTCTCCCGAGTGTACGAGGATAATATCCGGAATGCGGACATGGTGCTTGCGGGTATTGATGCCTCAGAGCGGGATCTGCATACCATCGCGGTTCGGTTCGGTATTTTTCAGCGGTTGGATTATATGCTGCATGTGCCGATCCGTCAAATGAACCGGGAAAATGATTTTTACATGCAGGTGGTGCGGAGACTGCGCAGAGACTGGTGGAAAGGGATTCAAAACCCTTACCTGACTATGAAAAACAAGTTCTATCTGACGCTGTTTGTGATCGCGCCCAGAGGAATTCGAAAGCTGCACCGGAAGATAAAAAAACTGTCGTAAAGGGACATCGAAGGATGGCTGTAAAAAAAGGAAAAGAACTGGATAGGATACTGACCTATGCGCTGGCACTGTGCTCCTGTATCTGGATCGCGCTGATCCTGGTGGTCATGCCGCTGTATTTTCAGGAGGGTTATACCCATATCGGAAGTGATAAATCTTACCTTCTGCGGACCTGCGGAGTGCGCCTGGGCAGGATTTTGCTGCCGTTGTCTGCGGCATGGGCGGTCTGTCGGATCCGGGACGCGGTCGGCCAACGGCATACGGTCGGAGAAAAAAGGATTTCCACAATGGACATCTTCGCCGCGCTGTTTGCGGTCGGCACGGTGGTCTCATACGCGTGCTCCGAGTACCGGGAAACTGCGCTCTGGGGCACCAAGGGCTGGTACATGGGCATGGGGACACAGCTGATTCTGGTGGGGTCGTACTTTCTGATCTCCCGGTTTGAGTTTGAAAAACTGGGGTCATGGCTTTTATTTCCGGCTTTTCCGGTCTCTGCGATCACGTTCGTGCTGGGATTTCTGAACCGGTTTGATATCTGGCCGTTACAGATGGAGAATTCCGGATTGCCGATCTACATTTCCACGGTGGGTAATATCAATTGGTTCTGCAGTTATATGTTGGCTGTCCTGTTTGCGGCGGTGGGGCTGTTCTGGCTGGGACAGGGTGAAAAACGATCCGGGATAATCCTGTGGTCGCTTTATCTGTTTACAGGATTTGCGGCGCTGGTTACGCAGGGGAGCGACAGCGGCATTGTCGCTATGTGCGGAACTTTATTGTTTCTTTTCTGCAGGTCGCTCTGTGCGCGGGATTTTGACAGACTGCACCGGTTCTGGCTGGTGGTGCTGCTCCTGGGGGGCGCCTGTGTCTTTACCTGGATGGTTCAGGTGGTGTTCTCCGCAGAGATGAATTTTGAACTGGGATTGGGAGAGCTGCTTTGCGGTCCACTTTCTCTGTTGGTGCTTGGCGTCGGGCTGGGCGGGTTGTTGTATAACCGTTTTCTACAGGAAAAGAGTGCCGACCGGAAAACGGCGCCGGATTTTTTTGAAAAGCTGGCAATTCTGCTGGCTGGAGCAACGGGTGTGGCTTTTCTGGCCGCGGTCTGCCTGATCACAGCCAACACCCTGCATCCGGGCAGTATCGGATTCCTTTCAAAATTTGGGATTTTTCGGTTTGACTATGACTGGGGGCACCATCGGGGCGCAACCTGGCCGCTGGGACTTCAATGTTTTGCCGGACAGGATCTCCTGCATAAACTGGTGGGGCTGGGACCGGACTGTATGGCGGAATACTTGTATTCCGAGCAGGGGATTGCCGGAGGACTGGCGGCTGTGGCTGATCAGGTCTTTGAGGGCATGCGGCTGACCAATGCCCACTGTGAACTGCTGACAATGCTGGTAAATCAGGGCTTGTTGGGCGCCGTCACCTACGGTGGGATGTTGGCGCTGTTCTGGAAGCGGAATCTGTTTTGCAGAATGCAGGATTTGAACCCGGGGGCCGCGGCCTGTGCGCTGGGCGTGCTGGCGCTTTCCATCAACAATGTATGGAGCTTCCAGCAATCCATCGGCACAGCGACCATGTTTGTGCTGTTGGGGTTGGGGAGATACTATGAGAAATGATAGCTTGTTGCATTTTTTCCAAAAATATGTTATATAATAACTAAGAGGACTGTTCTCGAACCCCATATCCTATCATTTTTGATAGTTGATTGGTTCTATGGACGGTCCTCTTTCGTATTAACGTTTCACTACCTTTACTATTTCGTCGCCTTTTATAAAAACGATTATATCCAAAAAAGCTGTTCTCGGTGATCTAAATAAATCATTTGTCTGTCTTTCAATTTCATCCATCCCTAATGGACAACATGTAAGATTGATCACAAAACAATGTGCCTGTTGCTTTTTCTTGGCAATCATTCCATATAGCAGATTCTTTCCTTTGCCTGTCGGCGATTTTAGGTCAAATCTATCACCATCAATCAAATAGTCAGGTGTCTGCATACCAGCAGGATACATGATCTGTGGTATAAGTTCAACTTTCTTTCCGTATTTGTAGGCAAGTATCTCTGCAACCTTCACTTCCACACTTGTTGGGGCAAGAATAACATGATGCCCATCAACCCTGTATGTAGTACCCTTGATAATATATTCCTGTCGGTTAATGATCTGTCCGACGTTTTCTTTTTTGGTCCATTCCTTTGTAATATCCATAGCTTTGATTCTATCATTAGTTACAATGGTTTTCAATCTTAAATCGTTCTTAAATGTAATCAATGTGTGGAGCTTTCAGCAATCCATCGGCACGGCGACCATGTTTGTGCTGTTGGGGCTGGGGAGATACTATGAGAAATAAATTTGGGGCTTGACATTTATTGTGACGATGGTACAATAAACACAAAGCATAACAATTTCTAAATGTCATATCTGACAAATCTGCGTTTTTCAGGAAATCTATGCTTTTAATCCCATGACAAGTGAAAAGCAGAGAGTTCCGAAAGAGGCAGAGCAAGGGAAAGCTAAATGGAATTGTGAATGCCAGGGTAGTTCGGAACCTCCTGTGGAAAAGGAGGTAAGGTGTTTGTATCATTAAAAAGAGACGAGTTTGCGTTTCGGGAAGTATTTGGGGAAGAGACGGTCAGGAAACAGTTTATCAGTGATGTGACGGGGATACCGCTCAAAGATATCCGTTCTGTTCGGATCGTGTCACCGGTTTTGCGGAAACGGGCGAGAAAGCAGAAACAGGGGATACTGGATCTGGCGCTCACGCTGAATGATGATACCCGGATTGATATCGAGGTTCAGTTGAGAAGTCAGAAATTCTGGATCAAGCGGAATCTGTTCTACCTGTCCCATTTGTATGCGGATGAGTTGTGGGCCGGGGAGGATTATGATAAACTGAAAAAGAGTATCACGATCAGTATTCTGGATTTTAAACTGCTGCAGGGATCAGAATATCACTGGGTGTACACCTTGAGGGATCAGGGCGGAAAAGAACTCACGGATCTCTTGGAGGTGCATATCATTGAGTTGTGCAAGGATTTGACGGAGGAAAGCCCGGTGAATGGCTGGATCCGGCTATTTAATGCAGAGACGAAGGAGGAGCTGGCGATGGTGAAAAAATTGAATCGAAATGCGGGGATCGCGAAGGCGGTAGAAGTATTGGAGAAGTTGGGTATTGAAAGATCGTTGAGCTGGTATTGGGTGCAAAGTCAGAAAGCAAGGAGAGACCGGGCGGCGGAGGATGCGTATGTCAGGGATGAAGGACAGGATTTAAAATTAGTTACCCTGGTCTGCAGGAAGCTGCGGAAGGGGAAGAACCTGGAAACAATTGCAGAGGAGTTGGAGGAGGATATTGCTGAGATCCAATTGATCTGTGAAGCAGCTGAAGACTTTTCTCCGGAGTATGATGAGAAAAAGGTTTTTGCTGAGGTGATGGAAAGGAAAAGGTGTTTTTTATGAGTACCATTAAGAGGGGCATGATAGCTGCGGCTATCGTGCCCCTCTCGGTTGTGCGCCTAGCGGCGCACGTTTCTAACGGGTTAGAGTCCCGAATCCGCCCGGTAGTGGGAAGGATATAGCCGAAGGCAAGGGTGTCCATTGTGAGTTGGAATCTGAAGGAAGCCGGATGTGAGGAACACACTAACTCACGGGCAAATCTCTGGTCTGACGAACAGAAATCTCATACAAGGTTACGCATGAGGGTAAGACTGCAATCCAAGTTGAAGCCCAATAACTACACGGAATCATGTGTGATAAATGAGGCAGATGGATGGAGAGGAAGAAACGTGTGGTACCTAGGGAGATCTGTGCGGTATGCCTCGAAAGAGGTAACCATTACCTAAAGTAATGCTGAACGCCCAGAAGTCAGCAGAGGTCATAGTAGCAGAGAGATAGTACGGAACACGAAGAGTATGCGAAAGCGCGTAGGTCGTTCAATCGGATATGGAAAGAAAGAGACAGTGCACAGCCGAAACTCTTGGAAGCGATACTGTACAAGGATAACTTTAACAGAGCGTACAAAAGAGTGAAGGCAAATAAGGGAGCGCCGGGAATTGATGGGATGACCATTGAGGAGGCACTTCCGTATTTCAAGGAACATCAACATGAGTTGACTGACCGAATATACAGAGGAAAGTACACTCCGTCCCCAGTGAGACGCGTTGAGATTCCGAAACCAGATGGTGGTGTGCGTAAGCTTGGCATACCAACAGTGATAGACCGTACACTTCAGCAGGCAATAGCCCAACAGCTTATGCCAATCTATGAACCGCTGTTTGCGGAGGGTAGTTTTGGCTGCCGTCCAAACAGAAGTGCAAAGGATGCGATCCTAAAGGTCAAGGAGTATGCAGAACAAGGTTACAATCCTTATCAATCTTCTTCGCAAGAACGTGAAAGATGAGCGAGTGGTGCAACTCATCAAGCGTTATCTGAAAAGCGGCGTAATGGAGAGTGGAGTAGTTATCGAGACAGAGGAAGGCTCCCCGCAAGGAGGCAACTTATCACCATTACTTGCAAATGTTTATCTCAATGAGTTCGACCGAGAGTTCATGAAGAGAAAGGTTCCATGCATCAGATATGCGGATGACATCGTGCTTCTTGCTAAAAGCAAGCGGTCATCGGAAAGACTCTTGGAAAGCAGTACGAGATACCTCGAAGGTAAACTGAAACTAACAGTCAACCGGGAGAAAAGCCGTACGGTCAGTGTGTTCGCAATCTGAAATTTTAAGTTTCTTGGCTTTGCATTGGGAAGGAATGGAGGAGGTATTTACGTCCGAGTTTATCCGAAGTCATGGAAAAAGTTTAAGTCCAGACTGAAAGACTTATCTTCCCGTAAGTCTGTGCAGTCAATCAAGCCAAGCCTTGAGAAAATCAAGGTGTATGAAAGAGGATGGCTTAACTACTATGGCATTGCGAGCATGAAGAACTATATCGACGACATCAACATCAACAAATGGCTCTATCACAGAATACGTATGTGTATATGGAAACAATGGAAGAAACCCAAGACGAAAGTACGAAATCTAATCAAGATGGGAGTGCCCAAAGATTTGGCAAGTCAGGCTGGCAACAGCCGCAGAGGACATTGGTTCACGACACATACAGTTGCCGTAAATATGGCAATGACAAAAGAAAGACTGATAAGCAGTGGCTTTTATGATTTAGCCACAGCCTATCAGTCTGTGCACGTCAACTATTGAAAGCGCCGTATACTGAACGGTACGTACGGTGCTGTGAGAGGACGGCGGTTAGTCACCGCCTCCTACTCGATTTTTAAGACTGTTTTGGTTGTTTGGTCATTTCGTGATTGGATAAGGACTGTTCTCCGGGGTGTAGATTGGAGTGCCGGGATAGGAGTACTCGGTGGTATCAGTCGTTTCTAGGTATACGGTTCCGTTGTATAGGTCATAAGTTCCGTCGCCGTTATCTATAAAGTAGGTGTCATTTGATAGTTCGAAGTGCAGTTGTTCTATAGTGTCCATATAAATTAAATCACCTGCATTTTCTCCAGATGGTGGCTTGCTTGCCTCAAAAATGAAGAAATATGAGCAGAGATAAATACATATAACAATGCAACATATTAAAACAGATAACGGTAAATCGGTTTTGTTTTGATTGTTGGACATTAAGATGAACCGCTTTACCAAATCAGAATCCTTCTTGGCAAACAGACTCATAGTGAAAGATTTGGAAAAGGGTGCTTTTTGAACCGTGTCAGAAGCATAATCAATCAGACAATTCATATATTCGCTGGTGCGTCCTGTGTCTGATTTGGTTAAGGAATCATCTACATGCATTTCCAAAATCACATCGGTTTGTCTGTTCAAAAGGATGCAGAGGGGATTCCACCAATAGATAATGGTGATAATTCGAATCAGTCCCTTAAGAACCAAGTCATGATGAAAGTGATGTGTCATCTCGTGCCGAAGAATGTAATATAAATGAGATTCTGGTAAATCTGCATCTTCGGGGATCAAGATTCTGGGAGAGAATATCCCAAAGAGCATGGGCACATTGAGACCGGGTAACGCAATAATCCGAAAACAATTCTTACGGTTTTGCTCTCTGCAAATATCTGTGACCAGTCTCTGATAAGGCTCTGTATTTGTCAATTCTTTGCCATGCAAAATGATGTAGTATTCTCCACGCAGACAGCAGAAGATATAGTACAGGATGCCAACAATGGCACCGACTACCCAGATACATTTAAAAATTACCCAAACAGAAATTGGCTGTTCCTTGATAAAGAACAGCCAGCTATGCAAATATACAATTATCTTTGACATAGTCGATGATAAAATAATGGTTTGTGTAAACGGAAAATCTATAGGCAATAAGAAACGCAAAAAGGTAAACAACACAAACAATGCCAATAGTTTATAGCCAAAACGAACCAACAGATTTCTGTTGAGCAAGCAGATTGTTAAGAATGTCAAAAACAATCCGGTTGTAAGTATGGCCATTAATGTGGTAGTCAGTGTCAAATGCAATCAAATCACCTCAATTATTTTTTCTTGTTGTAAGTCTGATCATATTCTTTCAGCATCGCTTTTAATTCTGCGATATCCTTTTTGGTTTCAGCAGCATCCGCATTGGTCTGCAACAGGGCAGAGCAAAGCGTGCTCTTGGAGATAATATCCTGAAAACAGGTGTAAGTACTGGAGAAATCGTTCAGGATCGCATCTTTGGAAGCTTCAGTGGGACGATAGGTGCGGCTCAGTACCTTGCCGCTATGAGTGACACCTGCCACCTCTACTAATTTCGCATGCAAAAGCTTGCGCAGAACTGCGGTAACCGTACTCTGGGTCAAGCCCTCTCCTGCATTTACGATGTCGGTTGCCATCATAGGCTGCTCGGACTTCCAGAGGATATTCAGGACATCCAGCTCTCTCGGATTCATCATGTTTCATTTCCACCTTTCTGTTAAGTTGATTTCTTTGGTATAAGATAATATAAAACAGATGATTTTATTATAAGGCAATTTCCTCTGTAAGTCAACAGAAATAGACCTGACGCCATGGGCGGAAGGTCTATTTCTTATTCTTGTTTCAGGGCTAATGTGCTAGATGTCTGCTGGGATGAGGAGCGACATTTTCATTTACAGATCCCGAACGTAGATCCAATCGGTCAGCCAATGTCCTGTAGAGCTGTTCCAAAGCCGTTTCCACATCTTTCCGCCAGCTTCTGCGTATACCCAGTAGATTACTTCTGCCTGCGGCGAAGCAATTCCCGGGTCGCCACCGGCTGCCTGAGCGGTGATAGAAGTCTGCGGTGCTACAAAGAAAAGGCTGAGGCTGCAAACTGCAATGCCGGCCCAAGCTGCTACACGATACAGAATCTTTTTCTTCATAGGCTTTCTCCTTTGTAAAAAAATTTTCAATATTCAGTTGTAGTTTTCAATATGAAGTTGTAATAGTTTTGTTCTGGCAGGAACTTACACTATTCGAGCAAATTATAATATGAAACAAGAATCATGTCAAGATAGAAGGACAAAATAATAGAAAAATTGTAAAGCTATGTCGTATTAGAGAGATGAGAAATAGGCGGCATTTGCGTTCTGTTCAAGGATATGATACAATAGCGGCAAACTGCGTTACGCTTATGGCTGGCGCAGGATTAACCGGGAGAAGGCGGGATATAGTAATGAGCAAAGGAAAGACGAAAAAAAAGAGCAACCCAAAGCAACAGATCAATAGAAAAATGCAAACCAACCCAAAGTTGCAAATGGAAAGGAACACGGAGCAGCTGCTGAACTGGGGAATCTTTGCGATGCTCCTGTTTGCGGTCTCTGTGATCACCTACACGCTGTTCTACAGACAGTGCGTGGAGAGCCTGAAGGGAACCACTGGGAGCGGGCTGTATCATTCCGACATGAGGGCGTACATTCTGGAAATGCGGGGATTGAATACAAAATACAATTTTCCCTATCCGATCTTTTTTAAATTTTCGGCATTTTGGAATCTGTTCTTCCCGCCGCAGACGGCGGTGGCGCTCGCGACCACAATTTTAAATAGTTTGGCAATGTTGATCACGAAGTGGTCCTTTGATCAGATGTTTCTGGGGCGCATGCGGAAATTGTTTCCCGATTGGAAGTGGCTTGCGGGCGCGATCATCAGTATCCTTTCCGTCAGTCTGTTTTTTGTGTCCATGGTTTATCCGCCTGCGGGGATTTATCTGCCGGGGATCAAATTCAATTATCTTGGTGTGTTTACGCCGAATCCGTTTCATAATGCGACTTATATGGCGGCGAGGCCGTTTGCAATCCTGGCGTTTCTATGGTTTGTGAGGCTGCTGGACAGCTATGAAAAGGTCACGGACCTGAGATCACTTTCCAAGGCGCAGCTGGCAGACTATCTGCTGTTCGCCCTTTTCCTGCTGCTGACAACAATGACGAAACCCAGCTTTACCCTTGTGTTTGTGGGGGCAGCCGGGCTGATCATGCTGTACCGTTTGATCCGCAGTAAGTTCGGAAATCTGCGACAGACAATCCTGCTGGGGCTGATGTTCCTGCCGACTTTTGTGGATCTGCTCTATCAATATCGGGGCGTGTTTGTGCCCGAGGAGGGTGCGGAAGGCGGAATTGGCTTCTGCTTTGGACGGATCTGGGGACTGTACTGTGAAAATATCCCACTGGCTGTGGGATTGGCGGCAGGATTTCCGATCCTGGTTTTGATCCTGAACTACAAAGAACTAAAGACAAATACCTTGTATCGTTTTTCGTGGCAAATCTATGCCATGGCCTTTGCGATGGCATTTTTCCTGTATGAGAAGGGATTCAGAGAGCCGGATTTCAATTTCTCCTGGGGCTATATGGGCGGCATCTTTTTTGCCTTTTTTGGTTCAGCGGCAGTGCTGTTAAAGGCGACGGCGGCCAGAAAGAAACCGATCCTGCTTATTGCACAGTGGGCGGCGTTTGGCTGGCATCTTGTGTGCGGTCTGATTTATTTCTACGGGTTTCTGCAGGGAAGAATGTACTACTAAACCAGCCGCACAGTGCGGAGAGTCCCGCGGCGGCATAGGGGATCAGGAGCAGGCTGTACAGGAAGATATACCGTGCGTTTGCCTCCCAGATCATGTGGAACAGGAAACCGCCGAAGACGCCGATCATGCCGAGATAGAAACAGAGGCTTCTCTGTTCTATGCGCAGCAATTGCTGCAGGAAGCACAGGAAACAACCCAGATAGAGCATGCTCTGATAGATGTTGCAGAAGCCGATATAAAAGGGGCTGTATCTGCCATCGTAAAGTTCCTGAAGCAATGGATGACGCTCGCCCAGGGTGGCCAGAGTGGCCTGTCTGCTGGCATAGGTTCCGTCTGCCCATTGGGACAGGAATTTATAGAAATAAAAGCTTGCGGCATAGTCGGGATGCGCTCTGAAATACGCACTTCGTTCTGCGATGTAATCGCGGCTGGCCTGTACGGCAGAGGCCGTGTCCATATCATTCTCCTGATACGTATTGAAATTATATCCGTTATACCAACCGTTTCCGCGGGAGGATTCCTGCATACCCATGGCAAAATAGGACATGGCGGGCACGCCTGTCCGCAGGGTGTTTCCGGCACGGAATTCATAAACTTTCTGCACGCAAGGCAGAATACTGACGGAGAGCAGCACACATACTACGGCGTAGAGCAGCAGGGCTTTCTTTTGGCGAAAAAGGCCCTCCAGCGCACTCACCAGCACGATGGCGATGATGAGTACCAGGGAATTTTTGCGCAGCATGACTGACAGGGTGAAGAAAATCAGGCTGAGCAGGATATTTTTGCGATTCCCGCCAAACAGGGCGCTTTCGCGGGAACTTTCGTCGGACAGCATCCGCAGGAAGTAATACAGTCCGGCGGATAGCGCTGCAAAGGACGGAATTTCGCCGTACACAAAGGAGCTGTACATGATAAACGGGAGGTTGGTTCCTGCCAGGATCAGGTAGATGCAGTCTGCGGAATCGTTTTTCCACAGAAGGTGCACAGTCCGATACTGAAACCACACGATCACGCAGGTGAGCAGCACATAAACACATTTGATAAAATGATAGGCCTCCAGGTCCACGGGCAGCAGATTGAAAAGGCGGATCAGGGGTTCGAAAAAGGCTAACAGCCCGATCTGCTGCGGATAGTAGGACAGGTAAGATTCGGTGGGATGGATCACGGAGGTATCTCCTGCCGCCAGGCTTTTGGCGGCGGCGTAGACGGACCAGGCATCTGCTGCGGGCGCCGTCCGGCCGAAGAGGACGAGGAGTCCGCCGGCTGCAAGGATCCAGCCCATTGTCAGAACCAGAAGGGGTGTCTTGAGTTTGGCGCCGTGCCGCTTGGTCATGCGGCAGACCGCGAACAGAATCACAGCAAACAGACCCATCCCCAACAGATGGAGCAGGGGATTGTCGGGACGGGTGAGCACCTTCTGGGTTGTCATGTCATCTGCATAGCAGGTAAACAGAAAGCCGGCCAGAAACAGAAGCCCTGTAAAAATCAGCGCAAGAAATCGTATAAAATGAACAGAAAACGGATACAGTTTCCTCATTTGTATTGTCCCTCTTTCTGTATTTACTCAAACAATTTGATTTTAACACAATATTTGAAATAAAAATAGTGGCTGTATCGGAATAATCGTGATAAAATAGAGGTAATATCTGGAGGAAATGGGTAAAATGGACAAAATAGCGGTATTGATCCCCTGCTATAACGAGGAAAAAACGATCGGAAAAGTTATTGCCGATGTGAAGAAAACTTTGCCGGAAGCGGTGATTTATGTATATAACAATAATTCCAAGGATCGTACGGAGGAGATCGCCCGGGCGGCGGGCGCTGTGGTGCGCCAGGAGTACAAGCAGGGCAAGGGAAATGTGATCCGGAGGATGTTCCGGGAGGTTGATGCCCTGTGTTATCTGATGATAGATGGGGATGACACCTATCCGTTGGAATGCGCCGGAGAGATGGTGAAGCTTGTGCTGGAGCATAATTCCGATATGGTTGTAGGGGACAGGCTTTCTTCCACCTATTTTACGGAGAACAAGCGGCCGTTCCACAATTTCGGAAACAGTCTCATGCGGTTCGGCATCAACGGGCTGTTTCACTCTGACATCAAGGATATCATGACGGGGTACCGTGCGTTCAGCTATGAGTTTGTGAAGACATTCCCGGTGTTTTCCCAGGGATTTGAGATTGAGACGGAGATGACGATCCACGCGGTAAACTACAATATGCAGGTGGACAATGTGGTGGTGGAGTACAGGGACCGGCCGGAGGGCAGTGTGTCCAAACTGAACACCTACAGCGACGGTGTGAAAGTGATCCGCAAGATGCTGCAGTTGTATAAAAATTATAAACCGATGAAATTTTTCGGGCTGCTGAGTTTCGTACTGATGGCGCTGGCAGTCGGATTTTTTGTACCCATCGGAATTGATTATCTGCATACCGGATTGGTGCCGCGGTTCCCCACACTGATCGTGTGCGGGTTTATTGCGGTTGCCGGGATCCAGGCCTTTTTTGCGGGGATGATCCTGGAGGTTATGGCGGCAAAGGACAGGAAAGATTTTGAGTATCGCTTTATGCGGATCCATGACGCGAAGAAAGCGAAAGAAAGCAAAATAAGAGAAAAAGTATAGAAGCATGAAAAAAGGGAACAGAGACATCATAATATACGGGCTTATCGGGTTTGCGTTCCTGTTTCTCCAGATCATAGGATATGATCTTAGCGTGGGAGCTCCAATCGGAAATATAGAATGGACGCCCGGATATGTGCTGAGAACGGGAATGCTCAGCCTGTGCGGGGGGACGCTGTTTGGCGTGCTGGGCCGGCTGATCGGCAGACTGGCGGTAAAACAGCGCGAACGCGGGAATGCGGCGAAGGTGGCAGAGGCGGCAGAGGCAGGGACCCCCGCGGAGGCTGCCGGTGGGCGAAAGAGATGGGTATGGCCCGTCAGCCTGGGGCTGCTTCTTCTGTGTTGGCTGCCCTGCTATCTGGCTTACTATCCGGGGATCTGCGCCTATGATGCGACCATTCAGACCGGACAGATCGTAAGCGGGTCTTATAACGATCACCATCCGATTGCGCACACGCTGCTGATCGCAGGGGCGATGCGGCTGGGTGAGAGCGGGTTCGGCGACAGCAATACAGGGATAGCCATGCTGGTGTTCCTGCAGATGGTATTGTTGGCAGTGGCTTTTGCGGGGGGCGTAACTCTCCTGTATCGGCGCGGCGTCAGCGGGAAATGGCTGATAGGTCTGCAGGCTTTCGGCATGTTTTATCCGTTCCACATGTATATGAGCGTCAGTCTGATCAAGGATGTCTGGTTCAGCCTGTTTTTCCTGATACAGATGCTGGCGCTGTGTGAGATGATCCGGCGAAAAAGGACAAAACCGGACGGATACGATGTGCTGTTTTTTGTTGCATCCATTGGGATGCAGCTGTTCCGCAACAATGGGCGGTATGCGATGCTGGTGCTGGCAGCAGTGCTGCTTGCAGCGGTGATCTTTGGAAAAACGGACAGGAAACTCTGGCTGAAAATGCTGGGAAACTGTGCGCTGGCGCTGGTGGCGGGAAGCTTGTGCCTGGCGGGATTGTTCCGGGTGACCGGCGCAGAACAGGGAGACAGACGGGAAATGCTCAGCATGCCGATCCAGCAGCTGGCAAGATGTATGCTGTTTCACGGCGGCGTGGGAGAACTGGAGCAGGATGACGGCACCATGGATGAGGCGTCGAAGGCACTGATCAATGATTTTTTGTTGGACGAGGGATACCGGTTTTACCGGCCGGAGATTTCCGATCCGGTGAAAAACCACACCAACACGTATGTGGTGCGGTATCGCAGTGCGGAATTTGTGGGAACGTATCTGCGTTTGCTGGGGATGTATCCGGGGGATCTGATCAATGCGGCCTATGCGGTGAATGCCGGTTATTTTTATCTGGGTGATGTGACCCATGCTGTCGTAAATCAAAACGGCAGGGATCGGGGACTGGGTTATGTGCAGACCCGCTGGGTGGAGGATGAATTGAATCCCCGGGGTATCTATAAAGACTCCAAGTGGGAGTGGCTGCATGAAAAATTGGAACAGTGGGCGGATGAAAACGCTTACTTAAAACTGCCGCTTCTCAGATATCTGTTTGTGCCGGGGATCTTTGGCTGGCTGTATCTGCTGCTTGCGGGACATCTTGCGGTTGGCAGGCGCTACGACGGATTTGTGCCGCTTTCGTTAGTATTTGGATATTATCTGACTTTGTTTTTGGGACCGGTCGTACAGCTTCGGTATCTGTATCCGCTGATGCTCGTGCTGCCGTTTGTAGCGGTGTTTACGCTGGGAGTGAAGAGAAACAATGAGTTGGCAGACGAGTGATAAACTGATCATAGGCGCCGGCCTGTACGGGCTGTATGCGGCGCTTTACTGCGGGCGCAGAGGACAGCGGGTGACTGTGCTGGAGATCGAGGAGGCGCCTTTCACCAGGGCGACTTACATCAATCAGGCGAGAGTGCATATGGGATATCATTATCCCAGATCCCTGTCCACAGCGATGAAGTCGGCGGGGTATTTTAAGCGGTTCGTGGAGGATTACGGATTCTGTATTCATGATTCGTTTCAGCAGATTTACGCCACGTCAAGGCATTTTTCCTGGACGGATGCGGCGGAGTTTCGGAAATTTTGTGAGAATGCGGGAATCCCGTGTATGGATCTGCCTGCGGAGCAGTATTTTCAGAAAGGCATGTGTGACGGCGCGTTCCTGACGCAGGAGTACACCTATGACGCGCATATCCTGCGGGATCATCTGCTGGAGGAGATCGGGAAACTGCCCAATGTGACGATGCGCTATGGACGCAGGATCAGGCGGATCGTAAAGCAGGGGGATTGCTATGAGATTTATGCGGAAGCTGCCGAAGCAGCGGCAGGGCAGACTGCGAAGGGCGCTTCGGAGGAGCAGTACAGGGCGCCCTTTGTGCTGAATGCCACCTATGCTTCCGTCAATCAGGTGCTGCACTGTGTGGAAGGCGTGGAAACGCAGGATTTCGGCTTGAAGTATGAGCTGTGCGAGATTATATTATGTCATGTGGATGCAGCGCTTGAGAAGATCGGGCTGACGGTGATGGATGGTCCGTTTTTCTCGATCATGCCGTTTGGAAAAACGGGATATCACTCGCTGACTTCCGTCACGTTTACGCCTCATAAGACCAGTTACGACGCCGTGCCGCAGTTTGGCTGCGGGAAGGAGAAAGGGGCGGCGTGCGCAGAGGGGTGGCTTGGTAACTGCAACAGCTGTGCGTGCAAGCCGGAGAGCGCCTGGGAGTATATGTCTGCACTGGCGCGGAAGTATCTGCGGGCGGATTACGGTTTCACTTATGAGAGTTCGCTGTTTTCCATGAAACCAATCCTGAAGGCTTCAGAGATCGATGATTCCAGACCGACCGTGATCAGGAGGCTGGAGCCGGAGCGCGCGGATGGCGGTGGGCCGGTGTTCTTAAGTGTGCTTTCGGGCAAGATTAATACGGTGTATGATCTGGATGCCTTTTTGGAATAGTTTTTGCAATAGTTTTGGAAATTGAGAATGATGTTTGGAGAGAAAGATGGGACAGGCAGGGAAACAGACAGGAAAAGAAAAAAATTTTGTGTCTTGTGTGGTCTATCTGCATAATGACGAGGCGGTTGTGGGAGATTTCCTTGGAAAGATCAGCCGCGTCATGCAGGATAACTTTGAAAAATATGAGATCATCTGTGTCAATGACGGATGCACGGACGGCACCGTGGAGCAGATCCATGCGTTCCTGGAGGGGGCGGAGACCGCCGGAATACAGACCCGGGCGGTGAGCCTGATCAATCTGAGTTTTTACCAGGGTGTGGAGACTGCCATGAACGCCGGCGGCGATCTGGCGGTGGGGGATTTCCTGATCGAGTTTGACCGGTGCTGTCTGGACTTTGAGCCGGAGCTGATCATGCGGATCTACAGGCGGGCGTTGGAGGGTTATGATGTGGTTTCTGCGGCGCCGAAACGGGGGGTGTCTTTCAGTTCGCGGATGTTTTACGCGCTGTATAACTGGAGCAGCCATTTCCGCTATCATATCAGACAGGAGCGGTTCCGCATTGTATCCAGAAGAGCGGTGAACCGGGTCAACCAGATGAATGTCTATGTGCCTTACCGTAAGGCGATGTATATGAACTGCGGGCTGAAAACGGATACGGTGGTCTATGAGAACAGGGATGTGGTAAAGAAAGCGAGAAACCGCGAGGAGCGCAGCAACAGAAACGGTCTGGCGGTGGATACACTGATCATCTTCACGGATGTTCTGGAGAAGTTTTCTTTGTTGGTCAGCACGGTTTTGCTGGTGTTTCTGGTGATGATGTTTGGCTGGATCATTTATTCCATCTTCAGTACGGTGCGGCCGGTGGAAGGCTGGATGTCACTGATGGCGTTGATGAGCTTTGGATTTTTCATGCTGTCCGTGATGCTGACATTGATCTTTAAATATCTGGCGGTGATCCTGAACATGAGTTTCAGGAAACAGCGCTATGTGGTAGAAGGAGTGGAAAAACTGTCAAAATGATGTTGTCGATCATTTTTCCCGTATTAAATGAAAAATTGCGGCTGGAGAAGGGCGTGACGCGGACGGTAGCGTATCTGAAGGGGATCGGTTTCGACGATTACGAGATCATCATTGTGGATAACGGTTCCGAGGATGAGACGCCGCAGATTGCGGAGAGGTTATGCGCCAAATATCCCACCGTGCATTATGAGCGCATTCAGATCCGGGGCGTGGGCGCTGCGTTCCGCCGGGGCGTGGAGGTAAGCCACGGAGATATCGTGGGGTATATGGATATTGATCTGTCCACCAATATCAAGCATCTGGGCGAGGCAATCCATATTTTTGAACGGATGCCTGAGGTTGCGTATATCAACGGCAGCCGGTTCGCAAAGGAATCTCAGACCAGGGGGAGAAAATGGTATCGCAAGATCACATCCCAGGGCCTGCTGATCCTGCTGAAAGTGTTCCTGGGTATGAAATCCACCGACGCTATCTGTGGATTTACCTTTGTCAGACGAGGGACGGCGCTTGGACTGATCGAGGGCTGCAGCCGGGACAACGGCTGGTTTTACATGATCGAATTCCTGCTGCGGGCGGAGAAGCGGGGCGTGAAGATCCTGGACTATCCGGTGGAGTGGCAGGAGGACTATAACACTACGGTGAAGATATTTAAGACGATCTGTAATTATCTGGTGCAGATTGCCAGACTGTACAGGGAGTTTTATATTCGGAAGCATATATAATATGATCTGCGTGTCATTGCGGCCATTGTATATTCTGACACGGGGACGCTTTCGCTCCTTGAAAAACGTAGCGGACACTAATGCAGCAAAGTACGCTGCATAAGTGCCGACGTTTTTCAAGGCCTCGTGTCCTAAATATACAAGGCCTGCAATTCGGTGTTCGCAGATCATACATTAAATATTTGGAGGAAAAGCATGGGTGGTGACAGGAAGCATATTAAAAGAATTGATCTCACAAGGGATTATGAGGCGCATGCCGCGGAATACCGGGCGGCGATCGAGCAGGTCTGCAGGGAGACCGCATTTTCCGGAGGGAAGTATGCAGATCGGTTTGATGCGGAATTTGCGGTCTATGTGGGCAGCAGGTACGCCTGCGGCGTGAATAACGGTACCTCGGCGCTGCATCTGGCAATGTTGGCGCTCGGCGTGGGGCCGGGGGATGAGGTGATCGTTCCGGCAAATACTTATATCGCTACGGCCTGGGGCGTCAGCTACACAGGGGCCACACCGGTGTTTGCGGACTGTACGAAGGATACCTGGGAGATCGATCCGGCTGCGATCGAGGCGAAGATCACGTCCAGGACCAAGGGGATCATCGGCGTGCATCTTTACGGACAGCCTTTTGACTATGCGGGCGTGAAAAAGATTGCGGACAGACATGGGCTTTTTGTGGTGGAAGACTGTGCCCAGGCCCACGGCGCGAAGTTTGAGGGGAAGAATGCAGGAACGCTTGGGGAACTGGGCTGTTTCAGCTTTTATCCGGGCAAGAATCTGTACGCGTTCGGCGAGGGCGGCAGCGTGACCTGCGATAAGGAGTCCTATTATAAGCACATGACCAGGCTGAAGAATCAGGGCTGTGATGTCCGTTATTATCATGACGAGATTGGGTATAATTACAGACTGGAGGGTATGCAGGGGGCGGTGCTTTCCGTGAGCCTGAAATATCTGCCGGAGTGGACGGCGCGCAGGCAGGAGATCGGCAGGCGTTATCTGCGGGAGATCACCAATCCGGTGATCACCATGCAGGCGCATCCGGACAATACGGAGCCGGTGTTCCATCTGTTTGTGGTCACTGTTCCGGATCAGAAGGGATTCGTGCAGTATATGGCGGATGCGGATGTGGAGTGCAACATGCATTATCCGGTGCCCTGCCACTTACAGAAGGCATATGCCCATTTGGGCTATAAAGAAGGGGACTGTCCCAATGCGGAATATCTGGCGGCCCATTGTGTGACGCTGCCGTTGTTCCCCACGATGCGGGAAGATGAGATCGCACGGGTGATTGAGCTGTGTAATGCGTATGTTTTTTGAAATTGACGGAAAGGAACGGAAGGAATATAATACATGACAGGCAGTTATAGGGATGAGGAAGCCGGAATTTATCTGCGGCTGATGACATCTGCGGATACGGACAGGATTGTAGCGTGGAGAAATTCTGACGCGGTGCGGAAGAATTTTATCTATCAGGATTTTTTTACCAGAGAAAGCCATGAAAACTGGGTGCGGACGCAGGTGGAGACCGGGCACGTGGTGCAGACGATCATCTGCGACAGCACCACAGATAAGGCGTTGGGAAGCGTCTATATCCGGGATATCGACAGAAAGCACAACAAGGCGGAGTACGGTATTTTTATCGGGGAGCCGGAAGCCCGTGGCCGGGGAATTGGCACGGCAGCGGCGAAGCTGATGCTTCGGTATTGTTTTGAGGAAGAAAAGCTGCATCGCATTTATCTGCGGGCGCTTACGGAGAATGGACAGGCAATCCGCAGCTATGAAAAAGCCGGATTCCGCCGAGAGGGTTATCTGAAGGATGATGTGAGGATCGACGGGGTCTATCGCGACATTGTCTGGATGGCGGCAGTGGCGGAGGAGAACGGTTCCGAGGAAAGGTAAGTAAGATGAAGAAGGTCAGTTTTGTGATCCCCTGTTACCGGTCGGAGAAGACATTGGAACATGTGGTGACAGAGATCAATGAAACCATGGAGAAATTACATAAGTATGAGCATGAGATCATTCTGGTGAATGATTGCTCGCCGGACGGAACGTTTGAAGTGATCCGCAGACTGTGTGAAGCCCATGCAAATATCCGGGGGATCGGGTTTGCCAGGAATTTCGGACAGCATGCGGCGCTGATGGCGGGGCTGCGGCAGACAACCGGCGATTATGTAGTGTGTCTGGACGATGACGGGCAGACGCCGGCGGACGAGGTGGATAAGCTGTTGGGGAAGTTGGAGGAAGGATTTGACGCCGTCTATGCAAAGTATGAGCACAAGCATCACTCCGGTTTCCGCAACTGGGGCAGCAGGGTCAATGAACTGATGCTGCGGGTGATGCTGGAGAAGCCGAAGGCGCTCTATGTCTCCAGCTATTTTGCGGTGAAACGGTTTGTGGTGGAGGATATGATCCGCTATGAGAATTCTTATCCCTATGTGATCGGGCTTGTGCTGCGGGCGACCAAGAATATCGCGAATGTGGTGGTGCAGCACAGGGACAGGGAAGAAGGCAGCTCGGGCTACACGCTTAAGAAACTGCTGGGGCTGTGGTTTAACGGTTTTACCGCGTTTTCGGTGAAGCCGCTGCGGATTGCTACGACCATTGGGGTTGCCAGTGCGTGCGCGGGATTTTTGTATGGAATCTATACGATCGTGAAGCGTTTCCTGAATCCGGCGGTTCCTATGGGATTCAGTGCGTTGATGGCGGCGCTGGTGTTCTTCGGCGGTATGATCATGATCATGCTGGGCCTGATCGGAGAATATGTGGGCAGGATTTATATCAGCATGAATAATTCTCCGCAGTATGTGATCAGAGAGCGGATCAATTGCCAGGAGGCATTGCATGAATAGACTGTTGGACTGGTTCAGACAGGACAAAAGATATGTGGTATGGGGCAAAGCGCTGCTGATGGCGCTTTTGCCTTTTTTGTGCTGTGTTGTGACCTGCGCCGTGCAGGGATATGGCATCGGAGATGTATATTTGCCGGCGTCCGAGTGGAATGATGAGCTGTTTTACTATAAGCAGGTGGAAAGTATTGTGGCGTACGGGTTCCCGCAGGGATATTACGGATTCAATGAAAGTCACGGTCTGGTGTTATCCTTTGCGGCATGGAGCCCGGTGTTGGTGCTGCCTTGGATCGTGTGGGGCTTTTTGTTTGGCTGGAATTTTATGGCGCCGGTCATCTGCAATATTGTATTGATGACGGCGGCCATGTTTTTGTTTGTATTGCTGGTGAAGCCCACCTGGAAACAGATGGGGATTCTGACGCTGCTGTTTTGTCTTTATACGCCGTTTGCGCGGTATATGTTGTCCGGCATGCCGGAGATTATTTGTATCAGTCACCTCATCCTGTTTTACGGGCTGGCAGTGAGCCATGGCAGGGAGGAGAAGGGCTGGAAGCTTGCGGGGATGTTTGCGGGTTCCGGGCTGCTTACGCTGATGCGGCCTTATATGCTGCTCTTTTTGCTGCTGCCGGATTTTTACTGGGTGCGCCGGGCGAAAAGAGAGGGAAAACTGTGGATCGGAGCATTGGGCTCCTGCGCGGTGACCGGATGTGTGCTGGTAGGCTATGCGATGATCAAGCACTTTTTCGGGGCGGAGTATTTTCATCCGCTGTTTTTCACGGATTGGATCACGATGTTTTTTACGGACGGATTTGGCGCGGGCGTGCACAATTTCTTCGGGACATTATATTGGAAGGGAAAAGATTTCCGGGCACATACGGTGCAGGGAATCCGCACGGGATTGGCGTCGGGGGCGTTTTTTGCCGGATATCTGGTGACAATGGCGGTGCTGTTGTGGCAGAGTGTGGCGGATTACAGAAAACTGCGCAGAAACCGCGGGGAAAATGAGGCACAGAGTGCAGCGCAGGAGAATGCAGCGACGGAGTCACAGCTGATCGCAGAGGCGCATCTGGCGTTTTCCTTTATCGGCATGTTGTTTGCGCTGCTTTTGATGTATAAGCTGACAGAGGGAAGCAAGCATCTATTGACCTTTATGGCGGTGGGGGTGTTTGTGGTGAGCCTGATGGACACACGGTTTTTTAAGAAGGCAGTGGTGATGGGAGCGTGTTTTGCATATCTGTATTCCTATCGGGCGGTGGATCCCTATGATTATCAGGTGCCTTTTGTGACTGCCAAGCGGCAGACGCAGGTGGAGGACTGGAAGGGAAGGTTTGATGCTGCGCTGGAAATGCACCGGGAAAATGTGCCGAATTATGACAATGTTGTCATATGGGTGTTTAATGAGCAGAGCGCAGAGGGGCAGACAATGAAGTGGCAGCTGCTGTATGCGCTGCCGGAAGGGTATGGGATCAGTTGCTGTCAGAAGGATTTTATCCTGGAACATCTGAGTGAGACGAGGAGCCGTTATCTGGCTGCCCAGACGGGCGCAGAGGTGGATGCCGCCTGTGCCGCCGCCGGGTGGAAACTGTTGGACCGGGATGCGGATCTGGTGCTGTACGAGAGACCGTAGCAGCGGTCGGTGTGCTGCGGCTTATCGCATCAGTCTGGCAATGTCACACGCCATGAGGTATCGGGTGGATTCATTGGGGTGACAGCCATCCAGCAGATAGTCCGGATAATTTTCGCTGTTGATGGGAAGCTCGGTATAACTATTGTAGAACAGGAAGCCGTTTTCTTCGCTGATCTGCTTCATGGCTGCGATATATTGCGGGAGTGCGCCGCCTTCTTCAGACTGCGGCTCCTGGCCGTTGTTGAAATAGCTGGTAAAATTCGTTGCCACGAACAGGATCACGGCGTTCGGATATGCTTCCGTCAGTTTGTCTGTGGCGGTGCGGAGGGCGCCGGAATAGGTGTTGATATCGTAAGGGTTGGAGGCGTTCTGAACGGGAGCTCCGGTAAAGAAATCATTCATCCCGAAGTCCAGTACAAAACAGGTTTTTCGCTCAGCCCCCGCATGTTCGAAATAATCGGACATGCCTTTATAGATGACAGAATCTTCCGACAGATCTGTCAGATCTTGAGCCAGAAAACGGTCGACAACCTGCGGCAGATATGCAGTTGCAGGGGCACCGCCCACAGCGCAATTGTAGACGTGTGCACCGGTCTTGCCGCTGAAGGCTCCGGGGATAGAGGATGTCTCAGGGAATGCCATGATGCTGTCCCCGAAGAATACTACATCCCAGTCAGACAGATCGGGATACTGTAATGCAGGATTGTTTTGCGCACTGCGGTATTCGGTGACCAGGTTTTCAAAGCCGTTCAGGCGTGCCTCGCAGTTTTCTCCGGTCAGCTGATATCCGTGGTCACTGTCTGTATACATGGAAAGGACATGCGAGATGCCGGGATTCACGCCAAAATCGCTTTCATAGTTTGCGGGGTTGGCTACCAGCCATTCGGTGGAACCGTAGAAATAGAAGGACACATGCTGCTGTATCCATTCGTTACTCTGAGAAAGTGACATTGCTGTCGTTATAAAATTCCGGTAATCTGAAAAAATCCTAGTAAATTCCTTGTCACTCAGATTTTTCCAGTAATCCAAAGAAGGATACGCAATGACCACCTCATAGCGGCGGTCCGGCCGCTCTGAGATCAGTTTCATCAGTTTATCTGCCGGGATCAGGTCCGGCCGGATGCCCAGATAGACAGTTTCCACCTCGTTGTTCGTTTCGTCAACCTTGCGGAGATATGTTTTCAGAGCTGCAAGATCCGGAATACAATAGGATGCATTCAGCGGATAGATTCCGCGATAGTACCGGAAATCTTCCTCTGTAAAATAGTCGATCGGATAAGTGGAAAGGAATACTGCTGTATAGGATTCCGTGGCGATCCGGTCAAAATCCGGGCGCATGGGTTCCTGCTTTTTGTTTTCCTGATATCTGTAGATGCCGAAGCCGACCAATGCAATAAGTATTAGTATAGAAAGAACGGGGATTATTTTTTTCATTGGATTTGGACACTCCTGTCGGTTTTTATATCAAAATCATAATTCCTGTGGAATGTATTTTAACATAGATAAGGTAAAATGTAAAATTGGAAAGAGGAGGAGGAGAAAACATGGCTATGAAAGATGCTTTAGGCGGTAATGCTGAGAACTTTACGTTTTTTATGGATGAAAAGGCTGTGGATGGAAAAGTCTCTACAGGGGAGTATCGGTTCGGGGGCAGTACGCTTTTGCTGGCAGGGGAAACCGTTGATGGGGTTATCACACAGTATACGGTAAAGCCTGACAGGAAAGTTTCCATGAACGGCAAAGAGGTAGATTCTTACACGGCAGGGAAGAGACATGCAACGGCCAATGACATTCCTGCTATTCCCGGGGAAGGAGATGGTACCTTGACCGTGTTCACACCGGCCGGTCAGGGTATGATGACAGTTTACTTCCATACAACAGCCATCCTGAGAGTCTGGGATTTTAATACGGATGGAACCAGAAACGGATATATGGATTCTGACACTGGTGTCACGCAGTATTCCTTTTCTGTTGCCCCGGGACATACTTATGTCATATCCACAACGGGCAGGACAAATAATATGTTCTACGCAGGATACCGTTATCTTGTGGATGAAAAGGTCACCAATCCGATCACGGTTACCAATGTGGATGCTGTGCTGCCGGATACATTGAAGATTACTGCGGTGGACGCAGATCTTGGCGGGGATCCGATAACGTTTTCCGGCGATACCGCAGCATTAGAGCTTTTAAAGGGTCATACTTACAGGCTTTCCACCAATGACGGCGGAGTGAAGTCGCTTAGCAGTGAAAGCGAGACCTTTACGGCAACCGGCAAAAAGGTTGCCATCTCGCTGCACGGTGTTGCGGATGAGATTCTTACGGGTAAGATCACAGGTACGGATCCGTCGACGGTTACCGGACTCACGTTTACCAATATGGTGAACGGTGCCGTATATCGGGCTGAGGTATCGGGAGATGCCTATACCTGTTCCATGAAGCCGGGTGAGTACAATACCGGTGTGGAAACCACCAATGGCGGCGTGACATATGACAGAGTCTCTGTCAGGCCAGGAGCCCGGAATGTAAATGAAGTGTATGTGGAGGTTGCCGGTCCTGCAGCTTCCGCGATCCCGTTCAAGAGTGAGATCCATGTTCCGGGCGATTATGCATCGCTGAATGAAGCATCTGACGCAATCCTCGGAATGGAAGACAGACCGGAGGGGGAGGCAGGAAGAGTAATCGTTCATCTGACTGACGACTTGTTTGAGCAGGTTGTGATGGCGGCTCCTTATGTTACTTTAAAGGGCAATGGACATACCATTTCCTGGTATTATGGTGTGGGTACCTTGTATTATTCGATCGAAGAGTCTACCGGTTTATACAGCGAACGGCTTGCGAGAGACAGATACTCCTATGTGGAAGGGGACGGCAGGATCTGGGGCGGTGTGTTTATTGTAAGAGGCAATCACTTCTTAGCAGAAGATACAACCTTTAAAAACACCTACAATTATGAGCTGACAGAAGCGGAAAAGGCAGATATCGCAGGGTGTGTACTTGCGGTTGACAGATTGGCCGACGATGCGGATGTTTCTGCGTATAAGTTTAAAGAAAGATCCAATGCATTCTATATTGAAGCGGATCATATCGAATGTTATAATTGCAAGATTCTTTCTTCTCAGGATACCTTGGGGAGAAATGGCAGTGAAAACAACAATTATCATGCGTATTTCAGAGATTGTGTGATTGGCGGTAATGTAGACTATATCTGCGGTGAATTTGCAGCTGTTTTTGATCACTGTGAACTGCAGTGGAAGACATATCCCAATGATGCGGGCAATAATGGCAAGGTCGGTTATATTACGGCGCCGAAGACAAGCCCGTATGTATTCAGAAACTGCACTGTGACAACCTCCGGAGAGGAAGGGGCAGATCCTGTTGAGGGCTATTATGGCAGAACCTGGGGTAAGGGATCCAAAGCTTCCTTTATCAATACCGAGACAAACGGACACATCAGTGAAGCCGGCTGGGGCGAGATGAGCTCGGGGGAAGCCGATTCAGCAATGTTTTATGAGTATAACAATTCAAATAACGGTGTGGTAATGTATACAACAGGCTGCAGGAATCAGACGGAAGGTGCGGTAAAGGACTATATAGATACGGATACGGTATCGGTTGTTGATACGGTTCTCGGTTCCTGGACACCGGTTCATTATTATGGGTAAGAGGACGCTTGGATGAGGATCCGGCAGGGATTACTCCCTGCCGGATCTGATGTGTAAAAGTAATTGACAAACGACAAAAATGACATTATAATAGTGCTATAAAGAATTTCAGGTGCATATCCGGCGTATCGCCTTATTTCACTTTGAAACAAAAACGAATAATGGATGTGTGGCAGAGGCGGACGAGGAACGGTTTACGTTTTTTGTGTTTCATAGAGGCCTCCTGGCACAGAAGGGGAGGTTTATGGCACAGAAGGATTTGACGCAGAAAAATCTGGAGATGTATCCGGATGTATTTGCAGATGTATTAAATGCATTGTATTACAATGGCAGGCAGGTGATCAGAGAAGAGGAGCTTCTGCCTGCACCGACAGAGGGCTTTTATCCTGGGGGAAGTACTGTTCTTAAGAACCAGTTTCAGGATGTGAGCATGTATCTGATCAGAAACGGACAGGTCAGGATGAGATATATGCTCGAAAATCAGACAAGACCGGAGCGTAAGATGGTATTGCGCAAGGCAGGGTATGAGGGCGCGATTTATCGGAGGCAGTTGGAAGAGAAGACCATTTATCCGGTAGCAGGAACCGTGCTCTACTGGGGGAAAGGGCATTGGCGCTCGCCGCGCAGTCTGCGG
>JAFUZJ010000031.1 GCA_017476665.1 Lachnospiraceae bacterium | reverse complement strand
CTTGTCGCCATTTGTCCGCACATTGGCTATGATCTCGTTTACTGTCGCCTCAAACTGCCCGTAGTTGTTGGGACTGCGCTTGAGCAGATTATTTAAGAGATCCGTCTTAGTCTCTTTAGTCAATTCAATGATTCTCATGATGGTTGTCCTTTCCCTTAATGCATATCTCTGTAATGGTATCATATCAACCCGTTTTTTTCAATCCACGATCGCATAACCGGCCGCCTGTAAGACTTGTAATGCCTTTTCAAAATTTTCTTGCTTTACCAGAATATAATCTGTGTTATAAGTGGAAACCGCGAAGATACCGATCTGATGCTCCGCCAGGATCCCTGACAGTTTGGAAAGAATCCCAATCAGAGAAAAATCTAGAACGCCCTGAATCCGGAAACCCTTCCATCCGTCGTCGCGGTTTATGGTGTTTGCAGGTACATTCTCCGTCCGGCACACAAGTGAGATTTCCTCATCGGTCTTCCCAATAAAATAAAAGTCTGTATTCAGATTGATCTCCGCGGCAGATGACACCTGGCATACGGTCAGATCATGATCTAATCTTTTCAGTTCCATGAAATGCAGCCCTCCTCTTACGCTTTATTTGAGCAGCTTGGAAAATCCCAATGCTTTTCCTACATTGCCGTCCCGCTTGTATATTTTACAAATTCCGCTTCGATGATCAGTTTGATCTGTTCCTTGATCTGCGAAAATTTTTCCGATTGTTCGATAAGCTGCTGCACCCGTTCTTTACATTGCTCCACAGTCATGTTAACAAAATACCTTTCCTCTGTATAGCAATCCGTCAGATATCGCACTGCCAACTCCCATGTCACCCAAAGAATTCCGTAAAACAGAGAATCAATCTCCTGCCTGGTCAAAATTCCATCCAGTCCGTTGGCAAAACCAGCAGTCGCCAGACGTATCGCATCCAACATCTCACCCTCCGGAATTCCCGATGTAACCGAACGCACCATATCGCCGTAATCCAATGCCACATAATGCTTCATGGTAGTATCCAGGTCCAGGATCGTACAGATGCCATCCGAACGCAATATCACGTTATCCGCCTTTGCATCTCCATGAATATAGCGTTTGGGAATATCTTCCGTAAAAATTGCACCCAGCTTCGACCGAAATGCTTTGATGGTCTCAAAAGAATTATCTTTAGTCACTGCCAAAAGCCTGTTATGATATGCTTCAAAATCATGATATCCCTCAACGGTCTGAAGCAGTTCCAATTCACCGGTGTTCAGTTTTTGAATATACCGTCCATACGCAAAGCCGATCTGAAAAGGTGTCTTGGAAAGATCCTGTGCCTCCGGAATGTAGCGATACATTCTCCAGCACTCCCCCGCAAGTTCCAGATAATTTTTGTCATTCACATACAAAAATTGCGGAATATCAATGTCCATATCCCCGTCCTGCGGAATGTATTCCTCATCAAACCGTTCGGAGATCACTTCAATGTTGTGCATTACGGCTTCAGAACTGATGTATACATTTGAGTTTAAGGTCTGCAAAACATAATCTGAGGCAAAAATATCATCATCTCCGGAAATATGAATAAAGTAAGTTTTATTGATATGCCCCGTCGGAAACTTTCGGATTTCCACTACCTTTTTTTCATTTTTATGACCTGATGCCAATACACCGAACTGGTTTAATATATATCCGAATACCTGTTTTTTTTCACTCAATTTATCATCTCACCTCACTGTTTTTGCACACATGCACTTTGCCTAAACGCCTGCTTCCAGTTTCTCCCGAAGCTTTGCCACCAATCCTCTGATCCGCTCAGACTCCATCTGCATACTCACCGGATTCACGATCATCCTGGCGGACAGAGGACACACCTCCTCCAGAACCTCCAGACCGTTTTCGCGCAGGGTAGAACCGGTCTCCACGATATCCACGATCACATCCGAGAGCTCCACCAACGGTCCCAGTTCTACGGAACCGTTCAGCTTAATGATGTCCACGGTCTGATGCTTTTTATTGTAAAAATAATCCTTTGCAATGTTGGGATATTTGCTGGCAACGCGAATGCGCTCATGGTGCTGCAGCAACTCTCTGGCCGAAGCGGGGCCACAGACGCACATCCGACACTTGCCGAACCCCAGATCCAACACCTCGTAAACATTGCGGTTCTCTTCCACGATGGTGTCCCGGCCTACGACACCGATATCTGCGGCACCGTACTCCACATAGGTGGGAACATCGGGGCCTTTCGCCAGGAAAAAACGCAGTTTTAATTCTTCATTCACAAAGATCAGCTTGCGGGAGTTTTTATCTTTCATCTCCTCACAGGTTATGCCGATTTTCTCAAATAGTTCCAGTGTTTTATTGGCGAGTCTGCCCTTGCCCAAAGCAAAGGTCAAATATCTGTCATCCGTCATATTGTTGTATTCCTCTCCTCATTATAGTTTCCGCTTATCCGGTTATCAGGCACGCGCCACCAGTTCCACAGCCAACCCCTGAGCCCGCATCTTTTTCGCCTCTGCCAGCTTAGCGGCAAAGTCGTTTCTGTCGCTGGAATCATAGATCAGTCTGGTTTTCTCCTCCGGCAGGGGCAGATCTACCTTTTGTCTGTCCAGCGCCTCGATCAGCTCATCAATCACCACCATAAAACCGATGGCCGGTGCTTCCTTGCCAAATTGATGGAGCAGATTGTCGTATCTGCCGCCTTTCACCACCGCATCTCCAACGCCGAAGGTATACGCCTTAAAGATCACGCCGGTGTAATAGTTGTACTTGCTGAGCATTCCCAGATCAAAGGACACATATTTTTCCACACCGTAGAGTTTCAAGACTTTATAAAGCTGTTCCAGCCTGTCGATTGCCGCCAGGGAACGCTTATTATGTACCAGCTGTCTCATTTTGCTCAAAGAAGTCAGATCACCGAACAGATCCGCTGTCTTCAACAGCACACTGCGGTAAGGCTCCGCCACCTGACGCTCCTCCAGCAGCTCCTGCGCTGCAAAATAATTCTTGGCGGAAATACAGTCCCTCAGATCATATTCCGTCTCCTCATCCAACCCGGCCTCCTGGCACAGCCCCTTGAAATACTCCACCTGTCCGATGGTGACCTGAAACTGTTTCAAACCCGTATTTTTCAACGCCTCAATAACCAGGCTGATCATTTCTGCATCCGCCTCTACGGAAGGATCGTTGATCAGCTCTGCCCCCATCTGCGTGCTTTCGTTTAACTTGCCCTGCAGCTTGGAAGCGTTGGTAAAGGTGTTGCCCAGATAACTGAATCGAAGCGGCTCCTTCGCCTCCATAAAATATTTCGCCGCACAGCGCGCAATGGACGGGGTGAAATCCGGACGTAGCACCAGGGTATTATTCTCCTTGTCAAAAAACTTGTACAGCTCCTTGCTGGCAGTCGTTCCGATCTCTCTGGAAAAAATATCAAAGAACTCAAAAGACGGCGTCTGAATATCCTCATAGCCAAAGCTCGCGATGCTCTCATGCAGTTTTTTCTGTACTTCCAGCTTTCTGGCATATTCTTTTCCGTAAATATCTCTGACTCCCTCCGGAGTATGCAGTAATTTTTTGCTCATACGATATATCCTTTCTGCTTACATCTGTTCTGTATTTGACGAAACCCGGAGCCCTTCCCGACGGGCAGGCACCGGAATCTGCACCAATAAGATGGCAACAAACATGACGATGCATCCCACCAGCTCTCTGGCGCTCATTCGCTCCTGCAGCAAAACCGCTCCCGCAATCACTGCGAAAACCGATTCCAGACTCATCAAAAGGGATGCGATGGTCGGGTCGGTGAATTTCTGTGCCGTCATCTGTAAGGTGTATCCGATTCCTCCGGATATGATCCCGCAATATAGAATCGGAATGGCTGCCGATACGATCTTGTCCCAGCTTGGCGTTTCAAGGACCAGTGCACCGATCCCCGAAATGACTGCAGCTGTGGCAAACTGGATCGCAGAAATCCGGATTGGATCCCCCTGTCTTGCAAAATGATCACAGCAAAGAATGTGTCCGCTGAACAAAAAGGCACAGACGCAGACCAGCGCATCCCCGCGGGTGAGTCGAAAGCCTTCCGTCATACACAACAGATACATTCCGATCACGCCGATCCCCACTGCCAGCCAGACCAGCCATGTGTTTTTCTTTTTGAAAAGCACAAAGTTCAAAATGGGCACCAGCAGCATATACATTGCCGTGATAAATCCTGCTTTCCCGGCGGTAGTATAGACGATTCCCATCTGTTGGAAAATACTTGCCAATGCAAGAAACGTTCCGCAGCAGATGCCGCCGATGATCGTATTCCTCATGGTATCATTCGCATTAGATTTTGTTGATGTTGAATTTGACTGCACTACCCGTTCCTTACGACATAACCCAAAGGCAAGTGCTCCAATCACCACCGCCGCCAGGACCATTCTTGCCGCATTGAAGGTAAACGGTTCGATTTTTTCCATGCCGACGCGCTGCCCTACAAAGGCGGTGCC
Organism: Lachnospiraceae bacterium; assembly: GCA_017476665.1. Classification (GTDB taxonomy): domain Bacteria; phylum Bacillota; class Clostridia; order Lachnospirales; family Lachnospiraceae; genus Acetatifactor. The sequence continues at coordinate 9,449 of JAFUZJ010000031.1, read as the reverse complement.
CCAAATAGCTGCCGTCAGTGTCAGGAGCAGGTTGCCAAGCATCTTCTTATTTTTCATAATTCATATCCTGTCTTGTTTACTTTATCGTGGTAACGTGCTACCAAATTAGAGAATGAAATCTTTCTGTAGTATACAGAAAAGATAACGGAATGTCAAGTATTTACTCCCGATCCTCCAGATCTTTCTTCAAGGCCTCCAGATAAGGCACCAGCACACCATGCTGTTTCGGGAGAAAATATGCCGGATTCAGTTCCTCATAACGGAAGCTTTTTCGTCCGCCGTCCTTTGCTCTCTGCCAAAAGAAATCCAGCATCTCAAAAGGTAAGTAATAAAGCTCGTCCTTATGAGAATAAAAAATGAGAAAGAATGCGATCCCACCCTGCTTCTCAAATGCGCGCATAAATTCCACCTGATGTTCATGGATATTCTGCAGCGCAAAGGTGTCCACGGCGCATTCCTTGGCGTCAAAGCATACCGGAAGCCCCTGCACCGCCCCGATATAGTCCACCGTACTTTTCTGGTCAAAATAGGCCAGCGTGATATGCCTGGTGGACTTATCAATCTGAATGGGCGTGATGGGGGTCGGAATTTTCTGGATCAGCGCCAGATTGCTCTCTCTGTATTTTTCGTTTGTGCGATTGATCATGTCCTCCAGGGTCGAACCCCGGAGACCTCTGGAATTCCAGGTCGCCATGGTAGCACTCTTCCTTTTTCTCGTCTTTTATATCAATGCATTCTCTATTATCTGAAATTGCTCCGGATATGGCGCGACAATCTCCGTCCCGTCCGGAAAACATACCCTGTACGCATGGAGTAGCTGATAGGACAGGCCGAATCGTGCTTTCAGGTCACGGTTTGTCTTTGCATCGCCGTATTTGAAATCCCCGATCAGAGGATGTCCGATACAGGCCAGGTGGGCGCGGATCTGATGGGTTTTTCCGGTGATCAGTTCTACCTCCAAAAGCGTATAGGCATCGTTGGTCTGTAACGGTGTGTAGGCAGTCTTGATGGAACTGCTTTCCGTGGATTTTTCATTGGAAACTCCGGCCGGCGGCGTCCCGGTGACCGTCACTTTGTTTGTGCGGGGATCCTTGTACAGATACCCCTCTACCAGCGCGTTCTCTCGTATCTTCCCCACGCAGATCGTCCGGTAAAATTTGGAGATCTTTCGGGTGCGAATCATCTCACTCAGTTGCTGGGAACCAGCAAGTGTCTTACCGCAGATCACAATACCGCTGGTGTTTCGATCCAACCGGTTACACACGGATGGTTTGAAAGTGGCAAGTGCCTCGTTTGTGACAGAACCGGTTGCCAACAGATACCCGATCAGCCACTCGTTCAGGCTGAGATCCGTGTCTTTTGCCTTCTGTGTCAGCACTCCCGCCGGTTTGTTTAACAATACTTTCTGCTCATCTTCATACAGAACGGAAATGCCCTGTAAAGTATTGTATGCCTCCCGGTATTGGCTGTAAGGATCCGCCGTATTGTCTCCAGATCCGGTAGCACGGACATCTACAGTCCCTCCGATGCCGCCCGAGAACTTCAGGAATGTCTCATCCGCAAAAAAACTCTGCACCACATCTCCCACAGCCAGGATTTCTTTCCCTTCCGCTTTCTTGCCGTTCAGAGTGATGTTCTTTTTCCGCAGCATCTTATACAGGAAGCTGCTTGTGGCATTCGGCAGATATTTATGTAAAAATTTGTCCAACCGCTGTCCCGCCTGATTGGGACCAATCTTTATTTCCTGCATGGTTTTGCCTTTACAAATTTTATTTTATAAATTTTCCTGTTTCATAATCTTCAAAATATTGTCAGCGGTTTGTTCGCGAATGTCGCACTTTTCCGCATATTGTTTCCAAGCCGTGACGATCCATCGAAAATGAAAATAATATAACACGGGCAAAAACAAAATGCAACTTATTGCTTGTTATCTGCAAATATAACATATAAAACGCAATTAATTGCATGTTAAAAGTGATTTAAGTAAAGATTTTTCTATAATTATAATCGATTCGCCTTTATCCCCTATCATCTCAACGGATATCATTTTTATATAATACATCATGTATTTTGATAATTTGTTCGGCACCCTTTATCACGTTTAAAAACAGATAATTTCCAAATTGGTCACGGTGCTTGCAAAATCCCTGTAAAGAAATTTCAAAAGAAGAAATCAATTCCATGTTACTCATTTCCGATGCAAACGGAAAAACAATTGTAATATGTGGTCGTACAAGCTTTGCCAATGGATCATATTTATCTCGAATCTGTTCCAGCACGCCTTGATTCTCAAATTCAGGAAAGATCATAATTGTTCTCAGGTTCATCATCTACCTCTTTACAGTTCTCCACGCCGCTTCATGTCATTCAGATACAGATCCGAATACATATCCAGTTCTCCCACCACGCGGGTGGAATCCTTTCCATAGACCTTGCAGCATTTGTGGGAAACTAATGCATGCTCTTCCTGGGTTTCATCCATCTCTACGCTCATGCGCACGGAACCGCCTGTCACTTCTTTGTCCAAATGATTCATGATCTCCTCGATCAGCCTGTCATTCGCATCCGCCATAGCAAACTCCTTTCTCCTGCCTGAATTTTTTGAGATATTCCATGTCTCACAGGCACGCTGATTCTACACCTTATCCATAACAACATATTACAACGAAACACTGTTCAGTGTATTCATGATCCCCGCCGTCAGCTTTTCCTCCGCAGGCAGTGCCTTCATCTGTTCCAGCCTTGCGGTATATTTATCTAAATCGTTAAAAATTTTCACACTGGTATCCTTGAACCCGTCTTTTTTCAAAAGATCCGTAATATGGGTATAAAACTTCTGCTCCTGGAAAGCTGCATCCTGGGTAAACCCGCACAAAGTATTTCCCCGGATCGCCATATGCGCCACCTGGTAATTGATCTCATAGGAGGTAAAAATCCGGTCATACAGCCCCTGCACCCCCTCCATGTGCGCGTCAATCCTGTCGGCATTTTCTGCCGTGCAGCCCTTATAGCGCAGGAACATAAAGGCGTCAATGGCGCTCTTGCACGCCGGCAGGCAGCCCAGCACTGCCACGATAGTCAACAGGTTCATTCGGTTGCCTGTGGCGATGATGCCGGCTACGAACAGGCTGGCCGATATAGCAAAGTAAACAAAAGTCCGCACTAACTCATAGCGGGACTGGGTTTTGAGATATCCTCTCGTCCCCTTATATTCATCATAGAAAAAAAATCTACCGATCTTGATCATATTACAATCCTTTACTGTTTTTTCCGCTCTTTCTTCTCCATCACCCGCATGCAGGTGAGCAGCCAGTCATGAGGGATCATCTTTGCTGCTATTTCCATGCCCTTGATGGGCAGGCTGTACACGGATTTGCTCCGTTTATTCAAAGAATCTTTCAGTGCTTTAGCTACCACCTTGTCGGCGGAAACCATGACCATTTTCTTCACCGCCAGTGTGGAACCGGTTTTCTCTGCGACATCAAAAAACGGCGTGTCCACAGGTCCGGGGCAGACGCTGGTCACATAGATGCCCTTGTCCTTTAACTCCGCATTCAGTGCCTCGGAAAAATAAAGCACATAAGCTTTGCTGGCTGCATAAACCGCGAAATTTTTCTGGGGCAGAAATGCCGCGCAGGAGGCCATCTGAATGATCCGGCTCCCATTTCTCATGTAGGGGATCATACGGTGGGTGATGCCGGTCAGCGCTTCGCAGTTTAAGCGGACCATGCCGGTCTCCTCCTTGCGGTCCTGTTCCGCAAAGGGACCCATGATCCCGTAACCGGCACAGTTGATCAGCACGCGCACCCTTGCCTTATCCCGTTTCACCGCATTCTCCAGACGCTCCAGCTGCATCACATTGGTAATGTCCATCATAAAGACGCGGCACTCATGCTGCAGGGAATCCGCTAACTCTGTCAGTTTGTCCTTGCTCCTGGCGATCAGCCAGAACTGATCAATCTTGGCAAAGGCCGGATGCGTATCCATCTGGCGTGCAAATTCTCTTCCGATTCCGGAGGAGGCTCCGGTGATGATTGCGATATTCATAGCGATTTTCCTCGACTTTCTCAGATATATATTTTAGTTCGATTTCTTTTTGTGGGTGTTGCGGATTGTTTTCTTCTTGGCAGGCTTACGGGTATTCTGTTTTCCGACATTTTGCTTACCGGCATTCTGTTTCCCGCTATTTCCTTTCCGCGAATCATGTTGCGCCTCATTAACTTTTGGTCTATTCTGTCCTGCGATATTTCTCGGCCGAATCAGGCACTTTTTGTCAAAACCGATCAGATCCTCGCGTCCCGCCTTGACCAGCGCCTCATGCACCAATTCGTAATTCTTGGGATTGCGGTACTGGATCAGTGCCCGCTGCATGGCCTTCTCATGCGGATTGTGGCAGACATAAACCGGTTTCATATCCCGCGGATCCAGTCCGGTGTAATACATCACAGTAGACAAAGTGGACGGCGTGGGATAAAAATCCTGCACCTGTTCCGGCATATAGCCCAGATCCCGCAGATATTCCGCCAGTTCCACCGCTTCTTTCAGGGTAGAGCCCGGGTGGGAGGACATCAGGTACGGCACCAGGAACTGATTTTTGCCAAGCTGTGTGTTCAGCTTCTTATATTTTGCCACAAAGCGCTCATATACCGCGTTCTCCGGCTTGCCCAGCCGACACAATACCGCGTCGGAAATGTGCTCCGGCGCCACCTTCAGCTGTCCGCTGACATGATGTTCCACCAGCTCGCGGAAAAAGGTATCGTCCGGGTCTGCCATCAGATAGTCAAAACGGATACCGGAGCGGACAAACACTTTCTTCACCCCCGGCAATTCCCGGAGCGTGCGCAGCAGCTTCAGATAATCGGAATGATCCACCTTCAGATTGGGACAAGGCTTGGGAAACAGGCACTGCCTGTTTTTGCATACGCCCTTGGTCAGTTGCTTTTCACAGGACGGATGGCGGAAATTTGCCGTGGGACCGCCCACATCATGGATATAGCCCTTAAAGTCCGATTCCTTGATGAGCAGCTTTGCCTCCTCCACAATGGATTCGTGGCTGCGCACCTGGATCGTGCGTCCCTGGTGAAAGGTCAGGGCACAGAAATTGCAGCCGCCAAAACACCCTCTGTTGCTGATCAGGGAAAATTTGATCTCCGAGATAGCCGGTACGCCGCCCTTTTCATCGTAGGACGGATGCCACCTGCGCATATAGGGCAGGGCGTAGATCGCGTCCATTTCTTCCGTTGTGAGCGGCGGCTGGGGCGGGTTCTGTACCACATAGATGCCGTTGGGATAGGGCTCGATCAGCGGTTTTCCGGTGCAGGCATCCGTGTTTTCATACTGTATCATAAAACTTTTGGCATAAAGGGTCTTGTCCTGCTTCATCTCCTCGTAGGACGGCAGGCTGATCCCCTGATAGATGCCCGAAATATCTTTGGTCTTGTACACCGTTCCACGAATAAAGCTCAGATCATGTACGGCAATTCCGGCGGCCAGAGCATCTGCAATCTCCACAATGGACTTCTCGCCCATGCCGTAGGAGATCAGATCCGCCTGGCTGTCCAGGAGTACAGATCGCTTAAAGCTGTCAGACCAGTAGTCGTAATGCGCCATCCGGCGCAGGCTCGCCTCAATGCCGCCGATAATGATGGGCACATCCCGATAGGTGCGCCGGATCAGATTGCCATAGACCGCCGTGGCATGGTCCGGACGCTTTCCCATCTCGCCTCCCGGTGTGTAAGCATCCGTAGCACGTCGTTTCTTCGAAACGGAATAATGATTCACCATGCTGTCCATGTTCCCGGCGGATACCAAAAATGCCAGCCTGGGACGTCCCAGGACCTGGATACTCTTGTCATCCTTCCAATCCGGCTGGGCAATGATCCCCACACTATATCCGTGAGATTCCAACACCCGGGCAATGATGGCATGCCCAAAAGATGGATGATCCACATAGGCATCCCCGGTCACATATATAAAATCCAGTTGTTCGATCCCCCGCGCAGCCAGATCTTCGGCGCAAACGGGTAAGAAACCTGTATTATCCATAGTCTTCACACAAATATGATTTCCGCGTAATCTTTGATAAAATAGTCAGCCAATTCCATTTTTTGCCCCCGGATATCAGCAGAATAAAAATCTTCCACAGCACATACTCTCATGCCTGCATTGATCCCCGCCTGAATGCCGGGCAAAATATCTTCAAATACCAGACAATGCTCCGGTGCGATATCCAGCTCTTTTGCCGCAGCCAGATAGATATCCGGCGCCGGTTTCCCCTTCAGAACCTCACAGCCTGTTTTAATCACGGAAAAACAGGTCTCCAATCCATGACTCTTCAGGATCACCTTCACCAGTTCTCTGGAATTGCTGGTGGCGATCCCCATTTTGATCCCACGCTTTTGACAATCCGCTAAAAAAGCTGCCACGCCCGGTTTCAACGGCACTTCCTTCTCGTATTTTTCCCAAGCCATACGATTCCAGTCCGCTTTGATCTCATCTAAAGTATCCGGTATCCGAAAGCGCTCCTTGAAATAAACAGCTGTCTCATGAAAACTCATGCCCTCGATACTCTCCTGCAGCCTGTCGGGCACAGGAATTCCAAATTTCCCCAGATATTCAATATCGATCTGATGCCACATCCACATGGAATCCACCATCGTACCGTCCAGATCGAAGATCACAGCCTGAATCTCCTTCATCATGGCAGTCTGTCCCGTCTGCCGCTGCTCCGTGTACTTTAACAATTCCACTTCCGCAGATGTAAGCTCTCTGCATGCACCAGGAGCCAAAGCAGGATCCAACTCCAACGGGCCAAACCGGATGCGCCGCAATCCCGTCACTTCATTGTCCACCGCCTGCAGCATGCGTTTAATCTGGTGAAACCGACCTTCCCTGACGGACAAAACAAGCTTTTGATCATCCAGAAGGCTAACTCTCGCCGGATAGGTCAGCCGATTCTTAAGTTCCTCTTTTTCTCCGGGCGGCGCTGTGGCGGAGATGTCCACGCCGCATTCTAAGGCACACACATCTTCGGAAGAAAGCGGATGTGCGATTTCGGTCAAATAGCTCTTATTGACATGACGCTTGGGAGAGAGCAGACTGTGTGCCAGGGCACCGTCATCTGTAACCAGCAATAATCCCTCCGTATCTTTATCCAGACGTCCCACCGGGACCAGATTCCGCTTTTTATCACACTCCGGCAAAAAGGGCAGCAACAGATCCAGTACTGTCCGCTCCCGTTTGTCCGTCGTGGCGGAAACAACACCCTGCGGCTTGTTCATCATATAATAGACAAAAGGTCGGTAATACAGCTTCTGACCATTGCAGTCAACAATATCTTTCATCTCATCGATTTTCTGCTCCGATGATAACGCGATCACGCCGTTCACCGATACTTTCCGCTTGCGGATCAGTTCCTTGACCTCACTTCGGCTTCCCATATTCATTTGACATAAAAATCGGTCAAGACGCATGTTTTATACTACCTGTCTCATATAATGATCATATATTTCCGGGGTTCCCATCCTGGTATTTGCGGGTTTTGGTATATGCGTAAGATCATCTATCTCACAGCATTCCTGTTGCTGACATTCTGTATCCTGACGAATTCATCCATGAGCCTGTCCCTTGCCGCCAAGGGGCTCCAGCTCTGGTTTCAAAATATGATCCCGGCTTTGTTGCCGTTTATGATCCTCTCCGGCACATTGATCCGCATGGGATTGACGGAAGGCTTCACCACATTGATCTATCCCTTTGTCAAACCCGTCTTCCGTGTGAGCAGAAATGTCTGCTATGTGATGATCATGGGCTTTTTATGCGGATTTCCTATGGGTGCCAAATGTGTCGGCGACATGTATGCCGCAAATAAAATCAGCAGCCGGGAGGCGGAATTTCTTCTTGCCTTTTGCAATAACATCGGCCCGGTCTATTTTGTCAGTTTTGCACTTCCGGTGATCGGCTGTACCGGACTGGGTCTGCCGCTTTTGGGAATGTATGGACTGCCGCTCCTCTACGGTTTGTTGCTGCGTTATACCGTCTTCAAAGAAATCAATATATCAGCTCATAATCCTGAAGTTTCCGCAGAGATGTCTTTTCTTCCTGCGATGGATGCGGCCATTTACGCCGCGCTCCAAAGCATGCTCATGTTGGGCGGATATATGATCCTGTTCAATCTGCTCCTGTTGGTGCCCGCCTTATCCTGTCCGACGTCATTGCCGTATCTTGCGCCAATCTTCGAAATTACGGGAGGTCTGTCCATACTCGGCACAAAACTGCCGATCTATTCGCTGATTGTCCTGCCCTTTGGCGGATTGTCCTGCATCGCGCAAACCTATACCTGTATCAAAGACACCGATTTGTCTCTCGCTGCATATGTCCGCCACAAACTGATCCTCACCCTGCTCACCGCAGGATATTATCTTCTTTTGCGCTTTTTGCGCCTGTTATAATTCACGATCTGTGCCGTCAGCACAATGACGAACAGCACGATCACTAAGGCCAGACAAAATTTGAGGAAAGTCAGAATATTCACCGCAGAGAGATCTTTTTCCACTTCAGCGGATACCGGTTCAAATGTGGTCGTTCCGATGGATTCATGCTTGTGTTCCAACGGTTCCGTGGCAGGTACCGCTTCCTGTTCTTTCCGTTCTACCTGAGCGGAGGCTGTCAATTGATCGCCGCCTGTTCTCTTAGAGAAAGTCTGGTCAAAGGACAACGTGTTGCTTTCTTTAAAAACATCCGAAATATTATAGGCCCGTACCCGGATCTGAGGTCTGCGGCCGCCAGGGATCGTCAGATTCAGACGGAAAGTATCCGGATATTCACCGGTTAAGGTATCGGTGTCCGGCCATGTCTCCAGGCGGGACCATGTTTTGCCGCCGTCTATGGTATAGTCATAATAGACCAAAGGGCTATCGTAATCCGTCGCACTGATACTGAGGCTCAACTCTCCGGTATCATAATCACATTCCAGGAGGCTGATATCACAGATATCGGGCACCGTGAGATCCTGCAGAGTGCTCTGCACCACGGCATCCGCCGAGGCAGGCTGCAGGTTGGAGGGCACATCACTGTAATCGATTCCCAGTTTTGCGCTTTTCAGCCCGAAATATCTGGCCACAGAATGGGCATCCGCCCGTCCGAAGGCTTTATAGTCTTCTGCATTTTTTACAAAATCCGCATCCCGTTCTTCATCCACGTAGCAGTGTTCGATGATAACGGCCGGAACTTCTCTGTCCGCAGATTCTCTGAGTATCCCGTAATAGTCCTGCCCAGGATGCTCCGTACTGAATCTGGTCTTTGCTCCTCTCACAAAAAGCCCCATTTCCCGGAAAGACTCTAAGTGCTGATAACCAAACTGGTAGCCGTAGGCATTGTAGGGCGGCATACAGGAAACCCATACTTCCGTGCCATACATCGTGTGAAACTCAGAAGCGTTGTAATGAATACTG
>JAFUZJ010000030.1 GCA_017476665.1 Lachnospiraceae bacterium | reverse complement strand
GCCTGGACCCGCTGGGGAACAGGGACCGCCTGGACCCGCCGGGGAGCAGGGACTGCCTGGACCCGCTGGGCAACAGGGACCGCCTGGACCCGCTGGGCAACAGGGACCGCCTGGACCTGCTGGGGAACAGGGACCGCCCGGCCCCGCCGGGGAACAGGGACCGCCCGGACCTGCCGGGGAACAGGGACCGCCCGGACCTGCCGGGGGAGTAATAAATTATGCCGACTTTTATGCATTGATGCCTCCTGATAATTCTGCATCCGTTGCTCCCGGAACAGATGTCAGCTTCCCGCAAGACGGTCCTACAAGCGGCGACAGTATCGCACGGACAGGTGACAGTTCCTTTAATCTTGGAGAGATAGGCACCTATCAGATTTTGTTTCAGGTAGGTACCAACGAGGCTGGTCAATTGCTTCTGACCCTCAATGGAAATGACTTGGAGTATACCGTGGTCGGTCGGGCAACCGGCACATCGCAGATTGTTGGGGTAGCTATTGTGACAACAACCTCCGTCGACTCCATTCTGACTGTGCGCAATCCTGCCGGTAATGCTGCTGCATTGACCATTACCCCTCTTGCCGGCGGAACCCGACCGGTTTCTGCACATTTAGTCATCACACAACTGCAATGATTTAAATCGCAATAAACAAAAACTTCTCTACCCAGTCTATCCGGTAGAGAAGTTTTCAAAAAAGGAACCCAGGTAATTTCCCGGTTTCCTTTTTACGTGCCGATTCGATTATCCCTCGATCAATATCTGTTTCTTCTCCGGCACCTGCGCTTTCTTTTCCTTCTTAGGCAATGTGAGTTTCAGTACACCATGCTCCAACTTTGCCTTAACGTCCTCCTCTTTCAGTTCCTCACCTACATAGAAACTTCTCGAAAGGCTGCCGGCGTAACGCTCCTGACGAAGGATCTTGCCATCCTTCTTGTCTTTCTCCTCCTTATCCAATCCCTTGGCGGCGGTGATGCTCAGGAAACCATTTTCGAGTTTTAACTCGATCTCCTCTTTCTTAAAGCCGGGCAGTTCAATGTCAACCTCATAGCTGTCCTCTTTCTCGCGCACATCCGTCTTCATCAGGTTCTTCGCATGCTTGCCAAACAACGGATTCCTCTTGCCAAAGCCGCGATCAAATTCCCGATCCATCTCTCTCATGCTGCGATCGAAATCCTCCATCCAATCATCCATCAGGCTCTCACCAAAAATACTAGGTACATACAACATAGGTCATTCCTCCTTTTATTTTCGGTCCAGGATGCTGTTCTGGGCTGTTATATGATTTTAATTTGTCATGAGGTTTTGAATACTAACTCCTCTTCCTCTTGACAATTATGGTATAGCACTTTTGTTAGCACTCGTCAAGTGTGTTTGCTAACAATTTTATAAACAATTCATTAAATCGCGATAAATTTTTTTACTACGCAATATACGTGAAAACTTTGTTATAATGATCATTGAAATGACTATCGCAATAATTGCAAATGCCACCAGAATACTGATCCACCACTGTCCAACTGTCTTTTGCTCGGTAATATCCTTTGAATCTTCTACTCGCTGTGTGATTTCCGTTGAAAAACTCATCTCTTCCTTATGCTCCTCTCCGTTGTCATCCATATAGGTGATCGTGCATATACCGTTACTCTTTCCATAATCATTTTCAGAGGAATCTGTCATGGAAAGTATACCAACATAGATCTTCACTTCTCCATCACCTGACTCTCCCGGCGGGATATCACCGAAAAAAGCACTGGATGTTTGAATTAACCCTGTGCCGGATATGGTCGCTTTCACATTCCTGAGTACACTTTTTCCGGTATTAAACACGTTCACCGGTACTGAAATAGTTTCTCCTGATGTGACTTGCTTTGGAATACTGATCGGATCATATTCCATTTTAGCCGGTTGTATAACCCGCACAGGGAAAGTATGGTTTTCCGTATAGATACCACCATAGAGATCCGCATAATCCAGTTTCACATAAAATGACTGTTCCCCGGCGATCACATCCGATGTTGTCTGAAATGATAAAGAAACGCTTTCGCTCTTACCACTGGCGATGTTTTCCAAATGCATTGTATTATTGGTCTGGGCAGGCACAATTCCATCAGTATCACTTCCGTATGTAAGGATCACAGAGCGAGCCCGAATTGCACCAATATTTTCAATCGTCACCGTGGCGGAAAACGCTTCCCCTCCGTCTACTATTCCCGGAGTAATCTCACATGCACTAATATACAGCTTCGGCGTTTCCACCGCTTCTTTTACGGAATCTGTATCTGCATTAGTGCCGTCCGTGATTGTCACATATACAATAAAGTTCTGCTGCGCCTGATTTCCTGTAATATCCAGATAGTCTGCCTTTAGCGTAATCGGATAGGAACCGTTGGTTCTGCCTGCTGCAAGAGGAATTTCTAAGCGAAATAGATAGGCTCCATCCTGGACACCTGTAGTCTGTGCATAGTTTCCAAACACAAAAGGACTGTTCTGCGTTGTCCCAAAATCGGTCGTAACGCTGACCTTCCCGTCATATGTCTGACCAAGTAGCGGAAGTATGATAGATATCTTTCCATTCTCTGCCTTTGGGATATACCCTTGTTCATAAGTTTTATCCATGCCATCATACAAAGTCTTACCGTCAATACGAAGTGGCTCTACTACTGCCATGGACTGGATACTCTGCTCAGAATCAATCGCCGCATCATTAATTGCCGCATCATTACCGGATACTGTCTTGACCGTTTTATCTGTGGCGGCTACGATGTCTGATGATGCCTCCTCCGCTTTCGTAGCATCTGATAGAACTTGTGCTACACCGGCAGTATCCGATAGAGATTCGGCAGCGAAACTTGTTAACGGCACAGAAATAATTATCATAAGAGTCAAAAATAGAGTGTATATTTTATGCATTACCACAATCCTCCCGTACCATTTTCATGACTCCTGCATCCATCTCGCATACGGTATCGCACAGTTCATCAATGTCACCCTGATTATGACTTGCCAACAGGATCGTCTTGCCTTCTTCCTTTAAACTCTTTATCAGACTTCGCATTTCTGTCACGCCGGTCTTATCCAAACCATTAAAAGGCTCATCCAAGATCAGCAATGCAGGATCTTCCATGATCGCCTGTGCAATCCCCAGACGTTGACGCATTCCCAGACTGTATTTGGATACCGGCTTTTTCATATGCGGATCAAGTCCAACCCTTCGGATGGACGCTGTGATCTCCTTCAGCCCGATTTTTTTATTCAGAGAGGCAAGGATTTCCAGATTCTTCACCCCTGTCAGATTCGGCAGAAATCCCGGTGTTTCAATGATAATGCCAAGGCTTGGGGGAAAATCTGTATCGATCCCCACACGCAGCCCATTTACAATGACCTGCCCTTCTGTGGGAAACAAGAAACCGCAAATACATTTCATCAGTACGGTTTTGCCACTCCCATTGTTTCCAACAATTCCATGTATTCTGCCCGCCTCAAACGTGCGGCTTACATTTTTCAGCACCCTTTCCTGTCCGAAATCTTTTGATACCTTTTGGACAATGATCGCCATATCTTCCTTTTTCACTCTTATCCCTCCGTTCCGGTAAAGTGGAAATTATATTTTCGCGCTGCCTGAAAGGAAAGGTAAACGCAAAGGGCAATGAGAATTCCGAAAATCAAAAAGGTTTGCCACAAATGGGGCAAAAGATCATACCCAAAGCTATGCATATGATAGGTTGCATGGTTTAATGGGGAAAGCCACCCTACTGCTACATTTGCCCAATACATCAGATGATCCGGAAGTTTGAATGCGGCTTTGATTGTCTCAGGATTCAGCAGGAAGCCAAACAGAGAGATCCCAAGCACACTTACCACACCGCCAAGCTGCCCTTTCTTAAGATTAAACAGCAGCATAACCGATACCAAAAACCAAGTGTAAAGCAGCATGAGCAGAAAAATAGTAATCGTGCAGGCATACGGTGTAGTCATTTCCAGTGTTTTCACAAGAGCAGGCAGCGCAACTATCTGACCTGCCCCGGAATAGCCCAGGATTGCCGCTGTTTCCGACCACATATCGCCCACAAAGCTCTGTGTCATACAGACGAAAGAGGTGGAAAACACAATAAAAACCAGATAGAGGAAGGTTGCTGCGATGATATACACTGCCTGACCCAGAATCCATATCTTTCTGTCAATCCTTACAAGGTAAAAGGGTGTTCCTGAACTGATAAACGGCATGTCCGCGAATAAGAGTAAAAGCAACAATGATGACAGCAAAACGGAGTTCGCATCACCAAACGTCCAGACAAAGGGCTCCAATATCTGCATGGTCGTCTGATATTCCCTGGCAAACTGTACCGCCTTATCCGACAAGAGAAAACACAAAATAAAACTGAGACAAAAAGTGATGATGATTCGGCTGTTCCCCCGCCACTGACGGAAGTTATAACCGGCAACAGCCATGATCTGTTTTATTTTGCGCATGCTGTGAGCTCTTTTCCGCGAGCGATAATGCTTTATATCCTTCATATCCTTGACAGCCTCCTCTCTGCTGTCATTCCGAAACAAAGAGCGGCTATCATCGTCAGTTCCGCTACAAATACTATGACTCCTACCTCTCCATACTCCCACCGCTCCGACGGTATGATCCATTCTTTGGGATAAAGTACATACAAGGTATCAAAATACCTCTCATACAGTATGATCAGCACATAATAAAATACAAAAGGAGAGGCGTAGGCCATATATTTGCTGGTTGTCAACGCGGCAAAGAGCATACCTGTCATAGACCAAAAGGCACCTGAGCAGAAATATAGCACCACACGCCTCATCAGTTCCGCAATATAGGGCGAAACCAAAGCCCCCTGCGTCGAAGCTCCCGCAGACACAAGGGCAGGCGCCGCCTCCATAGGGGTAAAAAGAAGTGCTGCCATCATATAAGCAATCAGAATTCCGCACACGAACACCAAGCCTCCTGAAATCACACATGCGCTGCACTTGCCCACGACATATTTCAGTATACCGGTGCGAGGCAGATATTCCTTCATAAAACCGCTTTTCACATCGTCTACAAATGAGGCAGTAAATGGTAATGCCGCGAATATTGGCAACACCAATGTCATCGCATCCGAAGTCAAGGCATTTGTAAGCAATGTGTTATGAAATCCGTAGGATAACAGCTCCTTTGCACGAAAGGCTGTAACAATATCCTGCATAGAAGACACAAAAATGATCCATACAACACCAAGCACACCAAGGCAAAAACCTTTGTCTGATATTGCCTGTTTTACAGATGCGTAAACCACCCTTCTCATACCTTCACCCAAATTTAGTATCCTATGTTCCGATCAATAATTGTTCCGTCTATGGCATTAATGGTTAAGGCAATTTCGTAATATCCCTCCTCATCTACCACACCACTATAAGCTCTATCTACTGCATGCATTCTGGTGGTTCCCCAAAAATCCCAGACAGGAATCAGCACTCCTTCGGAAAAGTTATCCTTGCTGCGAATACGCATCAGGCTGAGACGAACATCGCTGATGTCGATATTCATGATAACATCAAAGCCATTAGCAACATTCTGAGCTTTCAAATCACTGTTTTTCACAAGGATCATCTTCGCGAAAATATCAGAAACATCTTCAAAGTTTAAAAGTTGGGTGTCCTCCGTTCGGATCACAGGCTCCGTATAGGGATCGGTCCAGTTGAAATAAACAATTCCGTTTTCGGATACATCGACGGTAATGCGTTCATAGGCCCATACACCGATAAAGGCATCATTCTCCAGGATAGAAGTTCCGTTAAATTCGGTATATGCAATGGGAAAACCGTTGACGGTGCGTACATATTCCATCTCATAGCCGCTGTCAATCACACCCAGATTTTCACCATATTCCATTTTTTCAAAAGCAACGGCAGTGATCTGATCGCATACCGCATTTTCCAAATCCAATTCCTTCATCAGCGCATTGCCTGTCTGAATGGCTTCTTCTTTTGTGATGGTGACCTCCACAGGATTCTCCATTTGGGCGACAGGCATCGTATAACAGCGATTCATATCACCATATCCGTCCAAATAAAAAAGTGCTTGATTCGACCAGTCAGACCTATTGTTGATAAAGGCATGTACCTTTTTGCCATCTACATCTGCATACCCATAAATCTCCTCCTCACCCCCGAAATCCCCCGGCTGGAAGGTTTCCTCGGCGGGAAAGCGCTCATTTTCATCGGGAGCTGTTCTTGCAATTTCTGCCCAGGCCTCAATCATTCCCGGCAATTCCTCCATGGTATGATCTTCTGTAACACTGCTTATCGGGATATCTCCGCGCAGTGCGGCCTGCAATTCTTCCAACCGTTTTTGTGCATTCTGTTTTGTCATAAGCACTTCTTCATAAAGGAGATTTCCTTTCAGAAAGACTTCCATCAGCTTGTCCGCATCCACCTGCGTGAAAGCATGTCTGGTCACCGTTGCGGTAGGAACGGCGGAAACTTCCGGCAGGGTAATGGAGGCATCAGCAGTGACGATCACGTAGTCATCCACGCCCTTCCATTCTCCCGTAAAGCGTCCCGGCACTTCCAATGCAGAAAGAAGGGCGGAATTTTCGCCGCCCCTTTGGGCGGCTTCAATCATCTTCTCCTGATCCTTTTGCGTTACAATCGATGTTTCCGGCGTTTTCTGGCAGCCGGCAAGCATGGATAGCACAGTAACTGCCGTAAGGGTTGTGCATAAAATTTTCTTTGGTTGATTCATGGTTTCACTCCTCTTTTCTAAGTGTTTTCTCTTCGCATCGCTTGTTTTTCCTTTCATCTGTTACATTGTAGAGAAAACACCCTGGAAAGTCGTTACCGAATGATTACGGTTTTATTACTGTTATTGCCCTGTGAAATGTATCCGAACAGTTGTGCCTATACCGGGACTGCTCTCCATTTCAAGCAGGGCTCCATGGGCTTTCACAATTTCTTTTACAAGCGCAAGTCCAAGACCTACCCCGCCTTGTTTTTTACTTCTGGATTTATCCACCATATAAAAAGGTTCTGTAATATGTGCAAGCTCCTCCTGTTCTATGCCTATCCCCTGATCCCTTACTTCCAACACATTGTCATAGGCGGCAAGCACAACCGTCTGCCCCTTTGCTGAAGCTTTTATCGCATTGTCCACCAGATTGACCAGAACGGATTGCATCAGGTCTGCGTCAAGAGTAAGCATTTCCGTCTTGCAATGCACTTCTAATATCACTTCACGCGCCCGCAGATTTTCTGCCACGCTTTCCTGAACCTTTTCCAGCAGTTCTGAAACCGCAGTTCTTTTTAAGTCAAGCTTCTGTCCCAGTGTAATGAGCTTCAATAGTTTCTGTACCAGACGCTCCAGCCATTTGCACTGTCGCTCCATATGTTCCAGGAAAAGGCTTCTCTCTTCCTCTTCCATATAGGTATTCTGCAGTGTATCAATATTTAAAAGCAGTGCCGTGAGCGGCGTCTTAAATTCGTGCGTCACGCCGCCAATAAATAATTCCTGCCGCTTGTTTTTATCTGTCAATTCATTGATATGCTTCTCTACCGCTTCCGTCATACGGTTAAAATCGGACGCCAACATCCCCACCTCATCGCCGGAACAGACTTTGGTACGCTCATGATAGTTCCCGGCAGCAATATGGGAAGCGGATGCCTGCAGCATAGCCAGCGGTCGAAGGGAACGCCTCACAAGAATTATAATGAACAACAGACCCACCATGATACAGGCAGCGCCTATCAAAATAAACTGCCAGAGTACCTTTGTCAAATTTTCATATACCGGCGTAATATCCTCTACAATATAAATCTCACAGGGCTTGTCCGGAGAGCCCAATAAATTTTCTGTACTTCCCACAATCAGAATATGTCTGCCATCTATCTTCCCTGAATACTGCTGTTGACCTTGAAATTCCTCCGGCAAAAGGTACTCCTCCGGCCTGATCCCTATCTGTGAATAGACAGTCTCCTCTCCTACCCTTAAAACTGCGGAAGAGTCTGCTATGCGGGAAAAGCAATAATGAAGCAGTGCATACGCTACAGCCTCTGAATCGTCCTCTTCATAAAAATGATTTGCCGTCTCAGTGAATGAGAAGGCAAGGGTTTTTTGTTTTTCTGCAGCCTGTTCATAGGTAAGGGAAAGAATCTTTCTTTGCGTCTGTCCCAGCAAAATTGCGGAACATATTGTAACAATTACGATAAGTACACTCCCGCAGATCAAAGAGATTTTTTTCCAAAGCTTCATTTCCTATGCTCCTCCAGCCTGTAACCTGTTTTAGATATTGTGCGAATTTCATCGGTAAGATTAAGTTTCTTTCGTACATTAGCCACTCGCACATCTACGGTTCTGATATCGCCAAAATAGTCTTCTCCCCAGATTTCATTTAAAATTCTCTCACGGGAAACAGTGCGATTTTTATTTCGCATGAGCACAGAAAGCACATCAAACTCCAATGGCGGCAGTTTAATTTCTTCCCCTGCCTTTGTAAGAGTACGATTCTCCGCATCAAGAATCATATCCTGAAAACGGTATATCTGATTGATACGGCCTGTCCGTGCCAGCACTTTCTCTATACGTACCAAGAGTGTAACCATCTCAAAGGGCTTCACAATATAATCTTCCGCACCGTCCCTTAATCCCCGCACCTCGGATTCGCTGTCTGTCTTGGCAGTCATGTAGATAACCGGAATATTATACTTTTCCATATAGGAGAACAACGCAAAACCATCCATACCCGGAAGCATAATATCCAAAAGGGCCAGATCAAAAGAATGATCCTTTAAAAGATATTCCGCAGCCTTGCGGCCATCATCAAAAACCATATATTCATATCCTACATATTTGAGATTTAGGGCAATCGTATCTGAAATGCTGAAGTCATCCTCAACAATTAATATTCTGTTCGCAGCCATAATAAGTACCGCCTTCCATTCATTCAAGATATCGCATCTATTTTAACATATCTGCATTCATATAAGTTTACCAAAATATTACCGTTTCGCTCATTCGCTAAAAAAAGAAGGGATGTTTATTGGTGTACCGGTTGCATTAGAAAAAGCTGCGACAATGCCACAGCTTTTAAAGTAAAAATTTACACTCTATATTTTGCCTCAATTCGCGTATAAAGAACCATCATAACAATCACCAGCAACATCACCGCTAAAATGATCAAAATGATCCAGGGTGAATTCTGTTTCAAATATAAAAGCGGGATACCCAATGTCTCAAGCACAATAGTCATATCTTCTATGACAGCAGATGATACAGACTACCGTGATGACCACGGCGCACGCTTCCGCTGCCACAATGGCTAACCAGATTCCGTCAAGCCCCCATATCGCGGGGAGAATAAGAACTGCTGCCAACTGAAACAGTAGTGTCCTGAAACAGGAAATCAGTGCCGAGATCAATCCGTTGTTCAGTGCAGTGAAAAGCGCGGATCCGAAAATGTTAAATCCCATGATGATATAAGACAGAGAATAAATACGTATGGCATGTGTGGTCATAGTCAAAAGTGTCTCATCATATCCGGCAAAGATCATTGCCAGCGGCTTTGCCAAAATTTCGGACAGCACCAACATAATCAACGCCGCAATGCCAATGATTCTGAGGCTTCTCCCAAACAAATTCTTTAACTCATCCTTTTCTCCCGTTCCGTAGTGATAGCCAATCACCGGACCGATCCCGATTGAAAATCCGAAGAACACACCGATAAAGATAAAGTTTGTGTACATGATAATACCGTATGCGGATACGCCCCTCTCCCCGGCAAACTTGAGCAATTGGTGATTATACATCATGCTGACAACCGATACCGATATATTGCTCATAAATTCCGAGGCTCCATTTGCAGCTGCTTTTGCCACAACCCCAAAGTCTCTCACCGGTCTTCCCAATTTTAAAAGTGACGAATTCTCTCTCCCAAAGTAAATCAGGGGGATCACTCCGCCGACAATCATTCCCGTCACGGATGCTGCCGCCGCGCTTTCCAATCCCAGCCCGAGGACTCCCATAAAAAGCCAGTCCAGAAACATGTTGATACAGCCCGCTGCCAATGTGACATACAATCCAAGCTTTGGGTTTTCCGCCACAATAAAAAAACTCTGAAACGAAAACTGGAGCATAAGGGGCACCATCCCCAGCATATTGATCCTCGCATACAGCACGCAGTAAGGCAGCATGGCCTCTGTCGCCCCAAGACGTCTGGCGACCGGAGCCGCCACGACAAATCCGATTGCGCCTAAGACCAATCCCGCCGCAATCAGCAGATAGATGATCAGGGAAAAAATCCTGTTCGCATTCTCTTTCTCGCCCATTCCTAGCTTCACCGCTACAAGCGCACTGCCACCGGTACCGAACATAAATCCCACAGCAGCCATGATCATGATAAAAGGCATGACCAGATTCAGTGCGGCAAACGGAGTACCTCCCACATAATTGGATACGAAAAAACCATCCACCACGCCATACACAGACGAAAAAATCATCATAGCAATCGAAGGCAGCGTAAACCGTATCATTCTGCCATATGTAAAATGGTCTGATAACTGTATCTTCATAAATGCCTCCATTACATTTTTCTTAATTCTTCCAAAAAGGCTTCTAAATAATTTCTGTTCAGTGCAATAAACAGCTCCCTGTTTTCCTCACTCCAGCTTGAAAACACCGCATTTTCCGCATGAATCAGCTTGGCGATTGTCCGCTCCGCAAAGGCAGATCCTGTTTCCGTCAACTTCAGTTTCTCATTTTTTTCGCCTGAGAGCGGCTGAAGATATCCGTCCCGCACCATGTGCTGTACGGATGAATTCACCGTCTGTTTGCTCAACCCGGTCATATTACAAATATCCGCCTGCGATGCCTGCTCCTGACATAGAATGTAAAGGATATCCCTCTGTGAATCGGATAGTCCAATCTGTTTAGCCGCCAGATGATACGCAGCATCAATCTCTCTGGCAACCTGATTAAAATCTCTTATTCCCTTTGATAATTTCTCCATTTAAGTTCTCCCTCTAAAATACAAAGTCCGAAAACAGACTTTATTAGCATAGTCTGTTTTCGGACTTTTGTCAACTCATTTGTTCTGTTTTTATATCTGAAGTCAATTTACTGATCCATGTTCTATGATATAAATCAAATCCTCATTTGGTGAAAAGGGATATTGCATATCCGTATATTCCAAATGCCCGTTAATCCGATCATATGTCTCCCCATACCGGATTTCTCCGTTTGTGGCATCATAGAGAAAATACTGTACATCCTGCATAATGAAATCCTTTTTATTGATAAAGTAAAATGAGTGCGGACTTGAATACCAAATTTCAATATAGTCTGATCTCAGGTTGACTTCATCAGACAGATCCGGAGTATTGAGGATATCATCTTCCACATGGTAAAAACTCATATGACTATCGATCTCCGTAGCCATCCACCGAAAGGCAACATCAAAGTCACTGCTCCTGATACCATCCTCCTCATAGATTCCTTTTTCAGAAATCATCCTCATTTTACAAATATCTTCTATCGCCGTCTGATCTCCGTCAATTCCCGGATACTCTATTTCCTCCTGCCACTGGATTTTCTCGCCGTCAGCAGCCAATGATATCATAAACAGTCCAATCCCATATGTAAGTATAGTCAACATGATTCTTCTCAAGATTCTTCTTGTTTCCTCTTCTGCTTTCACCCCGCCCTGCGTACTGTTTTTCTTTGAAAGCAATCTGTAAATATCACGAGTGATCAAAAATATCAAATACCCCAGCAATGCACCAAGAGAATTGGCGATTATGTCATCCGATTCAAACATACGCCCGGAAAACAACTGTGTCAGCTCGATTCCCACAGAAAACATGAGTCCTGCCAGGAAGACCTTTTTCCCTGATTTTACAAAACCAGGAAACACAACAGGTAGCAGAAATCCGAACGGCATAAACAGCAATAAATTAAGTACGATCATACTAAAAGCATTGCCTGCAAAGGGAATCCTGCATACAGTATCTAAAATCTCCATAGCTTTCGGAATCTCCCAATAGACAAGATCAAGCATGCCCGTCACTTTTAAGATCAGACATACCCAAAGTACAAGGCCAAATTCCGCTAAATATTGCCGGAACCTGACCTTTCCCTTTTGGCTCTTCCCTATCACAAACCGGATTGCAAATATGACCGCATATAAAGCTGCCGCATATCCCACACAGCCGCCCAGATATGCACACCCTGTTTTTAAATATTCCCAAATAATCTCAATGTACCTCATTCCGACTTGCCAACCTGCCCTACTCAATCCTCGTGATCACTTTCCAGTCTCCCTGCACCGGCGAGTCTGCAATATGAAAGATTCCCAAAAGGTGACTTTTTGCCAGTTCCTCCGGTGAAACCGCATACCATTCTTCATCAAAGATAAGTTCTTCCCCATTCACCACTTCACGCCAGCACACGCCCATTCCATCCTCATATTCTTGCCCATCCAAAAATAATTTCAACTGTAAATGTCTTTCCGCATCTTCCTCACTTCCTCTGCAAGACTGGACGTGTAAAATGCCGTCAGCATACGCAATGCCTGTGACACTTAAATCATCTCTGTCAAGACCATCCATATCTATAAGCTCCGATATAGCAATCACTGTTGCCAATCTTCCGTTTATCAGCTTTGAACAGAGTTCTCTGCCCCGTACACCTCCACCGGAGCCGGATATCTCAACTTCTTTCAAGACAGGATCATTGGAGATTTCCGTCAGCGGAATGTCCTGCTCCAACGCGCTTACTCTGGTAAGAAGTGTGCGCACAGTAAATTGGATCTTCTCCTTTTCATACTTTCCGTCTCCCATAATGTCAATCAGGAAATATGCCTTGTCCTCCTGCTCGTTGTATTCCAGAAAACTGCATCCACCTATGCTGGTATCGGTTCCAAAACTGCTCAGATTGTAACTGTCATACAGATCTACTTTCCCGGAAATTCTGTCATATCCGGGAAGATCAGAGAAAGAAACCACCAGACTCGCATCCTCGCCTTCGATCCGGACCGCCTCCACCTGCATGCGAACTCCCTCCTTTTCATCCATCAATTCGTCGGGCATAATATAGTCCGCAAGCGTCGGCGCATACCTGTCTATGATCCGGTAAATTGTTGGTATCTCTCTGGCAAACACAGGGATCGCAATGATAAAGCATGCCGCAATTGCCGCCACGGCAGCTACCAGACGTGCCGCACCTTTTGTCATTGCATTTTCTATCGTCACACCTGCTGTTCTTGTATCTTCTATTGTCGGACCCTCTATCATTGCGTCTTCTATCATCGCGTCATCCAATAAACCGATCGCTTCCAACAACTTCATCTCACGCTTTAGCTTCTTTTCACTTTTTATTCTCACTCGATCTTTCATCATAATAGTAACCCTCCTCCGTTAATCTCTTTTCCAGCTTTTTTCGCATTCTGAACAGAATAGATTTTACCTTGCTTTCTCCGCATGCAAACCGCGTGCTGATCTCCTGGATAGAGTCAAAGTAATAGTAGCGTCGAATAAAAATTCTCTTGTCTACTTCTTTCTGTGCTGTCAGGAATCCTTGGATGATTCCCGCAAGCTCATTTGCTTCAATTCCTTCCAAGAAATCTGTTCCATCCGAAACACAATCAGACAACTCATCAAGCGCAGCCCACGTATCACCTTCTCCACGTTTTTGTGCATGAATGTGCCGCAACTTATTCAAGGATAAATTTCTCACGATTCTGCCCAAATAAGTGCGGAGTACATTAGGTCTGTTTGGCGGAATACTGTTCCATGCCGCAAGCATCGTATCGTTCACCGTTTCAGCAGCATCTTCTCTGTTTAATAGGATTCGCATTGCAACACTATGACAATAGCCTCCGTATTTCTTTTCTGTTTCCTCGATTGCCTGTTGGGACCGCTTCCAATACAGGTCTATAATTGCGCTGTCTTCCATGGAATTTCTCTCTTTCGTTTACGAGTTTTTCAAGCGTTTCACTTATATACTACCTTAAAATGGGACTTGCGTTGCATCTGATTTCAAAGTATTTAAAATAAATTGGGAAAAATTCTGCTCTATCATGCGCTTTGGTTGCATAAGAAACCTGTCCCCAAAAATAATTGGTGCCATGTTATAGATAATCGCCATGCCGATACTCGCCCGAAAAAGGAACGGTGTATCAGGATAAAAGATATACTACACAATTCTACATACAAGTATATCCACCGTCAACAGGAACAATATCTCCCGTCACATAGGTAGATGCAGGAGATGCCAGAAAAATAACAGCCGTATCCAGCTCACCTTCCTGTCCGTAACGTTCCAAAGGAATCATGGTACGCGCATTTGCCTGGAAAAATTCACTGTCGAGTGTCTCCTTGGTAAGCGGTGTATAAAAGTATCCGGGACAGATTGCATTGACCGTAATACTGTACTTTCCCCACTCTGCCGCAAGCGCTCTTGTCAGATTGACAACACCACCCTTCGCCGCATGGTATGGAGCGCTGCCCGCAATCTTATTTCCCACAAGACCATACATGGACGCAATATTGATGATTCTTCCGTATTTGGCCGGGATCATTGCTTTCTTAGCAACCGCACGCGCCATCTTAAATGTGCCGGTCAGGTCGATGTTGATCTCGTTTAGGAACATTTCATCAGGCACATCCTCCGCGGGGGTAACTCCTCCGGTTCCTGCATTGTTGACCAGAATGTCAATGCGCCCCATTTCCTTCATAATTGTATCAACTGCAGTATTTACTTTCTCTGTATCTGTGATATCACAGACAACACCAATTGCTTTTACGCCATATTCCTTAGAAATATCAGCAGCAACTTTATTGACCAGCTCCTGGCGGCGTGCCAGTGCTACGATATTTGCCCCCTGGCTTGCAAGAGCCTTTGCCATCTGTACCCCGAGTCCCGTGGAGCAGCCTGTCACAACTGCAACCTGTCCTGTCAGATCAAAATAGTTTTTCATAAAAAGCCCCCTTGTCTTCAATTAATATACGGTTTTAATTATGTTATCCCAATGTCAATAATAGCGCCATCTTAAATCTCTTTGTTGCCTTCACTGAATGGATACCTTCCTTGGCGAAATGGAAATTCTCTCCGGCCTTGATCGAATGCTCTTTACCCTCATACCCTATGACCCCCTCTCCATCCAAAGCAAAAATAAGTGCCTCACCCGGTGCGGCGTGTTCGGAAAGCCCAGTTCCTTCATCAAAAGCCATGACAACGAATTTCATTTTGTCGTTATGCACCACATCCATATTGACAATCTTTCCGTCCTGATATGGCACCAGCTCCGCCAACTTAAAAACCTCTCCTGCCTTGATTGCTTCGTTCATAATGTCATCCCTCCTTATCTCTATTTCTGTATAAACCGCTGACTCTGCCGTCCTTATTCCTATAGGGATATCCGTTATAGTCAGAATACAGTCGCCTTTTCTTAATAATTCCTTTTTTCCATCTGCCATGTAAACCTCGGTCAGTCCGTCTGCCATGATGATCAGCTTATGATATGGATATATTTCCGCGCTGATATCCGTATTTCTCGCAAGAGAATAATAGGCAATATAGTTTTCTCCGCTATGTATTTCTTTTGAGATTGTACATCCGGGAATGGGCGGATTCTCTTCTGCAATGGAGAATATTTCTCCGGTTTTCTCTTTCATCGGCATCCCTCCTGCTATAGATCAAGATAGTAATCCCCATCATTAATCCTGTTCATCTTTTTTAGCATACTCTTAAAACACAGGGACAAAATCACAGGCATGATTATATGGAGCAGCAAAACACCAAAAACTGATCTTAGCGTAATGCCCATATCGGTAAAGGTCAGTATCTGACCGACAAACCCGCAGGTCCCCATCCCCGCTCCCGTGGAAGTACATGTCATCTTAAACAGACAGGTTCCTATAGGGGCTAAAATTGCTGCGGTTAAAGATGGCGGGAGTAGTATCCATGGATTTTTAAGTATATTTGGAACCTGAAACATAGACGAACCAAGCCCCATTGCCATCAACCCACCTGTTTTACAATCCTTATAGCTTGTGGATGCAAATCCCACCATCTGAGAGCAACATCCGATTGCTGCAGCACCTGCGGCAAGTCCCGAAAGATTCAGCATGATACACAGGGCAGTGCTTGATAACGGAGAAGTAAGCACCCACCCTACGATCAATGCCACAACAATCCCCATAAAGAACGGATGAAGCTCTGTCGCCTTCATGATTACCGCCCCGATTCCCGTCATCAGCAGCTGTACAATCGGTCCTACAAAGGTGGCAGTGATGCTTCCCATCAGTATAGTAACCCCCGGTGTAACCAGAATATCAACCTTTGTCTCTTTTGATGCCAGCTTGCCAAATTCACAGCCCACGAGAGCAGACACCAAAGCGGCAGCCTCACCTCCGACATTAGCGCCAAGCCACCCCGTGACCACACTTGAGAATAGTACAAGCGGCGGCGCCCCAAGTCCCCATGCCACCGAAACACCGATAGCCGGACCGACAAGCTTCATTGCAAAATTGCCCAGCTCAATCAGGTAATTGCACACAGTATTTTCGCCAATCAGATTTGTTCCCTGTTCACCGATTGTCTTGAATATCAATCCTATCAGAAGGGAGGCAAATACCGCCTGTGCCATCTGCGTCATAACATCCAAAAGATATCTTTTTGCTGATATTATCACATTTTTCCTTTTCAGAAATTCTTTTGCTTTAGTCACGCATCTATGCTTCCTTTCCTGCAAAATGCTCTTTTACCGCAGTGAAATCTTCTACCAGCTCTGCCGCACCGAGATATTTTCCCTTTTCATCCCGCACCGCCGCATAGATGACACGCACCGGATGATCCTCATTAGGCGTCCAGACCTCCATAAAGTTCCGGGTTCCCGACTTGAAATCATCCAAAAGCTGCTTCACCATCGGCTTTACCCTTTCCGGATGGCATTCATAGGTGGATCGGTCAAGTGCAGACAATGGCCGGGAAAACACCTTACCCTCATTGGTAAAGAACCGGTTAATGTCCTCCTCATCGATGAATGTAATATCAATCGGGAGCACCTTAAAAAGTCCGTTTAGCTGTTGCATAGTCAATTTTCCACCCGGAAAATATAGAATACCGTCTTCCATAGCGTCAGGCATAGTGCTCTGCCGTTTTGCCAGAGCTTCCTCTCCATGTCTCCATTTTGGGGCATCATCTATAAAGACAAATCCCATCTCCGGAAGATCCCTGTATGCATCCAGCCATTCCTCTTCAGTCAGATGCTCAAAGCATAACGGAAAGAAAATGTTTTCCTCTTTATAGATCATCTCCTTCATACGGTTCAGAACAGTCTTCACAGCCTCTTTTTCATCCGAGAAACTATTGACTGTCAATTTCTGTGCCAGACGGGCAACCTCCGCCTTGATTTCATCGTCTACGCCCCACATCACGTCATTTGGTCCCGTGACCCCATGATGCAGCAGCATCGGCATCAGGATACTTTCTTTCTTGCTGTATAGTACCCCTATTTTACGCAGTGTTATCAGGTCACCCAGCAGCACGGATACTTCTTCTGTTTCCAATGCCGAAAGCGCATGATCAAGAATTTTTTCAAGAGCACTGTTTTCCCGGCGCAGCACATCGACGGGATGTCCTTCTGGCGCTTTTTTGTTCACATTTTCCTCAGCCTGTTTTTCTTCCTCCGCCCAGATCTCAGCTTCTGTCTTTCCGTGAAACAATGCTGAATGCAGATCACATAACCTCTGTACTTCCCGCATCGGGATTCCATCATCGATCAATCCCTGTTCAGCCTTTACGATGTCATGGACAGAAACACTCTCAAACTCCCGGACAAAATCCGCCCGGACTGTTTCAAGGTCTTCCCCCTGATTCAGTCTCATGATCATCTTTTTCAGTTTTGTATTGCGTTCTTCCACATTGTCTTGGAATGTCACTTCCTTATCCGCTCCCGGAACGCCTGTAACAGAAAAACCGTTGTCTTCAAATGCGGCAATGATCTTATCCATCGGTATCCCCTTGACTGCAGCCCCTTTTGGGATCGTCATTACCTTGCCCATAAATTTTAGGGCCGCGGAACTTGTAATATCCTTAAATCCCAAATCAACCATGATGTCCGAAACCTCGGGATATTCTAAAACCAGCTCCGCAACGGTTTTGTTTATATTCAATTCTTTCATGTCTGATGCCCCCTTTTTTCTCTCTCGTTACAAGCATAGTATATATTGACTGATTTTTGATTTCTGTATCTGTGGATACACTTTTTGTATTTTTTATGATATAATATTTGGGAAGCAGATATAGGACGAAGTCTGATACGCTTAGCTGAGAAAGGAGCAGACCATATGGATTATTCAGTTCTTGAAAAAAGCACGTTATTTCGGGGAATCCCGGCAAAAGAATTGAGAGATACGCTTGAAACAGTACCACATCACATACAATGCTATGATAAAGGAGAAGTGATACTTCGTCTTATGGATGAAGCTTCGCGCGTTGGTATTATTCTCGAGGGACGCGCCGAGGCGCAGAAACCTTTCCCAAACGGAAGCCAGATCAATGTTTCTATACGGATGCCCGGTGAAATGATCGGACCGGCAGCAGTTTTCTCCACCAGTCACAAATATCCCTGCGATGTGGTGGCTATAGAGCCGATCACGCTTATGATGTTCCGCAAAAAAGAACTGATGCTGCTCATGCAAAAGGATGTGCGCATTTTGGAAAATTTTACTACAGAGATTGCTTCCGCAACCTATATGCTTCAGCAGCGTCTTGAACTTCTCTCCTATAGCGGGATTGCACAGAAAGCTGCTTATTATCTTCTTATGCAAAGCAGAAAAATAGAAAGTGATAAGATTCCGATCCCTGATTCAATGACCAAATGGGCTATGCTTTTGAACGTCTCCAGGCCATCGCTTCATAGAGAGCTCAAACGTCTGGAATCTCAAAACATGATACAACTTGAGACACACCATGTAGAAATCCTTGAGCCGAAAGCATTACAGGATGTCCTGACAAAATGATATATGCAAATTACGAATTTTTATTGAGTCCTTCAAAAACCAGCCGCATCTGATTCCAAGCAGCCCCGCCATGTTGGGAGTCCGATCTGCCCTCATTCACGAATCCAAACTTAGCATAATAATCCAGCAATGCATCTTTACAGGTCAGCACCAGTCCGCTGCGCCCCTGCCTCCTTGCCTCGTCAATCATGCATTGAATCAGCTCTCCTGCATAGCCATGTTTCCGATAAGACGGAATGGTGTTGACACCGAAGATCATCTGCCATTTCCCGTTTTCGTCGTGCAACTCAGCTCTCCCATACATTTTATCCGTCAGATCGGGCTCATTCGTGACAAATCCATCCACAAAGGAAATCAGTTTGTCCCCATCAAACATAAGCCAAAAGTGGTTGCTGTAGTATTTCAGTCTTTCCGCGAATTCTTCTTTTGAAGCTGCCTCCGCAGGTGGAAAGCATTCTGCTTCCACGCTTGCGATTGCCTCTAAATCATGGATGGTTGCTGTTCTGATCTGCATATTTCACCTCTTTCAAAATTCTGTTGAATAAGCTGACAATCACTATGGTGTCTCCCTTAGTAAACTGATACCGGCGCATGCCACTCCCATTGCCAGACAAACCGCTCGGAAAACCAGCAACACCGTCTCACCAATAGATTTATTATTTCTTTTTTGGGTGTTCCCATCTTTAATCTGCATCAGCTCATCCACTGAAATTCCGAATATCTCTGCCAGTTTGGGGAGAGCACTGACATCAGGATAAGAAATATTACGTTCCCACTTCGATACTGCCTTATCCGTATACTCAATCGACTGCCGGTTTAGTTTGGTCAACTGCTAGTTTACCCAGCAATTCCTCATATCCGTATTCGCCGGATATCCATTCGGTTTCCTCCGCATCCGCAAAATAGGACGCATATTCTTCCTCACTGATGGCGCGACCGTCGATATAGCTGGTGCTGACCTCCCCTATGGTCTGCTCTTCATCCTCCTCCGGGTATCCGTCACCGTTCTTGTCATCAAAATTGACCGTAAAGATCGTCACCACATCCTCCAGACGATGGTCGCTGTTCATACGGATAATGGTATCAAAATAGATGGCACCCGCATAATCATAGTCCCGATTAAACATCTTGTTACCGCTGGGAAGGTATTGATAGCCATTGTTTCCAAGAACACCGTAGCCCCATCCGTCCATCAGCCTGTACAGATGTCCGTCCGCATAAGTGTAGATGATTGCTCTGTATCCGGGCAGATCCACCACCAGCTCCGGAACCTCGTCCTCGTCAAAGTAGATCAAATTGTACTGATAGCGAGACTCCTGTATGTTTTCCAACCGCGCAATGAAGCAGTATGCCTCCTGCCAGGAGGAAAATTTCTCCCCCTTGCCTTTATAGCCGAGGAATTTTTTCACATTTGCCATATTCAGTTCTTCTTCCGTGCGCTGCATGAGAGCATTCGCAAGGTCAAGATTATGTTCAAAGTCCGACTGCCAGCTCAGGTTTTTCAGATTGTACCCGTCCAAAATATCGATCACCCGTCCGCCCTCGATGGTGTAGATCAGGATCATATCCGTATCCCCGTCCATGTCATAATCCGGAAAAGCCACGGCATCCATACTAATCAATCTGCTATCCTCTACCCCATCCGGCAGCCAGGGTGTGATCTGCTGCACCACTTCGTCGTCCTTGATCATGCGGATGACAAATTTCCCACTGTCCTCCTGCATCGGCGGATAGATCATCACATGAACCGGGGAATCATATTACGACAATTCCACATTGAAAAACGACTGCTCTGCGATGCGTCCCTCCTCCCACAGTAGTCTGTTGGAAACAAAATGATAACTGCCATCCGGTTTCTCCTGCAATACCAGTTCGTAGATTTCTTCCGGCTCCCAGTCATTTATCATGTTCTTTTTCACCCGAAGTTTCAGGGTATCTCCGATCCTTATACCGGTCAGGCATTGGTAGGAATCTATGTTGGTGTCCCAATAGGTGGCATAATAGGCGTCATATGGTTCAAGGTACGTCCATTCCAACGGACGCAACGCATCCTGATAGGAACTGTTGGTCTTCTCCTTTACAAATTCCTCAAGCTGTTTCGATGTAATCTTAAATAGGTCTCCGTAGCTGTAGCTGCTGCCGACCGCCTCCAGATAATCCTGCTTTTCCTGCTCCGGCAATTCCTGCGTCGCAATCCCCGCACCGCCGTAAAACACTTCGCTCCACTTGATATTTTCCGGGGAAGTATAGGAGGAATGCAGAAACCCATAGTTTTCTATGGAACTAAGCATATTTTGAATTTTCTCGCATTCCTCTGAGGTGAGCCAGACTAATCTGTCATCTTCAGTAAATGTGACCTGAAATTGATCTGTCATTTGCAGATCATCTCTATCCATTTCAATCAGAACATGCCATTCCGCCATATCAGCCGTACCTATTTCCGGTAAGTACCGGGTAATCTCTATGGCGATATCGTTCTCTGCAGTTCTGCTCACATTCGCAACCTTATGTCGGTTTGATCCGCTTCCCTCCTCCAACACTGCAAGAATGAGCCGATGCGTCTCAAACCACTTGTCATCATACTTTTGGATTGCGTCTTCAAATCCGATCGTGGTATCGGAATACACTGTGTCTTTATGGGCGAAATCATATCGCTCCACATTGTCCGTGTAATACTTCTCTAATGCCGCTCTGCTGTCGATCAAAAAAGCCAGCGGATAAGTCACATCACTGTGATATCCATTTGTTCGGATATACTGCGCCTTATAGTCGTAGGAAACCGGCAAAGATACCTCCGATTCATTTTGCGTGCTTTGTGCATGGTCATTCTGGGAATTCTCCTTCCCACCCTTGGTTGAATCCTCGGCAGCCGCCTTTTCCTGCGTGCACGCGGTCAGCGCCAGTGTCATGCCCAATATCATGATGGTCATAAAAAGATTACATGCTTTTTTCATATATTGTCACCTCTGAGTATTATCAATTCTATACAGACACAAAATATTTCACAAATAATCTATTTCTGTTGTCCACAAAAACGGCTTTCGATTGCCTGAAACAGAATGATTTTATCAGCAGTTCATTTCCCGTAAATACGAATTGCAGTTTCTCGTAATCCGTCAATGTGTCATGCATGATTCTTTCCACAGCGAATTCACAATGATGTTCATATCCCCCATCAAAAACAACACTTGTGGCATCCGCTGTAAGTAAAAATCCAGACGCACCATTAACCTGTGGTTTATACACCTTTTCTGTCTGTAAATCCGTCTGCACAAGTTCAAAATCGGTATAATAATAGTACCAGAGCTTTTCCTGTTCATCTATGTTCACGGCATAACAATCACATATATATCTATCTGCCTTCCATTTTATCTCTCCATTCTGATCCCATACGATCAGTCCACAACTCCCAATCGGATTGTCCCAGCCAAAATTTCCAAAGACGCCCTCATCAAAATAGCTTGTAATGATATCGCCGTCTTGTTTCACAATGCAATCCTGAATACCGTCCCCCAGACAATACTCTTTTAATGTGTTAGCCGCAAAATCAATGATCTTTGCATTTTTCTCAGGATTTCCCTCACGATATCTGCATCTGGCACCAAGCAGCAAAATATGCTCTCCGATTGGCTGAATCATGTGGAAGTTTATTTCGTGCACACCAAAATCATAGTATGAATGTTTTGTGACTCTTTCATCCTCCCAATCAACTTCCAGAACAATCGCCGCATACCCGCTATTGGATTCAGTGTTTACAAACATGCCATCGATTCTCTCTGGAATATGCGAGTTTAACAGCATGTATATTTTCCCGTCATATCCAATCTGCATATTCACCCAGGAATTCAGGGAACAGCCATATTCCCGAAAGATTGCTTTTATATCAAATGCGCTTTGTAAATCTATTCTTTTCATTCCCAACTCTCCTCTCTCAAAACCCTCTCTCTGCCAGTTTCTTCACTACATCCACATAAAAATCCACGATATCCGAAACGCCCTCTCCTTGCTTCTTGGTCAATCTGTGGCGGCGCATATCCACCTCGTCACAATGGGAAATACCGCGACCGGAATTACTCCGAATGATCCCCTGAAAGTCACCCCATTTCACCGCTCTCGGCGTGAGCAGCCCGTCATTTTCCCCCTCGATCAGCCACACAATCAGGCTGGGAAACCACAGGAAAATATCGCCAAAGGGATGCCGCATCACAAAGGCAAAACTCTGGTAATAAATATCTGGAATATTCCTATGGGTTTGATTGAATTCTTCGGCTTTTCTTGTGGTAAGGGAATGAAAAACCCGATAGGAATCCGGCTCTTTGTCTCCCAGAATGCGAAAGACCAGGTCGGTACAAGCACCTGCGATCCGCACCAGCCAATCGGGAAACTTTAAGAGAAGATCCACTGTCTTGGAGCCGTGATGGGGTGAGTTGATCGTAGTCACAGAGGCAATGTATTTCTCCAGATGATAGTCACAGATTGCCGCGCGAACATCTACGCCGCCTTTGGAATGGGCGATGACGTTTAGTTTCTCTGCGCCGGTTTCACTTATAATCGCCTTAATTTTGTCAGCCAGCACTCTCGCATTGGTATCTATGGACGCGTTGCTATCCTGACCGCCGTAGAAAATGCGACAGCCCATTCTTTCCAAAGCTTTGGGAATGCGCCCCCAATAATTGATTCTTTTGCGGTCTCTGAATCCCATTCCATGCACCATAAGGATAGGGTAGCGTGGGGTTTTCCAGCCATTTACAGGAATCTGCTTATTCATATAATTTACCCATATACAAAATCTTTGCAAAGGATTTATAATCCATACTCTCCCAATCAATATCCTTGTGTGTATCTGACCAATCATCAATCCAGCTGGCTATTTGCCCTAAATAATCTGTAATATTTGTATTTGCCCATTCGTCAGGATTGTCATTTGTTCCATCCAATCATGCATTCCCGTTTCTCCTATTTCATAACCTCGTGGACTGCTTCCTGCATGCCATCCAAGCGATAGCGCAAAGCCGTGCGGTCTATCTCCTGACCATTGTCCCACCAAATGGGGCAGAAATGATAGCGCAAAGCATATTCCATCACACCGGCAGTATAACGCACCACGCTCTCGGCATCCTTATCTGTATGCGTAGCTGCAAACTCGCCGATAATTACCGGTATGCCCTTGTCCGTAAAATGTTCTTTCAGTTTCCGCATCTGCCCGTCCAGATAGGCGAAATCAGCATCTGTACCCCATGTCTCCTGATAACCCCAGGAGGAACTTCTGTCGGCAATGGCAAAGGTCGCGGGAGAATAATAATGCACAGACAGGATCACACGGTCATCCTCTGGTAATACAGTCCCCTCGCAGGTCTTGTCAATGTCTGTCCAGTAACCTGCCAACAACAGATAGCGGTCTGCATTTTTCCCGTCAGAGGTGCGGATCAGTTCCGTAAATTCCGCATTGATGCGGTTCTGGAGATCACAACCTTTTGCATCTCCCAGATCATCAAAACCGATCTCATTCATGGACTCAAAGATCAGATGCTCGTCATAATCCTGAAAACGTGTGGCAATCTGTGTCCAAATGGCTCGGTACTGCACCATGGTTTGATCATAATCTCTGGACGCATTGGTGAGCCAGGAGTTCTCGTGATGCATATTTAGAATGACATACAGATCTTCCTCCCTGCACCAATCCACCACCTGCTGCACTCTATCCAGCCATTGTTTATGGATAGTATAAGCAGGCGCTGCATCTACATGATTTTTCCATGTGACCGGGACACGGATGGTCGTGAAACCCTCGGACTTGATATAATGGATCAGTTCTTTTGTAGCCTTCGGATTGCCCCATGCTGTCTCATACTCCATTTCCATGTTATCCGTCAGCCAGGTACAGTCCACGGGATCTAAGGTATTTCCCAGATTCCAGCCCACACCTAAATTCTCAACGAAATCCTGGGCTGATTGCTCTGTTTGGGGGATTGCCGACATTGTTTCCCTCTCTGCACCACCCACCTCCGGCAGGCTGGCTTTCACACCGGCTTCTGCCCCTGCCTCTTTGGTCTGTTCAGTTTTACGGTTTATAACATTGTCTCCTGCCGTCTCATTGGAACCACAGGCAGTAACAAAACAAAAGATTCCCACAACCAATAATGCTCTTATCTTCTTTATTTTCTCATTCTTTTTCATAAACAGCCTTCACAATGGGATTACCTGTATCATCATTGATGTATAGCGTAACCTTTTTCAGTGTTACCGTCTTACAGATTGCCCCCAAATCATCATAATATATTTCCTCAGTGTCGGTCAGATCCCCCTTAGTGTCGTACGAAAGTCTTTGCTGTCGTTTACCTGAAGCATCCCTCGCATATTGACAAGTTTTCTTTAACATTCCGTCGCCGGTATACTCTCTGTAGCTTTCACATAAACCATCCTCACCATATTCATAAATAATCCGGCTACTCAGCCCCCATCCTGTTTTGTAGGAATTGTAATAGTATCGATACTCTGTCCGCTGCCCTTTGCTGTTGTAGTCAAATTCATACCCGTAGCGCAGTTCGCCTTTCTGCATTTCATCATCCAGCATATAGACATATTCTTTCCGTCTGTTGCCTTCAGCGTCAAATTCCTGCTCTGCCAGCTTATAACCCCCGGAACATTCCAACCCTAATTCTTTTGCCAGTGTATCCACATGGGGGACAAGCTTTAATTTGACGTCAATATAGCCGGTAAAGGTATATACAACATTCTTCTCCTTAAAGAGTGCCTCCCATTTGTCCCTGCCGTTCTCATATCCATACAGATTATAGCTGGACAGGGTATATGTCGTATCTACAGTCTGATAAGTATCCGGAATCAAATCGGTGCTGATCTCATAGGTAAAATCATGCGCCGCCTGTACCACACTTTGCGGTATGATCACATCCTTTGACGTGCCTGCTTTTATGCTTTCCTGCTGTATGCTTTCCTGCCGCATTTATTTTTCTTCAGCTTCAATACTCTCACACCTTTATTCAGATTTGGGAATTCCCCTTAAATCGCAATGGGGATATCCTTGATCTGTTCTCCCGTCTCGTAATTATCCACACGCACATCCTCCCTGGTAAACTGATAAAAATCATGAATCTCCGGGTTCAGCCAGAATGTGGGGGCCGCTTTCGGCTCCCGCTTGATCAGCTCCTCAATGATGGGCACATGTCTGTCATAGATATGTGCATCCGCGATCACATGCACCAGCTCTCCCACCTGCATATCGCAAACCTGCGCCAGCATGTGAACCAGCACGGCATACTGCACCACATTCCAGTTGTTTGCCGCCAGTACATCCTGGGAACGCTGATTGAGAATCGCATTGAGGGTCAGCTTGTCCTCTCCTTTTCGCTGGGTCACATTAAAGGTCATACTGTATGCGCAGGGATACAGGCGCATCTCATGAAGATCCTGATGCACATAAATATTGGTCATGATACGACGGCTGAAGGGATTATTTTTCAAATCATAGATTACCCTGTCCACCTGATCCATCATGCCCTCTTTATACTGATGCTTCACCTGCATCTGGTAGCCGTAAGCCTTGCCGATGGAACCGTTCTCATCCGCCCATTCATCCCAGATATGACTGTGCAGGTCATGAATGTTGTTGGACTTCTGCTGCCAGATCCAAAGGATCTCATCTGTCGCGGATTTCAGCGCGGTACGGCGCAGCGTCATGATCGGAAACTCTTTGCGCAGGTCATAGCGGTTCACCACACCGAATTTCTTGATCGTGTATGCCGGGGTTCCGTCCGGCCAATGGGGACGCACTTTTTCGCCCTCGGTACTGGTACCGTTCTCCAGAATATCTTTGCACATCTCAATAAATACTTTGTCTGCGTAGCTCATCTTATTTTTACCCTTTCTCATGATTCACTGACTTTTATGTGATATTATTCTTATAACTCTTTGATGAAAAACCTGTTCATGGTGGCATGGACCACACCTGCGGGCTTTTCGATCTCTCTATATCCGCTCTTTTCGTAAATATGAATGGCCGCCTGCAGATCTGTATGCGTTTCCAGGTACATCTTTTTATAGCCCAGTTCGCGCGCCTTATCCTCTATCCTGCCCACAAGCACATAGCCGATTCCCCGTCCCTTCACTGCATCCGTCAGATACAGCTTCTGAAGCTCCGCGCAATCCTCAAAATAAGCAAACTCTGCGACACCGACTCCACCTACAACCACTCCATCCTCTGTTGCAATATAATAGTACCGCTTTTGCTTATCGCCAAGATAAAACTCACTCAGCCGATTTAAGTTTTCATCGTAATAAACGGTTCCCGGCAGATCCAGCGCATGTGCTTTTAAATTTGTTCTCACGATATGCGCGAGAATGCTGTCATCCGCCTGCGTTATCTCCCTATATTCCATACATCTTTCCCATCCCTGATCAGAATTCGTCTTTTAATTCATCCAACGATCGGATCACCCGCACGCCTTCCAATGTTGCAGGAACTGTACGGGAAATGTAAATCGGCGTGATTCCCAGCGCTTTCGCAGGCTCTACATCGGAAGTCACCGAGTCCCCGATATGTATGACTTCGTCAGGCTTCACTCCCGCCACTTCCAATGCTTTTTCAAATATGGCTCTGTTTGGCTTACATGCTCCTGCCATTTCCGCTGAAATGATTCCTGCTGGGTGCAGATCTTTCAGCTTCATGGATTCTTCCAGATAACACAGATCATCATTGGACAAAATATAGATCGGCAGCTTCGCCCTTTCAAAAAATGGCTTTACATCGTCATACAACGGCGCGTAAACCCAGACTTTACGCCACACCTCATGCATATAGGCAAAATCTCCCTGAAGACCGTAATGCTCCGCACAATGGGCAAGTATTTTATCTACCTTTTCATCATTTTTAATAAAAGAAGCACCAAAGCTTTCCGCTTCTAACTCCTTCACTTTTGCCCAAACCACACTCAGGATGTCCTTGGGATTTTTCAAGTCACTGTGAGTCGTAAAATAGCTGAGTAACTCTCTTGTGTACGGCTCGTCCTCCTGAACGATGGTGCCGGTGTAGTCTAAAAAAATGGCTTTCATGCTGCTATTCCTTTCACTGTCTTTTATTTCATATATTGTTTCTCCCACTCGCAGGTCTGCGTGTCAATTACCAGAAACGCAGACTCCCCGATCTGCTTGCCATTCTGATCGGTCGAGAACACGTCCGTGGAAATAAATCCACCGCCGTCATATATCTTCTCCACCGGCGTATGTCCCACCACCTGAATCCATCCCTCCCTGCGGAAAAGATCGGCACTGTCCTCATACTGCGGTCTGTACCAAATAGGCGACTCATCCGACCACATCCAGCCCTCGCCCTTGGAATTAACCAGTGCGAGCATCCGGTCAAGATCTTCGTCAGTATCAAAATTAACCTCCGGCATTTCCGGTGCGGTCTCTTCCGCATCTGACGATTCTGCCTCCATAACTTCTCTGATAAAATAATTCCGCAGTCCGCCATGAGAGAACAATACATGATCCGTCCGATGCACAAAAGCAATCAGACTGCTGTCCGTCAGTGCAGATTCCAATTCAAACAATTTCCGGCATACGGTATAGGTCGCGGTAACGGAAAAACCGCTCTCCCGCTGATTCCACAGATAGCAGACATCATGGTTGCCATAACACCACTTGGTGTTCGGAAAATCCTTGGCAAACCTGATCGCACGGTCATAGGTTTCCGCATATAGCTCTGTCTTGAATGCTTTATTCCAATCGTCCGGAATGTCCATCAGGCAGACTGCCGAATCCGCTGCGCCTTTCCGCATGAGTTTGTCAGCTTCGTCAAAGATCCAGGGTTTTAGATGTATGTCCGGGATTACTAAAGTTTTCATGTTAAATCTCCTTTGGTCTCACCATATAATGCCATCACATATATCTGGCAGGGATTTTGTGTATCCCATAACTCAGGAAACATCTCAAATTCCTTAAATCCCATACTTTGATAAAACAAATTCGTCTTATCATAATCCTCATACAATCCCATTTTAACGGTTTTTACCTGTATAAAGGAATAGCCCTCTTTCATTGCAAGCCTTTTCGCTTCTTCACACAATTCTCTGCCGATTCCATGCCGCTGATATTTTCTCAATACCCCCATAACAGCAAGTTCTACGGTGTCTTTTCCCGTTTCTTTCAAGCATAAAAATCCGACTGGCTGTCCTTGCTGTAACGCAGCAACCATAAGCTGATTGCAACTATCTGCAATATATTGTTCTCTTGCCTGCTCCAATTCAAACCAATCCCGCAATGATTCCAAAATCAGACGAGCAGTGTTGCTTTTGGTCTGCTTATCTGTAATCTGCTCAATAACAATTTCACTCTGCATAACCCAGAATTTTACCCTTCAACTCCTATTATTCATCTATTTTATCGCCACAAGTCTTGCATTCTCTGCCTTGAAATAATCCTCCATATTGCTGCTAAATCTACTCTATAACTCTTTTAACTTTCCATCTGAAAAGAAATATATGTTTTCTTTTTTATATCCATACTTTGACCCCGGCATACTGATATGCGGCCCAAAGGTAAAATAATCTACCGCAGACAATAGTGTCTGATTCCCTTTCTCTATATAGATACGGTCAGACTTTTCTTTTACAATGGAATGTCCCAAATTTCCCATAAAATCAAGATTTATAAATCCATTTTCTGTAATAGATCGATTCATATGTTGATATAATTCTTCAAATGAAGTACAGGGTGTTACAAAATCCAGCAGTTCCTGGTGCAGGCGTTGTTCCATAATCAAGCCCTTCCGCCATTCTGCATTTTGAATGTGTTCTGTCTTTGAAACCACTTGTCCATCTTCAACCACAATGGTACGGGCATAATCTCCCCAAATCTTATTATTCTGCGGACTGAGATCGATGGTAATCATGTCATTCTCAGCTATACACCTGTCAGATGTAACATATTCTTTACCGGATACAGAAACAGTCGTTTCATCTCCCGCAAATACGAATGCGTCGATATCATAATACCAAAACGAGTCTGCGCCCAGCGACAACATTTTCTCCTCGCACAATGATCTTATTTCGCGCAGTTTCATTCCGGGCTTGATCACAGTTTTGATGTAACCTATGGTTTCTTTTGCTATTTTTTGAACTTCCGCGTATTCCATGGAGATACCTCATTAATTACAATTTATCAATAGTCTCTAAAAGTAATATTTCCATGTATCCACAGGTAAAAGGAAAAAAGTCAAATTTCTTTGTACCTACATGAACAAAACCATTATTCTCATACCATTTTCTCAATACAGCATTTTCCTCTACAATGCCTATGTTGATTTTTGTGCAGCCTTTACTTCTTGCTTTTGAATAAGCATCATCTAATAAATCTGTGCCAATATGCTTATGCCGGTACTCCGGAAGCACACAAAGATTATTCAATTCGCATTCATGATTATCCTGTAAGGCTAAAGAATAATACCCTATAATTTCTCCACTCTCCAGACAATATGCATACATCAGTCTATGCTCTTTTTCCAATTGCCACAGAAGCCTTTCTTCGTCCGTTGCAAAAGCAGTAAACCTAGGTGCATTATCCGCCGTAAATCCAAACTCTTCTGCAACAGTGAGAAAACTTTTTCTGATAACATTCACACATTCGCCAATATCATTTCTGTCGATTTCTTTTATCATTTTTCCTCACAAAATACAATTTTATTGATTTCTAAAATTGAATATCATATCTTTTTTCATGAGAAAGCAATAACCCATCTGTAAGGTTTATAGATAGAATAATTGTGTTTTCATCTTCAAAGTTATTATGGCCGTTATCTATCCATTCCTTGAACGCAATTCTCAATTTATCTGCAATCCCGGCATTCTCATGCTTCCCAAACCACCCTAAATTAACCCCTTGTCCATGTGCCGTAAACCAATCGCCGGCAATTGCTACTGTTGGATTTTGCTCTATTTGCTTTATTTTGTTTGAGCGGGCATATGTAATGATATAGAATGCACTATTCTCATAATAAGCATTGACATTTCTCACACATGGAATGCCATTATTGGTCGTCGCAAGCGCAATTATAGTATCTTTTCCAAACCGCTCATTTAATATCCCGTATATTTCATCATTTGGTTTCATCTGTCCCTCCACTATTTATGTCGTTCTGCATTTCGTTTCCAATCCTCAATCACTTTCCTGTCCGGCGCGTTAATTTCCTGTGGGATTTCAGAGGCTTTAAAAAATCTGTGTTCTATAGCTTCCTCCGTGTTATTTTGGATTTCTCCCCGATAGGATTTCGCAAGAAACACAACGCCCGGTCCATAGCACACATCTCCGTTTGGATAAGTGATAAAACAATCTGTTCCGGAATAGAGATTGAAAATATTCAGATCCTCAAGCTCTATTCCGGCTTCTTCTAAAGCTTCTCTTTTTGCAGTATCTTCGAAAGTTTCGCCGATTTCCATCGCACCGCCGATGATCGCCCATGTACCATTATCTCTTCTCTTTTGCAGCAAAATTTCCCCTGATTTGTTCTCAATAATCACACCGCATGCCACTACCTGTAATGGCGCATGACCGATATACTTGCGCATTTCTCTGATGTAGCCACCGTCTTTATATAAGTCTATATAGTCCGAAACCTGCATCGACATCTCATATCCCTCTCACTAATACCACTCCTACAGGTAAATACGAAACTCCTTTTTGCCAGTACCGAATTGTGTATATGATCTATACAATGTGTACAATGACACTCACTCAAAAACTGAGTTTCGCCGCATTATCTGTTACTCCCACTTATCGCACAGCGAATTGATCTGATCCGCAAACTTGGCCATGTCCTTATTAGCCAGCCCGTCGCTCTTGGAAATCAGAGCCATCAGGCGCTGTCCCGCAGCCACCAGACGGGCAAACACACCGCTGGCGGGTTTCGCTTTCTTCTTGATGAGCACAGGATCTGCTTCGTAGAGGAACTGGTTGGAAAGCAGGTCGAACTCTGTGCCGCTGTAAGGCGCATAGGCACGCTGCCCATGTTCGATCTTCAGGCATTCCGCAAAGGCGGTGCTCACGCCGTCCTCACCGTGCACGATAAAGACTTTCTTGGGTTTCTCCTCAAAGGACTCCAGCCATTCGATCAAGCCGTTTTTGTCCGCATGACCACTCATGCCGCGCAGCTGTTTGATGTGTGCGCGCGCCTGAATGGATTCGCCGAACAGTTTAACCTCCTTGGCCCCTTCAATTATGCTCCTGCCCAACGTGCCAACCGCCTGATACCCCACAAACAAAATGGTACACTCTTCGCGCCAAAGATTGTGTTTCAGATGATGTCTGATACGTCCGGCCTCGCACATACCAGAGGCGGAAATGATAACCTTGGGATCGTCATTGAAGTTGATGTCCTTGGATTCTTCACTGGTGATGGCAAGCTTCAGTCCCGCAAAGGAGATAGGGTTGATGCCTTCCCGCACCAGCTCCATGGCCTCCTCGTCAAAGCAGTCCATGCGGTTGTCCTGGAAGATCTCAGTGGCCTCCACCGCCATAGGGCTGTCTACATAAACCTGGAAATTCTCATGTCCTTTTACCAGGCGATCCACCTTCACCTGCCGCAGAAAATACAATATCTCCTGCGTTCTGCCCACCGCAAAGGACGGAATTACCACATTACCGCCCCGGTCAAAGGTCTCCTTCAGGATCTGCGCCAACTCCTTCACATAATCCACTTTTTCCGTGGTGTGCAGCCTGTCGCCGTAAGTGGACTCCATGACCACATAATCCGCATGTGCCGTAGGTTTCGGGTCTTTCAGAAGCGGCTGATCCTTATTGCCGATATCTCCGGAGAACACGATCTTCTTCGTGCGCCCATCCTCTGTCAGCCACACCTCGATACTGGCACTGCCCAACAGATGTCCGATGTCTGTAAACCGGATCTTTATCCCCTCACAGATATTCACTTCCTGATCATAGTGGCAGGGCACGATGCGCTTGATCACGCCGTCTGCGTCCTCCATGGTATAAAGCGGCTCCTGATGTGCTACATTCTCGCTTCGTTTCGCCTTGCGGTTGCGCCACTCCGACTCCATCATCTGAATGTGCGCACAGTCACGCAGCATAATGCTGCACAGATCCGCTGAGGCGTCCGTCGTAAAAATCTGCCCCCGAAATCCCCTCGCGTAAAGCAAGGGCAAAAGCCCCGAATGATCCACATGGGCATGGGTCAAAAACACATAGTCGATCCGCGCCTCATCTACCGGAAGCGGCGCGCTCTCAAAGGTATGGATTCCCTGCTCCATACCATAATCCACCAGGATATGCTTCCCCGCTGCCTCAAGATAATGACAGCTTCCCGTCACTTCATGATCTGCTCCGATAAATACTAATTTCATGCATAACCCTCCTCGCTGGCAATTCCAAATTTTATGTAAATTTCCATACTATCCCCACTTTACACTTTTATTTTATTCTCTTTGCAGGCTCTGTGCAAGGTATTTATTTGAAAAATAGGGTTGACAGCGTGAAGTTTATGCTGTAGAATAGGTTTTGTTCGCAAGCAGTGATTGCGATATGCGCGAGTGGCTCAGCGGTGGAGCACCTCCTTGCCAAGGAGGGGGTCGCGGGTTCGATCCCCGTCTCGCGCTTTTTTTATTGCCAAATGAATAAAAATCAGGCACGTCATACAAACCGGTCTGTACCGAAATGTATGATGTGCCTGTTCTATTTTCCCTGCAAATTATCCCAACGCTTAACCTTGTGTATATCTGGTGAGGAACTGTTTGGTCCGCTCCTCTTTCGGTGCATCGATCACCTGCTTTGCGTCGCCCTGTTCCACGATCACGCCGCCATCCATGAAAATGATCTGATCCGCCACATCTCTGGCGAACGCCATCTCGTGGGTCACAATGATCATCGTGGTCTTCTGATCCGCCAATCCTCTGATGACCTTCAGCACTTCGCCGGTCAACTCCGGATCCAGCGCCGATGTAGGCTCATCAAAGCACAGAATATCCGGTTTCAACGCCAATGCCCTGGCAATTGCCACTCTCTGCTGCTGTCCGCCGGAAAGCTGGTGCGGATAATGATCCATTCTGTCGGAAAGCCCCATTTGTGCCAGGAGCGCTTTTCCGTGCTCTTTGATCTCCTCCAGGATCTGCGTCCGATTTGCTTTGTAATCCGAACGCTCCTTTGCCAGCAGTTCTTCCGCCAGCGTTACATTCTGCAGGGCCGTATACTGTGGAAAGAGATTAAAAGACTGGAACACCATGCCAAAATGCAGACGTTTTGTGCGCAGATCTTTCTCCCACTCCTTC
This sequence comes from Lachnospiraceae bacterium, assembly GCA_017476665.1. Classification (GTDB taxonomy): domain Bacteria; phylum Bacillota; class Clostridia; order Lachnospirales; family Lachnospiraceae; genus Acetatifactor. The sequence goes on along the minus strand of JAFUZJ010000030.1, from coordinate 77,333 downwards.
GACGGACGGGATGCATCGAATAATGTCTCACCCTTCACAACGATCGTCCCCTGGCTCGGCATTTCCAGAAAATTTAAGCATCTGAGCAATGTGGTCTTACCGGAGCCGGAGGATCCGATGATTGCAAGTGCATTGCCTTCCTCCAACGAGAAGCTCACCTTCTGGAGTACCTTCGTATTGCCAAAATGTTTTTCAATATTTTTTACTTCCAAGATCGCCATGTCATGCCTCCTACCTGAAATAGTCCAGCTTGCGCTCAATGAGATTAAAGAGCACCGTCAGAATCCCCACAAACAACAGATAAAAGACACCTGTATAAAACAGCGGCCAGGTAAGGCCATCGGATTTCATAAAGGAATATCCCGCAAAGGTCAGCTCGTATGCGGCAATGATCCTGGCAAGGGAAGTATCCTTCACCAGGGTGATCACCTCATTGGACATGGGCGGCACCACCCGCTTGATCATCTGGAGCAACGTAATCTTAAAGAAAATCTGCATCTTCGTCATTCCCAGTACCTGACCGGCCTCTCTCTGTCCAACCGGAACGCCCTCGATACCGCCGCGGAAAATTACGGAAAAATAGCATGCATAATTAATGGAAAAAGCCACCACGGTCGCCGTGATACGTCCGCTCTCCCCGCCGTTCCAGATATTGTGTCCCAGCCACAACCCCGGCCCGTAAAAGATAATGATCAACTGGAGCATGAGGGGGGTTCCCCTCACGATCCAGACCAAAATATCGATCAGCCACTTTACAGGTTTGCATTTGCTCATACTCAAAATGCCTATCACAAGTCCCAACGGCAGAGCAAACACAAGTGTCAGCGCAAATATTTTAAAAGTCGTCCACAGACCATTCATCAGGGACCAGGTAACCGGCCAAAACATAGGCAAACTCCATATCCTTTGTCAATTATTACTTGTTTACAACTACCACCTGTGCGTTATTGCAGTATGCGTTGGTGCATTCCATGGACTCCTTAACCTCATTGGTCAGAGTCATACCGTTCCATACCACATCGATATTCTTGGAGTTAAGCTCCATGATCTTGTTGTCCCAATCGATCTCTACAAACTCAACGGTAACGCCCATTCTCTCTGCAACCACACGAGCCATATCTGCATCAAATCCGATCCACTGATCCTTGTCATCCTTGTAATCCATCGGAGCAAAATCCGTGATTCCTACGATCAGAGTACCTTTTCCCTGAATATAAGCCACATCACTGTCGCTTGCAGATGCGGTAAACTCTGTAGCAGCCTGCTCCACCAGAGACTCCTGTACGCCATACTTCTCTGCTGTGGTCTTCAGGGAACCATCCGCATAGGTATCAGCAAATACCGCATTGATATAAGATGCCAGGTCAGAACCCTTACGGCAGCCTACGCCGTACTCCTCGGTGGTCAGCTCCTCCGTGTGGATCATGTTAGGATAGCTGGTGCCCTCACCGATCATAGCGCCCGCCATGAGCAGATCGATGATCGCCGCATCAGAAGTACCGGATGCCACTTCCATCAAAGCATCTGCCTGAGAAGCCACAGAATTAATCTTGAAGCCTTTCTCCTTGGCAACTTCCTCTCCTGCACTTCCCGCCTCTACTGCGTATACCAGCTCTGCCTTTGCGGACTGGGAAGCGCCGGTTCCTGCATTGCTGCCGGTGTTACAACCGGTAAGCAGCAGACCGGACATCATGGTCAAGGTCAATAACATTGCAAGTTTCTTTTTCATATTTCTCTCCTCCATAAAATAAAAATCGGGAACAAATCCCATAAAACAAGGGCTATTTTACCATAGCAACACACTAAAGTAAAGACACAAAATTCACAGTATTTGCGAATTTTGTGTCTTATTTTTAGCATTTTACCTTATTCAGATACTCTGTCGGCGTATTTGATGCGGTATACTCTCCGCAGAGAGTCATTGATGCGCTCCTCAGAGATCACACCGTTCTGTACTGCTTCCAGCACACCGTTGTACGCCTTTTCAAAATCCTCCGGCATCAGGATCATGTCACAGCCCGCCTTCAGCGCCAGCACCGCTGCCTCATCCGCGCTATAATATTCCGATATTGCCTTCAGATTCATGGCATCCGTGATGATCACGCCGTCAAATCCCATCTCATTCCTCAAGATATCTGTCACCACCGTAGATGACATAGAGCAGGGAGTGTTGTCTCCCGAAAGAGAAGGTGCCGCCATATGACTTACCATCACCATATCCGCTCCGGCATCGATTCCCGACTGGAAGACCACAAATTCATTTGCCCTGAAATCTTCTGCGCTGCGATCCGTAGACGCCAGGCCTGTATCCGTATTCTGCGTCGTGCTTCCCATACCCGGGAAATGCTTCAGACACGTGTCGATCTTCTTGCTCTCCAGCCCTTCCACCATTGCAGAAACAAGCTGACTTACCGCATCCGCAGAATCACCATAACTCCGTTTTGCCATGACAGAATTTTTCACACTGTTCAGATCGGCTACCGGCGCAAGATTCAGATTAAATCCATAAGCGGCCAGATAGGTTCCTATATTCTCACCCACAGCACGGACTGCATCGGCATCCCCCGCCGTTCCCAGATCCGCCGCACCTTTTTGTTTCTCAGCCAGGCCTTTCTCTTCCAACGGGCTGACGGAACCGCCCTCATCCTCCACTGCGATAAACAGCGGATAGTTGGCATAGAGCTTGGTGGTATCGATCATTTCTTTGAACTGTGACTCATTCTGTATATTTCTGGTATTGTAGATGATTCCACCCACAGAATACTTTGTCAACGCCTGTTTGGTTCCGTCCCCTGCCTTTACTGCAGTGCTGACCCCTGTGATTGACTCCGGCGTCACAACAAACAAGCCAGCCACCTTATCCTCCAAAGGCATCACTTCAATGCCCGCATTGACAATCTCATCCAATTTCTGAGCAGGTGTCAGTTCAATGACCGGTTCTGTCGTGGTTTCACTGCCGGAAGGAACTTCCAGGCTCTCCTCCGTACCCACCATCTGATCGACCTGACCCTGTTTCACCTGTTCGTTTTCTTCACCCTTCTGTGTCAGATATTGTACGCCATATACAATGCCGCCCGCCATCAGTAAGATCAATACCACAAGGACAATATACGCAATGACCTGATTCCGGATACGCCGCTTTCTGCGAGCTTCCCGCTTCTCCTGCTGTTCCTTTATCTTCTGATCCATATTCTCAAGCACCTCTGATCTATCTATGTTAAAGTACATCGATTCTTTCTGTTGATATCATACCGTTCTATCATACATTACTTTTCGACATTTTTCCACTGTAAAATATTCCTTTTTTACTATTTTCTAAAAGATTAAGAATTGGCCGGTATTTATAGCTTTTTCGGAAAGCGCAAAAGAAAGAGGGTATCGATTCTGCCACATCAATACCCTCTTTCAGACTATGCTCTCCAACGGCCTTTACCTCTCTTTCTGGATATTTGCTCTTTGTACCTTCCGGTATAAGCATGTCCTCAATATGAAGTTGTCATTCATCTTCCACCTGTTCTCCTATCTTTCCACATCCTCTTTGTATTCATATACTGCAACGTTCCGAGATGATCATCTGCGGCAACTCGCTGCTACTTCTGTGTACTCGATCAATCTATGTTAACGTTTATTGAGGGCCGTGCGCCCTATAAAGAACATTTCATCTTTCGTACTTTGTGGAAGATGTTTTCTTTTGTTGATATTACTATAGCACGACCCGCGACATTTGTCAACACATTTTTACAAATATTTTTTAAATTTTTAGTTTTTTCTTGTGTTTATTGTGTAATTTTCTGGTAATTTTTAAACAATAGATTTTTTAATAAAAACAATCAAAGCTTTGTGGTTACAAAGATATCGTAGATTGCCTTGATAGCTGTCTCGAAATCGCTGTCCGCCACTCCGATAATGATATTCTGCTCGGAGGATCCCTGATCGATCATCTTCACATTGATCCTGTTGTGCGCCAATGCGGAGAAAATTCTTCCGGCAGTACCGCGGGTGGATTTCATCCCGCGTCCAACCACTGCGATCAACGCAATATCCGCTTCTATCTCAATAACATCCGGCTTTGCAAGTCTGTGGATCCCTGCAACCACCTGCTGTTCCTTGTTCATAAACTCGTCCTGATGCACAAAGACGGTCATGGTATCAATACCGGAGGGAACATGCTCAAAGGAAATGCCCTGATCCTCAAAAGCCTGCAGCACTTTTCGTCCGAAACCGATCTCAGAGTTCATCATATCCTTCTCAATATACACGGAACAGAAGCCCTTCTTGCCCGCAATACCTGTGATCACATATTTGGACTTCTGACAGGTGCTGCCCACGATCCAGGTTCCCTTGTCATCCGGCTTATTTGTGTTTCTGATATTGATGGGAATCCCTTCCTGGCGAACCGGGAAGATGGCATCCTCATGCAGTACACTTGCTCCCATGTAAGAAAGCTCACGCAGTTCCTTGTAGGTGATCACATCAATGCTCTCCGGGGAGTCAATGATCCTGGGATCGGCGATCATAAATCCGGACACATCCGTCCAGTTCTCATACACATCTGCTCTTACCGCCTTCGCCACGATGGAACCGGTCACGTCGGAACCGCCTCTGGAGAATGTCTTCACCGTACCGTCCGGCTTCGCGCCGTAAAATCCCGGCACCACCGCCAGACCACACTCCGTCAGTCTGTGGGAAAGAATCGCATTGGTCTTCTGCGCGTCGAATTCTCCTTTTTCATCAAAGAAAATGACCGTTGCCGCATCAATAAATTCATAGCCCAGATACTTCGCCATGACAATGCCGTTCAGATACTCGCCGCGGGAAGCTGCATAGTCTCTGCCCAACTTCGCCTTGAAATTCTTCTCAATTGTCTTGAACTCCTCCTCCAGAGAGAGTTCCAGCATCAATCCTTCAATGATCTCATCATAACGCGCCTTGATGGCTTTCAGTTCCTTGGAAAAAGACTTGCCTGCTGCCGCCAGATCGTAACATGCATAAAGCATATCCGTCACTTTGGTATCACCGGAAAAACGCTTGCCCGGCGCGGAGGGAACCACAAATCTTCTGTGCTTGTCCGCCCGAATGATGTTACCTACTTTTTGAAACTGCTCTGCACTGGCCAGAGAACTGCCGCCGAATTTTACTACCTTTGCCATTTTTTCAACTCCTCGATTTCTCTTTCAGAATATTTTAATATAAACGGATCCTGCTCAGAACTGCATCGCCCAGCGTCTGACATTTCGCCGCAAACTCCTTTTCCTTCATAGGGGTGGTCAATACGGCAAAGTCCTTGTCGCGGTCGGGAATCTCCAACAGCCGTCCCCCTGCGAAAGCAGCCTGCGCCTCAGATTTTTTCTCGGCTTTCACGCGCACATAGTACGCATCCTCAATATCCGCCACATCCGCCAGCTTCGCGTCCTGTGCCTCCCAGCGGCAGGGAATATGTCTGCCCAGATTTCTCGCGCACTCTACCACATCTCCCACAACAGCACTGGCCGTGGGAAGTTTTCCTGCGCCGCGCCCGTAATACATGGAATCGCCCAGCATATTTCCGCGCACAAATACAGCGTTGAATACATCGTTTACCATTGCCAGCGGATGCTCCTTGTCCACCATAAAAGGCGCCACCATTGTAAGCACTTCATCCTCTCCCACCGCATCGCTCTTTGCCAGCAGCTTGATCGTTCTGCCCGCTGCTTTTGCATAGAGGAAATCATCTGCCGTGATCTTGGTGATACCCTCTGTATAAATTTTTTCGGAATCTACATTTTTACCGGTCATCAGAGAAGACAGGATCGCAATCTTACGGCAGGCGTCATGACCTTCCACATCCGCCTCGGGATTTCTCTCGGCATACCCTTTCTCCTGTGCTTCCTTCAGAACCGTATCAAAGTCAGCGCCTTCACGCTCCATTTTGGTCAGAATATAATTCGTAGTGCCGTTCAGAATACCGGTAATATTCTCAATCTTCTCAGCTGTCAGGCAGTCGTTTAACGGGCGGATAATCGGAATACCGCCGCCTACGCTCGCCTCAAACAGATAGCTGCAATGATTTGCCTTTGCGATCTGCAGAAGCTCCGGACCATGTTTTGCCACCAGCTCTTTATTGGAAGTGCAAACACTCTTGCCCTTCTCCAGGGCAGCTTTGGTGAACTGATATGCCGCGCCTACGCCGCCCATCACCTCACACACGATCGACACCTCACTGTCATTCAGGATCGTATCAAAATCATGGATGACTCTGTCCCCATAGGGATCCTCCGGAAAATCTCTCAGATCCAGAATGTATTTCACATTCAGTTCCTGACCGGCATTTCTGCTGACGATCCCATTATTTTTTCCAATGACCTCCACCACACCGCTTCCCACAGTGCCGTAGCCTAATACTGCAACCTGAACCATAACTTGTCTCCTTTCTACTCTCGCGCCAGGATCTTTACATGCCGGACACCCTTCTGAGCTTCCATCCGCTCCAGCATCTTTGAAATGTCTCCCGTGGTCTTGAGCACCTGTACGCTCAGACTCAGCGAGGCAATACCGTTGATGGGAATACTTTGATGAATGGTCAGAATATTGGCCCCGTACTCGGCAATGATCTTCAGCACATCCGACAAAAGCCCCGGCTCATCATCCATCTGAAAGGTCAGGGTAATGGTTGTCCCCTGTGCGTTGTCATGGAACTGAAAAATATCATCCTTGTACTTATAAAAAGAACTGCGGCTGATGCCGACCGCATCAACCGCTTCCTGAATCGTCATCACTTTTTCCGATTCCAAAAGCCTCTTTGCTTCGACCACCTTGAGCAGCACCTCGGGAATTGCCTTCCGGCGCACCACAAAATACTTTGCTGTATCTTCCTGACCCATGATCTTCCCTTTCTTGTATTTGACAAGCGGACACTTGTTTGTCAACGAAAGATATTCTAACACAGGATACTCGAAAGCACAAGAGAAAATTTTACATTTGATCCATATTTCTTTTAAAAAACAAACTTACTTCGCCATTTGACCGCCTCGTCCCTGTATTGTTCTGCCACATGCATCAGTTCTTCATATTGATGTGTTGCACTGTCGATCATACCTTGCAGGCGCTTCATCTGTATGTCTTTCTCCAGAAGATTTTGCCCTTTCTCTTCCAATGATTCTGTAAGGTGCTCTATCTCCTCCCCCATCTGTCTTATTTTCTCCTCCTGCGCTTCAAAGCGGAGTCTGTCAGATGTCGCCAGCTCCTGTATTGCAAGCCGCTTATCGATCCAATACAGCTTAGGCGGATTCCCCCATGTAACAAATGTTCCCTGCGATGTTTCCAAAATATGCACGTCCGCCTGAATCGGAATTTCCCCCAGGATCACTCGGCTTGCCGCTGGCCGAAACGGGTTGATACACTTTAAAACACTCATATCCTGTCCTTTCTTGTCCTCCAGCACCCAGCACAGGAGCGCCTCATCCTGTACAGTCAGATGCAATGGCACGCTTTCCTGCAATTGATAATAAATCATATTATCCCTGATATTTCGCAGTAACAGCTCCCCATGATCATTCTCATAGAAGTAATAAAGCGTATCTTCAAAAAGGACCGCAGCAAACCCACCCACATAATCATTTGCCAGCAAGATCGGTCTTCCCACCCGCTCTCCTTCTTTGTATTGCATAATCAGCTGCTTCCCCCGATCAAAAAAAATTGCCCACTGCTCTTTCTGCAGTTCGTATATTTTTACCATAATTTTTCCAATCTTTTTCATTTTATTTTATCTTATGGTCACAAAAAAGAATTAGAACATATTATATACCAAAGAAAATAAAGGATATTTGTTATGGCTAAATGTAGATGCAGAACAAACTCCCGCATCGTCAGCAATGTGGTACAGTCTATGAACAACTCCGGTTGCTGCAAAGATGTATGTACCAATCCGATCTGCGGTGAACCCAATATGCTCGGTGCCTATGCACCCGCAATTTACGATGAAATCGGCATCAATCTCTGTACAACCTTTGAACTGGAAGAAGACATTGCAACCGCCTATCCCACCGCAACTTCCGCTTCCGTCAAAGCAATTGATGCAACCTATGAATACGGCGACGGAAATGTGGTGATTGAAGCCATCAGCGGTCGTCCCAACTGCTACCGGATCACTCTGTCCAACATCACAGTACAGTTTGCACTGAATCTGTATGATTCTGCAGACCGTCTGGTGGATACGATCTTTCCCACAGCAGTCTATCTGCCGCCTTCGACCACAGCTCCTACCTACGATGAGGACACTAATCCGAATTCCGTAGAGTTGGATATCTACGCCCCCTATGGTCTTTCCTACGATCTCACCGGCGATACTCCTACGCCCGTCATCAATTTCATCGGATTCGATGCAACGGGCAACACAGTGACACAGGGTATCAATCTGTGCTGCATGGCAAAGCTTCTGAATTTTGATGCAGATGACAGCTCAGTTTCCGTAGGACTCACCCTGTTCCTGCAGAGTCTGTACTTCGCAGGATACAAGCTTGCTACTTCCGGCAAGATCGATGTTCCCAAGGGCAGCATCGTTGCGCCGGAAGACACTGACTGCATGCGCTTCGTAGCCGGAGATCTCCTGAATCTGGCAATCAAGCCGTTGGAATTGGGGGAACCTCTCTATGAGGAACATCTGAAGCAGGAATGCTGCGGCATGGACAGCAATGGATGCAATACCTGCAGTCCCTGCAATACCTGCAACACAGATGATGACACCGTGGTCATCAGCGCTGATGGCGGAGCAGAAGAAGCAGAATGACACAATGAAAAAGCAGCGGATCGGGCTTGTTCGCCCGGTCTGCCGCTTTTATTTTGCCATTGTTTTATTTTTTCAGATCTAGATCAAAGGATACTTGTCCGTCAATGCCTGCACGATTGCTCTCGCCTCAGGCACCTTCTCCTCGCCACCCTTCACTACCATGGCAATAGCCTCGGCAATCTTGTCCATATCCTCGGTGTTCATGCCTCTGGAAGTAACCGCAGGCGTACCCAGACGGATACCGCTGGTCACGAACGGAGACTGCGGGTCGTTCGGGATCGTATTCTTGTTACAGGTGATGTGCGCCTGATCCAGAAGCTTCTCCACTGCCTTACCGGTAAGATTGTAAGTGGTCAGGTCAACCAGCATCAGATGGTTGTCCGTACCGCCGGAAACAATCTTGATCCCACGGCTCATCAAGCCCTTGCAGAGAGCCTGTGCATTGTCCACAATCCCCTGCTGATATACCTTGAAGTCGTCGGAAAGCGCCTCTTTGAAGCAGACAGCCTTCGCAGCGATCACATGCATCAGAGGACCACCCTGGATACCGGGGAAGATCGCTTTGTTGAAGTTGAACTTGTCCGCTGCTGCCTGATTGCAGAGGATCAGACCGCCTCTGGGTCCTCTCAGTGTCTTATGCGTGGTGGTGGTCACCACATCCGCATAAGGGATCGGTGAGGGATGCAGTCCTGCTGCCACCAGACCTGCGATGTGTGCCATATCTACCATGAGCACTGCGCCCACCTCGTCTGCAACCTCACGGAACTTCTTAAAATCAATGGTACGCGCGTAAGCGGATGCACCGGCAATGATCATCTTCGGCTTTGCCTCCAGCGCGATCTTGCGGAGTTCATCATAATCAATGAATCCCTCATCGTTTACTCCGTAAGGGACGATATTGAAATATTTACCGGACATATTCACGGGTGAACCATGGGTCAGATGTCCGCCATGTGCCAGATTCATGCCCATGATGGTATCTCCGGGCTGACATACTGCAAACTGCACTGCCATGTTTGCCTGTGCGCCGGAATGGGGCTGCACATTGGCATAGTCACAGCCAAACAGCTTCTTTGCTCTCTCGATTGCCAGATTCTCCACTACATCCACGCAATCGCAGCCACCGTAATATCTTTTTCCGGGATATCCTTCCGCATACTTATTGGTAAGGGGGCTTCCCATTGCAGCCATCACAGCTTTGCTCACCCAGTTTTCAGAAGCGATCAGCTCAATATGGCTGTTCTGTCTTGCCTGCTCGTCTGTGATCGCCTGTGCGATCTCAGGATCGACGAGTTTTACTTCATCCAATGAATACATATTTTGTCCTCCTGTTGATCAACGGTACTGTACCGCTCATATTATTGCATTTTATTATATCACGACAAACACGGAAAGAAAAGGACTTTATTTTCTCATCTTTGATTGAATTTACACCGGCATTGTACTACAATCGAACAGACAGAATCATCTTACACGAACAAAACCAAAAGAAAAGAGGACTTGGGACATGAAACAAAAAAGATGTGTGATCATCGGCGGCGCGGGAATCAAAAATTATGCCCGGGTCAACAGTTATCTGAAAAGTGACGATTTCTGTGTTTTCTGTGACAGCGGTCTGAAACACATGGAACCACTGCAGCTCACTCCCGACCTCATCATCGGTGATTTTGACTCCTGGCCCAATCCCGGGCTGAATGCGGAAACCATCGTACTTCCCCGGGAAAAAGATGACACAGACACCGTCTATGCCATCAAAGAAGCGATTCGGCGCGGCTTTGAAACCTTCCTGTTGATCGGTGCCGTAGGAGAAAGGCTCGACCATACCCTTGTCAACGTGTATGCCCTGCTGATGCTGGACTCTGCCGGCAAACAAGCCAAACTGATCGATGACTACTCCGAGATGGAGATCATTTCAGATGCTCCTGCCTATATTCCCGATACCTTTGCCTATTTCTCCCTGCTGAATATCTCCGGCACCGCGAAGGGGATCACCATAGAACACGCTAAATTTCCTCTGCAAAACGGCGAGATCACCTGCGAATATCAGTATGGCACAAGCAACGAAGTCCTGCCCGGCGAAACCGCCAAAGTATCTGTACAAGAGGGAAAACTGCTGCTGATCAAATGTTTTTCCGACTGAAATAAATTATTTGCAATAACTTCTCCCCTATTATATAATAGAGTAAATTTGTTTCCAAACGATTTATCTGTATGATCCTATAAAATATCAGAAAAGAGGTAATGTCATGACAACCAATGAAAAAGCGTTAATGTTACATGAACAGTGGAACGGCAAATTGGAGACCGTTTCCAAGACCCCCGTAAAGTCCCGTGAGGATCTGGCTCTCGCCTACACCCCCGGCGTAGCCGAGCCCTGCAAGGTGATCGCCGAGGACAAGGAGGCTGCTTACAAATATACGATGAAGGCCAACACCATCGCCGTGGTTTCTGACGGAAGCGCCGTTTTGGGGCTTGGCAATATCGGACCGCATGCAGCTATGCCGGTTATGGAAGGAAAGGCTGTACTGTTCAAGGAATTCGGCGGTGTAAACGCTGTTCCCATCTGTCTGGACACCCAGGACACCGAAGAGATCATCAAAGCCGTAACCTGGCTTGCACCGGGCTTTGGCGGCATCAACTTAGAGGACATCAGCGCTCCCCGCTGTTTTGAAATTGAGAGACGTCTGAAGGAGACGCTGGACATCCCTGTTTTCCACGATGACCAGCACGGTACCGCTATCGTGGTATTGGCCGGTACCATCAATGCTTTGAAGATCATCGGCAAGAAAAAAGAGGATTGCCGTGTGGTAGTAAACGGCGCAGGCGCTGCAGGTATCGCGATCACCAAGCTGCTTCTGACCTACGGTTTCAAGCATATCATCCTGTGCGACCGCACCGGTATTGTCTCCAAAGACAGATCCGATCTGAACTGGATCAAGAAAGAAATGACTGAAGTGACTAATCTGGACAATCTGACCGGCTCTCTGGCCGATGCCATGAAGGGTTCCGATATCTTCGTCGGCGTATCCGCTCCCGGCAGCGTGACCAAGGAAATGGTGGCTTCCATGAATAAAGATGCGATCATCTTCGCCATGGCGAATCCTGTTCCCGAGATCATGCCGGACGAGGCGAAGGCAGCCGGCGCAAGGATCATCGGTACCGGCCGCAGCGATTTTCCCAACCAGATCAACAATGTGGTGGCTTTCCCCGGCATCTTCAAAGGTGCGCTGGAGGGGCGTGCTCCCCAGATCACAGAGGAAATGAAGCTGGCCGCAGCGGAAGCGATCGCGGCTCTGGTTCCCGAAAGCGAGTTAAATGAGGACAACATCATGCCCGAACCGTTCAACCCTATGGTTGCGGAGAAGGTTGCGGAGGCTGTAAAGTCCCATATCGTGAGATAAAATGATTGACAGATCAAACAGACCGGAGTGGCACGGTAAGCCCTACTACTCCCTGGATGCCTGGTGTAAAAACACGCTAGGCCGAAAATGTTATAAGATTGCCCTGAACGCTCATATGACCTGTCCCAACCGGGACGGGTCATTAGACACTCGGGGGTGCATTTTCTGCAGCGCCGGCGGCAGCGGTGATTTTGCCGTAGACATTGCAGGAAAAAGTGTGGAGGAACAGCTGGAAGAAGGGCTGGCGCTTTTTCATGCCAAATCACCTGTAATGCCTGTGCCAGACTCCCCCTGCCTGATCGCTTACTTTCAGGCATACACCAACACCTATGCTCCCGTGGCATATCTGCGTAAAATATTTACGGAAACGCTGAACTGCCCTTCTGTCTGCGGCATCTCCATCGCCACCAGACCGGATTGTCTGCCGGATGCTGTATTGTCACTGCTTTCGGAACTGACCATTGCTTACCCGGACAAATTCATCTGGATCGAGTTGGGACTGCAGACCATCCACGAACAGACAGCCCTTTTCATTCGCCGCGGCTATGAACTGCCCTGTTTTGAAAAAGCATTTCATGACTTACAGGCAATCCATATTCCCGTGATCGTACACCTGATCATCGGACTTCCCGGCGAAACACAGGACATGATCCTGGAAAGCATCGCCTATCTGAACAGACTGCATCCGTTTGGCGTAAAGCTGCAATTACTGCATATTTTAAAAGATACGGATCTGGGAAAATTCTATTTACAGACACAATCGGTGCCAAAACAAGAAACCGAATCCGTCACAGGCTCCCCTACGATCCGTCCTCTCACCAAGGACGAATACCTGGCAATTTTAATTGCCTGCATTCGCCGTCTCTCTCCGGACATCATCCTTCACAGGCTCACAGGAGACGGCCCGAAAGACAGTTTACTTGCACCGGTCTGGAGTGGGAACAAACGGGATGTGCTGAACAGTCTGCACCGGGAAATGGCACTGCTCTCTGCATTTCAGGGAGATTCTATCTGATTATAAAAAAAGGAGACCCACCATGTTACAGGATCCTTTGACACTCTACAAATTGATCGTCCTCTACATGCTGAACCGCGTGGCATTTCCTCTCACCGCCGCCCAGATCAGCGATTTTGTATTGGAACGCGAATATACGAACTTTATGACGCTGCAGCAGGCAATTGCAGAACTGACCGATGCCGGCATGATCTCCTCTCAGGCTGTGGGCAACCGCACCCAGTTAAAAATTACAGAGGAAGGAATAGAAACGCTCCACTATTTTGACAATCGGATCAATCCGTCCATCAAGCAGGATATCGACACTTATTTTCAGGAAAATGAAATGACCCTGCGCAATGAAGTATCTGTGCAGAGTCATTATTATAAATCCACTTCCGGGGAATACGAAGCAAATCTGGTCGCCAAGGATAAGGACATCACTCTGATCAATTTAACCCTTTCCGTTCCCACTGAAGAGATTGCCCGTGGAATCTGTGAAAACTGGCAGACCCGAAATGAAAAGATCTATCAATATCTGATCCGGGAATTATTCTGAACAGCTATCCCCTCACATCCAAAAGCTGCATTTGCCCGTGCAACTTTAATACCTCCGATTCTGCCGGCACAAACACACAGTTGCCTTTATAGATCTCCAGCACTTCCCCGCCGAACCGGATCGTGCCGCATCCGTTGACACAGAGCAACACGCGGAAGCTCATATGATCCGACTGATAGGTTACATTCTGCCTTCTCTCATTGTTCACCAACAGACGGTACACCTCAAAATACTTACATCTGCAAAGCAGCTCGCTGGCCATGCCCGGTTTGTAATGCAATACACGCAAGGGCTGTCTGGGTTCTTTTGCCGCCTCCAGATTTGCCGCCTCCAATGCTTTCTCAATGTGCAGGGATCGCTTCTGCCCGTTTTTATCCACCCTGTCATAGTCATACAGACGATAGGTCAGGTTACTGTTCTCCTGAATCTCCGCGATCAATGCGCCTGCGCCGATGGCGTGGATCGTACCGGACTGGATGAAAAAGACCTCATCCTTCTTAACCGGTACACGCTGCAGATACCTGCTCACCTTTCCCTCCTCTATCGCTTTACGCAGCACATCCTTTTCCACCGATTGCTTCAGTCCGTAAATCAGTGACGTGTCCTTAGCGGCATCGAGAACATACCACATTTCCGTCTTTCCCAACTGTCCGTTCTCATGCTTCCGTGCATACTCGTCCGTCGGATGTACCTGGACAGACAGATCCTGTTTTGCGTCAATGAACTTGATCAGGATCGGCAACTCTCCTTTTCGACACAGCTCATGCACCTCTGCCGGATGGGTTCCCAGGAATTCCGGATGTGCATGCAGCACCTCCGTCAGGCTTTTCCCCTCATATTCACCGGAAACCACAAAGCTGGGACCGTCCGGGTGTGTGGAACACTCCCAGGTTTCCGCTAACGGGCTCATATCGATACCCTTTGCAAATTCGTCATTCAGTCTGCTGCCTCCCCACAGATAATCCTTTGCGGAGGGACTCAGCATAAACGGTTTTCTCAATATTCCACCTCAAACTTCTGCTTGTCCTGTACACTGATTTCTTTCCCCAGCTGCACTTCCATCAGCTTTAGCTCTGTATCCGCTATCACCGTATGCCTGCAGCCTGCACTCATGGTCACCACGTCACCGGGCTTTACGCTTTGCTCCATTCCGTCCACAATGGTCTTTCCCTGGCCACTGATCACCACCCACACCTCATCACGGTTTTTATGACTGTGATAATTCATGGAATGTCCGGCGTTTAATGTCACTTTAATGGTCATGGATTCTTTCTCCACATCCAGCACCTTGAAGCTGCCCCAGCTCTTTTCGGCAAACATGATCTGCTGATCGATCTCGTCCACATAGGGCTTGATATAGGAACTCTGCTCCTTATCGGAAACCAGGATTCCCTCCGGGCTCGCTGAGATCACCACATCATGCAGTCCCATGGCCAACACAGGCACATCCATCTCATTGATGATATGCACACCGCTGCACTTTTCATTCAGGATACCTTTCCCTACCACATTTTCTCCCATGGCCTCTGTCAGGGTATTCCACGTACCCAGATCCTTCCACTGCCCGGCAAACCGCATGACCTGAATTTTGTCTTCCTTTTCCACCACTGCATAATCAAACGAAATTTTGGTAAGCGTCTCATATTTTGCAAACAGATCTTCATAATCTGTAAAATCGATCAGTTCATGGGCTTTGTTCAGAACATAACGGAGCTTATACGCAAACACGCCGCCGTTCCAAAGCGCTCCCTGCGCGATATAGTCCTCCGCCACCGCAGCCGTAGGCTTCTCCTTAAACGTCTTCACACCGGCAGTCTGCGCTTCACTCTCGGGAATGATATACCCATACTTTTCACTGGGGTATGTGGGCTCGATCCCCATGAGCACCAGATTGGCTTCTCCCTTATCAGCCTGCTCCGCCAATCCTTTTAATGACTGAAAATAATCTGTTTCCACATAGGGGTCCACCGGACATACCACCACAGATTCCTCCGGATCTACCCCCATCACATCCACCAGATAAGCCGTGGCCAGCGCAATGGCCGGAAAGGTATCCCGTCTGCAGGGCTCCACGCTGATCCCCACATCCTCGCCCAATTGATTGTGGATCGCCGACACCTGTGTCTTACTGGTAGCAATCGTCACAACAGCGTCCGCATCTACTGTCTTGATCTGACGGTAGACACGCTGCAGCATAGACTCATAGGAGCCGTCCTCTTTCCGAAAGATTTTGATAAACTGCTTGGATCTGACATCATTGGAAAGCGGCCAGAGCCTTTTCCCCGATCCGCCGGACAACAATACAATATTCATCCTTCTACCTCTCTGCTCTCATGGGATTGTTCAGGAAGTCCTCATAACTGAGCCGGATCCCTTCCTCCAGCTCGGTCTTATAAGTCCAGCCGAGCTTCGTCGCCTTACTCACATCCAGAAGCTTTCTGGGCGTGCCATTGGGTTTGGATGTATCCCACTCGATCTTCCCTTCATAACCGATCACCTTCGCCACCAGCTCTGTCAGCTCTCTAATGGTCAGTTCTTTGCCGGTGCCGGCGTTCACGGTTTCATTTCCGCTGTAATGATTCATCAGGAACACACACAGATTCGCCAGATCATCCACATAGAGGAACTCCCGCAAAGGACTGCCGTCCCCCCAGCAGGTAACGGATTCTCTCCCCTCAACCTTCGCCTCGTGAAACCGTCTGATCAGGGCCGGTAACACATGGCTGTGAGTCGGATGATAATTGTCATTGGGACCATAGAGGTTCGTAGGCATCACACTGATATAATCTGTACCGTACTGTCTGTTCAGAAATTCGCAGTATTTCAATCCGGAGATCTTCGCCAACGCATACGCCTCGTTGGTCTTCTCCAACTCACTTGTCAGCAGACAGCTCTCCGGCATGGGCTGCGGCGCCATACGGGGATAGATACAACTGCTGCCGAGAAATTCCAGCTTCTTACAGCCGTTCTGCCAGGCGGAATGGATCACATTCATCTCCAATGTCATATTGTCATACATAAAATCCGCCAGCGCCTCGGAATTCGCCACGATCCCGCCTACCTTTGCCGCCGCAAGAAAAACATACTCCGGCTTTTCCTCCGCAAAAAACTGTTCCACCTCTGCCTGTCTGCACAGATTCAGTTCCGCGTGTGTCCGGGTTACCAGATTGGTATATCCCTGGCGTTCCAATTCCCTGATGATTGCAGATCCCACCATTCCCCGGTGTCCTGCCACATAAATTTTTGCATTCTTCTCCATCATTTTACAATTCCCTTTTCCAAATATTCCGCAAGATTCATTCTGATATGTTCCTCGGCTCTCTCCACTGCCACCTTCTCCATATCATGTTTTACCATCAATTCCACAAGCTGCTCAAAGCTGGTCTTGGTAGGATTCCATCCAAGTTCCGTCCTGGCCTTGGTGGGGTCACCCCATAGGTTGACCACATCAGTCGGGCGGTAAAAATCAGGGGACACTTCCACCAAAGTTCTCCCTGTGGCCTTGTCAATTCCCTTTTCTTCCATGCCTTCCCCCTGCCACTCCAGTTCAATTCCTGCATAATGAAACGCAAGTGTGGCAAATTCCCGCACGGAGTGCTGTACGCCGGTAGCAATCACAAAATCCTCCGGCTTATCGTTCTGAAGGATCAGCCACATACATTCCACATAATCCTTTGCATAACCCCAATCCCGCAAACTGCTCAGATTTCCCAGATACAGTTTGTCCTGCTTTCCCTGGGCAATTCTCGCCGCCGCCAACGTGATCTTTCTGGTCACAAAGGTCTCTCCGCGCCGCTCAGATTCATGGTTGAACAGAATACCCGAACAGCAGAACATATCATACGCCTCGCGGTATTCTTTCACGATCCAGTATCCGTACTGCTTGGCCACCGCATAGGGGGAATACGGATGAAACGGGGTGTTTTCATTCTGCGGAACTTCTTCTACTTTTCCGTACAGTTCGGAAGTGCTTGCCTGGTAGATCCGGCAGGTTTTCTCCAATCCGCATACCCGCACCGCTTCCAGCACTCGCAGCACACCCGTGGCAACCACGTCTGCCGTATATTCCGGTACATCAAAAGATACCTGTACATGGGACTGTGCCGCCAGATTGTAGATCTCATCCGGTTTCACTTCGCTGATCAGTTTCACCAGACTGATGGAATCTCCCAGGTCACCAAATTTCAAATGAAAGTGCGCCGTGCCCTCCAGATGTGCGATACGCTCTCTGAAATCGGCGGACGATCTGCGGATCATCCCGTACACTTCATATTCTTTTTCCAGCAAAAACTCTGCCAGGTAAGATCCGTCCTGACCGGTCACTCCTGTGATCAAAGCCTTTTTCATCTTTTTCCCTCCGATTACCATTTATTTTAACCATTCTATTAAAAAATCCGATGCAATGGAATGCATCGGATTGACTTTCACTTGCACAATATTGACTTTTCAAGCAACCGCTTAATTACCTGTTTTCCACTGCCTTCTGTACGCGCTGGGCGTGATCCCTTCCACCTGTTTGAACAGGCGGCTGAAATAGTTTGCCTCACCGATGCCGCACTTAATTCCGATCTCCTCCACGGATGCCTCCGTAAAACGAAGCAGTTGTTTCGCTTTCGTAATCTTCAACTGCTGAAGATAGGTGTTGATTGACACACCGTATTGCTCCTTAAACACCCGCGTCATATAAAACTTATTGATATAAAAAAGCTCCGCCAGCTGATCCAACGAAATTCTCTCCGTGTAATGTCCGTCCAGATAGGTCTTCAGATCCGCCAGACTCCTGCCTCTGTTGCCGGCCTCCTCCGGATTCCAGGATTCCGCCATGAGCAGCACCAGCAACTCGCTCAGCCCGCTGTTGATCTTCATATCTTTGATATAATCGTTGGAATCCGCCATATGAAAAATACTGTCATGCAGCGCCAGAAACTGCTCCGGATCCGCCGGGCGAAAAACCGGCTTGCCGCCTCTGTTGCGATATTTTTCATACACCGCCTGCATGGTGTTTCCGTTGAAATGGATCCAGGCCAGAGACCATAGTGCTTCTTCCGAAGTTGTATGGGAATAGGAACCCGCACAATTGATGAAAGCACAGTCCCCCGCTTCCAGCCGGTATGTGCAGTTCTCATATACCAGATTTCCTGCTCCCTCCGTCACTATGAGCAGCAAAAAGGAATCCAGATCGCTCCGTCTGGAGGTATGCGCCTGCTTTGCCTGCAGCCTGCCGATCTCCTGCAGATACAGCAGGGAATTCTTCGCAAAGGCTGACGGCGTATACAGGATACGGTCAGACCGCACCACTGAATTTTTTTGATCGGTAAAGAAATCCTTATTCATGCCTAGCCTCTTTTTTCAGGCGGCTCATATGCTCCCTGATCTTCTGTTCGTACCCGTTGCCCGTGGGTTCATAGAATTCGTTTCCTTTTAATTCATAAGGCAGATACTGCTGCTCCACATAGTGATTCGGATAATCATGAGCGTACTTATAACCGATGCCATGTCCCAATTTAGCCGCCCCCTTATAATGTGCATCCTGCAAATGGGTCGGAATGGGAAGATTCCCGCTCTTTGCCACCTCCGCCATGGCCCGGTCAATGGCCACACAGCTGGCATTGGATTTAGGCGCACACGCCACATAGGCGGCCGCCTGCGACAAGATGATCTGTGCCTCCGGCATGCCAACCCGTTCCACCGCCAGCGACGCATTTGTGGCAACCACGAGCGCCTGGGGGTCTGCATTTCCCACATCCTCCGACGCACAGATCATGATCCGCCTTGCGATAAATGTCACGCTCTCCCCCGCATACAGCATCCGCGCGAGATAATACACCGCCGCGTCCGGGTCCGATCCCCGCATACTCTTGATAAAGGCAGAGATAGTGTCGTAATGATTGTCCCCGTTTTTGTCATATCGGACTGCCCGCTTCTGAATACATTCCTGCGCAACCTCCAATGTGATATGGATCTTGCCGTCCGCACTCCGCTCCGTGGTCATGATGCCCAGTTCAATAGCGTTCAGCGCATGTCTGGCATCTCCGCCGGAGATGTCCGCCAAAAACTCCAACGCCTCCTCATCGATTTCAGCCTGATAGCTTCCCATGCCACGTTCTTCGTCATAAACCGCCTTTTTCAAAAGCTCTTTGACCGCTTCTTTCGGAATCGGTTTCAACTCAAAAATGATGGATCTGGAGATCAACGCACCGTTCACCTCAAAATAGGGATTCTCTGTGGTCGCCCCGATCAGAATGACCGTACCGTCCTCCACAAACGGCAGCAGATAATCCTGCTGACTCTTGTTAAAACGATGGATCTCGTCGATAAACAGGATCGTGCGCTTCCCGTACATTCCCTGCACATCCTTCGCCTTTGCCACAACCTCCTCCATGTCTTTCTTGCCGGCGACAGTGGCATTGATCTGAGTAAACTCCGCGCTGGTGGTATTCGCGATCACTTTGGCCAGGGTTGTCTTTCCCGTACCGGGCGGCCCGTAAAAAATGACCGAACTGATCTTGTCCGCCTGAATGGCGCGATACAGCAGCTTGTCCTTCCCGATAATATGCTCCTGCCCCACCACCTCATCCAGGGTGCGGGGACGCATCCGCGCCGCCAACGGCGACTCCTTCTCCATATTGGTACTTCTCATATATTCAAACAAGTCCATGGTAACTCTCTCCTGATCCTAAGACGCATTACGCAAATCAGTATTTTCTGTTATCATATCACGCGCCCAAAGGAAAGTCAAAGTCAGTCAAACAAAATCTCATCCACCGTAACAAAGGTATACCCTTCCGCCTGCAGGGCATCCACCACCTGCAGAGCTGCCGTCACCGTGGATTCATAATAGTCATGCATCAGAATAATGTCATTTTCCTTTACATGTCCCACGATCCGGCCGGTGACACTGGACACATTATGAGAGCACCAGTCCAGCGGATCCACCGTCCAAAGTACCGGAAACAGATTCAGTTCCTTTTCAAAGCTCTTGTCCCAGCTGCCGTACGGTGGCCGGACGAACAGGGGCTCCTCCCCGGTGATCTCCCGGATGACCTCATTGGTCTGTACCAGTTCCCGTTTAAACGCTTCTCTGTTATCCTTGCGAAGCTGCATATGACTATAGGTATGATTGCCGATAAGATGCCCCTCCTCCTGCATCCGCTTTATCACCTCCGGATGCAGCGCTGCATGTTCCCCGGTGACAAAAAACGTCACCTTTACGCCGCGCTCCTGCAATCCATCCAACAGTTGTTCCGTATAAAATGGATGCGGACCGTCATCAAAAGTCAGTGCAATCTTTTTGATCTCCTGGTCCGGGGACTGTCCCTTCCGATTCTCCGCTGCCTCCCCGGATACGGCGATCACCCCTGCATCTTCTGCCTTTTGCACGGGTGTGCCAATTATAAAAAGCGACAATCCGATCAGTATACTTATCACCAACAGGATCATCGCCGTTTTCATTTTCTTTATTTTATTCATACTGCACCATTGTCTGCCCTGTCACTACAAGCTTATGATACAGTCTTCCGCCTTATGCACATGCGTATGCTCTTACCAAGCAAACTCCATGTGTTCCAGATAGAGCGACTCAAAATCCGGATGCTCTGCCAGATTTAACACTTTGGTCTCCCCCGGCTGCAACCGCTTTTCTATCCCTTCTGCGGTTTGTTGATTCTCTTTCAGCAGCTCCCGCCCCAAACGCAGCGCACCTGCTAACGCAGTATTTCCGCCCGAAATCGTTTTGGCTGCCAGCTCCCTGGGTAACAGTCCGATACACGCTGCATCCTCCGGTGTCTGATAATAGCCAAAGCCTCCTGCCAGGATTACCCTGTCTACGCCGGTATAATCTTCCGCACCTTCGCCGTCAGACTGCCCGGACACAAGACCATATTCCTTCAACAGGATCCGGATACCGGCTCCGATCGCTCCTTTTGCCAGCTGCACCGCCCGGACAGATTCCTGCGTGACATGCACATCTCCGATCAGAATACCACTGTCAAAATAAGGATCCGCCAAAAGCCCTGTCTCATCCATCAGATCTGCCTTGCGCAGCCCGGCAAGCAGATGTACCATATCCGCCCCCCAGATTCCACGGTTCACACCGCCTTCAAAAGCCGGTCCTGCTGCGGTTGCACAGGCAATCTGCCGCTCCCTGTTTCCCAACACCATCTCACCGTTGGTTCCCAGATCGATCAGCAGCGTAACTTCCTCCCGCTCTTTCAGACCGCAGGCATACATACCCGCCATGATATCGCCGCCCACAAAAGCCGACAATCCCGGAAAAACAAAGGTTCTTACCCCTGCGATCTCCGTCTCCTGTGCCTCCAGATGTCCGGCGGCAAAAGGAGCATGCCCCAGTTCCTCCGTATCATAGCCCAGCAGCAGATACCCCATCGTGGTATTACCCGCCAGCACCATAAAAAGCGTTTCCTCGGGGCGCAGCCTCGCCTGAAATTCCGCAAGACCTTCTTCCAGTTTCCCGATGACCATATTTCTCATAATCTGCGCCGCACCCGCATCCATGTCGTCCGCCGCATTTCGCACCGCATCCTGCGCTGCCTGTATCCGTGAGAGCACGTCCGCACCGTACCGCACCTGCGGATTGACACAGGAAAACTCCGCCTCCACGCTGCCATCCGCAGCATAAAGCTGCATCGCGATGGTTGTGGTGCCGATATCCGCCGTCACCAGCCGCATGCCTTCGGTTCGTTCCGTGTACACAAAAGGTTCCACAGCCGCCCCAAGCCCCAGCTTCTCTGATCCGGTCATCACCACGCGCAGTTTCTTCTGCGTCGCCTCATCCGTCAGACACCGTCCGCACCCGATGCAGACCTGACACCTTGTGCCTATTCTGTTTTCCATGCCATATGCTATGCTGTTTTCCGCTCCTGCCATTCCCAACTCCCTGCATGGTCCTCACACAAACTGATTTCGCTTCTCATCGTAATGATAATCAATCGCAGCCAGACGGTCTACGATCTGCTGTCTGTCCGCATCCAGATCATCACACATCGCATCCAGGCTTCCATAAAAATCTCTCAGCTTCAGATTCACAAAACTGAGCAGCATTACCGGATCTGTCGGCATTTTCCTCACTCCTCTCCGCTGCCCTCTATTGTAATCTATTTTCCGGCAGAAATCCATTCTTTTGTTTACATTTCTGATTTTTCTATTGTAAAATAGGAATGAAATAAATACTCCTATCGACATGACCATATGACATCCGGGGGACGATAACATGCTGAAATACTTAAAAAAATACTGGATATTCTGCGTTCTGGCACCGCTCTTTATGGTGGGTGAGATCAGTATGGACCTGATCCAGCCTCATATGATGGCGACCATTGTGGACGAGGGCGTTCTGAAACAGGACCTGCGCGTAGTTCTGGACGAAGGAATCCGCATGATCCTGTTAGTTCTGTTCGGCGGCTTCAGCGGCGTCATGTGCGGTGTGTTCGCAAACCTGGCTTCCCAGCAGTTCGGGAACGACCTGCGCAAGGATCTTTTTGCCAGGATCATGAACCTTTCCTTTGAACAGACCGACCGCTTTTCAACCGGCTCCCTGATCACCCGTCTGGTCAGTGATATCACACAGATCCAGCAGATGGTCACGCTGTCCGTGCGCGGTGTAGTGCGCAGTTCCATCATGTTTGCCGGCGGTATCTTTATGCTGTACCTGCAATCTCCCCGCTTTGCGCTGGTGGCAGCCTGCGGGCTTCCATTTATCTTATTTTTTGTCGTATTCTTCTTAAAAAAAGCATCCCCTCTCTTCGCTGTGGTACAGCAGAAACTGGACGATGTGAACCACTGTCTGCAGGAAAACATCGCCGGCGCCAGAGTGGTGAAAGCCTATGTCAAAGAAGCCTATGAACTGGTTCATTTTGACCGGACCAATGACGCACTCTGCAGCATCAACCTGCGGGTACAGACACTGCTTGCCTTCATGGCGCCCTGCATGAATATTGTGCTGAACCTCTGCATCGTCGCGATCCTCTATGTGGGCGGATACACGATCCGCATGGGCGGCGATATGACCTCCGGTCAGATCATGGCAGCTCTGACCTACATTGCCATGATCCTGCACAGCGTCACTTTCATGGCCAATATTTTTCAGACCTTCACCCGCGCCAGAGCTTCCGTGGACCGGGTAAATGAAGTGCTGAAATGTGAAGACACACAAGTTTCTGCGCTTGCAGAGCACAGGATTACACAGGGTAATGACGAGGCGGAATTTCGATTCGAGTCTTTGGAATTTTCCCATGTTGCCTTCTCCTATCCCGAAACCACCGAGCAGGTGCTCTCCGACATCTGCCTTACGATCAAAAAAGGGGAAACGCTGGGCATCATCGGTGCTACCGGCAGCGGCAAATCCACTCTGGTGAACCTGATCCCCCGCTTCTATGATGTGACGGAAGGACATATCCTGTTAAACGGCAGGGATCTGCGGGAATACCCGTTGCAGGACCTGCGCAGTCATATCGCCATCGCCATGCAGAAAGCAGAACTTTACTCCCGTACCATTGCGGAAAATATCCGGTGGGGGCGTGGGAACGCCGATCCCTGGGACATCAAATCCGCGGCGGAGATTGCCCAGGCTGACGACTTTATCTGCCGTGCCCAGGAGGGTTATCACACCCTTGTCACCGAGGGCGGGCATTCCCTCTCCGGCGGTCAGAAACAGCGCATTTCCATCTCCAGGGCCATTCTGAAAGATGCGCCTCTGCTCATTTTTGACGACACTACCAATGCGCTGGATCTGCAGACGGAAAGCCGGTTGTATCAGGCGCTGAACGCTGCCTGTCCGGACACCGCCAAAGTGATCGTGGCACAGCGGATCGCCTCGATCCGAAATGCGGATCACATCATCGTGCTGGATGGCGGACAGATTGTTGCAAACGGCACCCATGAAGAACTGTTACAGACATCAGACATCTATCGGGATATCTACAATTCCCAGCTGAAGGAGGGTTGAGCAGATGGATCAGACAAAAGACGTAAAAAACGGTCTGCCCGCAGGATTCGAAACCGGCGGCGGAAAGTCTTACCAATTTAAAAGTCAGAACGCTGCTGCCGGCAATGCCGCCCCTACCGTGAATTTTAACGGCAAACGCCGCGGCGGTCCCAGTGCGGCGTTTGCTCAGCCTGTGGAAAAAGCCAAGGACGCCTCCCATACCATGAAGCGCCTGGCAGCCTATCTGCGGGCCGAAAAACTGCTTCTGCTGGGACTTCTATTCTGCGTGATCCTGGTCACACTCACCGCCCTCGCCGCCCCTGCGCTGCAGGGCGACGGTATTGACCTGATCCTGGCGAGAAGCTGGAATAAACTGAACCCTTTGCTGATCAAACTCTTTGCAGTCTATCTGGTCAGCACCCTCTGTACTCTGGGCCAGACTTATCTGTCCGCCCATTTGAGCCAGCGGATCGTACGCCGGATGCGACATGATTTATTTGAAAAAATAGACAACCTGTCCATTCCCTATCTGGACACCCATTCCGGCGGCGACCTGATGAGCCGCATGACCAATGACGTGGAAAATATCTCCACCTCCATCTCTCAGAGCATGGGGTCGCTGTTTTCCGGCGTACTTACCATCATCGGCACCGTCGCTTTGATGTTCCGTTACTGCTGGCAGCTCACTTTGATCACGATGATCACGGTGGTCATCACTGTGTTTGTGACCAAACAAATGTCTACCGTCATGCGCAAGGTATACCGCAAGCGCTCACAGGTCCTGGGACAGCTGAACGGGCATGCCGAGGAAATGATCACCGGCTACCGCTCCATCGTGGCCTACAACAAACAGGAAGATGTGATAGACGAGTTCAACAGGACCTCTGACGAACTCACCAAAGTCAGCATCCGTGCAGAGATCCTGGGTGGCTCCATGGGACCTCTCATGAACTGCATCTCCAATATCGGTTTCGTGATCGTATCGGCATTCGGCGGTTATTTTGCGCTGAAGGGTCTGATCACGGTGGGTGTGATCTCCGCTTTCATCATTTATGCAAAGCAGTTCTCCCGCCCCATCAACGAGATTGCCCAGCTCTACGGCAGCCTCCAAACCGCCGTGGCCGGCGCGGAACGGATCTTCGAACTGATGGATCAGCCAAATGAGGATAACAGCGGCGACCGGGAACTCTCCGACGTCAAGGGCGAAATCATTTTCCGTGATGTGAATTTTTCCTACGTGCCGGGTACACCTGTTTTACAGGATTTTAACCTCACCGTAAAACCCGGTCAGAAAATTGCCCTGGTGGGCGCTACCGGCAGCGGCAAGACCACCGTTGTCAACCTGCTTATGCGTTTCTATGGGCTGGACTCCGGCGAAATTCTCATTGACGGCGTCAATATTCAGCACCTGAAGCGGGATTTTCTGCGCCACAATACAGCCATCGTGTTGCAAGATACCGTGCTGTTCACTGACACTATAGAAAATAACATCAAATACGCCAACCCGGAGGCTTCCGAGGAAGCCCTCCTGCACGCAGCACAGATGAGTAACTGTCACCGCTTCATCAAACGGCTCCCCCAGGGATTTCAAACCGTGCTGATCCAGGCCGGCGCCCATCTCTCCCAGGGACAAAGGCAGCTCCTCACCATTGCCCGTGCCGTGCTGGCCGATCCGAAGATCCTGATCCTGGACGAAGCCACTTCCTCCGTGGATACCCGAACGGAGAAAAATATCCAGGACGCTATGGTCAAGCTGATGCAGAACCGCACCAGCCTCATTATCGCCCACCGCCTCTCTACCATTCAGGATGCGGATAAGATCGTGGTGATGGATAAGGGGCGCGTGGTAGAAATGGGCAATCATCAGGAATTGCTGGAGAAAAAGGGAAGCTATTACAATCTGTATATGACACAGTTTGCGGGCAGCGCCACTTAAGTGGTGTGCCCGCAATTATAAGGTTTCTTTTCTGTTCCCGGATGCAACACATGGCAAAGTTTACGGATTCCCCTGCTCTCTTTCTTTTTTGATATATCGATTAATTGTTGAAATTTAATTGTTTTCTTTCACAATCCCATATACCAAAGCATCCGAATATGTTCCATCATGACGCAAATAGTATTCCTTAAATCTTCCTTCATAAGTCATTCCGCATTTCCTCATAACTGCACCCGAAGCAGGATTATCTATATCATGCTTTGCCATAATTCTGTGCATTCCCACTTCTTCAAATAAAAATGCAATAACCGATGCCAATGCTTCACTGGTAATACCTTTATTCCAAAAATCATAGCCAATGCAATATCCCACCTCGCAGTTATTGCGCAAATTATCTATCGCCATCACAGAAATACTACCTATCATCTTATCTTCATATTCAATTGCCCAATGATATGTGCTCTCATTTTCATAGTCTTTAATGACCATCTCTAAAAATGGGATTATGTCTGAAGCTTTATTGTATGTCGTCCATGACAAATACTTTGTCACTCTTTCATCGTCGGCATAGTGTTCAAACATTTCCGCTGCATCTGACAATCTATACCTTCTAAGTAACAGTCTATTTGTACAAATCTCTTTTGTTCCTTTATGAATTATCATATTGCTGCCTTTCCTTTTCAAGCATTATACCACTTTATCTAAATAGGGAACTTGATTTCCTCACTTTTTTATTATAGCATGGTATGACAGTTTTCCAAAAGTTTTTCTTGTGAGACCATCTTTCTCTTGAATTCCAGCCCCTCATACAACCGCACCGGGTTTCCCCGCACGATCTTGTAATGCTCTGCCCAGGCCTGATTGGTCTGCTTTGCGATTGCGCTCTCACCGTTTGCCCGCAGCACTGCCTGCAGCTTCTGCAGTGCCCTGCGCTTATTCTGGTACTGGCTGCGCTCCTCCGTGGCAGTCACTGTGATTCCTGTGGCAAGGTGGATCAGGCGTATACCTGTCTCCACCTTGTTCACGTTCTGACCGCCGTTTCCGCCGCAGTGAAATTTCTCGATGCGATAACTGCTCTCATCCAGCGTATCATCCACTTCCTCTGCCTCCGGGATCACACTCACATCCACATACCAGTTTTTACGCTTGTGTCCGGGGCGGAAGGGGCTCTTGCAGATCCAAAGCATTGTCCCCTCCAGACCTGACAAGTCTTCGGATGTTTCAAACAGGATAGAATGATAGCAGCCGTCCGGTCGTCCTTTCCGCGCTGCAAGCAGCATGATATCCAAATATTCCGCTTTTAACGCTTCATAGATTCCGCCCACGGCTCTCTGACACTCTTCCGGTCCCTGACCGGCACTGATCTGTAGTATCATTTCCGATGCGCCCCCTTTCTTCTGCCTTCTTGCCGCTGCAACGCTTCTTTTCCGCTTCCAGCTTTAAAGCAATATACAGGTTTCAGCACATCCGTCACTTCCACCGTCTCCTGCACTGCATCCAAGATCTGCTCCAATCCCCGGTACGCAAAGGGCGCCTCGTCCAAGGTATCTGCGCTGACACTGGTGGTATAGATTCCTTTCATTTCCTGCTTAAAGGCAGCTACTGTATAGTGATTTTTCACCTCATCCCTGCGCAGGATCCTGCCGGAACCATGAGGTGCAGATTCATTCCAATCCGCATTCCCCTTGCCAATGCCCAATAACACACCGTCCCGCATATTGATGGGAATGATCACTTTCTCGCCTTTCTTCGCTGAGATAGCCCCTTTTCTGAGAATGCACTGCCTATGTGCCCCGTCCACTGCTTCCTCCACATAATTGTGTACAGAAGAAAAACGCTCCTCCTCTTTCCACTTCATTCCTTTCGCAATCTCCTGCAAAATGATCTCCCGATTGAGCGCCGCATACTCCTGCACTGTTTTTACATCTGTCAGATAGGCTTCCATCAGGTCCCCCTCCAGATAGGTCATGGGATGCGGAACAGACTCCCCTTTTTCCTTCAGCCGTCTTGCCCCTTGCTCCACATAGTATTCTGTCACCGCTTTCCCCAGATATCTGCTGCCGGTGTGCACCGTGACCCAGTGGGCACCGGCCGTACTCTGTTCCACCTCAATAAAATGATTGCCGCCTCCCAGTGTGCCAAGACTTAAGACCGCTCTGTCATAGCGCACACTGTCACCGGCAAGCAGTTTTTCAAAGGCAAATCCTGCCGCCATTCTATGGGGTTTCTGGCGCAGCACAAAACCTGCCGGAACACACTCTCTGACCACCCGGTCCAGTTTTTCAAACTCTACATGCCTGGCCGACACTCTCATACAGGACACACCGCATCCGATGTCGATGCCCAACAGGTTGGGAATCACCCGCTTTCCCACCGTCATGGTCAGGCCGATGGTTCCCACCTTTCCCGGATGCACGTCCGGCATCACTCTGATCCGGCTTCCTTCACTTACTGCATTGTCACAGATCATCTGAAGCTGCGCCCTGGCATATTGCTCCAGATCGTTTGCGAAGACCTTTGCCTCCGCGTATTTTCCTTTGATAATCTCCATATCTTATTTCCTTTCCTGGCAGCGAATTTTTTCGCTATAAGTTTTATGTCTAAAATTCGCTGCTAAAAAAGG
Organism: Lachnospiraceae bacterium; assembly: GCA_017476665.1. Lineage (GTDB taxonomy): Bacteria > Bacillota > Clostridia > Lachnospirales > Lachnospiraceae > Acetatifactor. Next base: position 48,114 of record JAFUZJ010000030.1, on the reverse strand, counting down.
GTACAAAAAAGACACCTCAAAGAGGTGCCATATCATCCAACCTGATCCACGCTTACGGAATCATTCCATACTTTACATACTGACAGAAAGGATTGCATGATTGTACCCTTTGAATACTGTTTCCATGATTCTGTTTTCGGTGTTCTTCTTTGTCTGTGTCATCACGATCAGCTCCTTTCCTAGACAGCCATTACCGAAACCATAAAAGCATCCCGGCAATGGCTGCATCTTCACATATTCTTTGCATCAATCACTCGTAGATTGGCTCGAAATCCTCCGGGCCATGTCCGCACAATGGACAGGAGAAATCTGCCGGAAGCTCGCTCCCTTCATAGACATAATTACAGATCTTGCAGCGCCAACCCACAATCTTCTTCTCCGTTTTGGACTGAGATGCATCAGCCTTCTGTGTCTCAGCTTTGGGCTTCACCTTAGACTGATAGTCCGCATAGGTAAGGGGCGGATTCTCACTCAATACCTTGGCGTCCACCACTTCCGCAATGAACAAGGTGTGGCTGCCCAGATCATGGCTTTCCACCACTTTTCCGCTGATCACGGCACAGGCCTGCCAGTTCAGATAAGGCGCTCCGTTGACATCTACAGGGCACTGGAGATTCGCAAACTTGTCCACATTTCTGCCCGACTGAAATCCAAAATGCTGGATTGTGTAAAAATTACAGGTACTATCCAGCAGAGTCAATGCAAATACTACGCTCTCTTTAATCAAGTCACAGGTATAGTTCGCATTGATCACCGAAATTGCAATCCTCGTGGGACTGTTCGCCACCTGAATACCTGTGTTGGTGATACAGCCGTTCACCTTGTCTCCGCACTTTGTAGAAAGCATGAACACGCCGTAACTGAGGCAGTAAAGCGCTTTCTTGTCCATACAATGTCCTCCTTGCAAATCTTATTTTCCGTATAGGTCTGCCTTAAACATTTAAGCACTGACAAAAACCGCATCCTTCAACCTCTTGATGTCAGCCTCAGCCAGATTCATGCGAACCTGAAGTAACTCATGCTCCTCTTTATACTTTAAGGCCTCTGTCAGCTTTCTGTTCAGATCCAAATGCCCTTCTGCAATAAGCTTAATATTACGATCCACCTCGTTTTCAAGCGTAAGCTGCATCCTCTTCATATCAGTTTCTAATACACCTACCTTGGAGTCCAGAGAATCCATCTTCGTTTCCAGCGAATCCACCTTCGTTTCCAACGAATCCACCTTCGTTTCCAGCGAATCCACCTTCGTTTCCAACGAATCCATCTTCGTTTCCAGCGAATCCACCTTCGTTTCCAGCGAATCCACCTTCGTTTCCAACGAGCCTACCTTCGTTTCCAACGAATCCATCTTCGTTTCCAGCGAGCCTACCCTTGTCTTCAGCTCGCGCACATCACTTCCAACTATTTCGAGTTTGTCAAGAATCAATTTGGTTTCTTCTGTCATTTCAATTATCTCCTTTCTGTGATTCAACTGTTTGTTTCATCCTGAGTGTCCCTTCACACTCCTGTCGTTATCTTTAGAATGGAGTTATACGCAGAACCAAATCGACTCCGGTCCCGGTCTTGTCTTTTGTGCAAAAGAGCTGTAGTGCAAAGTACTTTTTAGCCAAAATATCTCTTGAGCAGACCCTCAAACGCCTTACCGTGCCTTGCCTCGTCGCGAGCCATCTCATGAACAGTGTCATGGATTGCGTCAAGATTTGCTGCTTTCGCGCGCTTTGCCAGATCAGTCTTGCCTGCGGTAGCGCCATTTTCCGCATCCACTCTCATCTCCAGATTCTTCTTGGTGCTGTTCGTCACAACTTCACCCAACAGCTCTGCAAACTTCGCAGCATGCTCTGCCTCTTCAAATGCAGCCTTCTCATAGTACATACCGATCTCAGGATAACCCTCTCTGTAAGCCACACGAGCCATAGCCAGATACATACCAACCTCAGAGCATTCGCCCTCAAAATTGGAACGAAGATCTTTCAGAATGTCCTCGCTGACACCCTGTGCCACGCCAACTACATGCTCGGAAGCCCATACCTTCTCCTCGGTCTGTGCAATAAACTTGTCAGCGCCCACATGACAGATCGGGCACTCAGCCGGTGCGGCATCTCCCTCATACACGTAACCACATACAGAACATACAAATTTCATTTTGAAATCCTCCTTTTATTTTGATTAAAATCTCCCAAAAGTTCTATTTTATTTTACCATAAATCTTTCCATATGAAAATAAACAAAATATTAAATATCGCAATTTTATTTCTAGTCTAAAATGCTCGCCTCAAATTTGTCCAGATTCTCATAACCGTACAATCTGGCTGTATTCTCGATGGTCTGGCGTGCGATATTGATACCGGCCTGAAGGCATCCCACCACATGCTGACCGTAGAGCTGCAGCATCTTGTCCGAATAGGTGCTGATCTCCCCGCGCAGATAGGTCTCGTAGGAAGTATCCACAATACTGTCCTCATAGGTGTGCAGATTTCTCGCATTGCCCGCCACCTTCGGATGCTCCTCGGCAAATTCCTCCATCATTCCCATCTGTACTGCCACGATCTGATCGATGATTGCTTTCTGTTGTTCGGTCAGCTTAGGGAAATTCTCCGCCATCTCACGGAAGCGCTCCGGCGTGGTACTCTCCATCATGCGGGCATATTTTTCTGTAATCAGATTGTGTCCCCTGCGGTATTCTCTGTCAAAATCATAGAAATACTGCAATAGCATCGTCCGGTTCCAGGTCAGATACTGGCTCTTGCGCATCACGGAAAAAGTGGGCCAGTCGTTCTGACAATAGGCTCTGCCGCCCTCATTTTTCACCTTGTCAAAGGCCTCAAATTCCAGCTTCACAATACGGTCAACCAGCTGCTCATCCGTATCCCCTGCCACGGACGCCTTCATCAAAAGTTCTTCCGTGTGCATATCCAGATAGCTGTCAATGTCACTGATGATACTGCGGGCATAGAGTGCCCTCGCCAACGCCTCTCCCAGCTGTTCCATCCGTTCAGCACCATACGCAAGCGCCGTCCCGTCATCCTCCTTCAGACATGCATGCACTGCGCGAAGCAATCCGATGATTTCCGTCTGCTGCATATTTTCCGCCTTTTCCAACTCCATACAACTTCTATACAGCCATTTATCATGGGGCGGATACACATTCCGCATATGATGCATCAGCCGCATGGCATGCCCCAGCGCTTCACTGAGCATCCGATCCGCTGTCAGTCGATCCCCGCGCTCCAGCATACGCTTATAATTATACTCTCCGGTCTGTGCAAACTTCGCCGCATCCTCTGCAATCTTCAGATATTGGATTCGCTCAGGATATCCCGCCTTCAGTTTCTCTCTGAACGCAGTGAAAATTCCCTCGCCATCTGCAAAGACCTCACCGTTCACTGCGGCTGCCAGCCCATAATCTTCCACCGTCTGCCAGTTTATACTCTCATGATCCGCAGCTCCCAAAAGTCTCCTGTAAAATGCGGATATGGTCTGCACCCCAAGGCGCCCCTCTCCCTGTGCGCTCACCGTGCGTTTATATCCCTCAAACTCCGCAGGCAGTCCGGCGTACATCTCCTCCAGCTGCTCTCCGATCTCCCCATAAGTCTCCTCTGTCACCCAGATGCAGAAACCGGGGCCCCAATCATGGTCCCTGGATGTCTCATCATCATATCCAAAACAATCCGAACCTTCCCCCACAAGTCCCACCGCGATCCGGTTCAGATAAGGTGCAAATTCTCTCTCCAGAGCAGGTTTCCCATAGGTCTCATAATATTGTCTGCAAAGTGCCAATCCTGTCATATACTTTTGGCTGTCTCCTCCGCCCACTTTATCTGCCGTTGTGTATAGTTTCATCCTACTCTCAGCCTCACGGTCTGATGCTGCCTTCGCTCCGTTTTCTGCCGCCTGTTTCGCCATAGCCTCCCTGCAGCGGTCCCTGTTCTCTTTCAACCTCTCATACTGGCGGTTCCTGCCCAAACTGTTCTCCACAAGGTCCATGCCTTTTGAGAACAACGCCTCCGCCTCCTCAAATCGATTGAATTCAAACCGACACATACCCAATGCCGAAAGGGCCGCACAGTAATGGGCATCAAACAGATTTCTCTTTTCAAACAATTCGATCGCTGTCTCCGCATAAGCAGCTGCCATGCCATAGCTTTCTGCCAAAACGCAGGTGTTTGCCAGATTTGCATACGTGACGGCCGTCTCAAACCCGGCCTGATTCTGCTCACAGATCGCCAGCGCCCGCTTCAGATATTTTCCGGCAGCCGCATAATCATTTAATTCCTGGTACAACAGGCTCATATTGTTCAAAAGCCCCGCCATCCGCATATCGTCTTCCGGCATCTTCTGTTTATAGATTTCTTCCGTTATATGATAGTAATCCATGGACTTCTGGATTTCCCCAATGGAACGGTATCCGTTGGCCGCATTTAACGTCGTCGTCGCATAGGGGATACTCCCCTCCAGTCCCATCCGCTCCGCCGTCTGCAGCGCCTCCTCGATCACCCGGATCAACGGTTCCCGTTCCGATGTCTGCCTGTAATATCCGATCAACTCATTCAGGATCTGCAGCTGTGCCGCTCCATCGCCATTCTGCTTCGCAGCCTCTAAAGCCTGCAGCAAAAGCTGTTCCGCCTCCTTCGCCCTGTTCTCGTCAAACAGGTCATCCACTTTCTGCAGGATTGCGGAAACATCCAATTCACCCGGTCTCTCCTCTGTCATACGCTCCTCCGCCTTGTCCGCCCCACGGGCAGCCTCACTCTCCACAAACCACGCAAAGGTTTCCCACATTCCGTCTGCGATCGATGTATACTCCACACCAAGTTGTCGGAGTTTTGCGTCAGAATACAATTCACTCTCCGCTCTGGTCAATGCAAACGGCAGCGGAATCTGTCTCTCCTCCACCTCTGCCACTGTCAGCTCAACCTTTTCAATCTTGCGCTGCGTAACCTGCTCCAGACACGCCACATAGCGCGCATAATCCATGATATCATCGCCGCACAGGTTGAAGGCCTGATGATAAGCCTCTTCTCTTCCGCAAAGCTGCAGAAGAATTCTCGCCACATCTTTCACATACACCATCTGGAAAAAACCGTCCGCATCCTTCGGATACACGACCTGCCCTGCCCGCAGGATCCATGTAAAAAACATACTTTCCCTGGGTGCATAATTATCCGGCCCATAAATGATAACCGGTCTGACAGAAGTATCGGCAAAACCATACTCCTGCGCACAGGCCGTCAGTTCCTGCTCCAACGCCGCCTTCCCCAGAATATAGGCTCCGGCATCCCCGCCAAAATCCCTGGTCTCAAACGCGCCGCTCTCGTCCAGTTCCGTCCCCAGGCCACGCCTATATACATCGCAGGTGCTGACAAAAATATACTGTTTGATCCGATCTCCGAGTACCTCCACAATGGTACGGATATCCCCCGGCTGATACGCACAGAAATCCACCACGGCATCATATTGCTTTCCATGCTCCGCTTCCGCACTCTGCTGCATCTTTTGATCTTCAGCCCCCAAAAGCTCCTGCAGACGCATTTTGTCGTGTCTGTCTGCGTGGAGTTCCGGCACAGCATTCCCGCGCTTCCATACAGCCTGCCTGGTTCCGCGGTTCAATACCGTAACCGTATGCACATCTGCAGCCATTTCCACGAACGCCTTACCCAGAAAATAACTGCCCCCAATCACCAAAATATTCATCTTTTTTCCCCCACAGGATAGTAATCCATGTTGTCCTTTTAGGAAATATCATAGACCAGAAAGCTCGCTGCTTCGCAGCCGCTTATTTTTCTTTTGTATATTTTATTGTATCATACCACAGGGGAAATCACAATCTTTTCACTGGAAATACATCGACATCGGTCCGCTTTTCCCGCCCTTCGATAAATAATCCTCCGAAACAGCCGGCACATAATAAGCTCCATACTGCTTCAGTCCGTTTGCAAGCGCCTCCGATTCAAAAATATCCTCCGGAAGCTCCACATAAAAACGATAATAGGGCAGATAATTCTCTTCCATGCGGCTGTCCCGATAAACCAGTTGTGTCATCACAACCGCAGCTTCCCCCTGCATAGGATAAGGCACCGTCGTCAGATAATCTCCCCCAAACAGCTTCTGCCTTGCCTCCTCCTCGGTAATGATTGGATAATCACCGATTTTTTCCGCCACTGCCAGCGCGTCCTGTATCCGGATACTCCGCAGCTTTCCTTCATCATCCAGGTTAAAATCCGCAGAATGAAAGTAAAAATTCAAAAGCTGTTGTTCCGCATTCCCGGAAGCATCATAAACTTTATATGTTCGGTAATACCTTCCATAAATGTCCCGATCCCCCTCCAACGCGATCTCAGGCTGTGCAAACGCAAATAATTTGCTGTATTGCTCGATCAGATAGATTATGACCTCCCGCGCCTCTTCCTCCGTGGTCTCTTCCCCGGTAAAATGGTATTGCTCCGGCAGCTCCATGCCGTCTTGAAACACTACCCCGATCGTTCCGTCTATATCCGAGTAAATCCTCACTCCGCCTTCTTCTGCATAGATTCGGTATACTACGTGGGAAACCGTCTCTTGCCGGCGTCTGTCTGTACTGATCCCCATGATTGCAGCCGCTCTTTCCAGCCGCTGCTGCATCTCTTCCGTGTCCAATCCGACAGGTATTCCTTTTGTGCTCAGGACACAACTTTTATTTTGGTATACCGGAAGGGTGGAGAACTCATTTTGTCCCTGTGCCAGCGGATCATATCTTCCCGCATTCAGCTCCGATGCATCCCGATAGATCAGTCCCTCAAATCCCATGCCATCCGACAGCAATTCTCCCAGCGTCAGCATAGGCAGTTCCTCTTTCCCATGCAGATGACGATACAGCATTCCGCCTCCCACAAGCATACACAATACCGCCGCGATCGCACTCAGTCGTAGGATCCATTGTTTTTTCACGTTTCGAGTGTTCTGTATTTCCCACGCTTCCAGCACAAACTCCTCCCGCACATCTCCCAATATCTCACAAAAAATCTCCGTCGTCATAACGTAAATCCTCCCTTCTCCAGATGCTTCCTCAGTTTCTCCCGCAAACGATACAGCAGCACGGATACCTGATTTTCATTCATTCCGAATTTCACCGCAATATCCGCCACACTTTCAAAGTACCAGTATCGACGTAGAAAGATACTCCTCTTTTCTGCCGGAAGCGTACTCAAAAACGCATTGATCGCACTCACCAATTCCCTGCGGTCTATCTCCTGCGCCACATTGTCTGCGCCGGATACCAGGTCACCCAGTTCCTCCAACACCATCACTGCCTGCCCGCCGCCTCTTTTCTGCGCTGTATTATGGCGGTAACGGTTGATTGCCAGATTCCTTGTGAGTTTTCCCAGAAAGGCCGCAAGCACCTGTGGCTTCTGTGGCGGCATGGAATTCCATGCACCCAGCCAGGTATCGTTGACACACTCTTCCGCATCCCCGGGATCCTGCAGAATATTTTGGGCGATCCTGCTACAGTATGGTTCGTATTTTTCCGCAGTGAGCTGAATGGCCTGCTGATCCCGCTCCCAATATAATTTTATGATTTCAGCATCCGTCACAATTTCTCCTCCTCTGTACTCTCTGTCCTGAGCATTGTTTTCGGTCTTCACTATTATACACAATTTTTGCGCGTCCATCTTACGATTCCCTCTTAATTTTTTTATAAAAAGAAACCCCAGCGTTTTCCGCTGAGGTCATGTCCTATCACATAAAACAGGGCAGACTATCTGATGACGTACTCTTTGCAAAATTTATCTATACCGGATCAGCAATTAAAAGGATGTCATCCTGTTTTGCAAAGAACGTCTGCCCTGCTATTATACTTTTTTATGTTGCGCTGAACGCTTTATACATCCAGCCAATAGTTGTACTCGACCATATTAACCGTGCCCTCTTTTCGTTCCACACTCAGGACCAGATCCGCCTGTTCCTTTTCAGTGACAATTACCGCCTCCTGCGCCTTGAGCAGAATACGCAGATACGCTCCTAGCCCGAAGGTTGTGGGGTTGTATTCGTTTGCCCGGAGATACCGGTTAAATTCACCGACAAACACAAGCACCCTTTTCCTCACATCCAAAAAGCCATAAGCGATGTCACGCGTGTCGGCACCCGTCAGATCATGGGAATAGAAACAGTTCTGCGGCTGGTAAAGCGCCACCTCTTCCCCCAACTCATTCACTGCCATCAGACCGCAGAAACAGGTCTGTATGTCATTGAACCTGCAGCCGTTGGAATGATAGTCATGAATATTGAACGTAACATAATCCGGCGCCTTGGGATTATTCAGATCCACATCAATGTACTCTGCTGCGTCCGAGTGCGTAATGTCCCCGGAGGTTGCCACACCCATAGTATTGTAATCACCGTTCCAGCCCACATGTGCAAATCCGGTGTCATACCGATAAAGCTCTGCATGCAGATCCACATCCACTCGCTCCTTATCGTTCCAGTATGTGAAGAAACGAATATGTCTCGTTCCCTCCGGAATCCGATATGCCATGCCGGACTTCAGATAGCCGGTCAGCGGACTTTTCGTATTCCCCATGAGAATGGAGTCCTCCAGCGAAATATCACCGCAATCCAGGTAGATCTTCTTCCCCTTCAGTTCTGTAGTGACAGAACACAGCTTTGCCGCAAGCAGCCTGTAGCACACGCGGAAAACAGCCTGCGCCTCCGCTTTACCGGAAGGTCTCCCAAACTGCACCAGCACGCTGTTCAAAGTCTGGATACTCAGCTTCTCCGCTCCGGAAAGCAACGCCTCCAAAATTGCTTCTTCCGTATACCCCTGACGAAGAAGCCATGCCACCCACCGCAGCATCTGCCCGGGTCTCTTGGCAATAAACACCAATGCGGAATCTTTATCTCCTTTCAGCAAAAACTTCGCCTGGCTCTCCCATGATTTTAATTCTCCGCTTCGGAGCGCACGCACAGCCTCCCTGCATTCCGCGTTCCCGGAGAACTGATTGTAACTCAAAAATTCCAGCACCCTGATGATCCGCTGGGCCTTTCTCTGGCTCAGCACCAGGTTGGCTCTGAAATCCGCGATCGGATAACTCTCCAAAAGCTTCACCAGACGCTTTTTCTGGGAAGTGGTAAAATGATAGTCACAGCGCGTCAACATGTAATCCGTACACTTCCAAACATCTCCCGTATGCTGGCAGACTGCGCGCATACTCTCTCTGAACGTATTCGCGTCCATCTGCTCAAATGCGATGCGAAACAATTCCAGAAGATTTTGCTTGAACGGAATCTTCATGGAGGAGATCGACCGGAAATCTCCTGACGCTTCCAGTCCCAGCAGACTCTCCCGCACATGCAGCTTCTCTTCGTCTGTCATGCGTTCTTTCCGGGAGAGAATTCGGCGCAGACAGTATACATACTTCTGGCTGTCCGGCACCAGCTCCAAAGTCTTGTATTGGAGCAGCGTCTTGTCTTTCTTACACTTTTCCTTTTCTGCCCTGCCGGCTTCGGTCTCGTCCGGCAACCAGCCCCGACGCACTTTCACGCCGAAGAGTTCCTCCATTCCATAGGTGCTGAAATAGTGAACCATCTGATGGAAACGAAAAGTCGCCTCATCCATGTCCATGACCTGCTTTGGGAAATTCGGATACATGGGGGCCGCCTTGACCAGATGTACCAAAGGTGCAATCCGGTCGCAAATTCCCATGAGGGATGCAGACTTTGCCAGTGCCACCGTATCCTTTGCAGTCATGGTATAGCCCAGAGACTTCAGATTCTCATTGGCAGTGACCGCAAGCGCCAACATTTCATCCGTAAGTTTTGAATCCTCCGGATCTTCTATTGTCACACAACGAAACGCCCGAAATAAATAGGTTTCGAAATCCATGCCTGCGTCACCTCCTGTTCTGCATGATCGCGCATCACTCATCGCTTCGTTCTGAGATCACTTTACCAGTTTTTTCGGCCGTTGTATATAAACCTGTAGTATAAGTTTTGGGATGCTATTTCAGTTTGCGATAAGTGAAGAGATACATTGTAAAGAAGCTGGCGCAGCCGCCCAGCAGATTCGAAACAGGCTCTGCCAGAAACACACCGTATACCCCCAATCCCGCCACATGGGGCAGCCATAACGTCAGGGGGACCACAATGATCACCTTGCGGAACAGGGAAAAGAAAATGGACTGTTTTGCTTTGCCCAATGCCACAAAGCTGGACTGCCCTACAAACTGCAGTGACATAAAGATAAATCCGCCGAAATAGATCATCAGCGGTACCTGACCGCTTGCCACCATATTCTGATCGGAGGAAAAAATGCGCAGAAATCCATGGGGAAACAGCATGATCATCAGCCACATGAAAGAAGTATAACCGATACCCACCGCTGACATGAAGCGGATTCCCTGCTTAACGCGTTCATTGTCTTTTGCACCGTAATTGTAACTGATCACCGGCTGCGATCCCGCCGTGATTCCGTTGATGGGCAGGCTGATCATCTCCCGCACGGAATTAATGATCGTCATGATCCCCACATAGAGATCTCCGCCATGAATGGACAACGTCGCATTGCACACTGCCTGCACCACACAGTTTGTAGCGGACATGATGAACCCGGCCAGCCCCAATGTCACAATCTCCGGCACCAGCTTATAATCCGCATGCAGCACTTCTTTTAAACGGATCTGCAGCACGGCATCTCTGCCAAACAAAAACCGCAATACCAATGCACAGGAAATCCCCTGCGAGATCACCGACGCCCATGCCGCACCTGCCACCCCCATATGCAGCGCAAACAAAAACACCGGATCAAGCACCAGATTGATGCCCGCTCCGATCATCATATAGTTCATGGATTTTCTGGCGTATCCCTGCAGATTGATGAATCCGCTCATACCGGTGCCTAATGTGACAAACACGGTTCCCAGCAGATACACTGAAAGATATCCTCTTGCATAAGGATAGGTCACATCACTTGCTCCGAGGAGGTACAAAAGCGGCTTCTGCGTCAGATAGATCACCGCCATGCACACAATCCCGGTGATAAACTGCAAATGCATCACCGTCGTCTCAATGCGTCTTGCCCGGTCTATTGCTCCACCGCCCCGCGCCATGGAACAGAGCGGAGCCCCACCCGTGGCAAAGAGATTGATGAAAGCTGCGATCAGCGCAATGATGGGAAAGGTCAGCCCCACTCCCGTCAGCGCCACTCCTTCCTCCGTCCCCGGCAAGTGCCCCAGATACACCCGGTCCACAATATTGTAAAGCACCTGCACCAATTGCGCCAAAGTTAAAGGCACCGCCTGCGATAAGATCAGGCGGCTGATCCTGCCCTGTTTGAAATTTCCCTGTTTCTGATCCATGTTCGTTTTCTCCGGTCGTTCTTCCAATGAGGAAATCCAAAGTCAGATCTCCTCCAGATAATATACATACTCCAATGTCCGCAATGCCTCAATGATCTCCGCATGGGTCTTGTATTTTTTCAGTTCTGCACTGGAGATAGAGATCGCCACGGAATACACACTCAATCCGGAGCCGGAGTAAGCAGGATTCATTTCAATATCATCGATTTTCAGCCCCAACTTTCGAATCGTCGTCACAAAATCCTGTAGATAAACACTGTTTTTCAGTTCCAGATGCACCTCAAAGTGATTGGATCGGTTCTTCAGATAAACCTCCATCACCGGGAACCAATAAAATTCACAGAACAGCGCCGCAAAGGCAACCAGCGCCATCGTATAATAACCGGCGCCGATCGACAGACCGATCAGCCCCCAAGCCCAAAGTCCCACTGATGTGGTCAGACCCTTGATCTGATTCTTTGAAGAAAACAGGATGGAATTGATACTGATGACTGAGATCGCCACAATAGCGCCACCTGACAAAATATAGCTGTGGGTCGGATTCTGCACATCGATGTATTGATCCAGCATCATGATCACCGTCCCGGAAAGAGACACAATCATAAAGGTCCTAAGCCCCGCCGAATGCCGCTTGGATGAGCGCTCCCAGCCCACGATGGCTGAGAGGAGCATACTCATTCCGATGCGGAACAGCATAGCCGCAGTTCCCATTCCAATTGACCACTCTCCCAATAATCTCGCGATCGGATCTGCTCCGTTCATAGTGTTTCCTCCTCTGCTCTTCCTTATCATCGTCTCCGATACAGATTGCCCAGACGATACGGCGCCCGGCTCTCCTGATATCGCTCCGCTGCCTCAGTAAATGCCGCTTCGTTTTCATTGATCTCATGGGCCGGAATTTCCTTTTGTATCTTTTCAATCCGTTCAATCAACAGCTCCAGACTGGTCTTCGGCTCTCCCGCAGCACTCTGCTCTTCCACTTCCACCACATCCTCCAGCTTATCGGAGTAGGAGCCGGAAAGATACAGGGAAAGCTTGGCACAGGCGGGCCCGATCAGCTCATAGAGTACACTGGATGCCAGAATAATGGTCTGCAATGCCTCTCCTTCCTCTCCTCCGATGGTTCGGGCACCTAACGCCACCAGCCCGATGGCAACTCCCGCCTGAGGAATCAGGGCAAGCCCCAGGAAATCCCTTGTCTTCTTCGGCTTTCCGGCCAGGAAGCACCCCAGCCATGCACCCACATATTTTCCGATGATGCGCACGATAAAGTACAGCACGCCGATGATGACCAACGGCGTCTGTCCGATCCTCCCCGATGGCGTCACCAGCGCTTCCAGATCAAATGAAATACCGCTCCGCACAAAGAATAACAGCAGGATCGGCGGACTGAAATAATTGAGCTGCTGAAATAACTTTTGATCGTCCGACATGTTATAGTAGATCATCGCCATGGACATGCAGCCCAAAAGCGGTGAAGTATCCAACAGGGTACAGATCCCACAGAAGGAAAACAACAGCGCAATGGAAATGATCAGCCGGTTGTCATGAGAATGTCTGGTCCCCAGCGCAAAGTGCAGGATCACGCCAAACACCGCTCCCATAAACAACACCCCGATGTTCTTCGCAATGGGCAGCGCAATGTTTAAGAGGCTGAATTTTCCGCCGGCATAGGAGTAAACCGCCACAGAGATCGCCGTGGAATAGGCCAACAGCCCCACAATGTCATCCAGTGCCACCACCTGCAATAACGTATCCACAAAATCCCCTTTGGCTCCGGTCTGCCGGATCGTCATGACCGTGGAGGCCGGCGCCGTGGTGGATGCCAAAGCAGCCAGCACAACGGAAAATGCCAGATCCAGTTTTAAAATAAAATAAGTCAGAACAAAAACCACCAGCGTGGCCAGCAATGCCTCCAGCAGAGTGATGACCACTACTTTCAATCCGTTCTTCTTCAATGTGCTGAATTGAAAAAATTCTCCGGTGGAAAAAGCAATAAATGCCAACGCGATGTCCGGCAAAAAATCCATACCTTTCACAATGTCAGCCGGCACAAAATGAAAACAAAAAGGTCCGATCAGAATACCCGCCACAATATAGGCAGTAACGTTCGGAAGTCTTAATTTATTCGTCACTCTTGTCATCAGAAAACCGGTCAGAAGCATGATGGAAACCGCAATAATGGCTTTGGGTGCCGGCGCTGCAGATGCAAGATTCTCATATATGATATTCCTCAAAAGCCCATCCCCTTCCGGTTTGGAATACGGTGTTTCGGTTTCTTTTCTGTTATTTTTATTATATTACCGTCCCCATGAACATACAAGTTTTTTTGGCGGGAATGACCGCTGAAATCGCAAAATAAATCCCCCGCATTTTCGCGGAGGATTTATCCTTTTATCTCATCTTATTTGTATCTTATTACTTCACCCGCGCTGTCAGCTCTCCGTCCACAGCGTCGATCACGATGGTATCGCCGCCTGACACCCGATCCTCCAGGATCAGCTTCGCCGCCGCCGTCTCCACATACTTCTGCACATATCGTTTCAAGGGTCTCGCACCGTAAACAGGATCATATGCCTGCTCCACCGCCAGCTGCTCTGCAGCATCCGTGAGCTCCAGCTCCACATCCTTATCCGCCAGCCTGCGGTTCAGATCTGCCACGATCAGCTTGATGATACCGCCGATATTGCTCTTGGTCAGAGGCTTGAACAGAATGGTCTCATCCAGACGGTTCAGGAATTCCGGTCTGAAATGTGCCCGCAGCTCATTCATGACAGCGGCCTCTGCATCCGGTCTGATATTGCCGTCCGCGTCAATCCCTTCCAGCAGATAAGGAGCGCCGATGTTAGATGTCATGATGAGGATTGTATTTTTAAAATCCACCGTGCGTCCCTGGGAGTCGGTGATCCGTCCGTCATCCAGCACCTGTAGCAGCACATTGAATACATCCGGGTGCGCTTTCTCGATCTCATCGAAAAGCACCACGCTGTAAGGTTTTCTGCGCACCGCCTCGGTGAGCTGTCCGCCCTCCTCGTAACCTACATATCCGGGAGGCGCTCCGATCAGACGGGAGACGGAGTATTTCTCCATGTACTCGCTCATATCGATCCGCACCATGTTGTTCTCGTCGTCAAACAGAGAAGCCGCAAGGGACTTGGCCAGCTCTGTCTTGCCCACGCCGGTAGGACCTAAGAACAGGAAGGAACCGATAGGCTTCTCCGGATCTTTGATGCCCGCCTTGGAGCGGATAATAGCCTCGGTCACCTTGGTGACTGCCTCGTCCTGTCCCATCACTCTCTTGTGCAGTTCCTCGTCCAGATGCAGGGTCTTGTTCCGCTCACTCTCCGTCAGCTTCGCCACCGGAATACCGGTCCACCGGGAAATGATACGGGCGATCTCCTCATCGGAAACCTTCTCGTGCACCAGTGTCAACCCGCCGCCTGCCGTGCGCTCTTCCTCCTGCTCCAACTGTTTCTTCAGACCGGGCAGCGTACCATAGGAAAGTTCCGCCGCCTTCTCATAGTTACCTTCCCTCTGGGCGATCTGTATCTCACTGTTCACCCGGTCAATTTCCTCGCGCAGCTTGCTCAGCTTATCTACAGACGCTTTCTCATTGTCCCACTGAGCTTTTTTCGCTGCAAACTGTTCCTTGCATTCGGCCAACTCTTTCTGCAGCTGCGCCAGCCTCTCCTGACTCAGCTTATCGTCCTCTTTTTTCAGCGCAGCCTCCTCAATCTCCATCTGCATGCACTTGCGCTGCAGTTCATCCAGTTCCGTGGGCATGCTGTCCAGTTCCGTCTTGATGAGCGCGCAGGCCTCATCCACCAGGTCAATCGCCTTATCCGGCAGAAACCGGTCAGAAATATATCTGTGGGACAACACAGCCGCACTCACCAACGCATTGTCCATGATCTTCACGCCATGATACACCTCATAGCGCTCTTTCAGACCACGCAGGATCGAAATGGTATCCTCCACAGTGGGCTCATCCACCATAACGGGTTGGAACCTGCGCTCCAGTGCAGGATCCTTCTCACTGTATTGTCTGTACTCATCCAACGTGGTGGCACCGATACAGTGCAGCTCGCCTCGCGCCAACATGGGCTTCAGCATATTGCCCGCATCCAGGGCACCGTCCGTCTTGCCCGCGCCCACAATGGTATGCAGCTCATCGATGAACAGGATAATCTGTCCGTCGCTGCCCTTTACATCCTCCAGCACCGCTTTCAGACGCTCCTCAAACTCACCACGGTATTTGGCACCTGCCACCAGTGCGCCCATATCCAGCGCAAAAATCTTCTTATCCTTCAGTCCCTGGGGTACATCTCCCCGCACGATACGCTGCGCCAATCCTTCCACCACGGCAGTCTTACCCACACCGGGTTCTCCAATCAGCACCGGGTTATTCTTGGTCTTTCGGGACAGAATACGGATTACATTCCGGATCTCGCTGTCCCGCCCGATGACAGGATCCAGTTTCTGGTTTCTGGCCTTCTCCACCAGCTCCTGTCCGTATTTCTCCAGCGTGTCATAGGTTGCCTCTGGGTTATCACTGGTCACCCGCTGATTGCCCCGCACCGTTGACAGCGCCTGTAAAAAGCGCTCCCTGGTGATGCCGTACTCTTTGAAGATCTGGGTAATCTCCTTGTTGGGCTCCTTGATCATGGACAAAAACAGATGCTCCACGGAAACATATTCGTCCCCCAGCTGCTTTGCCTCATTCTCCGCATCCACCAGCACCCGGTTCAGATACTGTCCGATAAAAACCTGTCCGCCTTGTACCTTGACGCGCTTGTTTAACGCCTGCTCCACCCGGTTCAGAAAATGATCCTTATCAATGCCCATCTTCTCAATCAGTTTCAGGATCAGACTGTCCTCCACGGACAACAGGCTCTTCAACAGATGTTCCTGCTCGATCTCCTGGTTGCCGTACTCATACGCCAGCTTCTCGCATCCGTTCACGGCTTCCATGGATTTCTGTGTAAATTTCTGTATGTTCATAATCACTCCCCCTTTCGCAATCTCCCTGCGCAGTCTGACTAAAAACCGGACAGGAGGCCACGGCAAAATTACCCAAACGCTCCGCCAGAACCTTTCCTCTGCATATAAATATGCCTGCGTACCGTTTGTTCTTTTTGTTCTATGAACAATATAGCACGCAGACACTGAAATTCAATAAAAAATGTATAAAGTTTCGGTTAAATGATTGGTACCTCTGTTTTGTGATCATCTGTTTTTATCCCGCACAGGGAATCCGGTTATCAAGTATTCATTTATCTGCTCATGATCCCTCAATGCTCTTTAATGCTTCCTTAGCTACCTGATATTCCTCGACAGTGATCCCCAGCCCCTCACAGGCAGCCTCCAATTCTATATGGAAATTCTCTCTCGCATTCTCTACACTTTCGACTAATGTCCGGCAGTGACCTTTATCATAACCTTTGTCATAGCCACTATCATAGCCGCTGTCATAGCCTTCATCATAACCCAAATCATGAAATCTCTGTCTGATCTCCCAACTCTGCATATACCTCACCCCGATCTCTGCATTCCGCTTGATCTGCTCCAACATCCCCTGAATAAATTCAATATTAGGATTGGTCACATTCTCCCGCCTGCTGTCTGTCATATACCGAAGCAGATCTGCCAGCTCCCTGTTGTTCTCGGCACCCTTTCGCCCATAAGCATACAAAAATAACGTTCTGACACCATCGTCATACTTTAAATTCGGTTCTTCCCTGCATGTATTCTCAATTGTATACACCATACGGTCGCACTTGAACGGATCATAATTCGAAATCATGATCAATGTTACATTTTTCATGTCCTGATATCTGGTTCCCGCAGCGAGAATCTTGGTATCGATCAATGCCCTATAATACCGCATTCTCTTTTCTTCGCTGTCCGTCTCATAAGTATTGGGCTCAATATCAAACACTTCCGGTTTGATTGGAAGAATCATGGTCTTCCCGTCTTCTCCCTCTCCCACACACGCCTCGATATAACTATCCATCTGGACGCCATGCAGAGAGTTTGTTCTCCCCTGCTCCATAAACTGGGAAAAGATCCGGATCCCCGTCACCTTCTTCTGCAGAATCGTTTCCAGAAGAATACGGACAAACTGCTCCGCCTTTTCCTGATCCGCCTGCATCTCCAGCTCATTGAACATGAAATTATCGATCACATTCAAATCTTCAAATTTCTTGATTGCCTCGCCTATAAATTGCTTTGCCATATATCTACCTCCATTATAATGTTTTTTACAAAAGAACACAAGACAAAATGACGAATTATCAGAGGGTGTGGCTACCCTGCGTGATCATTCAGAAAACATCTCTTTATTTCTGTCCCTGTCTCATATGCAAGCTCGTAAATTTTGCTTGCATTCGCTTACTTATATTTTTACATAAGGGAAAAGGTCGATCTGACCCATAGAAAACTGAAAACTCATTCACTTGTACGTCTTTTGTTGAATATGATTATACGCAATAGCTTTATCATTTGTCAAGATGTTCCGGCATTTTCAACCAACTCGCATTAGCTGTATGATACTATGCTTAACCTATCTTTCATGCACCGTAAATAATGAATCTTTTCTGATAGATAATAAAATTGCCTCACAAAAAAGGGACTGGCACAAGCCAATCCCTTTTCCTTTGGTAGTCATACAATACTCTAACATTATCCGAGCAAGGACAGAACACCCTGATTGGACTGGTTGGCCTGTGCCAGCATGGACTGACCTGCCTGAGCCAGAATGTTATTGTTGGAGAACTTAACCATCTCGGTTGCCATATCGGTATCACGGATCTGGCTCTCTGCCGCAGTGGTATTCTCAACCACGTTGTCCAGATTGTTGATGGTGTGCTCCAGACGGTTCTGTACTGCACCGAGCTCAGAACGCTGTGCGGAAACTTCCTTGATTGCGTTCTTGATGGTATCGATTGCAGCTGTAGCATCATCCTGTGTCATCACGCCATCGCCTTTCAGCTTATCAATGCCGATTCCGGCTGCTGACATTGCCTTGATTTCTACAGTGATCTTGTTCTCATCGCCGACCTCAGAACCAACATGCAGGGAGAACTTTAACGCCGGAGCCGCAGTTGAGCCTGCAGCATCTTTGGAAGTTTCTGCCGTTTCACCGGTTCCTCCTGTTTCACCGGCTCCTTCTGTTTCACCGCCGTCCGCAGCAGGAGTTGCTGCGGTGACAGTAATAGTATCATTCGCCTGCGGAGTACCATCACTTACTGAGATTCCACTGGGCAGTCCCGTCTTTGCAGCTAACGTTTCTGCATCATCATTTTCAAAGTCAACATCCGCAGCATACCATCCAGCCTCATGGGCTGCACCGTCTACACTGCCATCAGCATCTGCCGCGAAATACTTATAACTCCCAGCCGTATTATAACCCTCTGTAACGTCAACTGTTAAGCCGTCACTAGCGGTAGCAGTTGCTGTTAAAGTTGCAGGAGGGTCACCTGCTCCAGCCGCATCCTCTGTTCCAGCTGTCTCCTCTGTTCCAACTGTCTCCTCTGTTCCAGCCGCATCCTCTGCTTTTCCGCCCTTCAAAAGCTGAAGCTCGTTAAAGGTCGTTGTCTCAGAAACACGGTCGATCTCGGTTACCAACTGATCGATCTCCTTCTGTACAGCCTGACGGTCGTCATCTGTCAGAGTACCGTTTGCAGCCTTGGTTGCAAGCTCATCCATTCTCTGAAGCATGTCATGCACTTCATTCAGCGCGCCCTCTGCGGTCTGCACTGCGGAAATACCGTCCTGTGCGTTCAGGGAAGCCTGAGTCAGACCTCTGATCTGTCTTCTCATCTTCTCGGAAATGGACAGACCTGCCGCGTCATCCGCCGCACGGTTAATCTTGTAACCGGAAGAAAGTTTTTCAGTTGATTTGGACTGTGAGGCCGCGGTTAAGCCAAGCATTCTGTTAGAGTTCATTGCTGTTAAATTGTGTTGTACTACCATAGTTTTACCTCCTTGTTTTACCTGCGCAAATCCGTTTGCGTCAGTTGCTGCCTTTCGGCAGAGTGAATTGTTTTTTATAATAAGTGTTCCGTACCACTCTTGTCGGGCCCTTGACATTTGTTTCCGGGACAATTATTACCTTATTTTGGTGCCTATCGTTCCTCCAGATTCCCTTTGGTGATGACAATGTTTCCCTTGAGCTTTTTCCCGGCAAGTTCTTTGGGAAGATATTGCTCCCGAAAATACTTCTCCGGATGCTCCGGCTCTGCGTAATACTGCGGCATCTTCGCGATCTCCTCCGGATCATCCAGCCGATTCGCCATCGCCTTGCTGCGCGCAATATTTACATCTTTCGGCGCGTCGATCATAATCCGCTGATGGTTCTTCGTCCCTCCCAGAAAAACGATCTTGATATCATCGCCGATCATCAGATATTCCTCTGCACTCACTGTAAGTCTAAGCATATTCTCAACCTCCTTGCCGCCTTTCAGCTTCCTTGCTATTTACACTTGTGTTTTTAAGTGCAACAATTTGTAATAGAATGTTGCAAAAATAAAATGGAAAAGGGGAAAAGATATGAGTACTACACAACCGATCAGAGATACCGATAAACTGAAAAACTTCAAAAACTATTACCGCACCATTAAACCACATCCACGCAATTATGCACTGATCATCATTGGATTGAACACTGCTTTGCGGATTTCCGATATTCTGTGCCTGACCTGCGGAGATGTATTTGATTTTAGTCAAAAGAAATTTCATACCCACATGACTGTGCGGGAACAAAAGACGGGCAAGAAAAATCAAGTTTATATCAATGATGCTATTCAGGATGCCTTGCACACCTATATAGCATTTGACAAACAAACCGAAACATCATGGATTTTTGAGAGCAGAGGGCAACAAGGCAATCCACTAAGCCGCTATCAGGCCTATCGGATTATCAAAGAGGCGGCGGAATATGCCGGCATGGATAAACATATCAGCTGTCATTCCCTGCGTAAAACATTTGGATACTATGCCTGGAAGCAGGGCACCCCGCCAGCGCTTTTAATGACCATTTATAACCATTCCACGTATCAGATTACTAAACGCTATCTGGGCATTGAACAAGACGATAAGGATGACGTGTATAAGAATATTAAGATATGATTCGTGTAATTTTCATCAAATTTTCATTGCCTTTTATCCAAAAGTATTATATAATTAGTTCAGTTGGAGAATTCACAGATTTTTTGAAATAAAGCTAAAGTATTTTGGATAATAACCGATACTATCTATGAAGACAAAAATGCAACATTCTATTACAGAATGTTGCATTTTCTATTATTCCCACACTTTGATCTATAATACCAGTACCAATACTCTTTTTGATATTCTAATTTAAACTGTTCAAAAAGTAATCCGCCAATACTCCCCGGCGGATTACCCTCTAAAAGCTATACCCTATGTGATTACGCGATCTGCGTCACTTCATACCCGGCATCCACAATGACTGCCTTCAACGCGTCATCCGCCACATCACCGGAAAGTTCCACGGTCGCGGTCTTGTCCTCTAGGCTCATAGCTACACTCGTCACACCTTCCACGCCCTCCAGCGCTTTCTGCACTCTGCCGGTACAATGCTGGCACATCATTCCTTCCACTGTGATCACTTTTTTCATGTTTGTTCCTCCTTGTATGTTATTATTTGTTATCATTTCCTTTTCTGTCTCCGGCACTGTTTTTTGTCCAGTCTGCCTGAATGCACTTCTGAAACGCCTGAGTCGCAGCGCATTGGTTACCACAAAAATGCTGCTCATACTCATGGCCGCCGCGCCAAACATGGGCGTCAGCCGCAGTCCAAATGCCGGATACAAAAGCCCTGCTGCCAGAGGGATTCCGATACAATTGTAGAAAAAGGCCCAGAACAGATTCTGCTTGATATTGCGGATCACTGCCCGACTGAGCTGCATGGCGGTCACCGCATCCCGCAGATCACTCTTCATCAGCACAATATCCGCGCTCTCAATCGCCACATCGGTCCCTGCACCGATCGCAATTCCCACATCTGCAGCCACCAGTGCCGGCGCGTCATTGATCCCGTCACCCACCATCGCCACTTTACAACCTGCCGCCTGAAGTTTTCGGATCTCCTGCTCTTTGTCCTGGGGCAGCACCTCCGCGATCACCTGTGACAGACCCAGCCGTCTGCGCACAGCCTCCGCCGTCCGTTTATTGTCCCCGGTAAGCATGACCACGGATATTCCCATTTTGTGCCACGCCCGGATTGCCGCCAGCGAACTGCCTCTGACCCCATCCGCCACTCCTATGATGCCCAGTACCTGTTTTGCATCCGCCACCAGAAGCGGCGTCTGCCCCTCATCCGCCAACTCGTTCAGTGCCTGTGTGATCTGCTCTGAATCTGCATTTCCTATGTGTTTTTCTTTCAGGTAAGCCTGATTGCCCACATAGATTTTGCTGCCTGACCGGATACATTGCGCCTCCGGCATCTTTATCTTTTGCTGTCCGGAGGCATGATCCAAATTTACTGTCGCCACAGGCCCGTCTGTCAGATCCGGATCTGCGACGCATACATCCTGTGCGATCACGCCTTCCACGCCTCTGCCAAACACCGCCTGAAAATCATTCACTGCAATCTTCGGGCAGCCCAGTTTCTCAGCTTCTTTTACCACAGCTTCCGCCAGCGGATGTTCACTCTTTTGTTCCAATGCCGCTGCCACGGCAAGAAGTGTCGCAAGGCTCAAACCCGGCACATAGCTTCCCTGACTCATCACTTTCAGCTTTCCTTCGGTGATGGTACCTGTCTTATCCAGCACCACCGTATCCACATCCCGTGCCGTCTGCAGCGCTTCACCGGATTTGATGAGAATACCGTGGTTTGCTCCCACACCTGTGCCTACCATGATTGCTACAGGTGTAGCCAGTCCCAACGCACAGGGACAGGAGATCACCAGCACCGCGATAGCAGTGGAGATGGCAAACTCCGCATCCGCCCCGGCAATCAGCCAGCCGATCAGTGTCATGAGGGAAATTCCCATGACCACAGGCACAAACACGCCTGCCACTTTGTCCGCAAGCTGTGCAATCGGTGCTTTGCTTCCCGAAGCCTCCTCCACCAGGCGGATGATCTGTGCCAGAGTCGTGTCATCCCCCACGCGCTCGGCAAGGCATTTTAAGAAACCTGCTTTATTCATGGTCGCGGAAACCACTTTGTCTCCCGTCTGCTTCTCCACGGGAACGCTCTCCCCCGTGATCGCAGCTTCATCCACACTGGAATTGCCCTCCAGCACGACACCGTCCACAGGGATCAGGCTCCCCGGCTTCACCAGGAAAACATCTCCCGCCGCCAATGCTTCCGTAGGCACTTCCTCCTCTGTGCCGTCCGCCTTCAGGCGGATTGCCGTCTTGGGCGAAAGGTCCATCAGCTTCGTGATGGCCTCACTGGTCTTGCCCTTGGAACGACTCTCCAGATATTTTCCCACTGTGATCAATGTTAGGATCATGCCCGCCGACTCAAAATACAGGTCATGAGCATAATGCTCCACCACATTCATAGCGCCATGCCCCAGTCCATAGGCGATCCGATACATGGCAAAGATGCCGTATCCCATGGACGCGGAAGCTCCCACTGCGATCAGACTGTCCATATTCGGCGACAGATGGGCAAGGGTCCGAAAACCCACTGTAAAAAATTTCCGATTCATATATAAGATGGGCAGCACCAGCAAAAACTGCGTCATGGCAAAGATCATGGCGTTTTCGTTGCCGTGCAGATAATCCGTCACAAACGCCGGTACGGGAATTCCCGTCCATTCATGAATCATATGGTGCATGGACACATACATGAGCGGGATCAGAAATCCGATGGATATTCCCAACCGCCGCTTCATGGCTCTGCTCTCATCATGCGCTTTGCGCAATAGCTCCTCCCTGCCCGATGCCGCGTTTTTCCTGACGCTGTTGTTTGTCTGTCCGCAGGTTGCACCACTGTCGGCTGCTCCGCCGGACGCCCCTCCGCTCATTTTTTCCGCGCCGTATCCGGCCTTCACCACCGCCTGCACAATGTCCGCTTCCCGCAATAGATTCTCGTCATAGGTGATATCCATGGTTTCCGTCAACAGATTGACGGATGCCTTTTCCACCCCGTCCAGTTTACTTGCCGCCTTCTCCACATGGGAAGAACAGGCTGAGCAGGTCATCCCTGAAATATGATACCGCTCCTTCATTTCCACATCTCCCGCCAATCTTTATTTGAGTTTTTTGATCAGTTCAACGGTCTCATCCACGACCTCCAGATTACCGCTTTGAATCTCTTCCGTAACACAGGTTTCCATATGAGTCTTTAACACCATATACCCGAAAGCCTGCAGCGCGCTCTCCACCGCCGCCACCTGCGTCAGAATGTCTCCACAGTACCGGTTCTCATCCAACATTTTAGAGATTCCGTTTAACTGCCCTGTCATGCGGCTCAGACGGTTCTTCAGCTGTTTTAATTCCTTCTCCGATCTGGGTTTTGACTTCTGGTGATGTTCGCAGCAACACTTTTCTTCCATATGTGTTCCTCCCGTGTATTCCGTCCAAAAATACCCCATAGGGGTATTCTGTTCTTCTACCAGAATATACCCCCACGGGGTATCTGTCAAGTGCGAATATTTTGAAATCTTTCATCGAAATCTCTCATATTGCTTCAAAGACAAAATATTCCACAGCGACGGTTCCGCCGCCATCGCCTTCCTTGATTGCAAACAGTCCTGCTTTTGCCCCTACCCAGCGCCCGGGCGTGGCCGCTTCTGTCTCTCCCACGGGATAAAATGCACTTCCGTCCGCACTGACTGCGAAAGAAATCTCTTTCGCGTCTTTCACCTGCATGCGCAGATAAATCTTAGAAGACGGCAGGCTCTCATCTCCCGACGTACTGTCCTTTGCTGTCTCGGGCAGCTCGATGGCGACCCGCGTTTCGTCTTCTTTCTCCCAGTTTCCGGTACGCTGCCAGAGTCTGATCCGACCGTTCTCTTTCGCCACCGTCAACGCCGTATAATGCAGGCACTGGGATATCAGTCCGGCCACATCGCCCTCCTGCATTTCTTCCAGATGCAGGCAGGTCGTGATCCGGAATTCCGGCGCCGGCCACTTCTGCAACAACAGATTCGGCACATCGCACAGCTGCAGAGGACATGTCTCCTCCGCATGCAATACCAAACACCCGTCTTTCAGTTCATACCAGGACGGTTTGGGATTGGCATTCCACTGCCACTGCAGCCCCAGCTTCTCCCCGTCAAAGAAATCGCTGTCCTCCGGCGCATCAATGGGATAGGAGCCGCCCACATCCGGCTTGCGATAATGCATCACAGGCTCCCCACAGCCATCCGCATCATTCCCACCGATCACCGGCCAGTCATTCTCCCAGCGCATCGGCTGCAAATGGATGATCCGGCCTGCATTGCCCACATCCTGAAAATGGATAAACCAATTCTCTCCGGTCGGGGTATCCACCCAGGCGCCCTGATGCGGGCCGTTCACAGGCGAATTGCCCTGCCGCAGCACGATTTTTTCCTCATAGGGACCGTAAATATTTTCTGACCGCAGCACTGTCTGCCAACCGGTCTCCACCCCGCCTGCCGGCGCAAATATGTAATAATAGCCGTTTCTTTTGTAGAGCTTGGGACCTTCAATGATCGGCTGCGTATCGTGCCCGTCAAACACAAACTGCCCGTCCCCCAGCACACCGGAGCAATCCGGCTCCATGGGTGACAGGTAGAGATAACTGTTAAAACCGATCCTGCTTCTGGCGAATGCCGTCACCATGTACGCCTTGCCATCCTCATCCCAGAACGGACAGGGATCGATCCAGCCCGTCACCTGTTTTACAAAGGCAGGTTCACTCCATTCCCCCCAGGGATCGGTCGTCTGACACATCATGATCCCCTCATCCGGAAATGGTACAAACACATAATATACGCCATCGTGAAACCGGATAGACGGCGCCCATGCCCCACAGCCATGCACCGGCCTGTCATACCGCGCAAAGGGAAGCGTCTGCATCACATAATTGATCATCTTCCAGTTTACCAGATCCTTTGAATGCAGGAGCGGCACCGAAGGCGCATTACAAAAACTGGAGGCAATCATAAAATAATCCTCCCCCACCCGAATCACATCCGGATCGGAGTAATCCGTATATAGAATAGGATTGATGTACGTTCCGTCCCCCTGATCGGCGATCCACATTTTATGATAAACTGTCTGATCCATATCTTCACTCCGTTTCCTCTGTATTTTTCAACATCCTTCTGATCTTATTATACTATAGGGGCTCCTTTTTTACCAGAAGAGTTCCATTTCCCCTCTGTTCTCCAACAATTCACCTTCCACCTGAAGTCTGCCCCCGCGAGCCACATAGATCAACGGCTCCCCGACCTTCATATGGGCCAGTTCGGTCACCGCCATCTGTTCAAATGCTTCCGCGTTCTGGACGCTGACCATCACCTCGGGATTTGCACCGCCCGCAGCTATGCCTTTGGGATCATATTCCATGATCAGCGCTCCCTTCCGCACATACTCATGCTCCATTACCCGACATCTGTAACAGTCACTGTACATATCGTCCACATGCTCTCCCACCTTCAACAATATCTTCGCGCCAAACTCCGTCTCCAACAGCATCGCGCTGCCCATGGGGTAGAGTTTTTGGATTTTACCCGCCGCAGGCGCATAGATTTTCCCCTGCTCCGGCATAATATGCATTTCCCTTTTTCCGTTTTCTTCCGTTACCCTGACCTCACCGGTCACCGGTGAAACAATCTCATTGCCTTTCAGGATCTTCTTGGTCTTGTAAGCCTCCTCGTCCTCCGCCAGATTCCACTGTAAACTCCTGCCGATCCAGAATCCTGTCATTGCCGACAAAATGCCTACTGCTACCAATACAAACATGTCCATTTTTTTGCTCCTGTCACTTTTATTTGACTTCCTGTTTTTATCCATAATTTCTGCAAAAATATTTAAAATATACTTGACATTTCGATAAAATCAATGCTACAATGTCTCTGTATTCTAAATGAAAGTCATTGAACTCACATATTTTTGTAAGTCATTGTTACTTATATTTCCGTGCGAGTCATAATGGTTTACAAAAATATGTGATTTTTTTGTCCTACGTTTTAGAATCGCTAATAATTATTATTTGGGAAAAACCCAAAAGAAGGAGGTACCAACATGAACAACGGTACAGTTAAATGGTTTAACGCTCAGAAGGGTTATGGTTTCATCACAAACGATGCAACCGGCGAGGAGGTATTCGTACATTTCTCCGCTATCAACGCAGAGGGCTTCAAGTCTCTTGAGGAAGGCCAGAAAGTTACTTTTGATACCGAGACCGATCCTCAGAACAGCAGCAAGGTTCGTGCTACCAACGTTACTGTTGTAGCTTAATTACCTGAAGAAACCGGATAGAAAGGCTGACTGATAAAAAGTCAGCCTTTTTTCTTGTCAATTCAGCTGCATCCGGCATATAATATCTTGTAGTATCAAGGAGATTTTTATGAGTTTATTCAGCCTGTTTCTGATTGCCGTAGGACTCTCCATGGATGCCTTTGCCGTATCGATCTGCAAAGGTCTGGCGATGAAAAAGCTTTCCCTGCAAAAAGCCTGCATTGTCGGTCTGTGGTTTGGCTCTTTTCAGGCGATTATGCCCGGAATCGGCTATCTGCTCGGCAGTCAATTCGAAAAGTACATCACTGCGATCGATCACTGGATTGCTTTTGTCCTCCTGCTGTTGATCGGCATTTCCATGATCCGGGAAGCCATCTCCGAAAAAGATGAGAAAACTGACGATTCCCTGGATGGGAAGACCATGTTCCTACTTGCCGTTGCCACCAGCATAGACGCTTTGGCCGTCGGTATTACCTTCGCTTTTCTGCAGGTTTCCATCCTTCCGGCGATCACTTTTATCGGCAGTATCACCTTTCTCCTCTCCTGCATCGGTGTAAAGGTTGGGCATGTCTTTGGCACCAAATATAAAGCCAAGGCAGAGATTACAGGAGGTATCATCCTGATCCTGATCGGCGTCAAAATACTGCTAGAACATCTCGGCATCGTTCAATTTCCGATATAATACCGCAAAATGGCTAAAAAAGGCAACTGCCCCCTAACGCAGCTGCCTTTTCTATATTTGTAAAACCTTCTCTCCGCTTTTAAAAATTAATCATCCAACCGGCGCATCTCCGTGTAAGCCAGAAGCAACGGACCTACACCCTTTGCATCATCTTCTACGATCGGCTCAGACATGTAGTACTCAAAAGTACCGTTTCTGCGTGTATTCTTCTCGGGTCCCAATCCGGCAACCAGACAAATACCGCCCAGGCTCAAATGACCATCCTTTTCCTTCAGATATCTGTCACAGATTCCCTGGAACGCTTTCAGACCATACTGTCTGTAGCTCTCCGGCAGGAATCCCAAACGCACACCCTTTAACAGGGAATATGCCATGATTGCACTGCCGCTGGTCTCCAGATAATTCGGCTCCTCGCCTCCTCTTGCAGGAAGCTGATACCACATACCGCTCTCATCCTGGAACTTCAACATGGAATCCATCAGATCCACAAAAACTTTCTGCAGATTACTGTACTCCGCTTTCCATTCCTCTCCCGGATCACACTTATCCAATGTATCCAGAAGCGCCATGGAATACCAGCCGAGCGCTCTCAGCCAGAAGTTCTGGGAAAGTCCGGTCTCCTTGTCCGCCCAGAAAATGGACTTGGAGGAATCGTAACCGTGATAATACAGACCGGTCTTGTCATCTCTCATGTATTTTACGACATTTGCAAACTGATCAAAAATGTCCTTATAGTGCTCCTTATTGTTAAACTTGGTCTCATACTCCATGTAAAAGGGTTGTCCCATGTACATGCCATCCAGCCATACCTGTTCAGGATAAATCTGCTTATGCCAGAAATTTCCCTCTGCGGTACGAGGCTGCGTCCGCACCTGACTGTAGATCAGATCGATGGCTTTTCTGTACTTCTCCTTACCATTCAATGCATACAGTGCAAACAGGGTCTTGCCTGCGTTTACATTGTCGATATTGTACTCCTCCACGGAATACCCATCAATGGTACCATCCTCATGTACTCTGTGATCGATATATGCATCCGCAAAATCATAATACTTTTTCTCGCCGGTCGCACTATAAATCTCCAAAAGCGCCAGAATCATACATCCGTCAATATAATTCCACCCTGAAATCTTTCCGCTTCTGGCTTTCTCAATGTTCCATGCAGGAACGTCCAAAGTACTCTTTTCAATCAATTCATCGATATACTTCTCAAAAATTTCCATCTGCATAGGACTAACCTCCATTGTCTTTTCATTCAACTAATATCTAGTTTACATGACTTTGCACAAATAGTCAACGAAAACATGCCCTATTCATCATAAATTTTACCAATACAGGCAAATTTACAATGCAGAATACTGTGCAATTTGCAATATAACGCAGGTCAGATAGAGCAAAATCAAGTGAATTGGATAAAAACCGTAGAACAGTGCCTTACAGGAAAATCCTTTTTTTCCTCTGTACAATGCCAACAGCAGAAAAGCCGGTAATGCCTCCCATTCCCAGAGAATCATGCCAAATGCCAGATACCCCAGCACCAGCTGCAGCCATTTTCTGCTCCGCGTAAAATAAAATACCAGAATACATACCACGCCCATCCAGCTGTAATCCGTCCGGAACAGATATGCAAACCCCATCCCCATGGCAGCGATCCCCAGCACACTCAGGCGGAGCAACGTCTCTGCAGCCACAGGCGGCATATCCGGGAACCATACGCCCCATTTGTTTTCCACTTCTTCTATCAGGATGATGGACAGCAGGCCAAAAAACAAGGTAAAAAATACATTCTGATAGCCCAATTCCAGAATCTGACTTTGAAATGCCAGATCAAACGGGATTTCGCTTACCAGTGCAAATATCCCTAACCGGGCAAGATATTTCCACTTATTTCTGGTATATTTCATCCCCTCCACAAGCATAAAACAGTAAATAACAAACGCGATCCGCCCGATACTGCGCATGGCGGTATACACCGGTATATATTGCCGGTATTGTCCCGCCAGAAACAATCGCACCATTACCGCCGCCGCAATGTGATCGATCAGCATGGAGATCATCGCGATCACTTTCAGGGTACTGTTGCTGAGCCCTGGTGCTGTTTTTATTTTCGTTTCCATTAACTTTTTGTTTCACTTCCTTTATCCGACTTTATAACCGCTTCCCCACACCACTTTCAGATATTGCGGATCTTTGGGATTATCCTCGATCTTTTGGCGGATGTGCCGGATATGCACCGCGATCGTATTATCCACATCATACGCCTGCATATGCCAGATAGACTCATAAATCTGGTCGATCGAGAGCACTTTGCCCTTCTCCTTCACCAACAGCTTTAAGATCTCATATTCGCTGGGTGTCAGTTTCACCTCTCTGCCGTCCACCTTCACACTCCGATACAGGTCATCCACCTCAAGCCCGTCCACCTTGTAGATGTGTCCCACTGCGTATCTTGTCTGCATCAACTGACAGTACCGTCTCATCTGGCTTTTGATCCGTGCCAGCAATTCCAGCGGATTGCAATCCGCAGTCACATAATCGTCCGCTCCGGCGTTCAGTGCCATGATTTTCGCTGACTCCTGCTTTTGTGCGGATACGACAATGATCGAAATATTGCTGTGCTTTCGGATATCCGCGAGCAGTTCCACTCCATTATACCAGTCCATTCCGTTTAATTCCACATCAAAAAGCAAAAGCTGCATTTTATTTTTGTTTAAAAGACGGAACAGCTCTTTCCTGTCCTCCACGATCGTGATATTTACATTTTCTCCCCGCAGAAGGGGTGCTACTTTGCCGGAAATACCTGTATTGTCATTATAGAGCATTATATTACCTTCCATTTTATTCACCCTCCTATGTACACTGTATCAGAGCAATGCATCTTTTTTGCAAAGATATTCTTAATATTTGCTTAATACGCAAAAAAACCTCTCAATATATTAGACGTATTTGAGAGGCAAAATGTTTCACAATCCTGTTACTTTATTTTATTTTTAGAAATTTTCAAATAGATTTCTATGAAAAAAAGATCTCCACCAGCGTCAAACCCTTGGCGGGCATCAATGGGCCTGCCAATTCCCTGTTTTTCGCATCCAACAATTCCGGAATACTCTCCGGACTCCGTTCCCCTTTTCCCACTTCCAGCAGCGTTCCCATCAGGATTCGGATCATATGATGCAAAAAACCGTTCCCCTGAAAAGAAAAGGTAAGCAGTGCATCCTCCTGGATGATCTCAATGGAATCAATCCTGCGGACCGTGGATTTTTTTCCTTTTTTGGCAGACGTAAAGCTTTTAAAATCGTGCTCTCCGCACAGATAAGACGCCGCCTTTCGCATGGCGTCCAGATCCAGCTTCTCCGGCACCCGGATCGCATATCTTCGCAGGAAAACATCCGGTATCCCGCTGTTTATGACGCGATAGATATAATGCTTTCCGCTGGCATTCAGACGACTGTGAAACCGTGACCCCGCTTCCGCGACCTGAAGCACCGCGATGTCCTCCGGCAGATAAGTATTCATATACGTCTGCATCTCCTCTACCGTCATTTCCGAGTTGGTGTGAAAATTTGCCACCTGTCCCAACGCGTGTACTCCCGCGTCCGTTCTTCCGCTTCCCTGAATCTCAATCGTTTCCTTGCACATTTTCGATAAAAGCGTTTCCAGCTTTCCCTGGATCGTATGATCGGTAGACTGCTGGCGCTGCCATCCCTGATATCTTGTGCCTTCATATTGTAACAAGAGTCTGATATTACGCATGCGGCTCCTTTCCTCCATCCGAATCTACGCCCCGCAGATCCTCCTGATCCAGTCTGCGAAAACGGTTCACACCGTTCACCAGGATCTTCACACTGTTCTTGGTGGTATCAAATACTCCTTCCTCATACATGCCAAACAGGATCAATCCGATTGGAACCGCCAGGATCATTCCGACCACACTCCCCAGACGATATCCCACATACAGTAAGAAAAGTGTCGGAATCGGCGCAATACCCACGGATTCTCCCACGATCCTGGGCTGGATCAATTGCCGGACCAACTGCCCCACGCCCCAGATAACCAACAGTCCAATGGCCAACGTATAATCGGAGCTCAGGAATTTGATCACCGCCCAAGGCACCAGAACCGTGCCTGTGCCAAATAACGGGATAAAGTCCAAAATCGCAATTCCAAGAGCGATCAGCAGCGCGTAATCAATATGTAAAACACTCAGTCCGATCACCAGCAACAGATACATCCATAACTCAATCCTGAACTGCGCTTTGAAATATCCGCCCACCGCTTTTACCAGACTGCGGCGTACGATCCTGTATTTGTCCTGAATACTCCTCGGCGTCACTCTCGCAAACCACGCAAGGATCCGATCATGTTCCGCCACAAACAAATAAGCTGACAGCAGCGCCATGATGATCCCGATCAACACATTCGGAACCTGTTTTGCAATATTCCCAACCGCTTCAATTGTGGGCACACTGACGTTTCCCACAAAATTACCCAAATAAGTGGTTATCTCATTGCCGGCATCCGTAAAGCGCACCTGCAGATCCCGAGGCAGCTTCGTGTACAGAATATTCATCTTTTGCGCGATCGCATCCAGATCCCGCTCTGTACTGGTCCAGATCTGAGGCAGCGCACCGATCAGCCCCACTCCCTCCTTCACCAGTTTGCTGCCCAGCAGATAAAGTACCAGCACCACCAACGCGATCACCAGCACGATCACCACCGCACTTCCCGCTTTCCGCCTGATCTTTAATTTTGTCTCAAAAAAACGAACGAGCGGACTGGCAATCCATGCCACGATCCACCCGGCAACAAAAGGCGCAAAAAACACAAGCAGTCTGGGAACCAAAAAAATCACCAGAAGACATGTGATCAGCGTAACCGCAAGATTTGTTAAAGCTTTCCAATATTTTTTCAATCGACTTCCCCGCCTTCCGACGTCAAAACAGAATCCAGAATCTCATAAATCGTATCCCTGCCCTGTTTGGTTTCCGCTGAAAACGGTACAATAACCGTATCTTTGCCCGCTTTCAGTGTCGTCCGTATCAGCTTTACCTGTTTTTCAATCTGACTCCTGTTGATCTTATCCAGTTTGGTCGCTATGATGATCGGCTCATATCCGTGTTTTTTGATCCAGTCATACATCAGAATATCATTTTTCCCCGGCTCATGGCGGATATCGATCAGCAGAAACACCTGTCTGAGTTTCCTGGATCTGTATAAATAATCCTCGATCATTTTCCCCCACTGCGCTTTGACTTTCTCATTTGCCTTGGCATACCCGTATCCGGGAAGATCCACAAAATACAATTCATCATTGATATTGTAAAAATTAATGGTCTGCGTCTTGCCGGGCTGTGCGCTGGTACGCGCCAGAGATTTGCGATTCATCAGCGCATTGATCAGGGAAGATTTCCCCACGTTACTTTTGCCCGCGAACGCCACCTCAGGGTGGACATTCTCGGGCAATTTACTGGTGATACCACATACAGTTTCCAAATTTACATTCCGAATGATCATGCGGGCTTTCTGCGGATCGTGGTAGGTTGACCGCCATCCACAGCCTCCTTTGTGATAATACAGGTCTCTATGCTGTCATCTGACGGAATCTCATACATGATATCCATCATGATATTTTCCATGATAGAGCGAAGACCTCTGGCACCTGTCTTCTTCTCAAATGCCTGTTCCGCAATCGCCTCGATGGCGTCATCTTCGAATTCGAGCTCCACGTCATCCATATCAAACAGTTTCTGATACTGCTTGATCAGGGCATTCTTGGGCTCTTTCAGGATACGCACAAGCGCTTCCTTATCCAGGCCCTCCAGGGACACACAGATGGGTACACGACCTACAAACTCAGGGATCAGACCGAATTTTACCAGATCCT
Organism: Lachnospiraceae bacterium; assembly: GCA_017476665.1. GTDB lineage: Bacteria > Bacillota > Clostridia > Lachnospirales > Lachnospiraceae > Acetatifactor. The sequence goes on along the minus strand of JAFUZJ010000030.1, from coordinate 14,813 downwards.
GCGTCGTCACCTCTTTGAGAATGGCATCCGTCTCCTTCTGTACTTTAGTTGTAAGCTCCGTGTTAAAACCGATGGACTTTCTGTCTAATCTGGTCTCGATGATCTTATCCAATCCGTCAAATGCACCGCCGCAAATAAAGAGAATGTTGGACGTATCGATCTGGATCAGCTCCTGATGGGGATGCTTTCTGCCTCCCTGGGGCGGAACACTGGCCACCGTACCCTCAATGATCTTTAAGAGTGCCTGCTGAACGCCCTCACCGGACACATCTCTGGTAATGGAGACATTCTCCCCCTTCTTGGTGATCTTATCGATCTCATCGATATAAATAATACCGTACTGTGCACGGTCTACATCATAATCCGCCGCCTGAATGAGCTTTAGCAGAATATTTTCCACATCCTCCCCCACATATCCGGCTTCCGTCAGAGTCGTTGCATCTGCGATTGCAAACGGAACATTGATGATCTTGGCCAGCGTCTGTGCCAGATAAGTCTTTCCGGAACCGGTAGGACCCACCATAATGATATTGCTCTTCTGCAGTTCCACATCATCCAGATCTTTCGGCGCAGTCACCCTTTTGTAATGATTATATACTGCCACGGAAAGTGCACGCTTTGCCGCCTCCTGACCGATCACATACTCATCCAGAAAGCTCTTGATTTCTTTCGGTTTCAGCACGTTGATCTCTGTGTGCAGCGCCTCATCGTCTTCCTCGTCCTCCAGTTCTTCCTCCAGGATATCCGCGCAAATATCAATACATTCATCACAGATATATACGCCCGCGGGACCCGCGATCAGCTTGCGCACCTGTCCCTGTGCCTTATTGCAAAAGGAACATCTGATGCTGTTGTCAATATTTTTTCCTGCCATTGTTTACTCCTGTCCGCAGTTATTTTATTTCTCTTCCTGCGCTGTATGGAAAGTGATCACCTTATCCACCAGACCATATTCTTTCGCTTCCTCAGCGGTCTTCCAGTTGTCACGCTCCGTGTCAGCACAGATCTGCTCGTAATCTCTGCCGGTATTCTCCGAAAGAATACGGTTCAACTTCTCTTTCGTACGCAGGATGTGCTTTGCTGCAATCTCAATCTCGGTTGCCTGTCCCTGTGTTCCGCCAAGCGGCTGATGGATCATGATCTCTGCGTTGGGAAGCGCATAACGCTTGCCCTTTGCACCGCCTGCCAGAAGGAATGCACCCATGCTTGCAGCCATACCGATACAAACCGTGGAGACGTCGCACTTGATATACTGCATGGTATCATAGATCGCCATACCTGCAGTGACACTTCCGCCGGGGCTGTTGATATAAAGATGAATATCCTTCTCAGGATCTTCTGCCTCCAGGAAAAGCAGCTCCGCTACAATAATGCCGGCCGTGGTCTCATTCACTTCTTCACCGAGGATAATGATCCTGTCTTTTAAAAGTCTGGAATAAATATCGTAAGAACGCTCACCTTTGCTGGTCTGCTCGATGACGTAAGGTATTAAAGCCATAGTAATTCCTCCTGTTCTCAATCCATTTTACAATTTTTACCATCTTATCCCATTGTATACAAATTTCCAAATTTTTCAATGGAGACAAACGGAATTTAATAAAAAGTTAAGAGCTTAAGATTTTCATAAAATATACAATAGTTGTACCCAAATATTGAGTACAACTATTGTTATCTTACATGATTCCGGTATTCTTGCCGATCACCTTACTCTTCTGCAGATTCTTCTTTTTCTGCCTTGTCAGCTTTCTTGGTCCGCTTGGGTTTCTCAGTCTTTTCCGGTTTTTCAGCCTTCTCGTCCTTCTCAGAATCCTTATCTGCCTTCTTTGCTCTGGACTTGGCAGGCTTGCTCTCCTTTGCGTTCTCCACAACGAACTCTACCGCTTTCTTAATGCAAAGGTCTTCCTTCACCTGCTTTGCACCGCTCTCGCCAAGAAGCTCTTTCACCTTTTCAGGCTCAAGCTGATAAGCCTCACCCATCACCTTGATCTCCGCTTCAAACTCCTCATCGGAAACCTCGAACTTTTCAGCCTTGGCAACCGCCTCCATCACCAGACGGGACTCGATCCTCTGCATAGCCTGCACTTTCACCTGATCCATCATGGTAGCCATGGTCATACCGGTGAACTGCATGTACTGCTCCATAGACATGCCCTGTGCCTGAATTCTCTGTGCGAACTCATCTACCATCTGTCTCTGCTGGGTCTCAACCATTGCATCAGGAATCTCCATCTCAGCCTCTGCAATGATCGTCTCGATCACAGCTGCCTCTTTTGCTTCCTTTGCTGCCTCTGCCTTTCTCTCGCCCAGCTTCTTCTTTACATCTTCCTTATACTCATCCATGGTATCAAACTCGGATACCTCGCTTGCAAACTCATCATCCAGATCAGGAAGCTGCTTTTCCTTGATCTCCTTTACGGTACATTTGAATACAGCAGCCTTGCCTGCAAGCTCTTTCGCCTGATAATCCTCAGGAAAAGTCACATTTACGTCCACTTCCTTATTCAGCTCAGCACCGATCAATCCCTCTTCAAATCCGGGAATAAACTGACCGGAACCAATGGTCAGGGAATGATTCTCGCCCTTGCCGCCCTCAAAAGCAACACCGTCAATGAATCCCTCGAAATCCAGTACAGTCAGATCTCCGTCCTTTACTGCTCTGTCTTCAATGTTAATGATACGCGCATTGGACTCCTGCTCTCTCTTGATCTCTGCGTCAACTTCCTCATCGGTCACGGTGAGATCCGCTGCATCGACCTTCACGCCCTTATATTTGCCAAGCTTCACCTCCGGCTTCAATGCAACATCAGCCGTAAAAATGAAAGGCTTACCGGCCTCAAGCTGGGTTACGACGATCTTGGGAGAAGATACGATGTCTTCACCGCTCTCGTCATAGGCCTCCTCGTACGCCTGCGGAATCAGATCATTTGCTGCGTCTTCATAAAATACAGTCTTTCCATACATCTGCTCGATCATCTTGCGGGGCGCCTTACCCTTGCGGAAGCCGGGTACGGAAATCCTGTTCTTGTTCTTCTGATAAGCAGCCTCAACTGCCTTCTCAAATCTCTCCGCATCCACCTCAATAGTGAGCCTTGCCATACCTTTGTCCAGCTTTTCTACCTGTACACTCATTGCTCTATTTCCTCCTTCATACCTGTGACGGTCTTCTGTCTTCCTTTTTCACATAGTCCCATCTACCTGTGAACATAGCACATAGTCACAGTCATTTTAGAATTATAGCAAATTTGGCGTTGGTTTGCAAGCACTATATTTGTTAAAACTTTCCAACGTATTTTTTTCATAAAATCCAAAGCACTGCTCATACTAAGACCAAGATAAATGATGCATTGTCTTAGATTGAAACAGTTTCTGTTTTCAAGATAAGCAAGCATTGTTTGTCTTGAAAATAGAAGCTGAAAAGCAAAAGGTATTTGGAGGTGAATTCAAATGGCAAACAGAAGCAATAGAGTTGAGGTCCCTTCCGCAAAGGACGCTATGGACCGTTTTAAAACTGAGGTTGCATCCGAGCTTGGCGTAAACCTGAAGGCCGGCTACAACGGTGACCTGACTTCTAAGGAAGCAGGAAGCATCGGTGGCGAGATGGTTCGTCGTATGATCAAGAAGCAGGAAGAGAGCATGCAGTAAACACTGCTTGCAGTAAAAGTCACTGCTTACAGTAAAAACAAAGAACAGGCAGAGCCGCATAATGCAGCTCCTGCCTGTTCTGCTTTTATCACGCCTTATTGTCACTCACCGAATACAGCCCTGTAATCCGCCTGGAATTTTGCAATCCCCGCGTCGGTCAGGGGATGATTTACCATCTGCTCAATTACTTTATAAGGAACCGTGGCAATATCCGCACCTGCCAGTGCACAATCCGTCACATGAATAGGATTTCGCACGCTTGCCGCGATGATCTGAGTCTCCAGATCCGTCACAGCGAAGATGTCTGCAATCTCCCGGATCAGATCCACGCCTCTCTGGCTGATGTCATCCAGCCGTCCCAGAAAAGGAGATACATAGGTGGCTCCTGCACGCGCCGCCAAAAGCGCCTGATTCGCAGAAAAGATTAATGTCACATTGGTCTTGATCCCCTCGGACGAAAGCACTTTACAGGCCTTCAGCCCCTCTACTGTCATGGGAATCTTTACCACCATATTCGGATGGAGCTTGGCAATCTCTCTTCCTTCCGCGATCATCCCCTCCGCATCCACAGTGGTTGCCTTTACTTCCCCGCTGATGGGTCCGTCCACGATAGCCGCGATCTCCTGAATGACTTCCTTGAAATCTCTGCCTTCCTTCGCGATCAGAGAAGGGTTCGTGGTAACCCCGCAGATCACTCCCATGTCATTGGCCTTTTTGATATCTTCCACCTTCGCGGTGTCAATGAAAAAACGCATCCTGTTCTCTCCTCTCAATTCTCTGCAGCCGCTTCATTCGGCGACAACTTTTCAATCTTGATGGCACAGACCTTGTACTCCGGAATTCTGGCATATTTATCCAAAGCTGCATTGGTCAGCACATTGGCATTTCCGTCAGGGAAGTGGAACGGCATCCAAGTTTCTTTCGGGGATACTTTCTCACCCACTCTCGCGATCGACGTAATGGTTCCGCGTCTGGAGGATACCCTTACCCGCTCGCCGTTCTCGATGCCAAGTCTCGCCGCATCTTCCGTATTCATCTCAATGAAGGAATGTCCCTCTCTCTCCATGAGCCCCGGGGTCTTGCCGGTCATCGCCCTTGTATTATAATGATACAGCACACGTCCCGTCATCAGGATAAACGGATATTCCTCGTCAGGCAGCTCCGCACTGGGCACATACTCTGCCGGATAGAACCAGCCCAAGCCTCTGGTAAACTTGCCCACATGCATGATGGGAGTGCCGGGATGTTTCTTGTCCAGACAGGGCCACTGCAAACTCTCACCCTTATCCAGTCTCCTGTGGCTGATGCCGCCGAAGCTAGGCGTCAGGGAAGCGATCTCATCCATGATCTCCTCGGAAGTCAGTTGCGGCTGAGGATATCCCATGCGATTCATCAGATCGATAAAGATATCCGTATCCAGACGCATCTCACCTTCCAGTTCCACTGCCTTTCTCACACGCTGTACCCGTCTTTCGGTATTGCTGAAGGTTCCTTCCTTCTCCGCATAGCTGGTACCGGGCAGGATCACATCCGCATACTGCGCTGTCTCCGTCATGAATAGGTCATCCAACACCAGGAAGTCCAGGCTCTCCAACGCTTTCTTGATATGGTTCTGGTCTGCGTCCGTCACCACCGGATCTTCGCCGAAGATAAACAGGCCGCGGATCTCCTTGCGGATTGCAGCAGGGAATACATCTGTTGCATGGGTACCGGGCTTCTTGTTAAGTTCCACGCCCCATGCTTTCTCAAACTTCGCCATCGCATCGGGATTGGTCACTTTCTGATAACCGGGGAAGTCGCCGGGCATTGCGCCCATATCGCAGGCACCCTGCACGTTGTTCTGTCCGCGCAGCGGGTTCACGCCGCAGCCGGATTTTCCCAGCTTGCCCACTATCATGGCCATATTGGACATGGACATAACACCCTCGGTACCGGTGGAATGCTCCGTCACGCCCAGACAGTAAATGATCGGCGCCTTCTTCGCCTTGGCATACATCAAAGCTGCCTCTCTCAAATGATCAGGGTCGATATGGCAGATCTCCGCCACCTTCTCCGGCGTATATTCCTTGACGATTTCTTTCAACTCTTCAAAGCCCTCGGTTCTGGTGTTGACAAACTCCTCGTCCACCAGTCCCTCATTGATGATCACATTCATCATGCCGTTGGCAAACGCCACATTGGTGCCGGGTTTTAACTTCAAATGAATGTCTGCACTCTTGGACAGACCGATATCTCTGGGATCTACCACAATCAGTCTGGCACCCTTCTCCACCGCCTGACGGATCTGCATACCAACCACGGGATGTGCTTCCTCCGGATTGGAACCCACAAGCAGGATGCAGTCCACATCCGTTGTGATATCAGCGATCGGATTGGTCATGGCACCGGAACCCAACGTCATTGCCAACCCGGCCACGGATGCGGAGTGACATACTCTCGCACAGTTATCCACATTGTTGGTGCCGAATGCGCAGCGCACCATCTTCTGGAGCATATAGCAATCCTCGTTGGGAGAACGGGAACAGGCAAATCCCGCCAATGCATCCGGTCCGTACTGCTTCTTGATCTCGTTGAACTTGGACGCGATCAGATCCAATGCCTCATCCCAGGTGGCTCTCTCAAACTCACCGGTCTCATGATTCTTGATCAGCGGATATTTCAGGCGCTCGGGAGAATGCACAAAATTAAAGGAACCAAACCTGCCCTTTACACACAAAAGTCCCTTGTTGGAAGGACCGTTTGCAGGCTCCACATCCACGATCTTGTTGTCTTTTACCAACAGATAATACTGACAACCGGTCGCACAGTGAGGACAGGTCGTCAATACCTTCTTCACCTGACCCACACGATAATTCTTATGATTTTTTGCGATCAGGGCGCCTGTGGGACATGCCGCCGCACAGTTACCGCAGGACTCGCAATCCGTCACCTTCCAATCCTCCCCGAAAGGCGCATCGATCAAGGTTCTGGTACCGATCTTACCGTTGTGCAGCACACCGTTTCCGGCGCGCTTATTACAGGTGCTCACACATCTCTGACAGTTGATGCACAACTCCGGATAATAAGTCAGGAAAGGATTCTCCTTCTTTGCAGGCAATTTTGCCGCATCCGCCTTATAACAGGACTGCGTGATCTCATACTCATCGGAAAGCTCCTGCAGTTTACACTCACCGGATTTTCCGCAGGAAAAACATCTCACATCATGGTTTGCCAGCAGCAGGTTCAGCACCTGTTTTCTGCTTTTTACCACCTTCTCGGACATCGTGCTGATCACCATGCCCTCTTTTACCTTTGTATTACAGGAAGTCACAAGGTTATCCTTGCCTTCCACCTCCACAACACACATTTTACACGCGCCGATCTCATTGACGTCCTTCAGATAGCAGAGCGTGGGAATCCGAATGCCCGCTTTCTGCGCAGCCTCCAGAATGGTAAGGGAACCGTCGACGGAAAGCTGCACACCGTCAATGGTGATCGTTACTATGGTCTTTGTATTTTCCATTATACCCTGCCTCCTTCCACTACTCCGCATCCAAAGTGATCGCAGCGCAGGCACTTACCGCACTCCTGCATTGCCTCATCGTAGGACATACCGTTCTCCACCGGCTCAAAATTCTTCTTTCTCTCTCTCGCGGAGCGGTCTGTCAGATGCACTCTGCCGTAATGGTTTCTGTTATTTTCCTTCGGCTCAGGTATGTCGATCTCATCCAGATATTTATGATGATATCCCAGATATTCGTCAATATTCAGCGCCGCGATCTTACCGGCACCAATAGCCTTGATCACCGTAGCGGGACCGAATACACAGTCACCGCCGGCAAACACTTTATCGTAGCCCTTCACACGGGTGGTATTCTCTGTCTCAAAGGTCTTTCTCCGGGGATTCACACTGTACTCCTCAAACGGCTCGGACACAATGTCCTGGCCGATTGCCATGAGCACCACCTCACAAGGCACCTCCAGCTCGGGCTTGTTTGCGTCAATGGCGCCGGGCTGTCCCTGTTTCGTATACAGATTGATCATCTGCGGCTGCGCCACAAACGCACTCACATTGCCGTTTTCATCCGCCTTGATACGCAGAGGCGCATGCAATGTCAGAAGCTCCACACCTTCCTCAATGGCTCCCTGGATTTCGGAGGGAAGCGCCGTCATATCAATCTGCCTTCTGCGGTAGATTACCGTAACTTCATCTGCTTTACAGCGGATCGCAGAACGCGCACAATCCATCGCCACGTTACCGCCGCCGACTACAACCACTCGCTTGCCGGAATAATCAGGAATATTGCCTCTGCCGATCTCACCCAGCATATCCACTGCAGAATACACGCCGTTGCTCTCCACACCTTCTACCTTTACCGCCTTACCGGTCTGGGCGCCGATGGCGATATAAACCGCATTGTACTCCTCCAGGAGCTGCTCCATCGTCACTTCCTTGCCCTTGCCTACCGCTGTATTCAGGCGCACCTCAATATTGCCGGTGGAAAGCACTGCATTGATATCCTCGTCCAGACGATCTTTCGGCAATCTGTAGTTGGGAATACCAAACCGGAGCATGCCGCCCAGCTGCGCTCTCTCCTCGAACACAACCACCTTATGCCCCATCAGGGACAGATAATATGCCGTGGTCAGGCCCGAAGGACCGCCGCCTACGATGGCAACCTTTTTACCCGTAGCAACATTGCAGGGAGGTACCTTTACCTGATCTGCGGAAATCTGATCCACTGCAAACTTTTTCAGTCCTCTGATATTCACAGGGCTGTCCAGCAGGTCACGTCTGCACTTCTCCTCACAGGGATGCTCACAAATAAACGCACACGCCGTGGGAAAAGGATTGTCATGCCGGATCAGATTGATGGCATCCGCATACCTATGCTCGCCGATCAGCGCTATGTATCCGGGGATATCCACATTTGCCGGGCAGTGGGAAATGCAGGGAACCTTCTGTCCGATCTCCGCCTGGCATCTGTGATCCTTTATGTGACTCATATATTCGTCACGGAAAAGCTCCACACTCTGCAAAACAATATTTGCAGCTTCGTAGCCGATGGCACAATCCGCCGTATCCTGGATCATTTTGGCAAGGTCGACCATATTTTCAAAGGTCTCCATATCCGCCTTTCCCTCCAGGATCTCGCGCATCATGTTCTCCACCTGCTCCAGTCCGTCTCTGCAGGGAACACACTTTCCGCAGGTCTGGCTCCTTGAACTCTGTAAAAACGCAAGCTGCACCGCAATGGGACACACTCCGGGCGGATTCGCTTTCACACGCTTCACAAATTTGTCGAGAAATTTCGCCGTTTTCTGGTTCATCTCATTCGTCTGTAAAACCTTCTCTTTGTACATGAAAACCTCCTACCAGCCAGCTTATTGAGAATGTTTCTCAGTAATTCCAGCACATTTAGGTATAATCCTATTACTTATCATCTTACTATAAATGGGGGGCAAAAACAACAAATATTTTTAGAAAAAAATGGTAAATGTGGTAGAATCGCACAAAGAAAGAGCCATGCATCCCGCATGACTCTTTCCGCCTTAATCTTCGTCCATCATTATTTCAGATACTCCGAGATCGCGATCGCAGCTTTCTTGCCTGCCCCCATCGCACTGATCACGGTCTTCGGTCCGGTCACGGTATCGCCGCCGGCATAAACACCCTTTCTGGAGGTTGCAAAGGTATCGTCATCCACCGTGATGTAGCCTTTGCTCTCAGAAGTCTTCACGCCGTCCGCGCACGCATTGTCGCTGCCGTTTCCGATTGCTTCAATGATGCAGTCCACATCCAGTACAAACTCGGAATCCTTCACAGGTACCGGTGAACGTCTGCCGGACTCATCCGGGTCGGAAAGGAACATCTTCTGACACTTCAGACCCGTTACCTTACCGTTTTCGCCGAGTACTTCCAAGGGACCGGTCAGATACATAAACTCGATGCCTTCATCCATTGCCTCCTGAATCTCCGTGGGATCCGCAGGCATCTCCAGAAGGGATCTGCGGTAAACCACATAGACCTTCTTGGCCTTCGGTCCTCTCATGGCCGAACGGCATGCGTCCATCGCCACATTTCCGCCGCCGATGATGGCGATCTTCTCAGACTCCGGCAGGGTATTCTCCAGATTGATCTTGCTCAGATAATCCGCAGCGCTCACAACGCCCTCCAGATCCGCGCCGGGAATGCCCAGCTTGGTCGGCTTGCCTGCGCCGTTGCCGATAAATACCGCATTGAACCCGTCTCTCTCCAACAGATCATCCAGCGTAAAATCTTTTCCCAACGCCTTGCCGGTCTCAATGTGCACGCCCTTGGAATGCAGGCTGTAAACCTCCAGCTCCAGGATCTCCTTCGGCAATCTGAACTCGGGAATGCCATAAGCCAGTACACCGCCCAGGATATCTTCCTTCTCAAAGATAGTCACTTCATATCCCATATCGGCCAGATCTCCCGCGCAGGTGATGCCTGCCGGACCGGAACCGATCACTGCCACCTTGTAGCCATTCAGCTTGATGTCTCTGGATGCATCTTTATCCTTGTGATGTCTGTGCCAATCCGACACAAAACGCTCCAGCGCGCCGATTGCCACAGGTTTGCCCTTTTTGCCCCTCACACAGCTTCCCTCACACTGCAGATACTGGGGACAAACACGTCCGCACACTGCGGGCAGCGTCGTGGTCTGCTTCAGGATCTGATAAGCCTCCTCGAACTCCCCCTCGGTGACCTTCTCAATAAATTCCGGAATATGATTGTGTACGGGACAGCCTTCTGTCATACAGGGATGCTTACGACACTTCAGACATCTCATAGCTTCATGGATTGCCATTTCCTCTGTATAGCCAGTCGTCACCTCATCAAAATTCTTGTTGCGGATCTGCGGATCCTGCTCCGGCATCTTGGTCTTACTTCTCGACATATTGATCATAATACAGTCACCTCCTTGTTCGTGGTTTTCGCCCGCTCTACCAGCGTGTCATATCTGTCAAGCGCGGTCTCCTCCGCCTTCTCAAACAGCTTCTCTGCCTCGTCGGGGAACTTCAGTTTCAAGGAGTTGTATCGTACCTCGCCCATCAGGAAGTCGCGGAAATTCTCCGTCGGCTTGCCGCTGTCGATGGACAGAGGATTCATGCCTTTCTCTGCCAGATCCGGATTGTATCTGAGCAGGTTCCAGTAGCCTGCGCGTACCGCATTTCTCATCTCCAGCATGGACTTGTTCATACCGGCTTTCACACCATGGTTGATACAAGGCGCATACGCAATGATCAGGGACGGTCCGTCATAGGCCTCGGCTTCTTTCAAAGCCTGCAGGGTCTGTGCAGGGTTTGCACCCATGGCGATCTGTGCCACATAGATGTAGCCGTAAGCCATAGCAATCTGCGCCAGATCTTTCTTCTTCACACGCTTACCGGAAGCAGCAAACTTCGCCACCGCACCGATGGGTGTTGCCTTGGAAGACTGTCCGCCGGTATTGGAATAAACCTCGGTATCAAATACCAGCACATTCACATTCTCGCCGGAAGCCAGCACATGATCCAATCCGCCGTAGCCGATATCATATGCCCAGCCGTCACCGCCGAAGATCCACATGGAAGGCTTGGTCAGCAGGTCGCTGTTCTCCACCACATATGCGGCATTCTTGTCCACATCGGAGATCTCTTTACATTTTGCCAGCAGCATATCGCCGGTCACCTTGGATGCCTTGCCGTCATCCATGAAACGCAGCCAGTTATCCGCAGCTACGCCCACCTGATCCTTGATCTGCTCTACCGCACTCTTTAATTCTTTTCTTCTCGCCATCACGGACACAGCCATGCCGAAGCCGAACTCCGCGTTATCCTCAAACAGGGAATTCGCCCAAGCGGGACCCTTGCCCTCTTTGTTCACCGTGTAAGGTGTGGACGGTGCGGAACAACCCCAGATCATACTGCATCCGGTAGCGTTCGCCACAAACATTCTGTCACCGAAGAGCTGTGTCACCAGTTTCGCGTAAGGAGACTCGCCACAGCCGGGACATGCGCCGGAGAACTCCATCAAAGGCTGTACAAACTGGGTACCCTTCACAGTGTTTGTATCGAACGGGATATCCCTGTCCTCATTGTGGATCTCCGCAAACAGCTTGTCGTAGGTTGCCTGGGTCTTCTCCATGTAATCGGTATCCGTAGCCGCCATCTCAATGGCTTTCTTTCTGGCAGGACAAACCTGTGCGCAGGAACCGCATCCGGTACAATCCTTTGCCGAGAAACCAAGCACAAAATATTTATCCTTGGTACCCTTCATGGGCTTCGCGTCAGGATATGCCTTTGCCTCTTCCTCCGTCAATACGAAAGGACGGATCACGCCGTGAGGACATACCAGCGCACACATATTACATTCCATACAATTGCCGGAACACCAGTGAGGCAGATCCGCCGCGATACCGCGCTTTTCATAAGCAGCCGTACCGGAGGGCAGCATGCCGTTTGCCGTCTCCACAAATACGGATACCGGACAATTGTCGCCTGCCAGGGAATTGGTAGGCACCAGAATATTGTTCAGATAATCGGTATGGAACCTGTCGCGTCCCACCAGCTTCTCCGGTTCGGGATCATCGGGAACATTCTTCCAGCTCTCCGGAACCTCCACCTTGTGAACGCTCTGCACGCCTGCATCCACAGCGGCACAGTTCATATCCACGATATTCTGTCCCTTCTTGGAATAGGTGTGGATAATGGCATCCTTCATATAACCCACCGCGTCATCGATGGGAATGATATCTGCCAGCTTGAAAAATGCAGCCTGCAGCACGGAATTGGTACGTCTTGCGCCCAGTCCTACCTTCTTCGCCAGATCCACAGCGTCACAGGTATAGAACTTCACATCATTGTTTGCAATATATCTCTTGACCTTTGCGGGCAGATGCTCCTCCAGTTCCGCATCCGTCCAGACACAGTTCAGCAGGAAATAGCCGCCGGGCTTTACATCCTCCACCATGTCGTACTTGTTCAGATAGGCGCTGTTGTGGCACGCCACAAAGTCAGCCTGTTTTACATAATACGAAGACTTGATCGGGTTATCGCCAAAACGCAGATGCGAAATGGTCACGCCGCCGGACTTCTTGGAGTCATACTGGAAATAAGCCTGCACATACTTGTCCGTATGGTCTCCGATGATCTTTACGGAGTTCTTGTTCGCGCCCACCGTGCCGTCTGCGCCCAAGCCCCAGAACTTACAAGCGCTGGTGCCCGCAGGTGCCACATCCGGATTGGAGGTCACAGGCAGGGACAGATGGGTCACATCATCATTGATGGACAGCGTAAACTCTCTCTTAGGCGCATCGCTCCACAGATTCTCATAAGCCGCCTGGATATCGCCGGGCTGTACATCCTTGGAACCCAGACCATAACGTCCGCCTACGATCACGCAGTTCTCCCACTTGGTGCCGCGCAAGGCGGAACAGATATCCAGATACAGAGGCTCGCCGATGCTGCCGGGCTCTTTGGTTCGATCCAGAACCGCTATTCTTTGTACGGTATCCGGGATCACCTGGGTCAGGTATTTCACGGAGAACGGTCTGTACAGATGCACCTCGATAATGCCGACTTTCCTGCCCCGGGCATTCAGGTAGTCGATCACTTCCTCTGCCGCGTCACAGACGGAACCCATTGCCACCAGGATTTCCGTGGCATCCGGCGCACCGTAATAATTGAACGGCTTGTAATTGGTGCCGATTTTCTCGTTCACCTTGTCCATGTATTTTGCGATGATATCCGGAGTCTCGTTATAGGCCGGATTGCTCGCCTCTCTGTGCTGGAAGAAAGTCTCCGGCTGCTCCGCGCTGCCCAGCAGATGCGGGTGGTTCGGATTCAATGCATTCTTGCGGAATGCCTTCACCGCATCCCAGTTCACCATTTCCTTCAGCTCATCATAATCCCATGTCTCGATCTTCTGGTACTCATGGGAGGTACGGAATCCGTCAAAGAAATGCATCATGGGCAGTCTGCCGTCGATGGTGGACAGATGCGCCACTGCCGCCAGATCCATAACCTGCTGTACATTATTGGAACAGAGCATCACAAAACCGGTCTGTCTGCAGCTCATCACATCGGAGTGATCGCCAAAGATGGAAAGCGCATGGGAAGCCAGCGCTCTCGCTGCCACATGGAACACGGTAGGCGTCTGCTCACCTGCCAATTTATACATATTGGGGATCATCAAAAGCAAACCCTGGGAAGCCGTAAAGGTGGTGGTATAAGCACCGGCTGTGATCGCACCGTGCACCGCACCGGCCGCACCGCCCTCGGACTCCATCTCGATGATCTTTACCTGTTCGCCAAAAATATTCTTTCTTCCCTGAGATTCCCACTCGTCCATGCTCTCAGCCATCGGTGAGGAAGGGGTGATGGGATAGATGGCAGATACTTCGGAAAACGCATACGCCACATGAGCGGCAGCGGTATTTCCGTCCATTGTCTTTAATTTTCTCATAACCAGTACCCTCCTTCTTCCAGATCCATGGCCTCACGCTGCTTGTAGATGTACTCCGGCACGGACTGCGCTTTGATAATATTGTGCGAGCACACATACTGGCACACATTACAATCCTCGCAGATTGCCGAGTCAATGACCGCATGCTTGCCCTCCATGTAGATTGCACCGTTCGGGCAGTTATTGTAGCAGTCTTCGCAGGCAATACAGCCGGAATCGCAGACTTTGGTCTTATCCTCGTAATCGTCCACACTGGAACAAGGCACCAGCTTGGTTCCCTTGTAAGGCACCATGGTGATCAGATGTCTCGGACACTCAAAGGTACAATCTCTGCATCCCACACACTTGTCGGGATCCACCACTGCCGTGCCGTTCACTACGGAAATTGCACCGTAACGGCACACTGCCGTACAGCTTCCCTGTCCGCAGCAGCCTGTGGTACACAGATTCAATTCCTTGGCATCCAGCTTCGCCGCGTCATGACAGTTCTGGATACCCATCTCTTTGAACTTTGCGCTGGCCCTGCTGCCGCCGCTGCAGCGCACGAACGCCACTTTATCCTTGATCACCGTCAGATCATGGAGTGTATCCACGATGATCTTCTTCTTACATCTCACCGTGCAGGCACTGCAGCCCACGCACTTGTCATAATCGATCACCGCATGATTGTCCACGATGGAAACTGCGCCCTGCGGGCAGACACGCTCACACTCACCGCAGG
>JAFUZJ010000029.1 GCA_017476665.1 Lachnospiraceae bacterium | reverse complement strand
TCTCAAAGGAATAGACATTCCGCTTGATCGCGCTCAGGATATCCTCCACTGCGTCCACCGTCACCGCATCCGTAGCGTTTAACCTGTCATACATATCATCTGCATAGGTATCGCTCTGTCGAAACGCATCTGCCGTGATATCGTCATACTGATAAATACTCACTCCGGCAAAAAAAGCGTCCCGCACGCTGTCCTTGATCGTGATCTGCTTTGCATACTTCTCATTCAGCAAAAGCTTCCAGGTGGAAGCCTCCTCCGCCGTCACTTCCTCCGGATTATACACAATGCCTAACGTCCCCCACATATACCCGGCAGCATAGGTACTCAAAGCCTCTCCACCGATGGACAGCTCATCATACACGCCAGCAATATAAGGCGACACCCCACGCACATAATAATTCTCCGGGATATCCGCATCATAAAACGCCTCCGAATACGGCTCCAGCATCCCCTCCATCATCATCTTCATGATCATGTACTCTGAGGGGCAGGCCAGATCATACACATCCCCGATCGTGATCTGATTGTAGAGCTCCTCGTTGGTGCCAAAGGTGGAATACTCAACCCTGACCTTTTGTCCATAAGTCTCATAATACCACTCCTCGAAGTCTTCCACCAGGCTGCTCTCCGGACACAGGATCATACCGTCCGAAAATTCAACCGCATCCTCCTCGTCCCAATCGCCCTCATCCATATATTCTTCCCAGTTGGCCACCCGGAGCACGATTGCGTCCTCCTCCGCCCCGCCACAGCCGGACAACAACGGCAACGAACCCAACAACAGTCCGCCGGTCAGCACCCCGAGCATATTTTTATAGATATGACTCTTTATTTTTCTCACTTTGTACTCCTTTTGCAATTACCTCTGCAGCTCCTGCTTCTCCGTGCCGCCCTTCGCCCGGTTCGCACCCACGACCACCAATACCACTACCAAAAAGATGATGGTGGACAACGCCCACAGCGCCGTCTTGATCTGCGTCTGGGAGCCCTTGGTGGCGTTCACCACATAGGTGCTGATGGTATCGAAAGTAGCCGGCTTCGTATAAGTCGCCACGAAATAGTCATCCAGCGACAGCGTGATCGCCGTCATAAATCCCGACGTGATCCCCGGCACGATCTGGGGGATCGTTACCCGCCAAAGCGCCTTTGCCGGCGTGCAGCCCAGATCCAGCGCCGCCTCATAGATCTGCTGATCCATCTGTTTCAGACGGGGCAGCACCGAAAGATACACAAAAGGTACACACAGCGTTGTCTGTCCGATCACCAACGGAACAAAGGTATCCTTGCTGATATGAAAGATTGCGATCATCAGGATACACACCGAAAATCCCGTCACCACATCCGCGTTCACCACAGGAATCTGATTGGCCAGCTCGATCAAAGTTCTTGTCCTCCGTCTGGAATAAAAGCTGCCGATTGCCCCCGCAGTTCCCAGAATGGTAGACAAAAGCGCTACTCCGATCGCCAGCGTGATCGTCCCAACGATCATATCCACCAACTCCTCCGTGGTGAAAAGCGTCACATAATTATCCAGGGAAAATCCCCGCACCGAACCGATCATGGTCGAATCCGTAAAACTATAAAACATTAGGATCAAGATCGGCGCATACAAAAACAACAGCACCAGCCAGATCCATGTATTTCGTAAGATCTTATTCATTCCCCTTCTCCTTCCCTTGCTTACCGCAGCACACTGACTTTCCCGTCGCTCTCACCTTCCGTAAACCGGTTCGAGATCACGGTGATGATACCGATGATCACCAACAAAATAATAGAGATCACCGATCCGTTATGCCAGTCATAGGAACTGAAATAGCTGCCGATCAGACTTCCCATGATATACGTGCTGTTATATACCATATCCAGCACCACATAGTTCGTCATAGATGGCAGGAGCACCATCGTCACACCGCTGACAATGCCCGGCACCGAAAGTGGCAGGATCACCCGCAAAAATACATGCCGCTTCGACGCGCCCAGATCCTGCGCAGCTTCCCTATAGCTGTCATCCAGTTTCGCCAGCGCATTGTATAAAGGCAATATCATAAAAGGCAGAAAATCATACACCATCCCGACGATCGTATTGAGGAACGGATGTAACGCCAGATTGCCCTCCAACAGCGTCAGAATTTCTTTTAAGGCCGTAATCCGCAGTGTGAAATTGATCCACATCGGCAGCACAAACAACATCAAAAGCGCATCCCCCGACTTCATCTTCGTCTTTGCCAGGATATACGCTGTGGGATATGCGATGAGCAGACAGAGGCACGTCGTGATCACCGCGATCACCACACTGTACAGCAGAGTTCCCACTGTCTTCGAGCTTCCGAAAAACGCTACAAAATTACGAAATGAAATCTGTCCGTCTCCGTTCGTGAATGCATAGGACAGCACCACAAACAGCGGCAATATCACAAACAGCACCAGAAATACCGCATAAGGTATCGCCAGTTGTTTTCTTGAAAATGCATATTTCAATCTTTTTTCCTCCGATCAGTCTTTCACTTCAAACACAAATTTCTTAGGCGGCACATTCACGCTGACATGATCCCCATGGTTCCACAGATACGCATCGTTCACAATATAGTCCTCCTCGGACTCGCTGCGCACACGATACCGGTAATAGTCATCCATAAAGATAAAGTTGAAGATCTCGCCCGCCACAAAACCTGCCTCCGCATCATCACTCAGCACGGCATCCTCCGGCTTAAAGGAGGCAACCACCTTCCTGCCTTCCCATTCAATCTTTTGTCCGTCTGCGTCAAACAGATTGTCTCTGTCTACCGTATCCTCCGGCGTTTCCACTGCCCCTGCAAAAATGCGCTGCGGCGCCACGTGATCCAGGGTAAAGTCCTCAAACCGGATCTGGAAGCCCAAGCCCGCATGATAGCTCTCCAGCACGCCCTCATAATGGTTGATGGATGTATCATACGGAATAATGTGAATGCTGTCCGGCGCAATATACAATCCCACCCAGTCTCCCGATTTGAAGGATTTCAGATTGTGAACCTCTATCTCTGCTTTGTCCGTCTTCACCGCCGTCACATAGAAGATTCCCTTGAAGTCGCAGGCGATCACCTCGCCCTCCAGCTGCGCCTTGCTCTTTTCCTGCCCGCTTCCGAGCCCCATGATCTCCACATCCTCCGGGCGCACCACCGCGTCGATCACCGTATCCACCGCATAGTCATCCACACAGGTAAATACCGCGCCGCCGAACTCCACCTGCTTCTCGCCCACCATCTTCCCTTTGAAGATATTGCTGGCACCGATAAAGTCCGCCACAAACAAATTTGCAGGCTCATTATAGATATCCTCCGGCGTTCCCACCTGCTGGATATCACCGTCAGACATAACCACCACCTTGTCCGACATGGTCAAAGCCTCCTCCTGATCATGGGTGACAAAAATAAAGGTGATTCCCAGCTTCCGATGCATCTCCTTCAACTCAATCTGCATCTCCTTGCGCATCTTATAATCCAGCGCACTCAAAGACTCGTCCAGCAAAAGCACCTCCGGCTCGTTCACGATCGCACGGGCGATGGCAATCCTCTGCTGTTGTCCGCCGGAAAGCGTACTGATGCTCCGCTTTTCAAAACCCTCCAGATCCACCATCTCCAGAACCTTTTTCACCTTTTCGTCCTGGGTCTTCTTGTCCATGCCCTTTAGCTTCAAGCCGAAAGCAATATTGTCATATACATTCAAATGCGGAAAAAGTGCATACTTCTGGAACACAGTATTGATCGGTCTTTCATTGGGAGGCAATGCGCTGATATCCTTGCCGTCCAGTAAATGTTCCCCCGACGTGGGTTTCTCGAAGCCCCCGATCATCCTCAGGATCGTCGTCTTGCCGCAGCCGGACGGTCCCAACAGCGTCACAAACTCCCCTTTTTTGATCTCCAGACTCAGATCTTCTATCACTGTCACCACATCCTCAAACACTTTCTAAATGTGCTTTAACTCGATGAGTGTATCCTTCTCTTCCGCCATTTTTCTTCCTCCAGTATATTACTTGAAACAAAGCTTCACTTTTCCTACTCGAAAAACATTTCATGTTTTCCTCGTTGAAACAAAGCTTCGCTTTGTTTCACATTATACAACATCTATACACAATGTCCAGCAAAAAATAGGAACGGGACTATTATTTCCCCGTTCCAACCTCACCGCAACATCCTTCCACCTTTCCGTCTTTCAGATAGATGATTCTGGAGGTTTGTTTTGCTATAGATTCGTCATGCGTAACAATTACTATTGTTTTTCCTAAATCATTTAATTGCATCAATAAATCCAGTATTTCTCTGCCTGTCACACTGTCAAGCGCTCCCGTAGGTTCATCTGCCAGTATTATCGGAGCCTCCGTGACCAACGCTCTGGCAATTGCACAACGTTGCTGCTGACCACCTGACAGTTTTGCTGGAATCTTATCCGCATACTGTTCCATGCCGACTTTAGCTAATATATCCATTACGATTTCCGTTCTCTTCTTTTTAGGCATGCTGACCGCGCGCAAAGGCAATTCAACATTTTCCCGCACTGTATAGTCCTTCAATAACGCAAATTGTTGAAAGATAAATCCAAAATTCTTGCTTCTAAACCGATCTAACTTTCCGTTTTTTAATGCTCCAACATTTTTTCCATTCAGGAAATACTCACCTTTATCCCAATTGTCCATGCACCCTATAATATTGAGAAGAGTAGTCTTTCCAGAACCGGATGCCCCCATAACAGAAACCATCTCACCATCTTGTATCTCAAGAGATATATTTTGTAATGCCGGAATATCGTTGCTATTTTTATTATAGATTTTTGTAATATTTTTTAATAAAATCATAACCCGCTCCTTAATCTGTATTCTTCAGTATATCTACCGGTTTCAGTTTCATTACTACTCTCATGGGAAATAAGCTAAGCACTGTTCCAAACACAACAAATATTTCCACCATCTGCATAAATCCTAAACGGATATTATCGATCCATGTAATAATATTTCCGTCAATCAATTCATATGCGCATGTGACAACCAAAATTGTCACCAATGAAAGTATTTCAAACAGTGCAAATTGTGATATGACATCTCCAAAAAGCTTGTATTTTCCATAACCAAGCGTACGTTTCAACATATATTCATAGATGTGTGTTTCTCCCCAGAAATACGCAAGAAAAGCACAGTTTACAAAGCAAAACAACAACATGACAAAATATATTTTACGAAATACGGATAAGAACATCTCAAATGTATTCCCGTCAAGAAAAGCCCATACATCCATACCTGCTTCATGTACATTTCCTTCCTTCAAAAACGTCTTTAGCCACTCTTGAAAATGTGCTGTTTCATCTGACAGATTACTTTCATAAGCAATCGCTATGTCACTTGATGCATAGACTAATTTATCAATCTGTTCTCTCGATAAGCTGTTCCCTAACACAAAGCATCTTTTATCCATGCCTTCAAAATGATAAGGGATAAATTCGCCAATTACACAACTTTCAATATGATACAATTTGATATATTTGATTCCATCGACAACATATATTTCATCTTTCCATGCGTCGCCTACAATACACTTCGGCATAGAAATATTATCATTGTCCAAATAGTATTTCTCGTACTTTACAGGCTCCGACAATTCCTCTTTTTGTGTCCACAAAATATCAATAGCATTTGTATTGATTATTCCATTTCCGATAGGTCCCTCACACCTGATAAAGATATTCCCATTGGATGTCATACTTTCCGGGATATCTTCCAAACTGGTTATATCCGACGGGCAAATACCCATGACGGCATATCCGTATTCATATAATGCTTTATCCTTAAGTACATTGACCTGAATAAACTGCCTGTTCAGATCCAATCCGTAATACATAATCATAAATGATAACAAAAAGGAAAGAAAAAATAAGAAGCCTTTCCATTCCCATATTCCTCTGACAATCTCCTGAATGCTTTTTTGTTTTATATATATGATGGAGAACACTGAGCACAACAATGCAATTAACATTCCGCATAGTAATAACAAAACAGGAACATTACCCAGCAAAATATATCTCAACTCAAATTCCATGGAATCATACAAATGGAGATTTTTCTCAAACAGAGCCAACAGTCCGAATGCCACAAAAGAAGAGATCAACATTTTGAGCATATTCTCCGCCAATAGTATCTTAAATATCTTTATTCTGCTTATGCCAGATATCAGCCACACACCAAGCTCGTCTTTTCGCCGAAATACTACCAATAACTGTACAGTCAATAACATAATAAACGCAGAAACCAACAAAAGAAACGATATATGGGCAATCGCCTTCAAAAACCAGTCAGTATCAGATAATACGGCATTTACTCTATCAGATAATTTCCCGGTTTCGGTACTGATGCCATATTTTTCAGAGATCTGATAAATTTTTTGAGAAGCTTCCTCATAAGTGTATTCATCTGAACACATAAAAAAATAATTTTGTGAAAGATAGTTTTCGCTATTGGGAGGAATGACCATCATTATATTATCCATTGTAACGGAACAAGTATATTCCATTCCTTCCAAATTCCATAACAAAGCATGTGCATCAACAATTGTTGTATCCTTTTGAAATATTCCCTCCACTGTATATGTGATTCCTCTTTTTTCATCTGCAAATACTGTACCTATAGGAATTTTTCTGAAATTATACCCCAGATAAATCAGCCATCTGGAATTGTCACTTATTCGGTCGGTATTTCCATGGTACAATTTCAGATTATTAATAGGAAATGCCTGACCGGGAATATAGACAAAGGGAATTGAATCTGCATTTTCATCAAATTCCCGAAGATGATTTTCATGTATTTTCTGCATTTCATCCCAATAATCCATTTCACTGTTCACAGTAGATAAATAAGAAAATCCGCCATAATCCCATGTCCCAACACCTGCAATTTCGGGTGCCTGATAGATATCGGCTATATAATCCGCGATATTTTCATCGTCTATGGTATCCCCGCCATTACGAACCACTCCATACTTTGATATATCCCGTGCAAGGGAATTTGTGATTGTATACTCACTATGGTGCAGAATTTGCGGTACAATTATAACAATACACAAAAGTGCCAATGCCAATGAAGAAACAATGGTGTTACAAACCAACATCCACTTGCTGCCCGCAAACCTCTTTTTAATGCAAAACAGATATATTTTCACTATCAAACACCTTCTCCAGTTGTTGTCTGAGTTCTGGATCCAACACTCCGTCACAACAGATAATCTCCTGATCGTCTGCCGCCTGAAATCCATAGGGACCATAGTACAGATTCTTCATCATATTCACATACTGTCTCTTCTCATCCCGGAAGCTCCAAAAAAGAATTGCCTTTCCCTTCTTTGCATTTGTATCATAGCCCTTATTTTTGATGGTAAATTCAATGGTTTCCACCTGCTCTGTAATCTCATACATTCTTTTGGACAACGCTGCACTGTATGGGCTGCTTTCACCCTCATCCGTAGCTTGTGGCTCCATACAATCCCTGACAAACCGATTTTCTAAGACAAAACGATAGGTACTTGCCTGCTGATGTCGTTCCTCTCCGGTCAGCACATATTCAATGAAATACGAATCCGGACTATTTTCTATGACAGAATTTCTGAAATAATTGATCCAGCGTTCAAACTGCTCTCCCGCCTCCCCTATAGCCGAATCATCCGTTATAGCCGTCACCCATGCCAGATAATAATATCGATCCGTCAGATAATACAAACCGATATGGAAATTCGCCTGCTCTGTCTTGATTGTGACATCACACTGATAGAAAGGAACACCTTCCCCTTTCTCCTGCGTACCTTGATAAATCGCATGGTTCACATCCAGCTTTTCATAATTAATATAGTCTACAGAAACCTTTTCCACCTTACCGCTCAAATATTGCGCATGAAGGGCCCTCAGATTTTCTTCTGCCTGATCGTATAGTCCGGCGCCTTTCTCTCTGTTATACAGATTGACTGAGTAACGAAATTCCGCCATATCCAGCATATCATCTAAAATCCGATCCATATTGCCTTCGGCAAAATTGACCCCCACCTGTTTCGCACGGTGGCGGATCAGCATCCGTTCAAAGCTCGGCAGCTGCGTCTGGGGCCAGATCTGTCCCACCGTCAGTACGCATAAGCCAATACAGCATACCGCAAGCACCGCAATTCCGAATTTCAGCTTTCTCGTCTTTTTTTTATATGTTTTCTTGACCTTCTGAAAGGGCTGTATTTGTTTCTGACAGTCATCCGCCAATTGCTCCGGCTGCGCCTCTTTCTCTGCCTTTGCGGCAATTTTTTCACTGCTCACTCTCTCGGCATATCTTCTGCATTCTTCGCAGTTTTTTTGATGTTCTTCCATATCCGCTGCTGTTTCGTTGCTGCACAACCCTTCCGAAAATTCCGGCAATAAATCCCTGAACACATAGCACTTCATCTACAATCCCTCCATTTCCCTGACCAGCTTTTCCTTTGCCCGGTAATAGCTTACCCTCGCCCAGACCGCTGTTTTGCCATACATGTTTCCGATTTCGTCAAAAGAGAGTTCCGCAAATATACGCAGTCTGACGATCTCCCGGTATGGCTCTTCAAGCCCGTCAATGAGCCGGTATATCCTTCTCCTTTCCTCATCCTGTATCAGTTGATACAGAATGCCGGGATCTGACTGAGCCGACGATAGGATTGCGTCCCCGTTTTCCTCTGCGAACACGTCTATGGACACATTTTTCGCCTCTGCCCGCCCGCATTCGTCCAGCCAGGTATTTTTCGCGATCCGGCACAGCCAAGTGTCAACACTGCATTTTCCCTGAAATCGATCCGCGTTCTCGATCGCCTTCAGGAACGTAGTCTGCAAAATATCCTCCGCTATAACCGGATCATGACAAAGCTGAAAGATGTACCGATATATCTTTTCGGCGTAAGCTGTATATATTTCACCAAAGGCATCACTCAGGCTCCCCTTCACCGTCTCACCTCCCTGATATTTAGACGATTGAGGATCGGAATTGTTACAACCTTCAAAACTTCACAGCCCTCCAAACTTCGCAAACGGCCATATCCGCACCCATGCCCTGCCGATCAACTCATCCCGCCGAATATTTCCAACACTTGCCGACCTGCTGTCTGTACTGTTGTTCCGATTATCACCCATGACAAAATACTCATCTTCGCCAAGCTGAATCGGCTCTGCCGCCCTGCCAAGATGCTGCGGATCAATCACCTCTCTGCCATAAGATTCTTCCAACCGCTCCCCGTCGATATAAATACTGCCGTCCTGGTCGATCTGCACAGTTTCCCCAGGCAACCCGATGATCCGCTTAATATAATAAGTATCTGCCGCCCCGCGCAGGGGAAATACGATAATATCAAACCGCTGCGGTTCCCTAAACCGATATGACAGCTTGTCCACAAACAACTGATCTCCGCTGGAAAGCGTAGACTCCATAGATGACTGAGACACCTCCGTCCTCTGGATCACAAAATGTACCAACAGCCAGGAAACCGCAAGCACACAAAGCAAATATAATCCTGTACTTAAAAATTCTTTTTTGTATTTTTCTCCGCATATCATTGTCTTCTTTCCTATTTTTTCAATCACCTTATCCGAATAGGGTGCAAGTATCTTTCTGATCTCGACCATATCTTTCTCCTGATATTCATCCGCCCATTTCAGAAGATTGCATAAAGACTTGAGTGTCTCCTTTTTTCCTCGTTCTACGCCGAGTTTTCTTCTGATAAATCTGCGTATAATGCGATATCTGTATTGATACCGTGGCACATTCAATAAATATATTTTATCAGCATCGGCAAAACATTGTTTACACCATTTGTAATAGACACCCTCAATGATCCAATCATCCTTTTTTAATACTTCGCCAAGCAGTCTTTTCCGATCCTCTATATCCCGCTTCACACCGTAAGTGTCTGATTGATTGTCCCATATAATGTCATCTAAATCATAATGTGATAAGTTATATTCTTTTGAAAGTTTCTCGGCAAGAAAAGTCTTTCCGCTGCCACTGCCTCCGATAATGTGTATTTTCATCTCGATACACCTCCACAAGCTGATCTATTCACCCATTTGAAACCATATCAAAAATATCCTCTACAATACTTTCCATGTCTTGCTCTGTAGTAATACTCTTTTCCTTCAATTCCTTTGCGAAGTCCTTCTCTCTCCACCATTTACGCATCTCTTCCTCGCCAAATTCATTACACTTAGCCCTTGTCTGATGCCGTCTTAAAGTCTCCTCAAAAGGAATGTCAAAATAATAGGCATATACTCTGGTTCCATACAATTGAAGTGCCAGGTCAAACAATGATTGATACCACTCCACGTTCATGATTCCCTCTAAGATCACAACCTCGCAGTGCTGATTGCCGTATCTCAAAAGCTCCTTCATCAGAGGCAGCGCCGGCGTGTTTTCCCCGTCATTCACCCACAACATCTCCCGTCGAATGGCATCCTGTGCAATAAGCATTGTATTTTTCCCAAACCTTTTTTGTAATTCTTTGGCAACCGTGGTTTTACCACTGCCCGAATTGCCCCTAAGGATAATCAGTTTCTTCATTTTGCCTCCTAATCTAAGATGCTCTGGAAGTATTCTTCCAACTCCTCAAACGAATTTACAATTTCACCCGTATATTCTTCTTGATCGCGATTAAACAGGATAGCCTGTACTCCCAATTCATTTGCGACAACAAGATTTTTCACACTATTGTCAATAAAAATACACTCCCCCGGAGCTTTCCCAATCTTGTCCAACGCCAATTCATAAATCTTTCTCTCCGGTTTACGACACCCCACATTTCCACTTACAATTTTGTGTTTAAAATAATTATTTAGCCCGTAATGCTCTGTTATATAGTCACTCCATTCCGATACATCGTTTGACAGCAAAACAAAATCATACCTCTGACTGTATTTCTCCGCAAACGGAATAAATCCTCTGTCCAACGTCAAAAAATGATCAATATAATTCTTCATGTGATACTGCGGGTCTTCAAATCCAAGCAGTGATAAAAATTCCTCAGATGTTAATTCGCCGTTACCTGCTTTGGTAAATAATTGTTCTTCCTTAAATTGTTTTTTCAATCGGGCATGCTCTGATTGGTCAAAAAAAGAGAATACATATGGAATAAAATTACCCTTGCTTTCCTCAATAATGACCCCATACATGTCAAATATTATTGTTGTGAACACCCCCATATCCTGCCTCGCTTTCTCACTAGTTGTCAGTCACAAGTTTCTTACATAAAACAATTATAAACCCTTCTCTAAAATAAAAACTCCAATAATTTTTGAATTACATTGATTTTCTCAGATTATTTGACATTCAATGAGTTATGTTCTACAACAGAAACCTTAAAATCACCACTGTAAGTTCCATGCCGGGTACATAATCCGGCTTCACCGTGCTCCTGATACAAAGTGAGCCATTTTTGAATGCATGTTTTGTGAACATGATACTCTTCAGCTAATGCTTTTAGCCCAATGTTTCCAGTCAGATATTTCAGTACGATTTCCTGTTTGAGTTCTGTACTGTACATTCTTCGTCCAGACATAAAAATAACCCCCTTCCATTAGACATATATTTTTGTCTAACAAAAGGGGGGCACTTCAAAGTAGACGACTATTTCTTAAAAGTCTATTCGCCGGGACGGGTGAATGCGCTCACCTTCCGGCTATCTTGTTAAGCACATCATAATACAAAATTTTATTCCGAGAATTTCCGAACCCGTAAATGAATCCCCAGCTCATCCGCAATCCTTTGACATTCCGCAATTTCCTCCTTCGGCAGTACATCCACAATCGTCAACTGTGCATGAGAAAAGGCATCCTTCGCCTCCCTCGCAAAATCCAATAATCCTTCAAAGGCGTTGTCAAACTGCGGTCTTGTGACTTCTTTATATTTCTCTGCGGTGGGTGCATTCAGGCTGATGGATACACTGTCAATCACCTTCGAAAGCTCCGGTATGATATCTCTTTTGTGATAAAGATTTGCAAGCCCGTTGGTATTCAGCCGTGTCCGGATCCCCAGTTTTTCCTTCGCATATCCTGCGCTGGCAATCACGTTTTCCAGCGCACAGGTGGGCTCCCCATATCCGCAATAAACCAACTCATCGTATCCCGTAAAATCAAAGGCATCGATAGCTGCCTTGATCTCCTCCAGAGAGGGCTCCTTCGTAAACCACATGTCAGATGCGTCTCCCACTGTATCTTTGGTCGTCCGGATACAAAAAGTGCAGCTGCAGTCACAGCGGTTTGTAATGTTCGCATAAACTTGATTTTTGTAAGTATATAAAATGTCTGCCATATGAATCAATTCTCCTGCATTTTATGCCATAAAATTTACATATCCTTTATTCTGTCCTTCACACGCATTCTGTCTAATGCAAGCCCGAACACCACAAAGAATATTGCCGATCCCCCCGACTGTACCAGGCTTCCCGACATAGAAGCCAGAAAAGCAGAGGTCGCGTTTCCGAAAATAATATATTCTGCGACAAAATAGCTGATGCCGGAAATAAAATAGGCAAGCACCGCCGCCAACACATTGCGTCCGTTGATAATTCGGACGGATTTATTGGTAAAAGGGATTGTGATCAGCATCTTTATGATCACGGTAGCCGGAACCCACATGGGCGCCGTGAGCAGATCCGCCAGTCCACCACCGATCGCAGCGGCCGCCAGTGCATAGGGCGTAGGCAAAATTGCAGCAGCAATATAGATCAGCGAATCCCCGAAGTGAATGTACCCGCCGTTTACCCCCGTGGGAATGTGTCCGATGTATGCGGTCATGATCGTGATCATCGCCGCCATCAGACCGGACATGGTAAGATACTTCGTATTTACAGATTGTATTGCCCTGGATTTCGCAGAAACCTGTGTACTCATAATTTCAACTTCCTTTTTGCTGAAAATAATTTTTTATAGCAACATGGATAAATATTTTTCAAAATAAACCCCGTGATTTCGGGGAACCCGCTCTCTGCTTGCCTCCTCAATGGCAGGCTTCAAAAAATTCATGGCCTTTTGCACGGCCTCCGCGGGACTCTGACCGTTTACCAGACTGCCGATGATCACAGATGAAAACAGATCACCGGTACCGGAAAAGCTCTGTCCATTGTAAACGGTCTCAAAATACTCATACCGATCATCAGAGACTGTGACGATCAGATTGCCTATATGCTCACTTTCTGCTTTCTGTATCACAATGCCTGTGACAACAATGGTTTGTAATCTGTCCGCCCCTGTAAATAATTTTCGCGCTGTCTCCGCCACCCTTGACAGATAATCCGCATCTGCACTGTGATCGTGCAGAGAATCATAGTTCAAACCGGCTAACAGACACAACTCTGTCAGATTCGGCGTAATGACATCCGCCCTTTTCACCAGCTCCTGCATTGTCAGAAGAAGCTCCTGCGAAAAGGACTTGATACATCGCCCGTTATCGCCCATCACAGGGTCCGCCAGAAAAATCGTATCCGGCGAATGAAATTTCTCGAGAAAATGCAGCAAATTTTCAATTTGTCCGGCGCTCCCCAGATACCCTGAACAGATTCCCGCAAAAGATACCTGCATCTTCGCCCACTGCTCAGCAATCAAGTTCATACGGTCTGTGTAATCATCATAAAAATAGCTTTCAAATCCGGTTTGTGCCGACAGTACAGCCGTTGGCATCGGGCATGCCTGCAATCCCATCACCGAAATAACAGGAATGGCGGCAGTCAGCGAACATTTTCCAAATCCGGATAAATCATTAATCAGTGCAATTCGTTTCACAGCAGTTACTCCTTGCTTCTTATCATTAACTACTATTATACGCATAAGTGGCATCATCAAAAGTGCCAATTTAATATATTTTGTGCAGTCCAGATTTTAATTTTCTCCTGCTTTTTGGGGCAATATTTGTCAAGTGCGACGATCTGCGTCTTTCCAGTTTCTTCTAAAGATACTGCGATGCAGATTTGCTTGATTTCTCAGAAAATATGATATACATTAATAGAAACCGTTACGAAAGGAACCCGCCATGGCATACCCCATCCCCGCAGGCTATAATTTCAAAGTAAACCACAAAAAACGCGATAACCATTTCTCCATGGCTACCGCTGATGTCTACAACACAATGTATGGCGTGGGCTATATGGTCGCCGGCGACCGTCTGATCATCACCCCGGCCAAAACCGTGATCGTGCACCCAGGCACCATTCAGTTTATGCACAAAAATCTCTTTCATCGCACCACGCACATTTCCGAGGGACTTTATGAAAATATCGAAATTAAATTCCGGGAATCCGTAACCGACCATATCATCCGGGTTGTGGGAAAGGAAGCCTTTGATATGCTATACGAACAGGTGAGCATCACTCTGACTCCCGAGGCGGATGCCAAAGTACGTGCGAACATGGCACAGATTGAAGAAGAATGGGCACATTATGACGGCTATTCCAACGATATGATTGAAAGCCTGGTGATCCATCTGTTCGTAACTGCGCTGCGTGGACAGGCTCCCGCCCCCGCCCCTGATATCCTGCTGCGCCAAAAGCACCAACCTCTGCTGCATGCTTTAAGCTATATCCAGCATCATTATGCGGAAGATCCCTCCCTGGAGGAAACAGCCGCCGCAGTCCATATTTCCGGCGCCTATCTGTCCCGACTGTTCAAGCAGGCATTTGATACTTCCTACTCTGCTTTTCTGTCTGAAATAAAAATTTCTCATGCCCAACAGCTCCTGTTGAGCACAAGCCTGCCCATTTCACAGGTGGCCTACCAGTGCGGATACCACAACAGCAACTATTTTTGTGATGCGTTTAAGAAAGTGATCGGAGTTCCGCCGCTGAAGTACCGAAAGAACAGCCATCCTTTATGATTAACTTTTTTATATTTTCTGCAATTAATAGGCTGTTTATTTCTTGATCTTTAGACAAATATGCACATTTACTATAAAAATCTTCTTTAAAATCTTTTAAAAAAATAGCATGCACCTTGTTTGTAGGTTGTGAAAGGTGCCTTATATCTTCACGATAAAGTGTTACTGGGTAGTCCGTATACTGACCCATTTTAAATCCTACACTCAACACAGCTTTCGTATTTCCTATAAAATAATCTGCTTTGATGTAAATTCCACTGTTAATAAAATTACCTATCATACAGGGGTTATAGAGCAAATCCGCAAGATATGGAAGTGCGATCAATTTCTGTTGCACTTTTCCTTTATGATCAATTTCAAAATCTTTTTCGGAAAGTTTTCCACTTAGACAGGCTGAATAAAATTGCTGCGCTGACAGATTTGTTTGAACTCCCGTCAAATGCATAAAATTCATATCACGAAATCCTACACATGCAGTTTTTATCACATTTTGCCATTATTACTCCTTTTTAAGCACACAAAAAGGCTGTCCAATCACTCGGACAACCTTTTCACTTCTCTGCTATGCTGATTTTTCTGTTGTCTGCCAACCTTCCGCCTTACGCCTGCGGTTTATCTGCGGAGATTTTTCTGTTGCTCCCCAACTTGCCGACCTACTATTATCGGCTAAAGTGTCAGATTTTTAAGGTGTCAGCACACCCCGACAGATGTCTGTCTATAATATTATTATATAAAATCCATATTTTAATGTCAACATGAAAATTTTTCATTTCTCTATCCGCATGTTACAATCCCAACATATAATTTGTCAATCTTCCAAATCTGTGGTATGATAGACCATAATTCTTATCATACAAATACAAAAGGAGCAACTTGTTGAAATGAATCGTCAAAAATCAGATTTGTCAGAAAACCAATCCACAAAGAAAACTAAATGGTGGAAAATACCTCTCGGAGCTATCGGGGTAGGTCTCCTGGTGGTGATCGGCTATGTGGCATACGTCTTTCTCACCTATTCCCGCATCAAAGATAACGTACCGTTAGAGGTGAAAGGCAATTCCGACCAGCCTGCCAAAACCGACCAGGAGTACACCATTGTCACCTACAATATCGGTTTCGGTGCTTACACTGCCGATTTCACCTTCTTCATGGACGAGGGCAAGGAAAGCCGCGCCCGCTCCAAAGAGAGCGTCCTGACCTGTGTGAACGGCACCGGCGATGTGGCGCTATCCTACACACCGGATTTCACGCTTTTTCAGGAGGTGGACACCGATTCCACCAGAAGTCATCACGTGGACGAGGCAAAACTTTTGACAGACAAATTTGACGCATACGGCACTTACGACAGTGTATTCGCGCCGAACTATCATTCCGCTTACCTGATGTATCCCCTGACCGCGCCTCACGGTGCCTCCAATTCCGGACTGCTGACAGAAAGCCGTTTTGAGATTACTTCTTCCCTCAGAAGAAGTCTTCCGATTGCAACAGGTATCAAAAAGATCCTGGATCTGGACCGCTGCTACTCCATCTCCCGGATTCCGGTGGAAAACGGCAAAGAATTGATCCTGATCAACACCCATCTCTCTGCCTACGGCACCGATGCGGCACAGGGAAACGCACAGCTTGAGATGTTGTTTGAAGATATGAAAAAAGAATATGACAAAGGCAATTACGTGATCTGCGGTGGTGACTTCAACCATGACTTCCTGGTGAATTCCAGAGAATATTTCAATCCCGGGACAGACAAAATTTATAGCTGGTGCAATCCTTTCCCTGATGAGATCATTCCGGAGGGCTTCCGCAAATGCACGGATTACGCCGAAGGCATGGTGTCCTCCACGCGTTACACCAATATTCCTTATTCTGCAGACAGTTTCACTGTCATCCTGGACGGTTTCATCGTCTCAGACAACGTGACCTGCGAATATGTCCAGAACATCGATACCGCATATCAGTATACGGATCATAATCCGGTGGTGATGAAGTTTAAGCTGAATGCGGAGTAAGATAATACTTTTACTCATTAATAAATCCCCGAACTGTGCTGCTGTGCACAATTCGGGGATTCTTTTATTCTTATCTTATATCTGATGGCGGTAAGGTTTTACACAATACCCTGTGCGGTCATAGCCTCTGCAACCTTTAAGAAGCCTGCGATGTTAGCGCCTGCCACATAGTTGCCCTCCATACCGTACTTCTTTGCAGCATCATCCAGATTGTGGAAGATGTTAACCATGATGCCCTGCAGCTTCTGATCAACCTCCTCGAAGGTCCAGGAAAGTCTCTCACTGTTCTGGCTCATCTCCAGAGCGGAGGTAGCAACGCCGCCTGCATTGGAAGCCTTGCCGGGGCAGAACAGAACGCCGTTCTTCTGGAAGTATTCGGTAGCCTCGATAGTGGTAGGCATGTTAGCGCCCTCAGCTACAGCAAATACGCCGTTAGCAACCAGAGTCTTTGCATCCTCCAGGTTCAACTCATTCTGGGTTGCACAAGGAAGTGCGATGTCAACCTTAACAGACCACTGATTAGTACCCTCAGCCTTCTTGTCATGATACTGAGCGGAAGGTCTAGCTGCAGCATACTCGGTCAGTCTTGCACGCTTTACTTCCTTCACCTCTTTCAGCAGAGCCACATCAATTCCTTCGGGATCATAGATCCAGCCGGTGGAATCGGAACAGGTCACAGGCTTAGCGCCCAACTGCTGTGCCTTCTGGATTGCGTAAATTGCCACGTTACCTGCACCGGAAACTGCAACCGTCTTGCCAGCCAGCTCCTTGCCGTTGCACTTCAACATTTCCTGTACCAGATACAGCAGACCGTAACCGGTAGCCTCTGTTCTTGCAAGAGATCCGCCGTAGGAAAGTCCCTTACCGGTCAGCACGCCCTCGTAAAGTCCGGTCAGTCTCTTGTACTGTCCATACATAAAACCGATCTCTCTTGCGCCGGTTCCGATGTCACCTGCAGGAACGTCGGTGTCAGCGCCGATGTATTTGTAAAGCTCGGTAATGAAGCTCTGGCAGAATGCCATTACTTCTCTGTCGGATTTGCCCTTGGGATCGAAATCAGAACCACCCTTACCGCCGCCAATCGGAAGTCCGGTCAGGGAATTCTTGAAGATCTGCTCAAAGCCAAGGAACTTGATGATACCGAGGTTTACAGAAGGATGAAGTCTCAAACCTCCCTTGTAAGGTCCAATTGCGGAATTGAACTGTACGCGGAAACCGTTGTTTACCTGAACCTGTCCCTTGTCATCAACCCAGGGAACGCGGAACAGAATCTGTCTCTCAGGGGTAACCAGTCTCTCAAGCAGAGCATCCTTGCGATACTTCTCCTCGTTTGCCTCGATCACAACTCTCAGGGACTCCAGAACCTCCTTTACTGCCTGATGAAACTCGGGCTGGGAAGGGTTCTTTGCTACTACCAGATCATAGACCTCATCAACATATGACATTTTTCATGTCCTCCTTTAAAATAATTATAGTTTTTCAGGTTTTCCATGACAAAAGGACAAAGACGTCCCTTAGTCTCAGACACCTTTGTCCTTATGGATTCATTATAAACGACCTTTTTGAATTTTTCAATATGCTTTATTGAATTAAACCGTAAAAGTTTAGGACAAAATCAGGGGATGAATTAGTGCATTTTGCACAATTTGTCTTTCTGCCCCGAACTTTAATCAACCCAATCATATACCTTGCCGGTTCTGATCATCGTCTCCGTATTTGATGCATGACCGGTTTGAATATATTCCTCAAAATGTGTGGATCTGTCACTCCTGTACCAGAGAAATCTCCTTTCCCTTTGATCGCCTTCTTTATAGGGAAATACATCCGAACCATAACTGCCATCCATAAGTTTCACATAAGCCTCCTGCAAATCCCCCTGTGCCACAGGCGCTTCGGAAACCTGCATTTCTTCATGATGCTCATTAAATCCTTTTATGAACAGGATCGGCTGTTGCCTGCCGTACGGATTATAGTACAAATTCTCATATGGCTCATCATTGTATCCATGATCTGACAGTACAATGATCACCGTATTATCATATACACCTGATGCCTGCAGTTTTTGAATATAAGCCCCCGCCATATTGGCGGCTGCAGCTACTGCCTCATCATAATTGGTTTGTCCATCGATCAGCTCTACATTTCTATTATATCGAAACGGCACATGGGCTCCGTTGACATGAATAAACTTAAAATTGTTTTCCGGAATATACTCCATCTCCTCCTTCAAATGCTGCATGAAAAAAGAATTCTCCGGAGAATACACTTCATATTCCAAATCCTCTACAACCTTAAGATTGTCAAATTCATCCGGCAAAGCGAGACATCGTCTCTTCAGATCATATGGCGCATACTTCAATCCCACAAGCCGAAGTTCCAGTTTGATCAACTTCCATTCAGACGAAAACCATGCCTGTTTTTTCTTGAAATTATCAAACCTGTAAAATCCCTCATTGTCAACAAACGGCATCTCCAGGGTATATAGTTCCATCGAATAATCCCTGTTTTGCAGTTCCGTGAACAGCGGAGCCTCCAACAATACTCTTGTCCTGTAATCATTGATCAGTTCATCATATTCATACCAGTCTCCGCTTAACACATAATGCAGCGAATGATTTGTCAGCGGATAAGACCCCATCGTATCATCGTAGTATGTAAAATCTTTGAATTTTGCCCTGATCTCGTCATCCTGCATCAGTAATTCATACATTTCCTCGCCACGTGTCGCATCCAGTAGCAAGATCACAAAATTCTTACCTTCCTTGGACATTGTCATAAATTTATCTGTTGTGACGGTCAGATCTCCCTTATCCAATAACCCGTTATTATTCATTCCGGTGATCAGGCAGGTTACGATCAAAACAGACAATACAACAGACGAAATATAAAAATACATTTTTACAACAAACTCGCTTTTTCTCTTCCATCCCACCAATGCTGTTATGAGAATAACAGCACTCCACAGAATAATTGTGTATTTCCTTTGATAATCATAATTCTGCCAATTGACCACGCTTCCATCCAGCAACGGCAGATTTCCCGCCAAATAGTTTCCCTGGATATATGTACACAGGAACACGACACCATAAATGATATATATAATCTTCCAAAATTTGTAACCGATCAAACGCGCCATGATAAAAAGCAACAGTCCCGCGCCAAATAAGGCAGCAAACATCTTAAGGCAGACGGGAAAAAGATTATATATATCAAACCAATACTCCTCTATGTTGGTAAAATATAATTGTAATGGTTCAAATATACAGATCATGATCCCCATTGTAATACTCAGAACAATCGATTTTATCAAAAAAGGTTTTTTCGTTTTCGTCCGCTTATTCATATCTTAAATAATTTCCCTTCTGTACCAAAACACAGAAAATTCCCAGAAAAAACTCCTGGGAATTTCGACTGTTTTATCACACTTAGTTTTCCACATACTCGGCCTTGATATATCCGACTTTATCATTGTACTTGATCTTACACCAGTCTCCCTCTACCGCGATCAACTCAGCAGAATCGCCGCCGGCTAACACGCCAAGCTTCTCTGCCGTCTCGCTTGCGGCAGCACGAACATTGATATTGGTCTTCGCCTTCACTGTTCCGATAGTGGGCTGTCCCGCTGCACCTTCCTGCACTCTCAGGAAATCAGATCTGATATAACCTTCTTTTCCTTCGTAATCAATCTTGGTCCAGCCATTCACGCGTTCTTCCACTACCAGCCATTTGCTTCCCTTTGTAGCCTTGCCAAGCTTATCGGATTTCTCGCTGTCAGAACTTCTTACATTCACCGTATCTAACGCGACCGCATATACCGGCTCTTCTGTCACCACCGGTCCGTCTATCACCTCAGGGTCTTCGGAATCATTACCGCCTGCATTCGCTGCAGCCTGCGCCGCTGCTTCCTCCTGCATCTGGGACCATTTCACGCCGACATTCATATTGACCTGAGCCATAACTTCTTCCGCATAACCCTTAAGATCCGGATGCTCCTTGAAGAAATCATCATACTCTGCCGTGATACGGTTATTGAATTCCACCACATCATCCTGCGCACAGATCATGCTGATATAAGCATTCAGCTCTTCGCTGATATTGGTGCGCTTGATGTACAGCGAACCATCTTCCGCAGTGCAGACATAATGGGTTGTATAACCGGGGAACTCCTCCTCATGATTGACAAAAGTCATTTTGTAATATACATATACGATACTTTCGCCTTCATTCATACCTTTCTTGGTATAAATCTCGATCAGAGGGAAATACTCGATATAATTTGCCTTCTCCTCGAAGGATATCACATCCAGATCCGACACCTCATCGCAGACAGACTTAATTGTATCGATGTCACCCGTCGCCTGTGCATTATAAAACGTATAGATTAATTCTTTGATCGCCTGATCGGAATTCTCAGTCATGGGAACATCTTCCACAACCGGCTGAGAAGCCTGCGTCTGGTCTGTACTCTCCGGAACGATATCCCCAATCTTCCGCTCACCGGATGCCCCCAATGCAATACAAACTGTCACTGCTACTGCAAGTACCACAACAACCGGAAACACAATCTTATAATTCTTTGTCATGAAACTGCGTACCAACTGTAATTTATCTTTTAACATAAAAAATCCTCTCAAAAAAATCAAGGTGATGTAAAGTGCATCCGACAGGAATCGAACCTGCATTAAAGGCGTCGGAGGCCTTCGTTCTATCCATTAGACTACGGATGCGAATTGTTACAACTTTGTTACATCACCTTGATTATCATACCACAAAACTTGTACTCTGTCTACATGGATTTTCTTAAAAAAAACGAAACTGCTTTCTAAACTGCTTTCTGTACTTCATTCTCTATTGGGAATTGGAAAGATTATTGATTCGATTTTCCTTACGATGATAGAAATAAAGACTGTCGGAAAGAATTTCCTCCGGGTCAACGCATGCACGATTCACTTCCTGTATAATATCCTGCATTTTTTCTTTCTCTTCCACCTCGCTGGCCGGCAGAAGAATGACCTCATGAATGGAACTGGGCAAAATATACAGATCATCTTCCATCCGGTCCGCAATCTTTTTTAACAACCCCTGATACACCATACAGGTTGCTCCATGGCATCGCTGCTCATTTGTCAATACCTTCATGGGAACATCCATGTTTTCTCCGGTATATTCCTTCAGAAGCTCTCCCATCTGATATAAATGCATCGGATAGATTCGCTCTGTATTTCTGGCAGCCTCCTGCATCAGCATCTCTGTCGTGCAGTTCCACATCTCCATGTGATTGTTATGGATCAGGATTGCCCCGGACCCCAACACCTTATCTTCATATGCGTAATAAAAACACAGACTCAGATCCAGAAGATCCACATGCGGAATCTGCTCCAAAAGGCTCCTGTTCTTTCTCGTATTGATCAGTTTATAGCAGATTCTCTGACGCACTTTTTCATAATCCCTGAAGAAGGACATATCCACGTTATCGGCAGGCGTATTCTGCTCATATACCTCGATCACCATACGCAGAATACGTTCCAGTGACGTTCCGGAGACATACATCTCCCAGAAAGAATTGAGGTAAATGGTGGGCGACAGATTCTTTTCTGCGGACAAAATGATCAGGCCCTGCAGCACTACACCATTATTTTTTCTCACTTCCTGTAATTTTACCTCATACCGGTCTCCCATCTTCCGCGAGACACTCTGGCTCACCGCCTCTGCAAAGCATCGGATATTGGTATAAGTCATGTTGTCCAATTTGATCGTATTTCTCTTTTTTTCCATAAATTTCCTCTTTTCTTTTTTATAAATTTTGTTTTTTGAGTTTTTGCGCATTCGCACGGGATAAAACAAGACACAAAAAAGACAATGAAACCACTCCCGCGCTCACGGGAGCCTGTCCATTGTCTTACATTGCATTTCTATTTCAGCATATAGTTCAGCATATAGCAGCTATGAAACTGCCGTTTGGAAAAGATATCAGTTACACGCGGGAAAGATACTCACCTGTTCTGGTGTCGATCTTGATCTTGTCTCCCTGCTCTACGAACAAAGGCACATAAACCAACGCACCTGTCTCAACAGTTGCGGGCTTGGTAGCGCCGGTAGCGGTATCACCCTTGAAACCGGGCTCCGTCTCTGTGATATCCAACTCTACAAACAGAGGGGGCTCCACGGAGAACACACTGCCGTTATGGGAGCAAACCTTGCACATCTCGTTCTCTTTCACGAACTTGAGTGCATCGCCTACTGTCTCACTATTCAATGCGATCTGCTCATAGGTCTCCATATCCATAAAGGTATAGAGATCACCATCGGCATACAGATACTGCATATCTTTTCTATCAATACGCGCCTGAGGGCACTTCTCTGTAGGACGGAAAGTCTTCTCAACCACACCGCCGCTCTTGATATTTTTCAGCTTCGTGCGAACGAAAGCCGCGCCCTTTCCGGGTTTTACATGCTGGAATTCGATGATCTGGTATACATTGTTGTCATATTCAATCGTAATACCATTTCTGAAGTCGCCTGCAGAAATCATAATATGTTCCTCCTAAAATTTTCACGATATAATTCATGGATATTTTATACTAAAAGCAAATCTATTTCAACTCTTTTTTACAAAAATTCTCAAAAATATAGTCTATCGCCATCAGATACCCGTTCAGACCCTGCCCGTATATCTGATGATCACACGCTTCTTTGGTCACCGAATTCTTCCGGAATTCCTCCCTCTGGGTGATATCCGAAATATGAATTTCCACCTTCGGTACCGTAATGCTGGCCAAAGCATCCCGGATTGCATAACTGTAATGCGTGTAAGCCCCCGGATTGATCACGATCCCCTCGGTCCCGTCAAAGTACGCCTCCTGGATCCGATCAATGATAGCGCCCTCATGATTGGACTGAAAGACCTGAATATCACTGCCGCTCTCTTTGGCCTTCTGTGCGATCAGATTCAGGAGATATTGATAATCCTGTGTGCCGTAAACCGCTTTCTCCCGGATCCCGAGAAAATTAAGATTGGGACCGTTGATCACCAGAAGCTTTCTGGGTTTCATGATCTCTTCCACAACCTTGAACACAGGAAGTCCATCCACATCCAGGATCACATCGGCGCAAGTTTCATACGCTTCTGCCCGCTCTGCCAGCAGCTCCCTGATCTTAGCCAGCGGATCCGCACATTGCAGCAAAGGTCTCGTGGTATCCTCTTTGATCCTGTCATATATAGTCTCCGCCTTTGCCCGCAGATAAAACACCTTACCGCACTGCTTCAACAGCGCCCGGTTCTCCTCCCTGACCGGCATGCCTCCGCCCACGGAAATAATCCGTCCATAGTTTCTTCCCGCGATCTCGCGGAGCAGTTCCGTTTCCATCTGCCGGAAAGCCTCCTCCCCGTCCTGCGCAAAAATGTCGGAAATGCTTTTCCCCTGCTTGCTCTCGATCAGTTTGTCCGTATCCTCCACCGGCATGTGTATCTTGTAAGAAAGCTTCAGTCCGGTGGTCGTCTTACCGCTTCCCATAAATCCGATCAAAATTATGTTTTTTCCTTTGTTGTCCATATTATGCCTCCGCATTCAGTCTTTTCGCTGCATTGCCTCAAATACCGTCTGTGCCTGTTCCTCCGTGATCTGCGTATTCGTCCAGTACTCATATGCGATCACGCCCTGATATAGCAGCATTTTCGCCCCGTTGAATGCCCTGCCTCCGTGTGCCTGCACCAACTTCATAAACTTCGTCTGGGGCGGATTAAAGATCAGATCATATCCGGTATGGATTCTCTCGTAAAAAGCTTCGTCCTCGATCACCACGTCCTCATCATGGGGATGCAGCCCCACGCTGGTCGCCTGAATAACCAGATACTTTCGGTCTTGCGGCAGTTTCCCGTAATCTTCGTTCGCCATCGCCTTCACCAGCTCCCGTCCAGCGTATCCGTTGACTTCCCCTGCGACCTTTTTTGCCTTTTCCACCGTACGGTTCATTAATATGATCTCATTCGCGCCTTTTTCCGCAAGCAACACCGCCACCGCCCGAGCCACACCACCCGCTCCCAGGATCAGTACCCTCTCGCCTTCTATCTTCACCCCATCCGCGCACATGGCACGGTACAGACCGGGCATGTCTGTATTGTACCCCTTATAACCGCCCTCCATGCGCACCAGCGTGTTCACGGCGCCGATCTTCTGCGCCAGCGGGTCGATCTCCTTCAAAAACGGAATCACTTCGCTCTTGTAGGGCACCGTCACATTCAGCCCCAGCAGATTCAGCGCATAAGCCCCTTTCACCGCATCTTCCAGTCTGCCGGTCTCCACGTGAAACGGCACATAACAGAGTTTCTGCCCTGTCAGTTCCGCCAGCGTATTATGGATCACCGGGGAAAGCGTATGCTCCACCGGATTTCCGATCAGCCCACAGGTACGGGTATATCCGTCAATCGCCTGCATGAGAATTTCCTCCTTTTTTGTGATAAAAATACAGCACAATATACTCCAGCCTTCGCTTCAGCACAATCTGGATCTCCTCCTTGGGATGGATGGGCCTGGTCAGGTAAGTTACAATTCCCGCCTTCTTCGCCCCCCAGACATCCGTAAAGAGCTGATCCCCCACAAACACCGTTGTCTCCGGTTTCGTGGCCATCCGCTTCATCGCCTCCTGATAACCTCTTCTGCCCGGTTTTCCCGCCTTATAGATATATTTACTTCCCACCGCGTCCGCAAAACTCTTCACCCGCGGTTCCTTATTGTTAGACAAAAGGAGCGTATCCAACCCGATCGCTCTGAGCTTCTCAAACAGATTCCTTGCCCGTGCATCTGCCGGTGCCCCGTGGGGCACCAGTGTATTGTCAATGTCAAAGATCACGCCCCGGATGCCGTGTTCGTACAGCTGCCTGTAATCAATCTCATAGGCACTGTCCGACTCATGATCCGGGTAAAAAGGTTCCAGCATTCCATTATCCTCTTTCTTTTATTCCGGCTGCTGCCAAAGACCGCACTCCGATACCGCCCTGTAAAATGTCGCCAGTGGGATCATACTCTGGGCAAACTGCTTGCTGCTTGCATTGCCCACAATTACGGCATCCTCCACCACTTTTTTGGTGCCTACACCGCCGGGGGTAGCCTCACGGATTGCATTGCGGAACGTCGTAATGCCATATTTCAGGTATTCCGGATCTCCTGACAGTTCATAAGCAATCACCAATGCCTCCAGCAACAGGGTATTATTTCCTCGCCGGTTCAAGC
This sequence comes from Lachnospiraceae bacterium, assembly GCA_017476665.1. Classification (GTDB taxonomy): domain Bacteria; phylum Bacillota; class Clostridia; order Lachnospirales; family Lachnospiraceae; genus Acetatifactor. Next base: position 72,552 of record JAFUZJ010000029.1, on the reverse strand, counting down.
TGGGCAATTCCTTATAGTAAAAAATTCCCCATTCCTTCACATAACAGTTCTCTACCAGATCATCCACCGCCCGCAGCATCAGCCCCTTCAGTTCCTCGTCAGGGAATTCTCTGTAATACCGCATCAGACTTCCCACCGCAATGGAGATCATGAAGCCGACCCGGATCGCCGTGTTGTCCGTATAGGGCGCCAGCCAATTACCGTATTGCTTCTCCCAGGTAAAAAAGTCATTCAGGATCTTCTTACATTTTCCAAGCCACTTCTCGTCTCTGGTCTCTATGTACAGCGCCGTCAAAGTACGCAGCGCCCATCCGGTCTCTCTGGCATTCGCCTCACCCACCTGGGCATACATGGGCATATCCAAAAGCCCCATCACATTGGCTCCGATCCCCAGCGCCGTCTCCAAACCTCTCTCATCTCCGGTGAAATGATAATAATCCAGCAATCCCTCCACCCACTCATGAGAGCAGACCATGACACCGTTCACGCAATGACCGCCGGTGTGTTCCCACTGTCCGCCGATATAATGCGGATCCCTGTGATAATGGCACACATCCACATCCATCCAGTGACTACAGGACGCAATGTTATAATCCAAAAATCTCCGGATCCCCGTGCGCACATACAAGAGCGCGCAGGCATGGGGATAATCATACTCATTGTTACACCAGACAAGCCGTCCGCCGCCTCTGCCCTGGGCCGTATAACCGCTGTCATAGGAATCCCCGAAATTCATCATCCCGTAAGCACGGCAGTGCCCGTCCGCTCTTCCCACCAGATTTCGCTCCACCTCCGGGTCAAAGTTATTCGCAAACACATCCAGCCATACACCGGATTCGGCATGCACTTTCGGGGAGAGATAAGGTCTGTCCGGCATCTGATAGATCAGACTGCGATTGTTGATCTCCGCGAAAGATTCCTCCGCCGTGTGAAAAAATAACAGCATCTTCTGTTCCCTGGACATCCCACTCTGCAGAACAACTTTCTCTATGTTTTCCGGTACCAACATCACCGTCACGCCGTTTTCGTCTGCCTGCACCGCCTTGGGATAATTCTGCTGCGCCTGATAGACCACCGCGGTCACACCGCCCTGGGCATCCGTACAGTCCGCAAAGAAGGTTCCGTACAATACCTCCGCATAATGCTCATTGGCCTCTGTCATCAGTTTCTGGGCATCCACGACCCGATTCACCGTCACGCCGTCCCTGCCCACATGATAGTCTGTCTTATAATTGGAGCTTGCCACACAGGTGCGCACACCGCCAGCCAGCTTCCGCTCCACCAACTGTTCTGCTTCACCCGTTCCCCTTGCATGAAAGATCGGTCCCTCGCCAAAATCCGACGCATCCACCAGATCTCCGCAGCCGGTGGAATCCAGTTTCTCATGTTTCGGCAGATACTGCTCCATGGAAACCAGTCCCTCTGGCATCTGGCTGTCCTCCGTGCGCAGCACAGAGAATTCCAGAGACGCCACATGCAGCGGATCATCCGTGGTGTTGATGATTCGATAGGAAATCTCCACCCAAGGCTTCCCCGCCCAGGCGGTCAACTTTATCTCAAAATCAATCTGCCTGTCCGGCACACCTTCCGCATCACTGCCGTCCTTGGCAAGCACATTACTGCCCTTCGCCTTCAGGATCGCACAGACTGGACCGCTCTCCACAACCTGCCACTGACCGATCCGCACCTGATAGGAATTCCCCTCGCCGTCCTTCAGAAAAGGACCTGCAAACTGACTCTTATCATACGTCCGGCCTGGCACATGCATCCGGGCAAACAGACTGTCGGTATCGTTCTGTACCCAGAAGATAAAATCCTGATCCGTCCCATCACATCTTGTCTGAACGGATATCCCATTTTGATCTTTACATACCTGCACCGCACCGAAATCAGAGACCGCTTCCGTTTTGCTCTCTCCGTGCAGATCACACTGGAGTGTCACGCCCTTATTCGCCGGAAGATCCGCCAAAAATCGCAGGAACAGGAACCGCACGGAACCGTCTCCGTGTCTGGAAGTCACCTTCGTCTGAAGCGGTAACGCTTTCCCCGCCTGCAGCACTTTCACCTGCTCTGTATCCTTCAACTCTCCCTTTTTCACAGGAATACCAATGTAACACGGCTCCGAAATCCGATCATACCGATAAAGCTTGTCAAACAAAATGTCTATCATGCTGTTATCCTCCTTTAACCGTATGATAAAACAAATTCTCTGTATTTTTCTAGGATATATTTGTATACTTCCCCTTAAAACACTGTTTTTTTGTGTTAATTAGTTCTTTTTTGCATTTATAACCGGAACACTATACCGATAACTGCTCCCACCAGAAACCACAGTGCGGGGTGAAACTTCTTTAACCGCTTCACCTGTAGCAGACCAAACACCACAACAGCTATGATCACAGACCCCACCGCCGGCGTCAGATTCCCGTTGCGCTCCACAAACAGTGATACCCTGCACAACCCCAGGACTGCCGCTGCGATCAGTGCCGTCACCGCCGGCCGCACGCCGTAAAAAGCGGCTTTTACATAGGGGTTCTGACTGAAGTTATCCAGGAAACGTGCGATCAAAATAATAATGATCACGCTGGGCAGCACCAATCCAAAAGAAGAAACCAATCCGCCGAAAAGCCCCAGCGCCTGAAATCCTGCATAGGTGGACATATTTAGCCCCAGCGGTCCCGGCGTGGATTCGCTGATCGCGATCATATTGGTCAACTGCTCCATTGTGTACCACGGTTTGACTTTCGTCAGTTCCATCAGGAAAGGAAGCGTGGCCGGTCCACCGCCCACCGCAAACAGACCGATCTTAAAAAACTCCCAAAAGAGCTCCAGCGCCGTCTGCATCATAATTTTGCCTCCCGTATTTTCCCCCATATGATTCCACATATGGCAGAAACCACTACGATCAGGATCGTCGGGATATCCGTCAACAGACAGATCAACAGCACGATTCCGCACATGACACAGCAGAATCCGTCCACCAGGCTCTTTCGTGCCAATGTGATCACCGTGTTGAGCATCAGCGCGCAGACAATGCCCCGCACGCCCATCAGCGCATGCTGCAGCCAGACATTGTCCATGAAATTCTCCAGACAGGCGGCAACCAGCGTGATGATCACAAGAGACGGCGTCACCATCCCCAACGTGGAGAAAATTCCGCCTGCCACTCCTTTTTTCTTATAGCCCACAAAGGTCGCTGTATTCACCGCAATAATACCCGGCGTACACTGTCCGATGGCATAGCAGTCCACCAGCTCTTCCTCTGTGATCCAATTCTTTTTCTCTACCAACTCGTATTTCAGCATAGGCAGCATGGTCAGTCCACCGCCGAAGGTCAGACCGCCGATCCGCAGAAAGGCCCAATACAGCTGCCACAACATTTTCATGTCATTCATGTTACATTTCTCCAGATTTAATCAGAGATATTGTATCATAGATCATGCGTTTTGAGAAATGATTTTTTTATCGCATAATGACCTGAATTTTCTGCATAATCTAAACTAAATACGATACTGATACTCTGGTATTTTTTCTATTCCATTATTCAGAATTTCATTGCTGATATATTGAAAACTTCCGTCTTCTTCAAATTTTAAGGTAAGCTCATGCGTGATCACCGCATCATCACATAAAACCATTTCACATACGGCATCTACCGTCAATGTCATCGTTCCGTCTTCATTTTCCTTTACTTTTGTAACCTCCGGAACCGATGTCGCGAAAAAAGTAGGTGTGTAATTGAAACACCCTAATCTAACCCAAGTGTACGTCTGCTTTTCTTCATCGAATACTGCATACTTCATAATCTTTTCTTTTGCTACCGGAATATATTCCATGATCAGATTCTCAAATTCCTCTTTCGGGATCCCATCGGAGTAGTCCTCAGAAGGAAACTCCTCTTCATATTTCATTACATATAAATATTCAAATAATCCATTGTAATCCAATATGTCCAAATGGTTCAAATCCCAATTTGAACACAGCACATTATTTCCCTGATACCCTAATCCGAGAACATATTTTTCCGAAAGTTCACGAAGTTCTTCCGACATAGGCTGCACTCTGAGCAGATTGCTTCCATCAACTATTTCTGATACTTCAGGATATGTCGGTACACATAATTCATAACAAAACCAGCCTTTTTCAGAATAGCTCCATTTTTTCATTCTTGTATAACTTATATTCGTAAGCATTGCTTCATCCGCATCACCCCACGAATAGATGGCAGTTAGCACATACATATCCGACCCATCATAAATATATTTATTTCTGCTTATCCCTCCATCGGAGCGAATGGTATATAGCGCAACTGATCCGCTTTCCCCATTGATAGAGTTTTCTAAAAACTTGTCTACTTTCTTATAGTTTCTCATGCTAAAATATGTTTTAACGGCAGTAGCCGGATCCCCCTTTTCCCCTATCCGTTCTGCCATCCGCAAAATTGTTTCATCTGAAATCGTAACATTTGAAGCATCCCCTTTATCTGCATTGACATAAATGTCTGCAATCAGTTCCATTACCACATGCCCTTCTGTTTCTGCTTCTTCCTTCTCGTCAATATCCACAGGCAGATTATAACCCTTTGCCATTAATGCTTTTAATTCTTTCTCACCTTCTGATTCTTCTGAATCTGCTTTTCCTTCTCTATACCACTGTCCTACAGCCACCCCTCCTGCTATCACTACTAATAACATCAGGAAAAAGACTCCTTGTTTTTTTACGGCCATGAAAGTTCTACGTTTTTTCACTCTTCATTTCCTCCATAAATCTGTTCCCATTCCTCCTCTGTCAAACGGTCTGAATGCCACCGGATATCATAATCATCTTCCGGTGAAATCACCTGATTTGATACATACTGATAATGATCCTCTTTGAGTGGACGGATTACCGTTTTATGTGAAAATAATTTGGATGTTCCTCCTTGCGGATATACTGCATGGATGATAAGCGTGATGGTTCCATCCCGATTTTCTGTATAGCTCACTACCTCCGGATAGGGAAGATCAGGATATTCCATCTCATAAAAGCCTCGCGGTCTATATTCATATGCTGCATTCTCCAAAGAATACGTTGTTTTTGACCGAAGCATTTCCTTGTCTATCTCGAAATAAGCCATAACAACAGTTTCAAACTCGTCTTCAGGTATCTGATAAACCGTGCCAATTCCTAAATTCTCGTCTGCGGCATAAGGAACCGGTTGTTTATTTAATACCGGATAAAAGACATCAAAAATATCATAAAAATCTAATTTTCCAAATTGATCCTCGCTCCAATCCATGAGAAACATATTATTCCGCTGATATCCAATCGGCAAAATATACGCCCGGTTTAATTCCCTGCATGTTTCGTCTAACGGCGCTATTCGTATGGCAGTCTGCTCCTGCGCATCGCTTAATGTAAGCATGTTTTCATTCGAGAAATAACTTCCTTCAAAAAGCAAATATCCTTCCTCTGTATATTGCCATTTATCAGCCCAATAACTTACCGTACTTCTGTTTTCGAGATATCCATCTTTGTCATACTGGTAATATCCCCTGACAACATTAACGTTTCCCTCCTCTGTTGTCAGATCAAATTTGCGAAACCCCAATCCCAATATCACGATGATCGAAATTTTATCCTCTTTCTTTTCATCCACAGCTCTACAGAACTCCACTGCCCGCTCTGCCCCAACCATATCAACCTGATTTTGACTGTCGACCGCTATATAACCATTTTCCCCAAGTCTGGAAATGATGCGCTGTGTCACTTCCAAAGTCCCCAACGTATTTGTTTCCACCGCATCATCATAAATATCATGATACGCTGCCGCTACATCCTCTGCGTTGGCATAATCACTTTTATCCGAGGAAGATATAATATTTATTTCTGAATTTATTTCTTCTATTTCTGCTTTCTTCTGTACACATCCCATTGCAAAAAATAGGAAAATCCAAATCAGCCATATGAATTTTTTGATACAACCTTCCCCCATCTCTTTCATAAATTTTTCCACAGTTTTATCACGGATCTCTTTCCGATTTTTTACACTACACCATTGCGCAATTCGGTATTAGCTTTTTCAATCAGCTATCATAAATTTACCACGCCTACGCTTCTTTCCTGCATCATGCATGCATCTTTTTCGCATCATTTTTCATAAAATATATAGCTTACCCGCAAACTTTTCACTGGTTCTGCCCAAAAATGCTAATACAAAAAATCGAGGCGAAGTGTTCCTTCGCCCCACACAGATCCAAGAGTTCTCAAAGGGAATATATCCCATTCATTCTATCCTTCGCAAACCGCACAAACTGCTTGGCTCCTCTCCATGTAAAATTCCCATTGATCAAGATCTGCTGATTACTCATTGCTACTAAAAAAGCATTCCCCTGAACCTGCACACTGTCGATCTGCTCCCATGCCACACGCTTTGTCTCCCTGGCGGTGTGCAGTTCTATTCCGCCCTCGTCATACAAAATATAATTTTTCCCCGCACTCTTTTCACAGACTACAATTGTCACAAGCATCATGACACCCAGAAACACGAAGAACCCCGCCAGATAAAACAGGCTGTCATCCTCCGACATTCCCCTTACCCGGATAATGACGCAGGCAACCGCCGCGATCAGACAGACCAATATCACCAACACAATAAAGCCCTCAATAAACCGTAATCCTCCGATCTGCGGTACAAGAATGTGCTTTCCGCTCTCCTGTTCCACCTCCGCGTCCGTTGTCTTCCCCCGCGCCTCTGCAACCACACTCACAATCTTAGCAATCACCAGAATCAATAAAATCAAAACGAAACGAATCAGTATCCTCATAGTTCCTTTTCTCCCGTCACATTCCCTGTTTTTTCTTCTGTTCTTCCACGAAACCTACAAGCCGGTCAAAATTTCTGGACACAAGCTGTTGTACCTTTGCATCATACCCATGAACCGCATAAGGCACTCTTTGGTATAGTTCCGTCAACAGTTTGCCCTGCTCCTCCGTATCCTTCACCGGGATGACAATACTTTTGCGCTCCCTGTCAACAACCGCCACAGCAAGCTGCGCCGTATTCGACACCGTCATTCCCAAAGCTTTCTGCGACACATTCGTGACATGCGGATAGATCCACACAAGCTGCTCTAACAAAAACAGCTTGCATTCCTTACTGTTATATGCAAACAGATACCGGTTTCCAAGCCTCGCTCCATCATACCCTTTCCCTGCCCCTAAGTTTTCGGCAATCATTTCACTGTTCAGATCATATTTTTTTACCATTTGCCTGTAATCACGCTTTAACAGTAAAAGCGGACGCCATTCGTTCAGCCCCACCAGAATAAAAAGCCCAAACATCAGATATCCCCATATGGGCAGATTCCCAAGCTTTATATTCACCGCTAACGCTGTGAAGGCAAACAGGATACATATGCCCGCGATCAAAGCCATTGGCAGCATCTTCTTTCTTGCCGATTTAAAATATGTGCTCATTTCTCCTCGTACTTCCCCTCATTCTCTAACTGAAACCAATCCTAATCTTTCATTTGATGTGCCGTATCTAGCGTTTACAAATAAAAAAGACGGTGACGATAAATCTGAATAGATCAATCACCGCCGCCTGCGGCAACGATATTCAATTTTAAAAACCTCCTCTCTGCCTATCGGCTAATATATGTTTGCAGTTTCCTTAATTTCAAAACCTAATACATCTCTCTAATAATAGAATCATTTTTTATGCAGGGTTTTGACTTTTTTTGCCGGAAGGCAGGCAAAAACAAGCAGGTCTCTTTTATACTTAAGGGGCATATATTTATCTGTCAAAATAAACCTGCGCAGACCCCTTAAATATTCCATGACCCTCATATAAAGACCATTATCCTCTCTCATTTCGGAAACGGGGATATGAAGCAGAAACCACATTGCTTGGATACAGTAAAAATGAACAGCCTCCTGATAGAGGTCTGGATAATTTCTGGCAGTAAGTACCAGCATCCCTCCCGCATTGTCCATAGCATTTTCATAAATGGTACCAGGCCTGGGGACGACTTTCAGATTCCTAAATTTCTCATTCATTTTTACAAGGAGTTTAAAATCCTTATTAATGTCCCTCTCCTTTTGTCAAAGCCCTCACCAAATGCCTTTATAAGATTTCCATTCTCATCCTCTTCGCAGGACAGAATCTGAGACTCGGCTTCCATAAAGCCAATGTATTCGCTATTTTGTCCTGAAGAGCCATTTCCTTAAGTACCTTAAAGGAGTCATCCGACGACCCGTCATCCACAGCGATAATCTCGAGGTTTTCGTGTGACTGCGCACATAGACTTCCCATAGATTTTTCCAGATATGGTGATGCGTTATATATGGGTACGATTACGGAAATCAAAGGGGTTTTCATCACAGATTCCGTTGCTTCGGCTCCTTTAATCTCCTCTGGGTGTTTATGGCTTACATATGGTCTGCACATGGCAAAATTGCGCTCCTTAATATCCGTATTATTTCGTATGCAATCAACCATCGGTATTCTAAAAATTCTATAAATCTATTTCTTAAGCAGCAACTTCACCTTTGCCTGCTTCTGGAAGAAAGACACGCCATAGCAAAGTATCTGCTCGTAGCCATAAATTCCCTCCGCATACTTTTCCGTGATGATCTGGTCGATTGCCTCATCACAATCCTTATCCATGTCGGATTCTTTGCCCGACTTTTTCGCCTCTATGATGATGGCTCGCCGATTGTCCTCATCCTTCAGCAGTATGTCTGGTCTGCCAAAGATGTGCGAAGGCACATCTTTTGACCTTCTTTCCTTGTTGGACTCCACCTCATAGCCTATCCCTACAAACGCTCCAGCAAGGAATGCGTGGTAATAGTCCTCGTGGTAATCGTTATAGCTGATCGTCTTCCAGAGTAGTTCCGACACTATTCTTCCAGCTTCTTCAGTGTCCTGATTCCAAAACGCCTCCATCATGTTTCTCTGCTTGTTCGTGTCTATCGTTTCCTTGAAAAGCTTGACGACCGTATCCTCGAAGATGGACGCAATCTCCCTGTTTGGGATTTTAAGGCTTACCGTTTCCCCCTCTTCATCAGCATCCGCCTTTGTGATGTAACCTGTCATCAGCAGGACACTCCACAAGTTGTCCTCTGAGCTATGCAGGGTGTCATAGGTTAGTTCATCCGTGATTGTCTGAACGATTGTACCGCTGTTCATCAGCATTTCAAATTTGCCCTTTACCTTAAAATCCGTCCTCTTTACGAATGTCAGCAAGATGCCGTTATGACTTGTGTTTTTCCAGTAATTTTTAGGTCTGGCATTTTTGCGTTTCTTGAGGGCCGACAGGTAGTTGATCACATCCCAAGGGCAATACACATAGCTGTTTCCAAAAATGTAACCGTCATACCACTCCTTGATAATCTCCGCCTTATCATCACGATCCGCTGCTTCAAGGATGGCATCAACTTCCTCTCTTGAAAAGCCAAAATACTCTGAAAAATCGTCATCCAATACTGAATAAGACGCAAAATTATTTGTACCCGTAAAAATGCTTTCTTTAGCGATCCTTAGACATCCTGTAATAACTGCAAATTGCAGAAATTCATTGTCCTTAAGCGCCGTACTCATGATTCCCTTGATCACATCAAGCATTTTAGAATAGTATTTATTCTCTGCAGTATCCTTTTCACTTGCTTTGGCAAGCGGAACATCGTACTCGTCGATTAAAAGAATGACCGGTTTCCCATAAACAGCATTCAGCATTCGCATAATCGTTTTAAGCGAATTCTTTATATCATCTTCGTCAGCTGTTTTTGCCTTAAGGCTCAAAAAAATCTGTTCATCGTCCTTGTCTACTGATACATCATTGAAGACAAATGCTATATCCTTACAAACATCTGCCAATTTGGTTTTGAGCATTTTATATGCTCCTTCAAAGTTTTCAGCCTCAACATCCTTAAAAGATACAAACAGCACAGGGTACTGGTTCATCCATTCTTTACAAAAAAACTCATGTTGGAATATATTAAGGCCAGCAAATATAGCCTTGCTGTCTTTTCGAATATTGAAGAAGTTCTCCATCATACTCATCATGAGCGTCTTTCCGAACCTTCTCGGTCTGGTAAACAGCGTTACTTTATTATTCGTATCATGCACAAGTTCATACATGAGTTCGGTTTTATCTACATAGTATGCATTTTCTTTACGAAGAGCCGCAAAATCTGCTTCACCAACACTAACTGTAAAAGCCATATGCGAGCCTCCTTTCAAATAAATCAACTCTATCAAAAAACATAATTCTCCATTTAAAATACTAACATATAGCTGTCAAAACTTCAACTCGTTTTTCTGTTTCGCTTCGAACATGTCTTCGCCGCATATTTCTTTCCATAACCCCACCATAAATATCATGACAAATCCAGACAAAACTTCCAAATCCTCACTGCTTTTCTCTTTCCCTCCTGCTCAATGAAACAATGCCCACTCCAACATGACCGGTGTCGTTTTGTATTGATCTATGATACGATTGTAGTCCATCTGCGATATTTCCTCTTTCTGCTCCCCTTTCTCAAGAGTATACTCCCCCTCGCATTCTCTGCTATAATACCTCTTGATGTCCTCCGGTCTCTCCTCAGACCATACATCCACATTATCCTCAGACCACACGTCCACGTATCTCCATTGTCCGGTGTCTGCCTGAAACTGCATGATCATCACATACTCGACATGACCATAGGTAATGATTGCTCCGTTATCACAGACCACCGTCGGCATCGCTCCGAAAGTATATTTTTCTATTGTTTCCCCATCACCGACAGTATACATCACATAAGGCCAATAAACTGTCTCCACCGAATCCATCCACCCCATGAGCAATTCCGGAAATCCGTCTCCCGTCAGATCATACAAGCTGTAATAAATACCATCATCCCAGCCTGCGACATACAATTCCATATCTACATACTCCCACTCGCCCCCGACATAAAATTTTTCCATACAGTCATTGATATTCAGATTCTTTTCTTTCAGAATGTCCTCATACTGTTTCAAAACCTTATAATACGCCTTCGGTATGTCTGGAAACTTTTCACCTAAAGCGACCTCCACATCATCAAAATATAGATACTGCCCTTTCTGCCTATCCACAGTAACCATATATTGTTGCATATAAGGTCTGCTTCCGTCAAAACTATCAACACTATAAACCACACTAATAGCTTCCTCATTAACCTCCAACAATTCATAGGTAACATTCAATGACTCGTTACGATCCATTTTTTCAAATTCCGCATTCAATGCTTCTATTTCTGTCTCCGCATTCGCTCCATATATGGCAAATGCCGCATCCTTTAACCGTTCATTTACAGCCGCCTTTTTCTCTTCTGTCCCATCTGCCAACTGCGGGTAATGAATCTCCACATCAAAAAATCTCCCCTCTCCCGCTTCCCTATGCATGGAATAAACAACATCTTCTATCTGTGTAATACTATGTTCTGTGCCCTCTGTGTCTAAACTTACATTCCCGCTGTCCAATACGCAGCTACTGCAAAAAATACAGAGCAAAAGCAGACCCAGCACTCTCTTTCCTCTCATAATCTCCCCAACCTCTACAATTTTTTCTCAAAGATATATATCCACTCCTCAGACATCATCGGCTCATTCTGATGCCCCCTCATAGCAAGAAACTTAGGAAAGTCTCATACTGCGCCTCCGTAACCCTGAAATAAAACATACGGTCATATGTCGTATAATACCCCTGCGCCTTCATCTTAGGAGTCAGCGATACATCCGTCTCCTCTATCTCGCATGCCGGAATCCCGACAAAAAAATTCATCTCCTCCTCGCTATAGGGCTTTACATAAACAGTGAATTCCCATTCTGCCTGAAATTTGTCATCTACCTTAATAATGCTGTTGTGAGAATGCATAGTCAATGAATAGTCATATACTCTTGCCGTTCCAAATGTATATTTTATAAATATTTAATAATTATAAAATTACTATCGCTTAATAATATAAATCTTTTTACCTTATAAACTACGAATTTTGTCCCGTATGGCTTCAAACTCTTCCATGGATATTGCGCGGTCCCTGTACTCATACCTGTCTCCGGCTCCATAGTCCTCCCCCTCATACTTGGCGCTTAATTCAAACCAGTCCGTCAAACAGCCGCAGCCATCGTATGTCATGACCCAATAATATTTTCTCCCGCCATGAGTCAGGTCGGTCCTTACCACCACCCGCTTTCCATCCATCTCAGCAACATACGATACATTCGTAGTTGATCCTGTTTTTAAGACTTTATAAACCGTGTCACCCACTACATCAAAATATAAGCGTGTTCCTGCATAACCATATATGATGAGCTCATCCTCTCCATCGTTATCAAAATCCACATACTCCATACCCTCCCACCAGGGTTCTCCCGCTGTCACCTCTTCGTTGATTGCTGCAAAATTCCTTCCCGCAAATCCCTGCTCTGGTGACTCGCATATGCTTTCCACAGACTCCACTGCATCTGTTTTTCCACTCACAAAGTCCTCCAGCGCCTTGTGTGCATCCGCCGTGTACCCCATGTTTTCATATGCTGTTTCCACATCCCCATACAGATATGCACAGCAAATCAGGCTATCGTATCCCAACTTTGCCAGCCGATCCGAAAACTCTTCATTGGTTATTTCTCCCTCTGCATCATAGGTATTCCATGTATAACCCGCGTCATCTGCCTCCAGTTCTACGTTCAGCACCCCGTCCTCATAGGTAAGATAATAATCCCGACGCTTCTCTCTCTCCCCGCCGTGAATACGCACTAACCCTTTCCTCGGCACATATTCAAACCAATAAAATGTCATTTCACTGCCTTCTGTGCCTTCGATGGCATACCTTGTTCCATAGGCATTGACCTTTATTTCATTTGGCAGCAAAATTCTCTTTGCCTCAAAACCGTCAAAAAAATACACCTGATACTCACCGTCCTTAAGGATCAACAATTCTGGCACAGAGTCATCATCCAAATAAATGAGTGCTACTCTTCCCCCCTGCATTCCGGCAAAGACCTGATTAAATTCATCAAGAACGGTTGTCTCCGATCCCGATGCTGCTGGTTCTTCCCAGCCGCTTTGCGGCTCCATCATCTCAGGAGCAGGCGCTTTTTCGGATGTCGTCCTCTGGCAGGCACAAAGCATAGCACCCACAAGCACACACAACATATACCGTATACAATGCTTTTTATTCATGAAGCTACCCTGTTCCTTTCAATGAAAAGTAACGTATTGTACCCATTTGATAGCCCCAGTTCCCAAAGCCGTCGAAATTCCTCTATCAAACACATCCTCTACGGAGCGGAGCGTATAAGAGCCATCCCATGGATCATATATTAACATTCTATTATTTATCATCCATTTTATCTTTTCCCTTTTCTCTATTGCTTATTGCAAAGTTCATTATGATATTAGCCGAAAGTATTTCCAGCGCATTCCATAAAATCTCTCTCCGGTCATTTGTTACAATATCACTTCTTATTTTCCCTTTTTCAGTATAAAGAATATGATATTCATTTTTTTTATTAAACATATATGTTCCTTCGGCACTATTATCCGTTCCTTCGGCAAAGAACAGATTGTCACAAGAAACTTCTCCTAATTTAGTGCGGATTTCGTTATTAATATATTTTTTCAATTCCTCTATCGATAACATCCTACACCTCTTCCTTACTTGGGAACAATATATCCTCCAAAAAAAGCGAGAAGTTCATTCATCTGGAAGAAGGCATTCAATGTCGCAAGGCTCTCTGTCCCAAGCAGCATCCAACCCGCTACCTCTTCCAATGTAATAATTTTCCCAAACAGCATGGTAATTGACAGACCGCCCGTTTCCTGCAATGCCAGCGCCTTCGCCGCATAGAGTGCCTCCCAGAAGGTCGCGATCACAAATGCCCCTATTGCCAGCGCCGTTGCTATACTCGCGAACAAACCCTTCAGACGCCTTTTTTCAACTGCCTCGTAACTTTACTTTCAATATAAAATATACTGCATTATTTAAGATGCTCTGAATCGTTTTAATTTTTCTCGAATATATCTCTTCACATGCCATTGTAATATGGCAAATTGCACATTATCAAAGAAAAGACATGTTACTTGTAATATACATCTCTGTTAACAATAATATTCTTAAAACAATCGTTGCTCCATACTCCAGTTTCATTATTAAGCACAATAGATTTATTTTTTCTAAATAAACATAATTCTGTATCCCAATTACTTACTAATATAGCATCCTCATTTAATTCAGTAGCTAAATCAAACAAAATTCTCAGCATAACATTATATCTTTTCTCAAAATTTAAATATTCCATAACCATTCTAAAATTTAAAGTCCTTTCAAATATAAAATCTCCTGCAAAAAATGTTGTTTCCCAAAGATTATATGGATAATTTCCTGCATCAAGTAGAAAAGCTGAAAAACCAATTTCTTCATTTAAATTAATACATATTCCTTTGGCTAGTTGTTCAACCTTACTGCATGAAAAACTCAGAGATTCTATTTTTTTAATCAAAACGTCTTTCGATAATCTTTTGTCTTTTAATAAAAGCGTATATTCTATTGCCAATTATGCCACCTCCTATTTTATGGATAAATATCTATTACTTCCTGATATTTGTATTTTCTTCTTCCATCCAAAAGCTATAGCCCTCCATGTGAAGCACGGAACCATACTTTACCTTCTTTGCAAAAGCCTCGCTGAGATCAATATGATCATCAAAATATACAACCTCCACGCTCTGCATGTCCACCGTTATACAGTGATGCCATGAGGGTGAGCTATGATAATAGGCGACCAGATATTGTTATCATCTTGTTTCCCTCTTTATTTACCAGACAGTTTTCTTACATAACTTATGCCCATCGCATTGTTTCAAAATCATGTCTGTCCATATAAGTTTTACTAATACTGATTTCCTCTATGCAGCCAGTTTCCTTTGAAACAGCACAGTCAACATAGATTTCAGCCGCTTTGTCATGTTCCCCACATTCCATTGTCCGGTAATCTGCATAAAATGAAAAACCAAACAGATACATTGTATCTGCTTCTGTTAATCTTTCTGTTACCTCATTTTCCGGATCCCTCCATGTGATTTCACTTTTATTGCTCCAATAGAATGATTCTGTGTTTCCTGCATACCATGAAAGATAGAATGATTCAAGAAGCAGCCAATCCTCTTCTATCTCTGTACTTAGAAAAGTTTCTATCTGCTGGAGCATAATCTCATCTGCAAAGTACTCTTTGTAATCACTGCCATTCCTTCCTCTCTCCCGTACAATGTCCATGAACATCTCGCGAATGGTTTCCTTTACCTCCGCGAGCCGTTCTGTCTGTAAAAGTCCCATTCCCACATTTTTTTCTATAATGATTTCCCTGTCCCTTCTGTAAAACAATATCCCACCAGTTGGATCGCTTTCAGGCGAGAACCCAGCCAATCCCCTGATAAATGTGGCACCAATAAAGCCATCCTCCTCAGCGCCTGCAATACGCTCTTGAACCTCTGGATCGTCCGCTTCCAAACAAAAATAGCGAGTGTATCTATCCTCCTGATCCGTGTCATGATTCATGGATTCGGAAGTTTCACTCTCCAAAGGTAAATCGACCTCTGCGTCCTCTTTCTCAGAATCTTCCGTACCATCTGAATGTGCATATGCCCTTTCAATGCCTTGCGATTCTGTAATACTATCATTCTCCATAATTCCACTATTCTTATCGCAGCCTGCCATTACCGCCACAAGGCAACACAAAATCTCTATGCTGATTTTAATTCGTAGTATTTTGCCCATCAATTCCCACTCCTTTAAATACATCCAATATGGCCTTTGCATAATTTGTTCTTGTAGTGATCTTAGACTTCCAGTCTTCCGGATGTTCAAATATTTCAAGAAAGCTCTCGGTGGCATCCGTCAAAGTGCAGTCGCTCTTATCAATTCCTGCAATGCTACTGTATGCCTTGTATTAATAAGGCACATCAGGCTTATCCAACGCTTACGTACCTTCTTCTCCCCTACCACACCAGTCCTCCCTCTTCCCCAATCCGTTCAAGATCGACATATACCAGCCCATTTCTCTGTGCAAAACTCTCTGCACAGGAGTTACTCCCATATATCAGGTATAACTTATTACATTTCATAAACGCCGACGAACATATCTTCTCCATGCTTTGCGGAACAATCACCTTCTCCAAATTAGGACAATATGCGCAGATACAAGAATCTATTCTCGTCATCCCCTCTGGCAGTCTCAATTCTTTTAAATATAAACAATTAGAAAACGCATCCTGACCTATGCTTTTCAGTCCTGTCCCCATCACAACATATTCCAGGCTGGGACAATTCTGAAAGGCTTGATCCTCTATCACTTCAATCCCCGGTGGAAGAAGCACCTGTTCTATGCTGTCATTTCCCTGAAAAGCGCCTTCGCCAACGACACTGACAGCCTTTCCATCCAACCTTTCCGGAACAAAAACAAAAGTTTCATCTCCGAGATATTTCGTTATGACTACAGCGTCCTTCTGCAAAATATCGTATTTGAAGTATGATTCAATCTCATCTGCCGTTTTAGTTCCCTCTGCAATATATTCATCTGAATCCAGTTGTTCAGATCCATTCTCCACATTTCTCGCACCCCCGTCAGCGTTCTCTTTAATATCTATCTTCGTGCGATTAAATGAACCCTGTCCCAGCCGGACCACGGTCTCAGGCAGTATGATTTCTTCATACTGTATATCATCACCATAGACCATATACTGCCCCACAACAGCACGAACATATCCCGATGCAGAAGGATTATCAACCGTTCTTGTGACACCGTAAGGAACTTCCAGGATTCCTTCCTCCCTTCCCCTAACTGACAGCAGACAACTCCCTCTGATTTGAAAATCCCCTTGATCCCGAAGCTCCTGCCACAGGCTGCCCTCAAAAGCATAATCGTCTACATGAGCAGCTTGAGGAAATATAACAGTCTCTAGTCCTGTGCAGTTTCCAAAGGCATTTTCTCCGACAAATGCCATGCTGTCCGGCATTACTATTTCCTCCAGAGCACCATCTCCAGAAAATGCACTTTTACCGATATATTGAAGACCATTTTCAAGTGTAATCGCCTCAAGCGATTTGCAGTCTGCAAAAGCACCTTCTCCCACGTAACGCACACCTGATTGAATCGTGACATTTTTTATATCACTTCGACCAAAAAAAGCTTTTTCCGCAATACCTATCACAGAAATACCGTTAATCTTCGCCGGAATGATGATTTCTTCCCGGTTCGGACTGCCCGTTATGACGATTCCGCCTTCTGCCGTTACGATATAATATAAATTTTCATTGTCTTCCTTTTCATCTTCTGTTGCACACACACTAATACCCATAGCAAGCAGCCACATTTCCTTAATCCTATCATACCCTTCACCATACTACTGTAATGGCTTAACAATACTCCCATCATCATACCCCAATTCACCAAGAAATTGATCTATCCTATCTTTGTACGGTACACCGCCTTTTTCTCTTCTGTTCCATCTGCCAATTGAGGATAATGGATTTCCACATCAAAAAATGTCCCCTCCCCCATCAGCAAGCTCATAGCCCCACACACCTCCGGTTTTCTCGTCGGTCTCTGAGGACAGCTTCCTCCCATAGAAATCCTCGTAGTCCTCAAAAGTAATATCCCATCTTCTGTCCATGTCAAAAAAGGTCCGCTTTCCCTCCTTCAAATCCATAAATACAGCAAGATACTCCTCATACAGCTCCTCATTTCCTTTCGTGAAGTCTCCCCCGTAAAACGGAACATTCTGATAAATTTCCAAAAGCCTCTCTACCGTTTCCTCATCCGCATAGGGAAGTCCCCGTACATCCGAGACATCATAGCCAGTGCAATATGCCCCGGCAACACCCATGTGTTTGGCGAGAGCCGGATACTCCTCGACCTTTCTTCCAAACTCATCCGCATCCTCTATCGCCACTTTGTTTGTCCAAACCTCCGGCATAAATCCAGCCTGATCCGATATTCCCAGTTCTTCCGCAAATCCATCTCCCGCATCAGTCCGACTTCTCCACTCATACACCTTTAACCGATTTCCCTCGCGTTTTTTCTGGTTTCCATTTCACATTTTACGGCGCTTCCGCACCACTTCCGCATCAAATACGCATATTTTTGCATAATTTCCCTCTCTCATTCCGCACTCCCGTTCTGCATTGACAAAAAAATAACAGCTCAACTTTCCCATTCATTTTGCCAATCTTTTGTTTTCTCTCCCATTTTACCTGGTGAAGTCCATAATCAACGCACAACAAACTATAGCTTTAAAAGTTTGTAAATTCAACCTTAAGTTTGAAATATCTGTATTAAAATCTAACTTGCTGCTTTGGGTGACAAAACCATGTTATATATACAGCAAGGGAGCCAGATAGAACATAACGTGTTCCTGTTTGGTTCCCTTTTACTGTTTATGAATTATTGATTATCTTCGTGTGACTGCCACACTTCTTTTAGTACGGATTATCACTTGCTCCATATCCGAAATTGATTACGGTTCCTTTTCCATACTCTTCCATTGCATCTAAATATTCTTTTTCCGAAATGGTCTTTGCCTCACCATCTTCTATACACTGATAAGCAGCATCTCCATTCTCATCAAACCTTTCTTCATATTGCCGGATCGTCCACTGCTTCTTTTCTGTATCAAATCTGTAAACCTCAAGACTATGTTCTGATGCTGTATAGATACACTTTTCTCCAAAGCTGACCGGAAAAGCCGTACCCATGCTCTCTATACTTCCAAGCGGATACACTTCCCCTTCCAGCGCATAATACACATCACAGTAAACTGCTGCATTATGTCCGTTCCCGTCATCATAAGTCATATCTGTTGTAAATAGAACATTATTCTTTTCCCCAATATTCCTCAGAGAGAACTGTTCATCATCGCCCAATCCCGCAATGATTTGTCCATATAAATCATTATCTGGATCATTATCTTCTTCATTTTTCCCGGCTTTCGCAAATACAACAGTACATACTGTTAATACCAGTACCAGCGTCAATGCCACAACTCCAACTAAATATTTTTTTTTCATCTCTTTTTTCTCCCTTCGTCCAATTTCTTCTTTTCTGTTCCCCCAAAAATAGCACATACATAAGACTACCCCCACTATTCCTGCTAAAATTGCAGGAAACATAAGGCGGGTATAATTCACCGGCGCCGGGTCATAACGCCCTACCGCTATATACCTGTACAAAATATAAGTCAGACTCACCGTAGTCGTCTCCAACATCCTTTCAAATGCAGCTATGATAATACCGATTGCCAGAAACAATAATCCGCTGCAAAGCAGCATGTTCATTCTCCTGTTATGGGCATTGATCCGCATTAGGTCTTCCAATGTAATTTGTGTTTTTTCTTCTTCCACATGTTTTGCCTCCTCCAATAATAATTCTTCAAGAGAAGTATGGAACAGAGCCGAAAGCCTGACTACACTTTCCACATCCGGTACGCTTGATCCATTTTCCCATTTTGACAGAGTCTGTCTTGAAACATTCAACTTCTCTGCCAACTGTTCCTGTGTCATACCGGCCAGTTTTCTTAACTGATAAATCTTTTTATTTAATTCCATATTGTCTCCCTCCGTACTCTCATTTTATCCCGCTACCGTAAAAAATGTAAAGCAACGCCGCTTTACATTTCCGCTCTGAATGCTTACATCCGTGCTCTGGTATGTAATATTCGCTGATAGTTTTTCATTTGGATTGTATCACAACGGCTGCTCTTTTGCCATAACAATTTGTCATGAACAAACTATTCAAACTATTCTATCCCGCAATCTTCCATAAAGCGGAAGAAGGTGAATTTTGGATCACCTTTCCGGAGATTCAGAAAATGGGGGCGAAGTGATCCTTCGCCTCCCACATCTGCCATTCCTCCATCCACTTCGCATCCCGATACGCCGCTGTTTCCTGTTCCCATGTTGCCATATCTATTATTTCAGGACGCAAGTCGAATCCCCCTTTCAGATACATATCCTTCTCATCCCATTCCCCATCACCATTCTTATCAGCCCGTTCATAATAAACGGAATTTCTCCAACTCCCATCTGTATTAATCTGCCTAAAGGAATAACTTTCCCATGTCCATGATGTTCCTTCGTAAAAGAAATAATTGAGAATTCCGATCATCTCTCCAATCTTTACCACATGATAATCTAATTCGCAGCTACTAAACACCACAAGCAGCTCATTTTTAATGCGCTTAAGCACAGCAAACCTCACATCATCTGTCCGCACGATCAGTTCGTTTTTCCCATCCTCGTCCAGATCAAAATAGAAGTATTCCCTGTTTTTTCCCGTCCCCGTTAAAGAAGTCCCGTCATATGCTTTCCCATATACTTTCCATGTACTACCTGTATTTACTATTCCGGTGATCTCCCCTCGCAGAAACGCCTCATAGACCTCCTTGTCTTCCACAGCCCTCTCGCACTCCGCTAAAACCTCCGCAAACTCCTCATACCCATACTTTCCCTCTATGGGCTTATACTGCTCCTTGTTCTCATAATAATCCCGCAAATACTCCCGATTTTCCGCCTCGGTAATCTGCCTGTCCCCGATAAAATGCTCCTGCTTACTCTCCCCTGGTTTCTCTCCATCGGAGAAAACAGTAGACGTATCTGCCTCTGTTTTCAGATGATGTGTCTCGTCCAAGGAATCAATGTATTCGTCATAAACCATACTCCCGCCATATAAATCCAAAGAATAAATCCTGTTGCCTCTGGGGAGATAATCGCGCATCAGCTCCCTGCCTGCGCCATATCCTCTATACCTCCAATCTTCTATGATACGATACACTTTCCCGTCTTCATATGTATACAGATCCACCACAGGATTCGTTTGATTCCCTACTACAAGCTCCGGCACATCATCCTCATCCACATAGATCAGGTCATAGCAGACCATTTCTCCATACAGGATATCCTCAAGTCCTGCCACAAAGCGGTAAGCATCCTGCCAGGAGAAAAAGCGATAATCCTCTCCATACCGATATCCCACAACCTCTTGAAACGTCCTCTCGCCAATCTCCATGCCGCTTTCTCTGATCCGATCCGCAATCCTTGATCCAAACCCCATATTCTCAAATCCGGGGCGCAGCAGATTGGCCTCCGCCTCAAATCCCTCAAATATCTGAATCTGCCTTCCCGCGTCCGTCATATAGAACACAATAATATCTGTATCCTGATCCATGTCATAGTCCACAAAGAGCACTTGCTGCAGACTCTCAAATGTGCTGTCTTTGTGTTCCTCTAAATCCCCTATACCAAGCGTTTCTGCCAGTTCTCCCCTTTCCCTAATATGAATCTCGGGAAAAGACCTGTTTTCTCCGGGGACTATCTGAACCTCCACAGGATTCTCATATTCCGAAAGCGTCACTTGAAAACGGGATAGGTGTTTCGGGATAGCTGCCCTATTTCCGCCTTCTGACTCTGCCGTGCCCTCTCTATCTATTGCGTCAGTTTCCCACTCACCTTCCGATTCTGATAAAGGGGCAAACTCCTCCAATTCTCCGGCATCTGCCTCATAACCAGGCATTCCCTCCTGCGACTTCTGCATCACATCCGCGTTACTGTCCGTCCTGGTATTCTTTTTGATCATGTCCGTTTCCAGCCACAGCAACATCACACCCGCCGCCACAACACCAATCCCTGCCAACAGGTAAATAAGTACTTTCCCAGCTGTATTTTCTTCCTTCACGTCCTGCTTCCCTCATCCCACAAACTTCACCCATTACTATTACTGCGCCGCACCATCTTCCCCCAATATCCGCGTCTGATTGTGCAGCTTCCGAAACTTCGCCAGTCGATACTGCACGCCCATGACCAGAACCACCAACAGCAGATTCACACTCGTCATTACCCACAGCAGGATCACCCCCTGCCTGACCAGCATTTCTTCGGTGTGCAGAAATGCATAAAACAAGGACACACCATTCTCCTCATGAAATGCCAGATACCCTGGCAGCACAACGCTCATGCGTTCTGCCCAAAGCACTGTGACTGTCGTCAGAATCTCCAGGATCCGAAAACCTCTGGGATTCTCCGCAGTTTCTTTTTTTGTTCCGCAGATACGGCAAAACAGTTCTACCAGCAAATTGAGCACCCCTGCCACAATGATCCAGAAGAACAATCCGAAGATCCGTCCAAAAGCAAGAAGAAACACCGCAAATAAAGCTGTACAAAAAACGCTTCCTAAAACCTCGCGGGCAAGACTTGGCTCACATGCCTGACTTGGTTTTTGGCTTTTCTGTATGCTCTCTAAGTTCTCTCTATCCAGCAGCCTCGGCCACCCGCCTCCGATAAAGCAAACCCTTGTCTCCCCCGGAGTCCCCGTTTGCTCATCACAATTCACATATCCGTTTGCCTTGAGCGTATTTACCAGATATCTCACGTTCTGCTCCACCCGCTTTTGCCAATCCCTGGCAGTGCCACCGAGGTCAAACGTAAGCCTGTAATCCTTCACAGACACCTTCACCGGCCAGGGTGCCCCTTTACAGATCTCCTGGAAATCCGCATACTCAGGTATCTTATCCCCCGACTTTACCGCTACTGAAAATTTGTATGACAAGGTCTCTGCCACCGCTCTCCCCTGTGTTCCTGCCGTTTGTCTCTGCCCCGACACACCCCCCGTCCGAAACCTGCCCATTTGCCCCAGTCCCCCTCTGCGTCCTACGTCTCCCCGCGAACGCGCCGAGAACATATCCAAAAACAGAACCGCCGTATAGCCTTCCGTCATACCATACGCCAACGGCATATATTGCAGTTCTCCGTCATAGGTGAGTCCCAGATTTTGCGCGACCTTTTTCATGTCATTCAGCTTCATAACGATGTTTTCTCCCTCCGTCCTGTAACCCGCTTTCCAGCCTGAACTTTTCCGGATTTATTTTATCACAAAAAAAGGCGGATAACCGCGCATGTAATAAATACACAGGTTATCCGTCATTTTTAACATTTTGCGTTTTTATTCACTCTGTAAATTCACGCAAAAAACTCATACAAAACTGCTGAAACCTCAAACATCTGTCCATCCTCATGGATCTCCATCTGCCCTTCATACTTGTCCACGATCCGCTGCACCATTGCAAGCCCTAATCCATGTACCTCCCCGTCAACCGTTTTACCTGTCAGATATTTTCCGTTCTCCTGTTTTCCGGGGCGGTCAAATGGGTTGCGGACAGAGAAAAATAAGTTTCTGCCATCCGCCTTGATCCGCACGTAAATCCTTCTATGATCCTCTTGCTCCCCATCGCCCCCTGCCGCATCTTCTCCCCTTTTATCCTGCTCCCCCAACTCTGCCACCGCCTCTATAGCATTGTCGAGCAGATTGCCCAGACAGATATCCAGATCCTCCGCATTCGGTTTCGCATCCGCAGCTACCTGTAGTTCCGCAACCAGCCGGATCCCCTCCTGTGCCGCAAGCGCCGCCTTATAATTGAGCAGACTGTCAATATAGATATTTCCGGTATGGGAGACAGCACCCCCGCGCCCCTGCTCCAAGAACGCGACGCTCTCGTTCACATACCGCGCCAATGCCTCATAGTCCCCCGCATCCAGATAAGTCTTCTCCGCCACATACCGTTGCTTCATATCGTGCCGAAACGCCGCCAACGTCTCCCACCACTTTCTGTTCTCCTCATTCTGGCGAAGATAATACGCGCATTGCCTGCTCAACAACTCCTCCCGCAGACGCTGCTCCATACCATCCTTTGTTTTCTCATATAGATAATACACAAAAATATTGATAAACAACAATATCACAACTGTCACCAGACGAAATCCGTTTCCCTCCGTTCCGGTACTGTGGTAAAGTGCTGCCAGGATCACAACGCTCCCCATAGGAACAAAAAATACCGCAAGCCAATCATTCTGGTCAAGTTCTGCTTTCCTGTACTGCCTGATCATCAGGGACACCACCCCTGCAATACAAAACCAGATCAACCGAGCCATAACAGACGGCAAAAGTTCGTTCCCTGCGCTAAGGTTCACACCATTTCCCACACTGTTTCCGGCGACGCTTCCCATATTATTTCCTATCAACTCCCCCGAAAGCAGCCGCACCCCAAAATACACCATAAGCTCAGAGCACATTCCGCTCAAATACAGAAATGCAGTCACTCCGATCAGTGTCCAGTTGGAATTTGCATAAAGCAGCCGCACTGTGAGGAAAAAAGTCACCACAAATACAAGCAGATTGTACCAGA
Source organism: Lachnospiraceae bacterium (assembly GCA_017476665.1). Taxonomy (GTDB): domain Bacteria; phylum Bacillota; class Clostridia; order Lachnospirales; family Lachnospiraceae; genus Acetatifactor. Next base: position 48,316 of record JAFUZJ010000029.1, on the reverse strand, counting down.
CCGGTCCCTGCACCAGATAGGTCGCCAGATTGAACACGACAAAATATCCGCCCCACAAACACCATTCCGTAATGGGACGAACTTTCTTTTTCCACAATATCGTTTCACAAAAGTTTCTCTCAAAAATGGTGGTAAAGATCTCCACCACGGCCAAAAATACGATTCCGCCCATAGTTTCCCCTGTTTTTTGCGCTTACACACGAAGTAACGCAAGATAGTATTGTTTCACAGATTCCTTATAATTCCGGCTGATCTCCACTTTCAGCCCATTGTCCAGCACAATCCCGTTTGCGCCGTAAGTCACAATATAGCGCGGATTCACCAGAAAAGATTTCCGAACCCGCAAAAAGCGTATGCCTGACTGTGCAATGGCCTTCTCCACCTTTTCCAGCTTTTCATAGAAAACGTACTCCTCTTCTATTCCGCCTTTCCCCGATGTGCTGATCCGCACCACCCTTTTATCACTCTGAAAAAAGCGGATTTCGGATAAGGGAATGTTATACTGCATCTTCCGGTAGGAAAACCGATATCCTTCCTTCATGGAAAAACAAACCGCCATTACATGGTCAAGCACCTGCCTCACCCGATCCTCAGAAACCGGCTTGTCAATAAACGCAAAGGGCTGCACCTCGATCAGCTCCTTACAATACTGATCATAGGCGGACACAAAGATCATAACTGCGCGGTTATCTCGCTGCCGGATCGCCCTCGCCGTTTCTACCCCGTTCAATCCATTCATCTGAATATCCAAAAAGAGGATATCCATGCTGCCGGATTCCTCCAGTTCATACAAAAGCTCCTCCCCACTTCTGAAGCAGCACACATCCGCATTGAGCGACAATTCAGCCAGAACAGCCGCAACTATATTTTCTAATTGCTGCAATTCCTGCGTTATATCCTCACAGATTCCGATCCTCAACATCCTTATCTCTCCTGATACATAAAGTCCACATACGGATACGCCCCGATCATCCCATCTATGATCTGCGCATTCAGATTGATCCAACTTCTCCAGCACAGCATCCACATCACTGTGCTCATATATCCCGCTGCCCATGTCTTTCTCGCTTTATTCTATCACATTCAGAATGCAAAATACACTGTTTTATCATGGATCACAATATGGAACGGTTGATGGTGAATGCCCCCACATTCACTCCACCATATGTGGAAACTGAAACCTCTGTACACAGGATTGTATCGTCAGCTTACGATGCGCCACGACCAATGCCGTCTTACCAACAATCAATTTTGCAATCGCCGCCTGTACCTCCGTTTCATTCTGATTATCCAGTGCCGAAGTCGCTTCATCCAGCAACAGGATCGGCGCCTTTCTCACGAAAGCTCTGGCAAGCGCGATCCGCTGCCTCTCACCGCCCGAAAGACTGCTTCCGCCGTCCCGAAGAACCGTATCGTATCCCTCCGGCAGCCTGCAGATAAAATCATGGGCATTGGCGACCTTGGCTGCTTCTATGATCTCTGCGTCACTGGCTTCCGGATTGCCGTAACGGATATTCTCCCGTATGGTTCCATGGAACAGCCAGGTATCCTGCGGCACATACGCCATCTGGCTCCTTAAATCCGCCGTATCGATCTGCGCAATATCCCTGCTCCCGATGAAGATCCGACCCTCCTGCGGCATATAAAACTTCAGCAGCAATTTCAGCAGGGTACTCTTGCCGATTCCGGTCTGTCCCGTCACAGCCGTGCTTTGATTTCCCTGGAATTCCACATTGCAATGATGCAGGATCCGGCGGTCTCCATACCCGAAGGACACATCCCGGAACACAATGTTGCCGGTAGCGCATCTGGTCCGTCCCGCTGCTTTAGCCCTTTTGTCATATCCGAAGTCCTCAACAGAGTCTGTCCGTTCAACGTGATCAGCCGCTTCCATGCCGCCCCCACGATCTTCCTCCGGTTCTTCCATAAATTCAAATACGATTTCTGCCCGGGCAATACAGTTGATCAGCTCCGGAATGTATTTTCCCAGCTCCAGAAAATTGTAGCTGAACGTCCCATATAATGTGTAGATAGCTGCCACCTCGCCGACACTGCACCAGCCTCTCTCGATAAAAAACACGGAAACCACCAAAAATCCCACTGCAAATGTCATATCAAAAAGAGTGTTCCAACTGCCAAGGGCAGCCACCTTCCCCCAATATCTCCTGCCGATTCCGGCATTTTGTTCATTGGCAACGTCATGCCGCTCCCATAAAAGTCTTCCGCCGGAATAGACACGCATGGTGTCCCTGCCGTTTACCACATCCATAAAGCTCTGGATCACTCGGCTTTTTGCCTGAGATGTCTCCCTGCCGATGGCTTTCATTGCCGGAATATATTTTGCATGGACAAACAGAGACAGCAGATTGAGCAGCACAAGACAGACTGCAAGCTGCGGGCAAAAAAGCAACATCGGGATCACATAGACGATCACGGACATGAGCGGCGTTGTCACGCGGCGCAGTCTGGATGTGAAAATCTGGCTGGCCGTATCTGCGTCACTCATCAGTTTCGTCACAATTTCACCGGTGTGATGTTTATCGAAATAGGACATGGGCAGTTTCAGCAGCTTGTCAATCATCATCCTCTGCACAATGGCATTGCCCCGCTTGGCATATATATCATAGAACGCACCGAACACAAAGAATACTGCCAGCGCTGTTAAATTTGCGATCACACAACCCAAAATCAGACCTCCAAGTCCTGCTGCATTCCCTGCCTGCGCCATATCCATAAGCCGGTCAACAAAATACGCCAAAGTCAGATACAGAAAATTATCTCCCACCATATGTATGATCATGGCAAACAGAAAGATCGGCAATGCCTGCCCCAACAGTTTGAGAAACCGGAAAAACACTTTTATATTTCCTTTTCCATTCTTCATCTCACACCTCCATGTTCCATAATTTGGGATAAATGCTGCCCTTTTCCATCAGCTCTTCATGATCTCCCTGCTCTGCGATCCTTCCACTGTCCACCACAAAGATCCGGTCTGCATCTCTGGTCAGAGACAGTCTGTGGGAGATCAACAGGATCGTTTTCCGTCCATGCAGTCTTTTCAAGGTATCCATAATGATCTGTTCGGTCTCTCCGTCAACCGACGCCGTGGGTTCGTCCAACAACAAAATCTCCGCCCCCGACAGTAACGCCCTGGCAATACAGATGCGCTGTCTTTCCCCGCCGGACAAGCCCGCCCCTTTTTCTCCGATGACAGTATCATACTGATCCGGGAGGCTTTGTATTTTATCGTGGATACCGACAGCTTTGGCCGCATTGACAATTTCATAGTGTTCCGCTCCCGTCCGCCCGATTCCGATATTTTCCGCAATTGTTCCATGAAACAGAAACGCATTCTGCGACACAACTGCACAGCCTTGCTTCACACAAATCCGCCCTGTATACCCCTCCTCCAGCCCCGCCAACAGCCGAAACAGTGTCGATTTCCCATGCCCTGAAAGTCCCACAAACCCGTATGTTTTGTTTGCCTCCAGTGCAAGATTGATATCGCGCAAAACTATAGGTTGTTTCTCACCATACCTGAAATTGACATGCTCAAGTACAACCTGAGGCCCGCTGTTCAAAGTGATCCGGCACATGGCGTTCCCGTCATCTGATTCTTTGCGCTCCGGCGCATCCAAGATCCGGTTCAATCGCTCCACAGCCACTCCCTTTTCCTTACTGTCTGTGATCAAAAACGGAAGCCGCTTCATGTTTGAAATGATCTGATGTATGAGGACGATATAAGCAGTCATCTCACCTATGGTAATTTGTCCCCGCAGGGTCAAAAATAATGCGATCGTCGGACAGACCATGTTTGGAATACAGAACAAAAACCGCTGTAGAGTCTGCGAAAAATGCATGATCCACGCCCGCTTATATTCATTGTTCAGAATATGATCAATACTCATTTCGATCTTGCCCATAAAAAGACCCGACAAGCCATAGCTCTTGACAATATCCATGCCGCCCACGCAGTCCATGACCTGCTCCACCATGCTGTCAATGTTTCCTCTTCTCTTCTGTGCCAGTCTTTTTAAAACATTCCCCCAATAGGTCATGATCCAGATGATGACCGGATAAAAGACCGCCGTGGCTAATAGAATAAATAAGTTTTTTCCTGCTATATAACATGCGACCATACCAACGGAAATGAACGCCCCCAACAGATCCGGCAGCGTATTTGCTGCGAACTGCTCTAATTCATTCATGTCTGTGGTCATTTTAGAAAGCAATGTTCCGTTGCTCTCCGTCGTCCAGAAATGATTTTTCACGCGCAGGATCTTTCGCACCATTGTATCCTGAATTTCCTGCAAAACCGTAATACTGTACCGGCCAACGCACTTTTTCTCCGTGAAAGCGGCAATGGTTGCAAACAGGATTGCCGGAAAAGCCACCTGCCAGAGTCTCCGCCCGTCCACTGGGATTGTCATGACCAGATTGTCAATCTGGTCCGCCACCACATCCGTTCCCACGATCATGCCTTGTGAAATGACCACTGTACACAGACTGCCCAGCAACAACCATAAACCGTTTTTTCGTATAATTCTCTGTACCTGCATTTAATCTGCCTCCTTTGCGCTTCATTTACCGCAAATTTATCATGTTTTAAGGCGGGATTCTTGCAATTATTTGACAGAATGGTACAATATCTATAAAAATATGCTATTTGTGAGGAGTCCCTGCCATGCCTTTACCGTTAAAGCCCGGATACCATTTTCATATCGACCGCCAATGCAAGCCTTCAGACTATGAGATGAAGCATCTGGAGGTCTATCGTGATTATTACGGCATCAGCTACACCGTGAGCGGACACCGTAAGTTCATCATGCCGCACATGATCGGTTTCCTGAACGGCGGAAGTGTGGGCATGACTCCCAAGAATATCTACCACCGCACCTCCTTTGTGGACAATACTCCCTATGAGCGCTTTGTTCTGAAGTTTACGGACGAAGCAGCGGCGCCGCTGCTGCAGGTGATTGGCACAGAACCCTTTGAGGAAATGTACCGCTATCCTGTATACAATTTTGAGCCTGCTGTACAGGCAAAGGTCTATGGGATATTTTGCGATATGCTCTATGAATATGAGCACTATGAAAAAGAATCCGAACTGATCCTGCAGGGAATGCTGTACAATCTCATCATGACGATCATACGATTCCATGTCCCGCAAAACCGTTCGGACATTGAGCTCTCCAAGGCAGATACCTCCATCTTAAAGGCGATCCGGTATATGGAAAAGCATTTTTTGAACGCACCGACCTTAGTCGAAACCGCTGCACATGTGAATTTCTCGCCGGCACATTTTTCACGGCTCTTCAAAAAAGTCATCGGTGTATCTTACTCCGAATATCTGAATTATATCCGGGTGGAAACCGGACGGCATCTTCTTCTGACCACAAACCTATCCGTCGGAGAGATTGCACAACTTGCCGGTTTTGACAACAGCAATTATTTTTGTAATGTCACGAAGAAAATATTGGGGTATACCCCCAGGGAAATACGGCAAACCGCCTTAAAATTGTGAACTTTCATTTTGCTTTTTATTTTCTTTCCCACAAAGCATATGTATAATAGTAACATTCCATATAGTGGTCACAATAATCTTTTAATTCATAATATTCCGTGAGCACGGAGGGCTGTAACAGTTCTTCCTCATCGCACTGATACGGTTCCCATGAAACCACATATCTGGTTAACTGATCCTTCAAATATTCATCCTGCACCGAAACGATCTTGCCATAATTCAGATTAGTGGAACAAAAATAATAAACATTGGGAACCTGATCCAGCACGGTATAAATCCCACAATCCAAAAAACCATAGTTCAATATTGTCTGTTCCTCTCCTCCCGCCTGCAGAATCTGCTCTGCAAACCGAAACTGCGGCAATTCAGCCTTCGGTACCCCTAAAAGATACGTATTATCACTGATGGGATATCCGACCACGCTGGAAATCCCTAAAGCAACCATAGAAACTGCCATTCCCCAAAAAGGCTTTTTCACAAAATCCGAAAAACAGATCCATTTCAAAAGCAAGGCGCAGATTGGGAACAATATACCGAATATAGCCAGCGGCAATCCGTAATAAGATTGATCTGCTCCACCGATATATTGCCCGGCAGCCAGGCCTCCCGCCATTGCAAACACTGTTATCCTCTCCAGGATTCCGATCCGCGTGATCTTGCCCGGCAAAAACAGATATCCCACAGCGCCCAAAATAATGGGAGCCGTGAACATCAGATTTCCTTTTCGTATCAGAAATGCTGTCGGAAGCACTACGATATTTCTCAACGTTTTACCAAAAGAAAACTTGTCCGTAGGATAACTGTATATATTATCCCACAGATAGGTTCCAAACCACGATGCATATGCATTATGAATCCCGAAGTAGATCAGCCACGGGACTGTCGCCAGGATAACCGCTCCGGCAAAGACCAGCCCCAGATGAATCGCCTCACGCCTTTTTCCTGCCTTCCAAAAATAAAAGACCATGATCAGGAAAAATACAGCATGCGCTCCGACTAACGTAAACTTTGCCCAAAACAAGACTCCTGCCAGAAATCCGTTGATGACAACCATACCTGTTTTTATTTCTCCGGTCTTTAAAAGCCTAAGTATACTATATAAAGCATAAGAAAGGATACTGAGGGAAAATTCTTCCAGACTTCCGCCATGCACAAACGCCCCCGATATCACAATGCCGATACAATAGACCGGCATAAACCATAGCGCAGGCCTCTCCGCATATAAACAGATTGTCCGATACGAAAATACAAGAAACAGAAATAAGCTGATCACTTCCAAGAGAAAAACACCGTAAAAATCATAATGGGATATCAAGTATCCGATTCCATAGAGCAGATATAAATATGGTCCCTTGTGATCATACAATTCCGCATAAATGACCCGTCCTCTCACCATACCCTTTCCCATGGTAAAAAAAACATTGGCATCATACCAGTCATTGAACGGGTATAACGGAGAACATTTTGAATAAATGAGAAGCGCAACAAACGCAGAAATTCCACAGACAAGATAACACTGGACCATCCGCCCGGATCGTCCCTCAAATAATTTTCTTTCTTTATATTGATTATCTGCCATAAGGTCAACCATCTTTCCCGACAAACTTTTTTTTCTATTCATGTTCTTTTTGCACCTGAAAGTTTGGACAAAAGGCAAACGACCTCTATTCCCGTCGTCCACGGGAACTGGTCCACAGCTACAGCCTTTTCCACCTGATAGCCCCCCGCCAGGAATGTATCCAGATCCCGCACCAGGCTGGTAGGCTTGCAGGAAATGTAGACGATACGGTCTACTCCGTAGGAGATGATCTTGGGCAGCGCCTTCGGATGAATCCCGTCCCTGGGCGGGTCCAAAATGATCAGATCCGGCTTCTCCTCCACCTCATCCAGCACCTTCAGCACATCCCCCGCAATAAACTCACAGTTGTCCAATCCGTTCTCCCGGGCGCTCTTCCGCGCCGCCTCCACGGCCTCCTCCACGATCTCCACACCAATCACTTTTTTCGCCACCGGCGCCATGAGCTGAGTAATTGTCCCTGTACCGCTGTACAGATCAAATAGGATCTTGTCCCGTTCGCCGGGCTGATCTGCCCCTGCATTCAGGTCACCCACATATTCCCGCGCCGTCTCATAGAGCACCTCAGCGCTATGGGAATTGGTCTGGAAAAAGGAAAAGGTGGATATTTTGAACCGCAGCCCTAAGAGTTCCTCATAGAAATAATCCTTGCCATACAGGATGTCCGTGCGGTCACTCTGCACCACATCGGCCACCGAATCATTCACAATATGTAAAATGCCGGCAAATCTGCCATGCAGGCGCCCGGCCTGCTCATCTGTCTCCTGCAGCGCCAACAGTTGCTCCAAAAAGCCCTGCAGCAATGCTTCCTCATCCGCTCCGCCACGCTGTCCGTCGCTCTGCCCATACTGTGAGCTTGTCACTAGCGCCACCAGAATCTCTCCGGTCTGGGATGCCTTTCTTACCAGCAAATGCCGCAGATAGCCCCGATGTGTCAATCGATGAGAGAAAGAAATGCCCCGATCGGCAAAATACTTCCGCGTCGTCTTTAGGATCAGTCGGTAATCCGAATCCACGATCCTGCAGTCCTCCACCGTCACCAGGTCATAAAAACTGCCCCTTTTGTGCATGCCAAGGGCAAGGGGGCCGTCCTTGTATTCATCGCCGAAAGAAAATTCCATCTTATTGCGGTATTCGTAGGCCACCGGGCTTCCCTTAATGCCCTCATAGCACCATTCACCCTGTCTGCCTTCCAGGACGCCGTCCAACAGCCGTTTTACCTGTGCAGATTTGATCTTCAATTGTTCTTCATAGGGAAAAGAAAGATAAGTGCACCCGCCGCATAAGCCAAAATGGGAACACGGACTTCCGGTTTCCAAAGGTGAATGTTCCAACACCTCTAAAAGCCTTCCTTCCGCCTTCCCTTTGCGCACTTTATTGACAGAGAATCGAACTTTCTGACCGGGCAGGCACATCTTTACCACCGCGGTCTCCTCTCCCACCCGGACAATGCCCTTCCCGGGAAAATCGACACGCTCCACGATGCCCTCGTATACCTGTCCTTTTTTCATATTTTAGTTCTCTCCCTCATCCTCAAAGAAATCTTCGTCGTCATCCTCAAAATCATCAAACATATCATCATCGAAATCAGACAGATAGTCGGGATGGAAATAACGATATACCGCATATACGATACCCGCTGCCGCCGCAACTGCTCCGACGATAGCCAGGATCATAAGAACTGTATTGAACTTCTTCTCAGCTTCTTCATCCTCTTTCTTCTTACCGAGAATCTCACTCAATTTCAGTTCATTTGCCAATTCCAAAGCCTTTTCCAACTTATCCATAGTAATACCTTCCTTTCTTTGTAGGTGGTCTTAAATAGCATACCACATTTTGCAGAAAAATACTATCATTTCTCTTACAATTTTTTTAACTTTGCAAACGAGGCATACATGATCTTCTGTCCCGCCTGATCGAACTCCACCGTCACCTTGTAGTCTCTCGGTTCTTCCGAAATATCTTTCACGGTTCCAGCACCGTACTTTACATGCTTCACCCGGTCACCGACAGTATATTCCAAGGCGCCCGGAACAGCTGTCTGAATCCCCTTCTGGATTCCCGCCAGCTGGTTCAGATCCCCGATCCCTTTTGCAATAAAAGGTTTTGCTGACTGATAGGATTTTTCCGCTCTGGGAAGCGCTTTCGGCATGACTTTCTGATAGACTTCCGAAGCCCGCTTCGTCCCCGGTATGGTATTGTCCATCAGTTCCGAAGGGATTTCCCGCACGAAGCGGCTGATGGCGTTGTATTGGGTTTCTCCGCGGATCATGCGCATCCGGGCACAGGTGAGTGTCAGGTCTTCCTTGGCTCTTGTAATGCCCACATAAGCCAGCCTGCGCTCCTCCTCCATGTCCTCCGGCGCGTCTGTCTTAATCGTCATATAACTGGGAAACAGCCCGTCCTCCATGCCGGTCAGATACACGGAAGAAAACTCCAAGCCCTTGGCGGAGTGCAGCGTCATCAACAGGACCTTGTTGTCCCCTTCTTCCACATTGTCGATATCCGCCACCAGTGCAATCTCCTCCAGAAACTCAGAAAGACTGATCTCATCATGGGTTTCCTCATAAGCTACCGCCTTGGTGATCAATTCATCCAGGTTAGCCAGCCTGTCCTCCGCCGATTCGTCATCCTGATCGCGCAGATAATCCTCGTAACCGATATGTTCCATCACGGCCTGGATCATCCCCGCAATACCATAGGACTCTCTGCCGCTTCGAAACACCTGGATCATATTTACAAACCCTTTGATCTTGGAGGCTGCTTTGCCCAATCCCGGCACATCGTCGGCCATACACATGGCGTCATACAGGCCGAGATCCCGCACCTGCGCATAATCGGCAAGCTTCTCCACGGATGCGGCACCGATACTGCGCTTCGGTACATTGATGATCCGCCTGAGTGCCACCTCATCCCGGGCATTGTCAATGGTTTTCAGATAGGCCAATATATCCTTGATCTCCGCCCTGGCATAGAAATTGACGCCGCCCACTACACTGTACGGAATTCCCTCCACCACCATGCGTTCTTCCAGCAGTCTCGCCTGGGCATTGGTCCGAAACAGCACCGCACAATCGCGATAATCCTGTTCACCCTCCCGCACCTTTTTCCGGATGTCATCCGCTACATACTCTGCTTCCTCATAGGCATTGTCGAACTGGCGCAGGTGCAGTCGGTTTCCCGCTCCGTGATCCGTCCACAGAGCCTTGTCTTTCCGGCCCACATTATTACTGATCACCGCATTGGCAGCATCCAGAATATTTTGGGTAGACCGGTAATTTTGCTCCAGCTTGATGACTGTGGCCTCCGGATAATGCAGCTCAAAATCCAGAATATTGCGGATATTTGCGCCGCGAAATTTATAAATGGATTGGTCGTCATCTCCCACCACGCAGAGGTTCCGGTACTTGTCCGCCAGCAGCCGGATCAGCTCAAACTGCGCCATATTGGTGTCCTGGTACTCGTCCACCATTATGTATTTAAAGCGATCCTGATAAGCGTTCAGCACTTCCGGGCAATTTTTGAAAAGTTCCACCGTCTTCACGATAATATCGTCAAAATCCAGTGCATTGCTCTTTTTTAAAGTCTCCTGATATTCTCTGTAGACCTTCGCCACAATCTGCTTATGAAAATCACCCACAGCCTTGACCTCATACTCCCGCACATCAATCAGGTCGTCCTTTGCCGAGGAAATGGACGCTAACAGACTCCGCTCCTTATAGGTCTTGGTATCAATGTTCAGGCGCTTGCAGACGCCCTTCATCACCGTCTTCTGATCATCCGTGTCATAAATGGTAAAACTGTTGTCATAGCCCAGATTGTCAATATGTCTGCGCAGGATGCGCACGCAGGCGGAATGGAAGGTACTGACCCAGATCTGATCCGCGCCAAACCCCACGATCCGATCCACCCGCTCCCGCATCTCCTCAGCCGCTTTATTGGTAAAGGTGATGGCCAGAATATTCCAGGGGTTGACGCCCATCTCATCGATCAGGTAGGCGATTCGGTGGGTCAGTGTCCGCGTCTTGCCGGAACCGGCCCCCGCCAGCAGTAATACCGGCCCTTCTGTCTGACATACTGCCTCTTTCTGCTCTTTATTCAAAGTGTCATAAACGCTCATAAATAAGATTCCTTTCTAAGACTCTTTCACGGAGCTGAAATTCCATACACGCAGATTAAACTCTATGATCGGGGTATCACAGTAAATACATTTTTTTGCCCCCAGCCCCGGCAGAGGCGCGCCACAGTTAGGACAGTTCAACGCCAATCCGGTATCCAGCGTATTTTCCACAAAATCTCTGTCCTGAATATAGACAAGCTCCACATTGTACCTGGCCTGTTCCTTCCTATCCGTGTACCCGCTTGTAACCTGCCCGTCCTTTTCTACATAGTGAATATATTCCACGGAAGACTGCAGAACCACACTGCATCTTCCTTTTATTTTCCGATATTGATTGATCTCTGTTCTATGTACATGAATTCTCTCAAAATGCTCCCTTTGATTCTGATCCCGAAGCATCTGGATCCGCATCTCCAGATTCTCTTTCAACTCCGGAAGTCCCTCCGTCAGCAGGGAAGCGTTGCTGTTTTCAATACTCTGCAGATAAGATGTCAACACATTTTCCGCCCGCGTCCTCATCTCATCATAGTGAAACTCGGGAAAATCCTTCATGATCTGCGGCAGATAGAGATTGGTAGCAGACGCCACCGATTTGGGTGTGCTGGCGCTCTCTAACTCCGCCTTCTTCATCCCCTCGATGGGATTATCCGTGCCAAACAATGCCCGGGAATAACTGGTCACCGTGCTGTGCACTTTTTGATACGCTCTGTACACGCTGACTATAATAGTCAGCACAATTGCAAGAATGAGAACCAATATTACGATCATTCCAATCATCTTTGCGCCCATGATCTTCCTCTCCTAAACAACAATCTGGCAGGCAAAAAATTGCCTGCCAAATCGCCAATGCCTTTTCTGCATCAATTCTGATCCGTATCTGTCATTTATACTCTGTCATTCTCGTCAAACACGTCTCCGCACTCAGGGCAGAATTTGGGCGGATGCGCAGGATCCTCAGGCTCCCATCCGCACTTATCGCACTTGTACAAAGGTGCGCCTTCCGGCTTCTTTGCACCGCATTCGGTACAGAACTTGCCCTGGTTTACCGTACCGCAGCTACAGGTCCAGCCTGCACCAGCGGGTTTGGGCTGGCCGCACTCTTCACAGAATTTGCCGCGGTTATCCGCCTTGCCGCATGTACAGGTCCATCCAAGAACCGGCGCCTGGGAAGGTGCCTGCATCTGAGGATTGCCGCCTGCCTGACCGACAAACCCGCCCTGCATATTCATCTGCTGCGCGTTCATCTGATTCTGTGCATCCATCTGATACAGTGTATTTGCATTCATACCGCCTGCCATGCTCGCCATATTCATACCGGCAAACGCCATCATGGGACCGGTTGAGGTATTGGATGCGGCAGCCTTCATTGCCTCTGCCTGTGCAGCTGTCAAATGAGCGGCAGCCATGCCGGGGTTCTTGAGAACTGCCTGCTGCTGCAGCTCGTTGAGTCTCTTTCTGTCCTCCTCGGGAATGGAAGGCGGCGACATGGTCATGCTGACCACTTTGATACCGCGCAGGTTGGTCCATTTCTCCGACAGTTCTTCATTTAACAAGTCTGCCAACTCACCCACATGACTAGGAATCTGGCTGGGGCGCACGCCCTGCTCGCCAATCTTGCCAAGGGCGGGCTGCAATGCCTGAACCAGCTCCGCTTTCATCATGCCGGTAAGTTCAGAGCGCTTGAATTCATCTGACTTATTACCGGACACATTCTTGTAGAATATGATAGGATCCACAATCTGGAAAGAATACTCACCGTTACACTTCAACAGGGTATCCATATCCAGACCGATATTATTATCCACAATACGGAAGGTAACCGGTGTAGGAGTACCGTAAAAATTGCTCTTAATCTCCTTGATATTGAAGAAATAAATCCTCTGATCCTTCATGGTGTCACCGGCACCACTGAAACGTCTTCCGAAAAGCTTGAACGTATTTTTCACATTCTCACCCAATTTCCCTGTAAAGATACTGGGCTCGGTAGATGAATTAAACACAAATTCGCCGGGATCTGCACAGAGTTCCACGATACCGCCCTGATCCACAATGATCATACATTGTCCTTCATTGACAGCAATGATGGAACCGTTGGAAATAATGTTGTCAAGACCCTTATTATTCCCGTTGGTGCGCTTCTGCCCTTTCACCATCAATACATCATCAGAGAGAGAATCACAGTAGAAATACTCTCGCCACTGGTCAGCCAGTATGCCGCCTGCAGCATCTTTTACCGCTTTAAGCAATCCCATTTTGCATATCCTCCGTTAAAATATTTTGGTAGAACCCTATTCCATTTCATTTTATCAAATTTCTGCAATTCTCTCAACTATTTTTAAAAAAATATTGGCAAACACTATTTCCCTGCCGCTTTTCTTGCGTAATCGGTGTTTACCAGATCGGCATAAGGCACTTTTTTCTCCAACACTTTTGCATCCAGCAGAATATTTTCCAACAGTTCAAAACTCTCCTCCGCAAAGATCAGGTCCTGCTTCCAGGTGTCCTGGGCATGATACCGGTCTACGATCTTGGTCAGGGTATCCTTCTCTGTCTCCGCAAACTGCGGTGCGATCACTTCGGCAATTTCCGCAGAGGTATGCGTGTTCACATAATCCATGCCCTTCTGCAGCGCATTTGTGAACGCCTGGATGACCTCCGGATGTGCCTCCAGATAGCTCTTTTTTGCAGAAAATGACGTATAGGGCACATAGCCGGAGTCCTCCCCCAGAGACGCCACTACGTAGCCGTCGCCTTTTGCTTCCAGCAATGTTGCATGGGGCTCAAATTCCACTGTGAAATCCGCGTTACCGCCGGAAAAAGCAGCCGCCGTGGAACCAAAATCAATGCTCTGGTCAATGGTCAGATCGCTTTGGGGATCAATATTATTTTTCTCCAGAATAAACTCAAACACCATCTCCGGCATGCCGCCTGCTCTGCCGCCCAGCACGTTCTTACCCTTCAACATACTCCAGTCGAAATTTTCGATGGGTTCCCTTGCAACCAGGAAATTTCCCGCCCGCTGGGTCAACTGGGCAAAGTTTACAACATAGTCCGTCGTACCGCCCGCATAGGTATAAATGCTGCTCTCGCAGCCCATGAAACCGATATCGGCCTCTCCGGTCAGCACGGCGGTCATCGTCTTATCCGCACCAAATCCGGTCACCAGTTCCAGGTCAATGCCGTTCTCCGCAAAATAACCTTCCTCAATTGCCACATACATCGGCGCATAAAAGATTGAATGCGCCACTTCATTCAAAACCACTTTTGTCCGGGCTTTTCCTCCATCCGTTACCTGTTTCCCGCATCCCCCAAAGGACAGGGTGATGAGCGCTGCACTCAGGCCAAGTGCCACCACTTTTTTCCATATTTTCATAATAAAATCAGCCTCCGATTTTTACTGCTTATGAATTTATGGTATGTGACAGCACAAAAAAGGTGCCTGCATCAGCAGACACCTTTTACACTTTACTTACAGATTCGCTTTGATCTTCTCGATCATCTCTGCATATTCCGCATCCGTCAGGAACGTTTTGCCGGGATTCATCTCAAATACCCCGCCCCACTCTGCCTGATCCTTGTACTTGGGGCAGAGATGCATGTGAAGATGACAGCCTGTATCTCCATATGCGCCGTAATTGAGTTTGTCCGGATGGAACGCCGCATGAATAGCCTTTGCCGCGCGGTTCACATCCGCAAAAAATTTATTTCTCTCTTCCTCACTGATATCTACAATCTCACTGACATGATCTTTATAAGCCACGATACATCTGCCAGGGTGCGTCTGCTCCCTGAACAGGATCAGGGTAGAAACCTCCAGATCACAGATATAAATACCGAACTTGTCCAAAAGTTCTCCTCTCATACAGTAACCGCAATTTGCATCTTTCATCTTATACTCCTATCCGTCCGCCTGACAGCGAACCCGTTCATATTTACACTGATATCATTGTATGCCCTTTTTGCCAATTTGGCAAGCGGATATCATTTATCCTTCCGGGGATTTTCATTCCGCAATTCATCGATCATCCGCTCAATCATCAGCTTCTTCTCATACACATCAAAACTGAGCAGACAGATGAACGCAAACTTCTGCAAAAACTCTCTGTCCTCCTCGTGGATCTCTCCAAAGGTCTTTAAGGACTGTTTATATTTTGCGGTCACATCCTTCTTTAACAGCTCGATCTGCTCATCCTCCATACCGAAGATTTCCTCATAGAGCTGTTCCAGACCAAAATCCGCTTCATTGCCAAAATACTTTTCCGTGATCGGCTGCAGCAATGTCTGTATATCGCTGATGGACATGATCCCCTTATAGTAATAGATAAAGATCAACAGCAGCACATGCTCCTTGGAGTACTTCTTCTTTACAGGCGGCGGAAGAAGATCATTCTTTGCATAATTATTGATCATCGTCTTGGTCAGAATCTTGTCTTCCCCGGGATTGCGCAGACCGCCGCGCAGTCTGTTATCCATAAAAGTTGTCACCTGATCCATATAGAGATCAATATTGGGAATGTCCGCAGCCTTAATATATCCCAAGCTGTCCAAAGTGCCCAGTATTTTATTTAAAAGTTCTTCCGTATTTTCAGCCAATTTTCCCCTCCCCGAACCCGCTCTGCAGGTTTCGTATATTGCATTACGCAATCGCACCTTATATTACAGTATATAGTATATAAAACTACATATCAACTATTTTTTGTATTTTTATGTATTTTTTTCATATAGCTTGTCTATTTACTTTAAAGTTTTAATGTGATAAAATGAAATTAAGCGAAGCTTAATTTCAACGAGGAAAACACGAAGTGTTTTTCGAGTCTGACTTTGCGCGAAGCTTAATTTCAACGTGGAAAACAGATGAGGTAACCGTCTATGAATAAAAAAATCAAGACCGAAGCTGTCGATTTTATGTTCGAAGCAATTTTGAGTTTGGAAAACAGGGAAGAATGTTATGCTTTTTTTGAGGATCTGTGTACCGTGAACGAATTGCTCTCCCTCTCCCAGCGCTTTGAGGTTGCGGCAATGCTCCGTGATCATAAAACATACCTCGAGATTGCCGAGAAGACAGGAGCCTCCACAGCAACCATCTCCCGGGTAAACCGTTCTCTGAATTACGGAAACGACGGATATGAACTGGTATTCCAAAGAATGAAAAAAGATACTCCGAATTAAGAAATTTCAAAATTTAAAAACTCCGTTGCTTACCGGTGCAACGGAGTTTTTCTTTCTCATTTCTTACTGCTTTTCATCTTCCTTCTGTTCTTTCTTCTTTTTTCCAGCCAGAACACCAATCACAGCAAGCGCTGCCACAGCAACCACACCGCCGACCACCATGCCTGCTGAAGATCCACCATTGTCAGCATCGCCGTCTCCGGAAGGGGCTTCTGTCTGCTCTGCCGCCATTGGCTTCACATTTACAACCGTTGTCGCTGCAGGCTGCTCGGAAATAGCCTTGCCCTTGGTGATGATCGTTGCACCGGCATTCGCAGGAGCATCTGCGGAGATGACCAACAGATCATGCATATCGATCGTACCGTCTGCATTTCTGGTAGGCACTACAGATACATCCGTGCTGACAAACCATGCGGAAGATGCCTTCACTCCCTTGTTATTGTAAGAAGCTGCACCGTCAAAGAGATAATTGTCCGCACTCTTCAAGGAATACAGCACGCCATTGCTTGCGCCCAGTTCTCCGATTGTACTGCCGTTATCTGCGATCGAAAGCATACCGGAAACCACCCATGCCTTTTTATTGGAAGATCTGGTATAAAGACTCAGATTATATGCTTTTCCGTTCAGAGAGTTATTATAGGCCGTACATCTGGTCACTTCACAATCCGGGCAGGAGTTACTGGTAATACCCTTTGCATAATTGTTGAAGGATACGCTGTTGATCAGCTTATGTCCGCCATACATGTTCTCACCGCCAAGTTTGAAGCCGTTACCCTCTCCAAACTCTACATTTGGATCTGTCGGATCATCCGTTGTCAGGAAACCATTGCTGTAAGCCACACAGTTCTCAATGGTAACCGCACCGATCGGACCGGTGGTTGACTTTGCATACAGATCCCAACCATCGTCAATATTGTTATGAGAAATACAACCATAGAAAGAGTTGCCTTCTCCGCAAGTCAGCTTTGCCGCAAATCCATCTGCATCATTTCTTGCCGTGTCACAGCAATCATACGCATCACAGTTTTTGATCAGGTTATTGCTGGGCCACATCTCGGCATCATTGTATTCTCCGCCATTGCGGCTGATCTGCAGACCGGAATTGCCCACATTATGGATCACGCACATTTCAACAATATTATTGTTGCCGCATACACTGATTCCCTTTGCAATGCCATCCGTTACCTCAAGTCCAAATACATGCCAGTAGCTGCCCACGATAGAGAGCAGAGAGGAAGAACTTGCATTGTTACTGCCGGAGATCACAGCCTTTCCTGTATTTTCCGCCATCAGTGTGATCATAGCATCTTCTCTGCCGTTTACATTTCTGCCGATCACATAATCTCTGTCCGGCGCATAAATTCCGTCCATCATGATGATAACCTGCCCGGGCTGCGCGTAGTTCAACGCGGTCTGAAGATCAAAAGGATTCTCCTTCGTGCCCACACCGGTCGCTTTTCCGTCCGGAGAAACATACATGGTTTCTCCTTCCTTTCCGATCTGGTGAAGTGTGATCTCAACATTTCCCGTCATTTCTTCGGTGCTCGCAAGGTTTTCTGTACCCGCATCCGGTTTGAAGCTATAGCTATAGCTGTTCTTACCGTCCGCTAATGTCACAGGAAGTTTCACATACTTTCCGCCCTGAAGCTTAATCTTTTCATCTCCCACGCTCTGACCGGCTGCTGTCTTCACAGAAAGCTCACCCGGAACATTTGCCGCTGCGATCAACTCGATATTCGCAGTACCTGCGGTTGCACTGTTAAAGAATCTCATTTCCGGATAAGTCAATACAACCGACTCACCCTCCACCTTTCCGGCACTCTTTTCGAACTGAATATCGGAAATCTCCACGCCAACCTTACGCGCAGACATCACACCCACGCATACAGATCCGTCGTCCATCTTCATCAGGGAGTCCGTACCGTCAAACGTAATGGTTTCTCCCGCCCCCTTCATGCTGGCTACATACTGGGTATTCGTCTTCTCCAGAGTATAAGTGAAAGTATCTCCCACCGCTACGCTGTCATCCTTATTTGCAACAGAGAATATATCCGTGCTTCTGAGATTTCTCTCATCCCCTGCCACATTGGTGGTATCAGCGGTGGTATAGCCAGTTACCAGTCTCGCCCCATGGGAATGATAGCCGCCGCCTTTCATCTTGTACTGCCCGACTGCAACAGAGTTAAAATATTTGGTATCCTTGGAGCCCAATCCCTCCATATCCGTTGCGTAGATGCCGTACCCGGTCTGGTTATCCGGACCGTCCTTAATATCCGTTACGGTAAAGGTAGCTGTCAACTTGAAATTTTCCGTATTCGGATCAATTTTTGTATAATAGTAGAAAATACCGTCCTCAGAATCCGCCACTTTTCCGTTTGTTGCAGACGCAAACGCCACCGTACCGCCGCCGTTACTCACATTCTCCGTTAAAGTAGCCTCCTTGGCACTCTTGATCTCAATCTCTTTTCCGTTTACGGTTACCACACCGCTGGTCGCAGAACCAAAACAAGCCACATACCACTGCTGTTGGGGCGCTCCCACAACAAAATCTTTGCTGTCCTGGGAAACCTGGTCGTCTTTATAGGCTTTGACCTGAACGGTATATGTTTTACCGTCTTCCAGTCCCTTTAATGTATAACTGCCCGATTTGGCATCCATATCCGAAGCCGCCTGCAGTTCCCCGCCCTGCGGTCCGTAAGAAAGTTCAAATTTATCTACGTCAATATTGAGCCAGTCTACATACACCTCCCCGCTGCCGCGATTATCGATCCACTTGATCTCCGGCGCAGCAAGGGGAATCCGGTAACCTTGATATTTCTGAGTCGGGCTGGACTTATCCGCACAACCGGTTCTGGAGGACACCACCTTCAGCTGAAGATCTCCCTCTACATTCGGCGCCAACGTAACTTTCTCTCCTTCATAGGGAGCGCTGGTCACTTCAAAACCGTCCTGCAGGACAAAAACTCTGACCATATCAGCGCCTTCCACGCCTACAACCGCATCTACATCTACATCCAGTGTTCCCTCTTCATTCAGTTCCACACTGGTGATCTTAGGCGATGCTACACTGTCCCATGCAGGTCTCTTCTGAGGCGCCTCGGCATGGCCGGTAAATTCACCCTTTACATAATAAACATTGATACCGTTATCACAACGGAACTGATACATACCGGATGTCGTCACCTTATATTCAAACGGTTCCAGTACCCCATCTTCCCCGGCGGAAGTGGGAGCCGCATACTCCTGTCCATCCACAAGTACCCGCCCGTCATCATATAATCCCAGCTTACGGTTTGCTTCGCTGCTGTTTGCACTCAACATGTAAACCTGCACCGTACCGGGACCCGGCGCAAAAAAGTTAATGGTTCTGTTATTATCTTCCGTTGCGCCGCCGGACTTCAGTCTACGGGTAAAATTCAACGTTCCGTCCGCCGATTTCTTATTGTTCGCATCCACTGTATAACTACGGCTGGAAGATGCGATCAGTGTGAAATCGCCGAAAATTGTCTCCATCTTGATCTCGCCTTCCGGAAGCGTGCTGGCATTAAACTCAATGACTGTTTTCTCCTCATCCGCAAAAACGGTTGTCGCAGGTGCTGCCAACAACCCGGCCGTAGTACCTCCGCATACCATGCTGAAGGCAAGCATGCCCGCCATAAACTGTGCCCCTGCGCGACGGATCACACTTTTTTGTTTCTTTTTGAAATGCATTTTCGTTCTCCTCTCTATCCTTTTACGTCGTAGCTCCCTGTATTGGCACTTCCTGGGCTGATGCTTCCTGTGTCAATGATTCCTGTCCCGATACCTCCTGCATGTCTCCGCCCTGTGGCGTCTCCGCTTCCGTCGGTGCAGGTACATCCTGCAAACTGTTCTCCACTTTCGACATCGGTGCTGCATCCTTTAACACTTCATCCATTGCTGCCTTAGCGGAATTCTTACTGGCATTTGCCGCCTTTTCCGCCAAAGCCGCTGCTTTTTTGTCCGGCTCTGCCGGATCCATACTGCATTTTCCCTGAAAAACAGCATGTTCGTCGATCACGATGACCGCAGTCTGGATGTCTCCCAGTACTTTTGCCGTATTGGTCAGTTCCGCTTTCTTAGGCGCAATGATATTTCCCGCGACTTCGCCTCCGACGATCACAGCATCCGCATTTACATCACCGCTGATTTGTCCCGACACGCCTACGATCAGCGTTCCCTCTACAGAAACATTTCCCCCGATATGACCGTCGATCCTGGCTGAACCCAGTGCCGAGAAATTTCCCTCCACTTCAGCCCCTTCGCCGATCAATGTAGTAAGCTTGATTTCCTCTTCTTTTTTTCCAAACATGATACCCCTCCTTAACCACTGATCGATAACATTTCTTCAGGATTGATGTACACACCGTCCTTCATAATCTGATATCCCAGCTTCTCATGTTTTTTCTTGATCTCATACAATGCAGTTCCCACATAGACAGAGTCACCCAATCTGACCAATGGACCGCTGCCGTTCCGATAGACTGTCATATATCCGTTCCCATGATCTACAACAATCCGATAGCCGTATTCCTCATCCTCTTCCGCCTCTACTACAGTTCCCGCAGCAGTCGCCGTCACCGTTTTCCCAACCGCAGCAGTAAAGATACATATTTTTTCATCACCTTCATCAACTGTTTCCATTGCAGCCGAACCGCTTAACGGAAATTCTGTCGGGGTGCTCTGTTTATCAAGAATCCCCTGCAGCTCCTGTATTGTTTTGGTATGTTGATTGATGGTCTCACTCAGGATCTGTATCGTCTTCTCCTGATCAGCCATCTCCGACTCCAGATTCAGTTTTTCCGCCCTCAGCTTTTCATTTGCTTCCTGCAGAGTACTGATCTGTTGTTCCTGTATATCACTTCTCCGATCCATGGCAGACCAGATTCTCTCTTCGTACGCAATGTAACCGATCAATATTCCGATCAATATGCAAAGCACACAGATCAATATCCACAGCAACCGTGAACTGATCCGAAATTGCTTGACACCGGAATCCACGGCATCCGATGTGACCAGAACAACATGGCTTGTCTTACGTTTATGTTTGTCTCGCAACATAAAAAGTCACCTCCGGTAAACGCTTTCATTGTACCACAGGTGACTTTTATCAGCAATGTTATCTCAACGATTTTGTAACATTTTCCCAAGAATTCTCTATTTTTTGTATCAAAAAAGTGCTGTTTTGGAGTATTTTTTTGTGCATTTTTATTATACATCCAAAGCCATATCTCCGTCCAGGATCAGCTTCTTCTTACGCATAAACTCCGAGATTGCAAAACTCAACACTGCCGGAAGGATAAAATGCATCAACAGGATCAGTCCCAGCGCAGCGCCGGCACTCATACCGCCCTCCACCATGGAACCATATGCCGCAATCTGCCCCACAAAACCTGCGGATCCCATACCGGATCCCACAGGGGTGCTGGTCATCCGCAACACAGCGGAAGCAATCGGTCCCAATATAGCGCTGGACAGGATCGCCGGCAGCCAGATAATCGGCTTTCTGACAATGTTGGGCACCTGCAGCATGGAAGTACCCACGCCCTGAGCGATCAATCCTCCCATTTTATTCTCTCTGTAGCTTGCCACAGCAAAACCCACCATATTACAGCAGCAGCCAATCGTTGCCGCACCTGCCGCCAATCCGCTCAGACTCATGGAAATACCGATCGCCGCAGAACTGATCGGCAGCGTCAGGATCATGCCCATTAACACAGACACAATGATACCGCCCACAACAGGATGCTGTTCCACATTCACATTGACCAAAGCGCCCAACCATCCCATAAATGCGGAAATCGGCGGGCCTGCCACGAAACCGGCCAAGGCACCGCTGAGAATTGCCAAAAACGGCGTCACCAAAATATCCACTTTTGTCTTGCCGGCAACCAAATGCCCCAGCTTAATTGCCACGATTGCCGCGATAAATGCCCCCAGCGGCTCACCGGGCTTCCCCAGTACAAAGCTCTCCATCGCTGTCACTCCCGGGAATGCACCGATCATGCCGACCACTGCAGCCGATACCGTCACCAAAGGCCCCTCTTTAAACTTACAGGCCACGCCAACACCGATTCCGGCGCCGGTCAAAGTTTTTGCCACATTACTGATGGCAATCAGATACGCCCCCAGTGTCCCACCGATCAGACTGCCAATCTGTGCAATGATCGTACCGATGATCAGCGTGGAAAACAAACCTAACGCCATGCCGCTCAGACCGTCAATAAATATTTCATGCAGCCATTTTTTCCATTTTTCTTTCATAATACTCACTCCTCTTTTCTGCTTCCTCTTGTTGTCACTTACATTTTGTTGTCACTTACATTAACATGGCCCGATCAGAAAAGCAACAGGATTTTCATTGACTTTTTGAGTCATTCCCGCAAATATTTAATACCTCCTCCCACTTCATATCTCCTCCGAACAACTCCAACGCACTGCCAATGGTCACATTTAACAGGTTATGTCCCAACCGTTTCAATGCTGCCAGATCCTCCATATTGTGTACACCACCGGCATAAGTTACCGGCCCTGCAGGCAATCCCTGTTTTTCACGTTCCAGACACCACTCCCCCAAAAGCGCCGCCAGCTCCTGTTCGATTCCATGACTCTTGCCCTCCACATCCACCGCATGGACCAGAAATTCATCGCAATAGGACGCAAGCCTGTCCATCAGCTCGTGTGATACTTTCTCCTGTGTCAGCTTCTGCCATCTGTCCGTCACCACCAGATATCCCTCCGCTGTTTTCCTGCAGCTCAGATCCAGCACCAGCTGCTCTCTCCCCACTGCTTTCAGCATCTCGTCCAGTCTGTCATACCGGATCGCTCCCTCCTGAAAAACATAAGATGTGACGATCACATGGCTCGCTCCGGCCTCAATATACTCCGCCGCATTATCAGGCGTGATTCCACCTCCCACCTGCAGTCCTTGCGGATATTCCCGCAACGCAGAAAGCGCCTGCTGCCTGGTGGCTTCATAATACGGGCTGTCCACCCCATTGAGCAAAATAATATGTCCGCCCTGCAACCCGCTTTTTCGATAAAAATCCGCAAAAAACGCCGCATCCTGCTCGGCTACAAAGTTCTCCCTGACAAGATCTCCTTCATCTTTCAGACTTCCGCCCACAATCTGCTTTACTTTTCCGTTATGAATATCAATACAAGGTCGAAATTCCATATTTTTCCTCTTTTCCGGACATGGATCTCTATGTTAGAAAATACCATTTATCCTTAATTGTTTCCATTTTATTATTCTGTATAATACTTTGCAAAACAGACGTATATTCTTCAAGATTTTGCCCATACTAAGCATAGCCGATAAATTAGTTATTGGCAGAATGGAGGATATTATGAAGAAAAGAATTTTTGCTCTGAGCCTCGCAGCCGCGATCCTCAGTATGACAGCAGCCTGCACCACTGCCAGAAACGATGGTGCAAACACAGGCACCATGGCGGAAAACAATGCACAGCAGGAAACAGACACCCTGAACGCCAATGGCACCAACGGTACCATTGCTACCGATGATTCCAATGGCATCAATGGTTCCATGACCAATACCAACTATGACACCACAACGACAGATACCAACCGGATCAACACCACCAAATATAGCACCGACCAGACGGTCACCGAAGCCGATAATCTCAACGGCAGTAATAACGGCGTCATCATGGACGATACAGACGAAGTGGTAGGCGGTGCCGTAAGAGATGCAGCCAGAGGCGTAACCGATGTTGCGGAAGACATTGTCGACGGCACCCGTGAAACCGGTATTTCCGGCACAGACACCATGCGATAGTATCATGCGATAATATCGCAGCGATAGTAGCGCGGCGATAACATTATTTCAAAAAAGGGACTATCGCTTCAGATACTCATTCTGGACGATAATCCCTTTTATTTGTTGCACTCTACCATGCCTCAATGCTATCCGATCACATCTGCCATATCATACATACCAGCAGGCTTTCCTGCCAGAAATTTTGCCGCCTGCACTGCCCCTTTTCCAAATACCGCTTTCGAATATGCTCTGTGGGAAAATGTGATCACTTCATCCGCCCCGGCAAAGATCACGTCATGATCTCCGACAATGGTTCCGCCGCGCACTGCGCTGATGCCGATCTCCTTCTTCGGTCTTTTCTCCCTGCGGGTGCTTCTGTCATAAGTATATACATACTCCTGATCCAACTCCTCATTGATGGAATCTGCCAAAGCCAATGCAGTACCGCTGGGAGCATCCACTTTCAGATTGTGGTGCTTCTCCACGATCTCAATATCAAAATCCGCAGCCGCCAGCACAGCCGTAGCCTCTTTCAGCATCTTCAGCAACAGATTGATGCCCAAAGACATATTTGCCGATTTTAAGATTGCCACCTGTTCGGAGGATGTTTTCACCTTTTGAAGCTGCTCCTCGCTCAGTCCCGTGGTACATAATACACAGGGCAGCTTCCTGCTCACGCAATAATCCAACATTTTATCCACGGCCGGGGCCGCAGAAAAATCAATCAGGCAGTCCGCCTCCACATCACATTTCTCAATCTCCGTAAACACAGGATAAGGATTGTGCCCGTCATCTCTGGCATCAATGCCAGCCACCAGCTCAACCTCCGGATCCGCAGAGATCAGACCACTGATAGTCTGCCCCATCTTGCCGTTACAGCCATGCATGATCACTCTTGTCATTTCCATTTCCTCTCTTTACTTACAAATACCTGCAGAATCTGCCTACAGAATGCCGAATTCCTTCATTGCTTTCTCCAGTCTGGGCACATTTGCCTCATCCATATCGGTCAGCGGCATACGAAGCGTTCCCGCCTCCATGCCCATCAGATTCAAAGCCTTCTTTACCGGAATCGGATTCACCTCACAGAACAACGCATTACACAGATCCATCGCTTTCAACTGCAGTTCACGGCTGCCTTCCACATCACCGTCCAGGAACTTCTGACAGATTTCATGGGTCTGTCTGGGTGCAACATTAGACAATACAGAGATTACACCCAATCCGCCCAAAGCCATGATCGGCACAATCTGATCATCATTTCCGGAATAAATATCTACCATACCGTGAGAAATCGCGGCCAAATGCGCGATCTGGCTGATATTGCCACTGGCCTCTTTTACCCCCATGATATTATCCACATCCTTACAGAGACGCACGATCGTCTCCGGCAAAATGTTACACCCGGTGCGGCTGGGCACATTGTACAGAATCACCGGAACTTTAATGGATTCCGCTGTTGCCTTAAAATGTGCATACAACCCGTTCTGAGTCGCCTTATTGTAATAAGGAGATACCAGCAACACACCGTCAACGCCGTATTTTTCTGCCTCCGTAGAGAGATAGATAGCTGTTTCCGTGCAATTGGAACCCGTACCGGCAATTACAGGGATTCTTTTATTCACCTTCTCAACGCAATACTTGATCACGTCCAGATGCTCCTCGTGGCTCAGCGTGGACGCCTCACCGGTGGTTCCGCAGACAATGATCGCATCGGTTCCGTTCTCAATCTGGAACTCGATCAACTCTCCGAATTTTTCATAATTTACTTCTCCGTTTGCCTTCATGGGTGTCACGATCGCAACACCGGCTCCTGTAAAGACTGCCATAATTCTCCTCCTGATCTTTCATAATGAACTGTTTTAAAACCTAAAAAACCGGCACATATAGAAATGCGCCGGCTGATCATATCCTCTTTTGTCTACCTGATAGCGCACCATCCATACCGGATGACAGTCATACGCTTCTTAAACGTATGCCCAAGAATGATCCCGCAGCAGACCACTCTTTCGGCGCATTCCCCTTTTGAGCTTCCTCCTCTGTGCCTGCCACATCCGAAACCCTACTCTTGAAATCCGCGACCTCTATCTTCCTTATTCAATTCATGCCTATCATATCATTTTCCCAATCCGCTGTCAACGCATAACTGTGGATTCGCCGGATAAATCGTCAAATTTTATTCCCATACCTTAAATTTAAGCGTTTCTATCCTGGAAACCTCATCCGCCAACACACAGATCTCATCGCTCAGGTAAATCCCTGTCAGGATCACATCCATGGACCCTCTGCACTCCAGAAGCTCCTTCACTTCTTCGACGGATATGATCTCTTTCTCTACAAGCCCCAGTACTTCGTCCAGAATCAGCAGATCACATTCTCCGGTACTCAACACCTTCTTTGCAAAATTGATCCCGTTTCGAATATTACTGATCTCTTCCTGCTTCCGTTCTTCCGTCAGTTCCTCGTATATCTCGTCAGATTTCTCAAAGCGGAACAGTTTGATTTCCGGCTCCAACCTGCGCAGAAAATCCGAGCCTTCCAGACCTTTTCCTTTCAAGAACTGGATCAGGACTACTCTCCCGCCTGCTTCCGCAGTCTGTACTGCCCTTCCAATGGCAGCCTGTGATTTTCCCCTGCCTTCTCCCGCATAAATAGATACGTTTCCCTTTTCCATCCTATCCCTCCGCCCGGATCACTCCGTTCGTTTTCGTTGCATGGAGTAGATTATAACACAGTTTTGTCCGGTTGGCAACTTATAAGCGAGTCCTCATCCTCATGCATCAGACTGTCCTCCCTGCCGGGCAGCGTTCCGATCAGTTCCAGCTTGCTCACAGACACCTCAAAAGCCACCCGCTTCTCCACATGTTCCTCATCGATTTTCTTCATATAATCTCTGCTCTGGATACGGCCCCAGATCGCACATCTCTCACCTACCCTGAAATGATCCGCAAAACGTGCATTTCTGCCCCAACAGATACACGGTATGTAGTCCGATTTTCCGTAAGGTCTGTTCACTGCCAGCAGAAGATCCGCTATTTCCCGTCCCAAAGGTGTTTTTCTATAAATCGGTTCCTTACAGATATAACCGTCCAAATAAATCTGATTTGTCTTGGAGCTCTCCTCCAAGCGCCCCACAAATTCCACTTCCCTGGCAAAGACGGACAATACCAGCCTGTTTTTTCTCTCCTCATGCCTGTTGTAAGAGCGGAACTGCCCATTTACACAGATCAGCATCCCCGTATAATTCTCCGTCACGTCGAGAAGCCGCTCCGAGATCATCACTGGGATCGTATCATAACTGTCACTCAGTCTGGGAACCCGCACATCAATCATGTAAAAGCCTTCCCCGAATACTTCATGACTGTAGGTAAATCTGCTGATCACCTCTCCCATCACTGTCACCTGGTTGTTTTCAATTACTTTATCTGTCATATTTGTTCTCCCTTCTATACCTTTTGTAAATCGTTTCTATGACATTATTATTTATACTATGAGTTGGCAGAAATTAGTACAAAATCACATCGCGCGAACCGCTTCTATCCGCTATTTTCAGCGCTTTTTTGCTTGCATCCCGCCCCAAATAGTGCTATACTGTAGCAGTTTGGTTTTTGAAACACTTTTGGTCAACACAAATCGACAGGAATTGAGGGAAAAAAATGAAGCAAAAACGGGAAGATATCAGAAACATAGCAATCATTGCCCACGTAGACCACGGCAAGACAACTCTCGTGGATGAATTGTTAAAACAGAGCGGCGTTTTTCGTGAGAACCAGGAGGTTGCCGAGCGCGTCATGGATTCCAACGACATAGAGCGTGAGCGCGGCATCACTATTCTCGCCAAGAACACGGCGGTAATGTATAAAAATACCAAAATCAACATCATTGACACGCCGGGGCATGCGGATTTCGGCGGCGAGGTGGAACGCGTTCTGAAAATGGTAAACGGCGTAGTGCTTGTGGTGGACGCTTTTGAGGGCGCCATGCCGCAGACAAAATTTGTTTTGAAAAAAGCACTGGAGCTGAAGCTTCCCGTCATCGTCTGTGTAAACAAGATTGACCGTCCGGAAGCGAGACCGGATGAAGTGGTTGATGAAGTTTTAGAGCTTTTCCTGGAGCTGGATGCAGATGATTCCCAACTGGATTGCCCTTTTGTTTTTGCCTCCGCCAAGACAGGCATTGCCTCCATGGAAGCGGATCAGCCGGGCACCAGTATGGAACCTTTGTTTGAAACCATTTTGGATTATATTCCCGCACCGGAAGGCGATCCCGATCTGGGTACCCAGGTATTGATCAGCACCATAGATTACAATGAATATGTGGGACGGATCGGCGTAGGCAAGGTAGACAACGGCACCATCAAAGTAAATCAGGATGTTGTCATCTGTAACCATCACGAGCCGGACAAGCAGGTCAAGGTAAAGGTCAGCAAACTCTATGAGTTCGACGGCTTGAATAAAGTGGAAGTAAAAGAAGCAGGCATCGGCTCCATTGTAGCGATTTCCGGTATTACAGACATCCATATCGGCGACACGCTCTGCTCTCCGGAAAATGTGGTACCGATTCCGTTCCAGAAGATCAGCGAGCCCACGATCGCCATGCAGTTTATGGTCAACGACTCTCCCCTTGCCGGTCAGGAGGGAAAATACGTCACCAGCCGTCATCTCAGAGACCGTCTGTTCCGCGAGCTGAACACCGATGTCTCTCTCCGTGTGGAAGAAACAGATCAGGCAGACAGCTTTAAGGTATCCGGCCGCGGCGAACTGCATCTGTCCGTTCTGATTGAAAATATGCGACGTGAAGGCTTTGAATTTGCGGTGAGCAAGGCGGAAGTTCTGTACAAAACAGATGAAAAAGGTCACAAACTGGAGCCTATGGAGCTGGCTTACATTGATGTTCCCAATGAATTTTCCGGCGCAGTCATCGAAAAGCTGGGACAGCGCAAAGGCGAATTGCGCAACATGGGCAGCATCTCCGGCGGCACATATACCCGTCTGGAGTTTTCCATCCCTGCAAGAGGCTTGATCGGTTATCGCGGAGAGTTCATGACCGATACCAAAGGAAACGGTATCCTCAATACGGTATTTGACGGTTACGGGGAATACAAGGGAGACATCCAATACAGAAAACAGGGATCTTTGATCGCATTTGAGGCAGGTGAGGCTATTACCTATGGCCTTTACAATGCCCAGGAGCGCGGTACCCTTTTCATCGGTCCCGGTGAAAAAGTATACTCCGGAATGGTTGTGGGGCAAACCGGACGCAGTGAAGATATCGAGATCAATGTCTGCAAGAAAAAGCAATTGACCAACACCCGTTCCTCTTCTGCCGATGAGGCACTTCGCCTGACACCGCCCAAGATTCTCTCTCTGGAGCAGGCGTTGGACTTCATTGATACTGACGAATTATTGGAGGTAACCCCTTCCAATCTCAGAATCCGCAAAAAAATTCTGGATCCTACTCTCAGAAAGCGTGCCGGATTCAAAAAATAAACGCGAAACGGGAATCTGTGCAGGAATCTGCACTCATAGTAAAAGCCTGCGATATGGAATCTGATGTACATTATATCGCAGGCTTTTGTGATTTGCAACAATTATTTATTATTTTCTTTGCGGACAAATTCGACAAACGCTTCCCTCGTCAATGGCTTGGAATAATAAAATCCCTGGATATAGTCACATTTCAGGTCGGAGAAAAATTTCGCGACTTCTTCACTTTCGATTCCTTCCACGACAATCTTCATATCCATATCCTTGATCATCTGAACCGAATTTCGTACCACACTCTCCAATCTCGGATTATCCTTCAGATCGGTAAATGTCTTGTCCAACTTGACCAGTTCGAGAGGCAGCGAAGCCATCCGCCGCATATTGGAATATCCTGTCCCGAAGTCATCCAGTGAAAACGGGATTCCGGCTTCCGAAAGCTTTTTGATGTTCTCCATCATAATATTCTGGGAACTGGAAGCAGCTGTTTCCGTAATCTCCAGATTGACCTGATCCGGACGGATCTGATATTTTTCAAGCATATCCAAAATTTCTTTGGCCAGATCACTCCTCATGCATTGCGCCACCGACAGGTTTACCTCGATATAGTCCATTCCCAACGATTTAAACTCATCACTGGAAATGAATCGAAAAACCTCTTCCAGCACAAAACTTCCGATCCGATGGATAACGCCGTTCTTTTCCGCCACAGGTATGAACAATTCCGGCGAAATATGACCGTATTCCTCGTCATTCAGGCGAAGCAATGCCTCAGCCGACACATACTTTTTCTGCTCCACAGAGTAGATCGGCTGGTAATATACATTCAGCCCCTCTTTGTTCATGGCATTATCAATGATCTCTTCAATATCTTTGATAATATATCTGCCGTCCTTTAAGATTTCCTCTGCCGTAAGCACCTTACCGGCTCTCTCATATTCTTCAAACTCATTACTGAAAGCATAAATTCCCTGAAAATCATTCAGATCCTCGGGACATTTGATGATGCAGACATTGACCTGAAGATTGATATTCATACCCTGCTGATCGATGTCTTTGATCAACATTTCATTTAACGCTTTTGCCGCCTGTTCCACACGATGAAAATTTTCCTTACCTGCCACCAGGCAAAAACGCCCTCTGTCCAGATAATAAGGATCAACCTTGGGCAATTCTTTCTTGCAGAGCGTTAAAATCTGCTCTGAAACCTTATTCATCAGAGTGGTCATACTCTCATATCCCAAAATATCGCGTAATGCCTTATAATTCAGTACATTGATCAAAATGATCTGTATAGCCTTCTGGTTCCGCACCGCCAATTCAATATCGGAAGCATAGGCAAAATCCCTTCCGAATCCGGTCACGGGATTGGTTCGCTCCTCAGGCTTCTGCACCATAAACAGCAAAAACAGTACGCCGATCGCATGCGCAAACATCTCAATCCGAAAGACCGGGTGCGCAACCTGGACCGCCAATGCCACGATCAGCATCGGAAAAACCGCCAGCATCGCAATAAACTGTCCGGTTCCAAACATCCTGTTACAGCGAAGTGCATAAACCACCCCTATAGCAACATAAAAGGATGACACAATATAGAGTATGATATATCCGGGCCCCCTAGTATACCGGTAAGCCTCATCAATGTAAAAGATCAGATGTGTGTACGGAGTTGTAACAATCAATTCAAAAAGAACCACATAAGGTGCCGCCAACACAAGCTGCAGGGGAAGACTGTCTTTCACCCTGTACATACCATCTGTCAGACACGCCAGATAAATCACATATACCGGCACCGCCAGATTGATCATGACCAGATATGCGCAATGTGCCACATATTTCTCCAACACATAATTTCCACCGCCATTATCCAGATGTACTGCAATGATATCCAACACGACTCCAATGGTGACGATCAAAAGAAGATTCCAAAAATACCGGTTCCTCCTGCCTTTCAACATATGTCTGGCTGCAACCGAAATCAGAAGTACCGCCATGACCGCTAATGCACAGTAATTAAAATAATTCAATTTCTCCATAACTTTACCACCACATTTTACGGACTTAAAAGCTGCTTCTGCAACTTCCTCGTTATTATCTCACATTTTTTCTCAATTGGCAATTCTTATATGCAATTGCGGCAGTAATAAAATTTTGCACAAACTGAGGGTTTGACGGGAAATACAGATGGGGAAATCCCCACCAATGATCCTCTCCTGCATGTATACACTCCCACTTCCGTCCGAATAACGGTTTCACCGCCAGACAGACATTTCCGTTATTAGGGCTGTCATAGTAATGAAATTCATGTGCCCTGATGTCCTGTCCCGGCATAAGAAATGTATTTTCACCGCTCTCCCAATCATTGTTTTCCGAATTTAATGTGAGTGTCACGTAACCAAACCGCACCGATCTGCCCGTATCCTGACAGGTACCGGGAATCACACCACACATCGGATACCCGATACCGTTTTGATCTTCCAGTTTATCATGCAGATATAAGAATCCGCCACACTCCGCAATGGAGGGCATTCCCCTTTCCAACACCTTCCGTATGGAACGCTGCATTGACGCATTTTCCGACAATTGCCCCAGCCATAACTCCGGATATCCGCCTCCCAACAGCAAGCCGTCCAACTGATCCGGCAGTCTCTCATCCCGCAGCGGTGAAAACGGCACCAATTCTGCCCCCATTTCCCGCAGGATTCGTAAATTATCCTCGTAATAAAAGCAGAACGCCTCATCCTGCGCGATGCCGATCCTCACCCGCTCTTCGCTCCGATCCTGCCGCCTCTGCCTTCCGTCATCCGGCCAGTCAGAGGCAGCGTCAGCCAAAGCCAGGATCTGCTCCCAGTCAACATTCTGCTTCAGGACATCCGCAGCTTCCCGCACCCGCTTCCGCAGTGCATCCACCTCCCCCGGAAGTTTCAGTCCCAGATGTCTGCTCTCCAGCATCAGCTCTTTCTGTTCCGGAAAGCACCCCAGCACAGGCAGCTTCAGCTCTCTCTCAATCTCCGCCTGCAAATTCTGACCAAAAGATCTGCTCACCCGGTTCAGAATCACGCCTTTGATCAAATGATCCCTGTCATATGTCAAAAATCCGGCTAACAAAGGCAAAACAGACCTCCCCATTCCCTTGGCATCCACCACCAGGAGAATCGGCGCCTTGAGGATCCTCGCCAGATGATAAGAAGAAGCCTCCTCACTGACACCCCCGAGTCCGTCGTACAATCCCATAACGCCCTCAATCACAGACACCCCATTCTCTGTCTGACCATATGCAAACAACTCTTTTATCTGATCTTCTTCTGAAAAAAAGCAATCCAGATTGCGGGAAGGCACCCCTATGATCTCTCTGTGGAACATGGGATCAATATAGTCCGGACCGCATTTAAAGGCCGAGAGCTTCCTGCCCTGCGTTTCCAGATATTCTCTTAACAGCTCCAGCAATGCACAGGTGATCATGGTCTTGCCGCTGCCGCTCTTGGGTGCTGCGATCATCATCCTCGGTAACTTCATTCCGGCTCCTTCCCATCAAATGCCGCAATATAGATCGGATTCTCCGCCTGCATCAGATGATATCTGCCAAGCTGCTTTGCACGGCTGGCCTGAAGATTTACGATCTCAACATTTGTATACTTCGGACATTCCAACAGTTTCATAAGTTCCGTCAAAGTTTCCAGGCACACCGCCGTCACCACGACCCGAACCGCCGGATTTTGAGACCGCAGCTTGTCCAGAATCTCTTTCATATGCCCGTCACTGCCGCCGATAAACGCATGGGTAGGTGCCGGCAGCACATCCATACCTTCCGGAGCGAGGGTCCGGATCACCTTAAGATTCTGCAATCCGAATTTCTCCGCATTTCGACGGGTCAATTCCACCGCTTCTTCTTTTCGCTCCAACGCATATACCTTAAGTCCGGGATCCAGTCGTGCAATCTCCACTGACACGGAACCCGTTCCGCTTCCGATATCATAGACCACTGCATTCGGCGTCAGATGCAATTTGCTGATCACAACCTCCCTCACTTCCTCTTTGGTCATGGGGATTGTAATCTTTTCCTCCCGCAGAAACGCCGAATCCGGCAAACCGTGTGTGATCATTCTGCACGGCATTTCTTCCCCTGCCCCCGGACATTTTTCTTTGCCTAAGCCGCGATTCAGGATCAGACAGGTATAAATTCCTTTTTCTTCCAATTCCATGCATTCCCGCGGCGTGCGTTCCCGCACCTCCTGATCCGGATAAGACATGGATTCGCCCGTCACGATAGAGATCAGGGGCACTGATCCGCTCACTGCCCTGTCATCCGCCTCCTGCTGCATCAATTCCCCTATGATCCGTACATCTTCCACACCTGAAGTCAGCACAAAGGTCTTCTCATGCTCTCGGACCGTTCTCAAAAGCTGCGCCGCCCATTGATCCTTTGTTCCTTTCCCATGCGAACTCACGATTCCCGCATCCTGCCAGCTCATTCCTGTCATGGCCGCCAGATAGGATACCGATGAAATACCCGGATAAACCCTGATCCGGGATGGATTCTGTACCTGCCATTTCTGCAGATCCCGGTACAGCTTTTCGCATCCGCTGTAAAAACCGCTGTCGCCCGAAAAAAGGATAGCAATACGCAACGACCGCCCCGGATCTTCGGATGCCTGCTCCAAAAGCTCATCCAGACAGGGCAAAATATCCTCCGACAGATAATAGGGATAATAGGCCGTCTCCGCTCTCCTTTGGGGACCGATCTCCTTTGCAATCTCCAGGAGTCTTTTGGCACCAAATATATATTCCGCCTCTCTGCAGGCCTCCCACGCCTCCACAGTAAGCCCTTCCCTGCTGCCCATTCCCATGCCGATCAGAGCAATCTCCGGCTTTCTGTGCAAAGGGAGTAAGACGCCAAGAATATCTCTCAGGCGCTCTACTGTCTGGGCAAAAGTAAGCCCCTCTCCCTTCTCGGGATTTCCAATCACACACACCGGAATTCCTGCCTTCTGCGCTGCTTCGATCTTTTCCGCATATCCGCCCGCCGGACCGCTCTCCTTCGTTACCATCCAGCTGATCTGATACTGCTTTAGCAACGCATAATTCAATTCAGGCGAAAACGGTCCCTGCAGGGCAAGGATCCTGCTACCCGGAATCCCGGCCTGATCACAGAGCCTAATACTCTCCAGTCCCGGCAGCACCCTCACATACAAACGCTCCTGCAATCCTTCATCTTCACAGAACATTGCCAGTTCTTTGCTTCCCGTTGTCAGCAGTACATTCCCCTGCGTCCGGGATAAAAATTCCGCACAGGAGCTGCTGTCCGCAAAATAATGTATCTCCTCTGTGCCACGCCCTTTTCCCAAGGACTTCCCGCCCATACCGGTGTCCCGCTTCAGCCGCAGATACAGCACACCGCACCGTTTGGCACTGAGCCTTATATTTTCAGAGACCTCCACCGCAAACGGATGCGTGGCGTCCACCACAACAGAAAACGTCTCATCCTGCATCAGAGCGCGCATTTCATCCGCATCCAGCCGCCCCTGCCGCAGATCGATCCATTCCCCATACCGGGCAGCCATGTGACTTTCCGCCTCCCGCATCACCTGGGCACCATATTCCGTTGCCACACAGACCACAAAGGCCACACCATTCTCCGCCAGCATTTCTGCCAGCTTTCTCCCCTCTGTCGTCCCTGCAAAGATCAGTACTTTTCTGTCTGTCATAACCGATACCCTCTCCCGGTGATCAGCTTTCCTTCAATCACACGTGAATTTGAATTTCCGATAAATACCGTGGTGAACATATTCACCTGACAATCCCGCAATTTGGCCAACGTACATACCCTGTACGCCGTACCCTCCCTGCCGATATTCTCCACATATCCACAGCAGGTCTGCGGCGACAGCTTCTCCAGCAGGATATCGCATGCTCTCTGCAGATAATCCGCTCTTCTTCTGCTGGACGGATTATAAATTGCAATGGCAAAATCCCCTTCCGCTGCAGCCCGCAGCCGTTTCTCAATCACTTCCCATGGCGTCAGCAGATCACTCAGACTGATCACACAGAAATCATGCCCGATCGGAGCCCCCAGCACTGCCGCGCCGCTGCTTGCCGCTGTAATTCCGGGTACGACCTGCAGTTCACACATTTCGCAGGTCGGATACTCCTCTTTCAGCTCATACATCAGGGAAGCCATGCCGTAGATTCCCGCATCCCCGCTGCATATCAACGAAACCGTCTTCCCCTTCCTGGCCTCCTCATAACACATCCGACAGCGCTCCACCTCCTGCCGCATGGGTGTGGTGAGGAATTCCTTGTCCTGAAAACGCTCTCCCAGCAATTCAACATAAACCGGGTAGCCCACGATCACATCGCTTTCCTCCAGCGCCCGGATTGCCTGCCCCGTCATCTGCTCCTCCGCACCGGGACCCATTCCCACAATGTAAATCATACCGCCCTCCAGTCCCGTCTGACCACCGCTAACGTCATGCCGTCCTTTGCAGTCTTACGCAATACAAACTCTCCCTTTTCCTTACACCCGGCCCACGCCGCCCGTTCACAGACATTGTCCACGCCCACCGTCTGCTCCACGAATGCGGAACCGGAGAACCCCCCCTTCAGCTCAGCCAGTTCGTTCTCCTCATAGGTACAAAACGGAACATGCCATGCATCCGCCAGTTCCAACAACCCGTTTTCCTCCCGCTTTCTGTCCGCAGAAACAATCTGCCAGACCGCTTCCCGCGGAATCTGCAATTTTGCCAGTTCCTGCTCCGCAAAATCCCGCAGTTCTTCAAACGCTTTCCCCTTTTTGCACCCCATCCCCAGAATATACGCTTTGGGCTCCAGCCACAACACTGCATCAGCCCGGTTCCCGGAAACCCAGATATGAGGCATCTCTGTATCCGATGCAGAAACCGGTACGATCCCTTCCGTTTCTCCCGCGCGCTCCCGCAAAAACGCTCCGCATTGTTCCGCATCCAGTCCCTCCACGGCAAACGTGATCCGCTCTCCGTTTAGGATACGGCCGGAAATTTCTTCGATTCCCTGCCTGTTCTGTATGGTGAATCCCCACGCCTCGGCAAAAGAATCCACCGCAAACTTCCCGTTCACATCCGTAGCCGTTGTGACCACCGCGCCGGCCCCTATGGCCTCCGCAAGCTCTCTGGCGAAACGGTTTGCGCCGCCCACATGTCCGGACAGGATCGGGATCACATACTGTCCCTTCTCATCGATCACCAGCACCGGACTGTCCGCCATCTTATCCCGGACAAAAGGCGCTATGCTCCGCACGGCGATCCCGCATGCCCCGATGAACACCAGCGCGTGATGTCCCGCAAACTGCTCCTCTGCCCATGCCGCAAGCTCCTCCACCGGACAAACCTGTTCCTGGGCAGGCAGCCCTTTCCACTTGGAAAACAGTCTGTATTGCACGCTTTCCCTCTTTCGCAGACGGTCTCTATATGCCTGATCCGCCTCCGCCAGCTCTTGCGAAAGCCGATAACCTTTTTCACTGAAACTGATCACACTGACGATCATACCTGCTCCTTTTCTTGTCTTTTCTCCCGAAATCCGGTTTCAAAATCCGGATCATACAGCTTGGAACGCTCATACTCTGCCGAAAGCACATTCCCCACTAACACCAACGCCGTGTTCCGGATTCCGTGTTTTTCTCCTACAGCCGCCAAATTCTCCAATGTGCACCGATAAATCTGCTCCTCTGGCCAGGTTGCTTTATAGACAATGGCCGCCGGTGTCCGGACAGGATAACCTCCCTCTATCAGCCTTGCTGCCAGCTGCGGAAGCATTCCGGCACTCTGGTAGATTGCCATAGAAGTCTGATGTTCGGCAAACGATGCAATCTGCTCCTTCTCCGGCACCTTCGTGCGCCCCTCCATCCGGGTGATGATCAGGGATTGCGCCACCCCGGGCAATGTATATTCCAGATTCATGGCCGCCGCCGCTCCGAAGCAGGCACTGACTCCCGGACAGCTGTCAAAAGCAATCTCCCGCGCCTTAAGTCCGTCCATCTGCTCCCTGACTGCCCCGTAAATGCTGGGCTCTCCCGTGTGCAGCCGCACCGTGGTCTGCCCCTTTGCCTCTGCGGCTTCCATGACTGCGATCACTTCCTCCAACGTCATGGATGCGCTGTTATAGATCTCACATCCCGGTTTTGCATACTGCAATAACTCCGGATTTACCAGAGAGCCTGCATAAATGATCACATCCGCCTCCGCCAGATATTTCGCGCCCCGCACTGTGATCAGATCTGCAGCCCCGGGACCGGCGCCTACAAAATGTACCATATCCGTTTCCTCCCGCGCACTTCGTCTATTCTCTCATACCGGCCCGCACCAGCCGCTCTGCGCCGGCGCTCTTTGCCAATTCTCCAAACTCATTGGCGTACAGGATACATTCCACCCGAATCTCTCCTTTTACCCGCTGTGCCAGATAAAACAGAATCTTCTCCAAGATCCGTTCCATAACGGCTTCCCGAATCCCTGCCTGCTCCAGAATCCGCACTGCCTCCTCCGTGGAAATACAGTCCAAAATCTGTCGCAGTACCTCTGCGTCCGCGCCCTCCCGCACCGCAGCCGCCGCCAAAATCTCCATGCGGCAATCCGCCTCCTTGGAGTGGGTATTCATGATCCCGCCAGCCACCTTGACCAGTTTGCCGATATGCCCGGTGAGTAATACCTGTCGAAAACCAAGCTCCACCGTCATATCAAGAGTTTCCCCGATATAATTACTGCATTTCACGCTCTGATCCAGATCATATCCATAGGCCTGTTTCATAAATTCCAATCCGTAATTGCCCGGCGAAAGATACGCCGCTTCATATCCCTGTGCCCGTTTTTGCCGCAGTTCCACCCGGATCGTATCCAGCAATGCCTGTCTGCTCATGGGTTCCACGATCCCTGTCGTCCCCAGGATCGAGATGCCGCCTTCTATCCCCAGTCTGGGATTAAAGGTTTTCGCCGCAAGCATCTCCCCATCCGGCACCGAGATCTCCACATGCAGCCTTCCGCAATGATCAAACAGCTGACAGACTTCCTGCACTTCTTTCTCGATCATCTCTCTTGGCACGTGATTGATTGCCGCGTTTCCCACAGGCTGATCCAGCCCGGGCTTTGTGACCCGCCCGACGCCGACGCCGCCGTCGATCACAATTTCCGCCGCCTGCGCCCTGCCGTGGGCCGTACCATTTCTTTCCTCCCTACGGAATGCCTGTCCTTCCTCCTCTGCCCATACTCTCGCGCAGACCAGGCTCCCTGTGGTCACATCCGGATCGTCCCCGCCGTCCTTTCTGACGCCGCAGCTTACTTCTTTCTCTCCGCGCACGATTTCCTCAATCTGCGCATGGTATAGAATCCCTTTCGGGGTATCGATCTCTATCTCATTTTTTTCTCTGCCGGAAAGCAGCATATACGCCGCCGCCTTTGCCGCAGCCGCTGCACAGCTTCCCGTGGTAAATCCATACCGCATCTATTATTCTCTCCCAAGCTCATACAAAATAGCGTTACAGATTGCCGCAGCCACATTACTGCCCCCCTTGCGGCCTCTGTTCACGATATAAGGCACATCGTCTGCCAGGATCAGCTCTTTCGCCGCCTCCACATTGACAAATCCCACCGGCACACCGATGATGAAATCCGGCACAAAACCGCCTGCTTGTCCCGCCACATCCAACTTCATCATCTCATGCAGTTGGATCAGCGCCGTGGGTGCATTCCCCACCGCAAAGATAAAATGCTTCCCGGTCTCCCTGGCAAGCCTCGCCGCCCGCTCCATGCTGACTGCCGCCCTGGTCAGACCGCGCTCTTTGGCCTCTGCAGCCACCGTCTCATCGGCCATGAAACAATGCACCTCTCCGCCATGCTTCGCCAGCGATTTTTTGTTGATTCCCGCAAGCGCCATATTGGTGTCCGTCACAATATCCGCACCTCCGCGGATCAGCGCTTTCGCCCGCTCCACCGCAGCCTGTGAGTAACACATGGTCTCCGCATAGTCAAAATCCGCACTGGTATGAATGACCCGCATGGTCACCGACGCCTGATCGGCAGGCAGCACAATTCCCCGCTTCGCAAGTTCCTCTCCGATGATCTCAAAACTGCGCTTTTCGATATCTCCCGGCAAAACATATTCTAACATATCCGCTCCTTCATCGCTTTCGGCACTTCTTACACAATCTCTTGCACAATCTCCTGCAAAGCCTGCAAAAGTCTGCCGTTTTCCTCTTTTGTCCGCACTGCCGCCCGATAATATCCGGCGCCCAGTCCTCTGTAATTGCTGCAGTCCCGGATCAGGATCTTCCGTTCCAGCAAAGCCCGATACAGATAGCTCTGCACCGGATTCTGCTCTGACCCGCGCTTCAGCTCCTGCTCCCATCGGAAAAAAACAAAATTTGCCTCGCCGAAATACACCTGAAATCCCAACGCTTCCAAACCGGCCGCCAACTGTTCGCGCCACAATCTGATCTGCCCCACGCTCTCCTTCAGATATGCCTTCTCCTCCAGTGCCGCGATTCCCGCCGCCTGGGCCGGAATCGAGACATTCCACTCCGCCAGCTGCCGCCGCACCCTTGTCAGCAGTTCTGTATCACTGCACACCACATACCCCAACCGCACTCCCGGCATGGCAAACGTCTTGGTAAACGCCCGCACCACCAACACATTGGGGTATGCGGGCAGCCTATGCACAAAAGACCGCGCTTCCCCTTCCGGACACAACGCCAAAAAGCACTCATCCAACACCACCCGGATACCTTTTTCCAAGCAGTAGTCTAACACTAGCTTCAGCAATGGCTCCCCAATCAGATTCCCCACCGGATTGTTTGGCTGCGCCAGAAACAGCAGTTCCGTCTGATCGTCCAACACAGACAGAATCTCCTCCGTCAGCGCAAATCCTTTTTCTTCCCGAAGCGGATAATAAAAATTGTCCCCTGTCCGGGCAGATACCGCATATTCATATCCTCCAAAGGACGGCACCGGGATCACCGTTTTCCGCGGCGCAATCGCCCGCACGATGGCCGGAAACAGCTCCGACGCCCCGTTTCCGACCAATAGATTCTCTTTGGAAACCTGCAGTCTTTCCGCCAGCTTTGCCCGCAGTTCCTCCGTTTCCGGATCCGGATAGTGCCAACACTGATCCACCGCCCTATGCAACGCTTCCTTCACCCCTGCAGGCATCCCACAGGGATTTCCGTTCACTGAAAAATCCAGCTCCACATCCTGTCTGTATATATCGCCGCCATGTACCAGCATCTCATGTCTACTCCTCGGTTTTCTCCTGTATCCGCCCACCATCAACTCGAAAGCCCGCTGCTTCGCAGCCGCTTGTTTTTGCATGCTTTATTTTATCACAACCGACCTATCGATTCCATACAAAATTTCCCTTGAGGCGGCGTAAGGGGAAACTCAAATTATAATTATATGGAATATTGAACGATATTGTAGTATAATATTTTTTACCATCGAACGAAGGAGTAACTTATTTTATGCTTACATTCATTGATGAAAGCGGATACCCTCGCCCTACCGACTCGACTAAAAATCCTATTTTGTTGGGTGTCTGTATCCATGAAAATGATATAAAACCGATAACAAATCAGATATACAAATTAAAAGACTCCATTTACGGAAAACAGGATGAAATCAAGTCCACGAAACTCATTCGCGAAGCAACCATTACCAAGAACCGAACAAATAATAAAGCGTATGTTGAAGAAATGGTGAATATTATTACCTCTTATGACGCAGCTATTTTTGCAGTTATTATGGACAAGCCCGATGAACCTATTATTGTTCCGGAGCATCATCTCCCAAAGCAATACTATCTTCTTTTGAAAAAGGTTGAATTTTACTGCAATCATCATCACTACGGAAAAGCCCTGATGATATTTGATGAGGTTCATGAGGACGCTGACCGAAAGATTGCCGAAGCTATCACTGGCTTCTTGTTTAAAACAAATTTCGGACGCTCTTTCCATCATATCTTGGAAATGCCTCTGTTTGTTAGCTCTGCTGTCACTCCCGCAGTACAGTTTGCTGATATTTTTGCCGGTATTATAAGACACTACTACGAGAATAAACTTGACCAAAAAGAACCGGAAACTGAATTTCAGAAATGGCTTGTGGAACTCTTTAATAAATTACATAGCCTTACTGAAAATAACCATATACCTAAATCTCATTTCACTGAGTATGGCTTTCAGAAAATCGGCAAGAATTTTTCATATCCTGTAAATGAGAAATTTACTACATGCGAGATCAATGATGAAGCCGACGATGAGGAAATTGATGAAAATGCCGATATTTCTGAATAAATTTCGGTTGACTTCATACAAATATGATGTATAATATTATTAGAGTCATATGTTGTTCCGTCCTGGAGCTGCGTAGGACTCGTAATATTAACAAAAGTATCGCACCTGCAGTTTAGCGGGTGCGATTTTTGTTTATACTTTATACGATATATAAAGTAGCAAGTTGAGCCTAGCCGCCTTCGCACATTCACTATATACCTAGGATAGGGTGTAGCTCACCGTACCCAGTTCGTCCGTACAACGCAGATCCTCTACATAAATATTGCGAGCAGAATATAGGTCAAACTCTGTGTCTCCATTTCTGCAAACGCCTATATAGGATAATTCCATATCGTCCACGAGCTCCTGCTCGGAAGCATTCTCTTTTATAAGCTCCGGCCTG
Source organism: Lachnospiraceae bacterium (assembly GCA_017476665.1). Taxonomy (GTDB): domain Bacteria; phylum Bacillota; class Clostridia; order Lachnospirales; family Lachnospiraceae; genus Acetatifactor. The sequence goes on along the minus strand of JAFUZJ010000029.1, from coordinate 5,959 downwards.
AACAAGAAGTAGTCAGCCACCAGTTTTTTGACATCGTGATCTATACGCTCCTTATCAGACAGAATCTTTTCTAATCTGCTGTAACATTTTCCCGGCTGTATAGCTCTCAGCTGCTTGCGAGGAGCTGCTGCGGACGCATCGGTCTCAAAAAATGCAGTAATTCTCTTTTCTCCTGCAAGATTCAAATTCCATTCAATTTCACCTTCATAACCGATATCTCCGCTATCCACAAAAAGAAATCTGCAATACGGGGTATCGAAATAGATGCATTGCTTCGGAGTTTGCTTTTGGGGCCTCATAGCAATTAGGATGATAAAGGCAGCAAAAACAATCATCAATCCGCTTGCTGCATATGCAAAAACAGCTGAAGATCTTTTATTCTCCACTTCGTCACCTATGTAGTAATTATCCGGAGCTTTGGGATCATAATGAATTATGGTCCTCTCAGCGGAATATTTTATATGTCCTCGGCCCACATTGACCACAGTCCCCTTAACCTCCGAAGTGCAGTTGTTTTTTAGCTTACTGTAATTACCCATCTGCCATTTGCCCAGAGCAAAGAATATCATCGATACCGCAAGGACAAGTATCACACAAAACAGGATTGCTTTTTTACCAGGTCTGTTCTCCAATCCGATCACCGCCTTTTATAGAATTACCGCAACAGGATCCACCAAACTCCTGCCAAAACCATCAGGCACAAAATCTCGCATGCCCACGCGGTGCCAATCATCAATCGGTTCGCCCGCCTGATATCCTCCGGCTCAATCTGCCGGACCTCATCTCCGATATAAGGCTTGTCCACTTTTTTCCCGAAATAACTTGCCGGTCCCGCAAGTCGTAGTCCCAACGCTCCCGCACACACGGCTTCCGTCTGCGCCGAATTGGGACTGGCGTGCTTCCTTCGATCCCGCCTGTAAATCCGAAGTGCCTGTCCGAAATCAAATGTCCTGTCCACCAGACAAACCACTAACATCAAACCCGCGCTGATCCTGGACGGCAGATAATTCACCGCATCATCCAGCTTTGCCGCAGCCCTGCCGAAATACAGATATTTCTCATTTTTATATCCCACCATGGAATCCATGGTATTCACCGCTTTATAGGCGAATCCCAGAATCGGGCCTCCCAGACACAAATAAAGCATCGGTGCGATGACACCGTCCGAAGTATTCTCCGCCACCGTCTCCACCGCCGCCCGTATTACGCCGGCCTCATCCAGCTGCGCCGTATCCCGTCCCACAATCATGGATACCGCCTGTCGTGCCGCCAAAAGACCGTCTTTTTTCAGACAATCATACACCCGCATGCTCTCCACACGCAGGCTTTTCACAGCAAGCACCTGCCAGGTCAGAATCGACTCTACCGCAATACCGAGGTATCCATGCATCAGATAAGCTCCAACCACAATACCAGCAGTCACAGCCACCGTACCCAAAAGCACGATCAGCACAAGCAGCCTGCCCTGTCGAAGCTCCCGACGTCCGTCGGGCTCTTCGGTTCCCCGCAGCATTCTCTCCGTCACTGTGATCAGTTTCCCGATCAACCGCACCGGATGATACAGCCATGCCGGATCTCCCAGCAACAGATCCAATACAAATCCGCTTCCAAATGCAATGATATGATACATCAGATAAACACAGCCGGACATAAATACTCACCTCCACAGCTGATCTGATAATCAAAATAATCCCCGCCGAACAGACTGCTGCCCACAGCCATGACGGTTCCGCCATTCACCACCGCGGTGATCGGGACCTCCGCCTTTCTGCCATACTCCCTGACCCGCGCCAGCATCCGCTCATACCCCTGCATACTGCGGGCAATAAACGCCGCTCTGGACTCCCCATTCGGAAACGGCAGCCGTCCGCCGCTCTCAAGCCACGCCTGATATGCCGGCACCTCTTTCAGTTCCTCAAAACTCCTGCCTTCGAAATCGCCGAAATCAATCTCTGTCCACTCCGGGATACAGATTCCTTCCATCTCTGGGAATAGAATTTCTGCCGTCTCCCGGCACCGCCTCATGGGGCTCACAAACAACAGCTCCGGCTCTGACTCTGCACACATTTTCCCCAGCAGTGTTTTCCCATTTTCAGACAATCCCTCATCCGTCCGCCCCAGATACTTATGTGCTTCGTTCGATACGGTCAGACCATGCCGTACAAATCTGATCTCCAGTTTCATGTTTTTTCCCTCAGTGTATCTCTAATGCAACGATCTCCGGATGATTAAAAAAACGGGGAAGCGGCGTACTCTCCCTCGCCAGACCTCTGCTCACCTCCATGATACTTCCGTTTGAAAGCTCATAGACTCCGTTCACATATTTCGCCATCAATCCCTGATCCGGCGCCAAAATTCCACGGTTGATCCATGGAATCCTGAACTGTCCGGCATGTGCATGCCCCGCCAGGATCAGATCAAAATCGTATTCCGCATACGTATCAACTTTTTCCGGTCGATGGGTAAGCAATATCCGCAGATGACTCTCATCTGTCTGCGCATATGCCTGTTCCAGCTGCTCCCGCCACATCTGACCGCTCAGCCCCGACGGATCATCTATACCGCATACATCGACAGACTGTCCGTTTAGGATCACGGAATCGCAATCCCCCTGCAGCACCGTCACGCCGACACTTCGCAGATACGTCCGCATCTCGTCCACACGTCCGCTCCAGTATTCGTGATTACCCGTGACATAATAACAGGGATACTTTTTTGCAAGCGCCTCCGCGGCAATTTTGGCATTCTCATCCGCCAGTCTGTCATCAAAGAAATCCCCGCCCAGCATCACAATATCCGGATTTTCTTTGTCCACCATCCGCAACAGACTTTTCTGCCCTTTCCCGTAAAAGCAGGAATGCAGATCCGTGATCAGGACAATCTTTACATTGGCGCCTTCTCCCTCCAACAGATCAAGGGATATCCTTTCCGTCACCGGAACCCAGGTCCAGATCGCCCATACTGCCAAACAGATAAAAAGTATCTTTACAAACTTCTTCATGCTCTTTCCTTTTCACTTGATCCGCTGTCCCAGGCCGCACATGACACGCTCCACCCGGTCAGCCTGTTTTGCCGCTTCGATCAGGATCCTGCCGAGACACTCCCGATACGCGCGCTCCTCTTTTTCCATGGGAACGATCCCGTTTCCCACTTCATCACTGACAATGACCCAATCCGGGTACTGCGCCAAAAACTGTCCAAACGCCTGCTCCGCATCCGCTCCTGCAAATATCATATGCCGTACCCACAGGTGAAAATGATAAAACACCAATAGCGGCGTCTCCGCTCCGGGCGCCGTTCCATCCACACATCCCGACTGCCCCATGGCCTCCGCCGTCTGCCACTCTGCACAATCGATCACTTTAATCTCTGTCTTTTCCTCACTTTTTACCCTGCGCACATACGGAAGCTTCCCCTGTGCGACTCCGCCTATATACAATTCCCGCATTCTGCCATCCTCTCACAATGCATCTTTGGTACCATTTCAATAAACTGATAATTCTCATACGCCAATTTTACAATAAAGCAGTCTAAAAATCAATGCAACCCCCTTTTCAAAAAAGCCTGCCAAAACGATAGAAGGCAGAAGATATCTTACCTTCCGCCTTACCACTATACCTACCACATGAATGCAAATCCATTCCTGGGCTTTATTTTCGGATATTTCATTTCTTTTTCCTTTGTGAGAAAATTTACCCTCTCCCACATTTCCTCCGGAATTGTTTCCGGACGCTTGATGATTTTCAATACTTCATCTGATAAAAACAACTGCACAATTGGGATAAAATCACCATAGGCATGTGTACTGAACTCCCCCTGGATCACATCTTTCGAATCCCACTGATGAAATATATTAGAGGTCACCAGTCTGGTTCCCACTTCCAATCCGTATATCTGTACCAGTTTTTTCGGAAACTTCAGGAAAAGCACGGCATCCACATCCTGCGCATAAGCAGAAATGATCAGCGGATCAACGGATTTTACAATTGCAGGATTTGTATCTCCCATTCGTAGCCACTGATCCACTTTTTCAAACGAATGATCATCTACAAACATTCTGGTAAAAAGCGGAAGACAATTCCTCGCTTCTCTGAACTTTTCGCGTGACAGACTCACACCGCCCGGGTTGGTAGCATATGAATTTGGATCATACCACTGCATACTTTATCCTCCTTTGTCCTCTGTAAATACAACTATACTCTTATTTCTATTTTACCCTATAGTCTCACAAAAAACAATCTGTCAAAACAGATTCCCTACTCCCAGAACCACCGCCATCGCCGTCTCACAGATCACCACAAAAAAACCCGCCAGATCTCCGGTGATTCCTCCAAACTCCTTTTTACTCATGTGCGCGTAATACCAAAAACTCAAAGCCCCTGTCAGAACCCCCAATATCCCCAGCTTCCCGTCAATACCGATCATCACCCCCACCGTAATACCAAGTTCCAGCAGCAACACGCCCTGCACCACGTTCCGGTGCGCCGCCCCCGCAAAGGTCGCAAGCATCCCATTCTCCTTCGCCGGCTGCAGGAACACCAGACTCAATCCGCTCAACACCCGCGCCAGCACAAATCCACAACAAAATACCAATAGTGCCTTTGGTTCTCCCTGCTCTGCGGGAACGGTCTGCAAACTTCCGGTTCTGAACAGTTCGGAAAATCCGCCGACATAAACAGTCGCGCAGACAAGCGTCTGTATCACCGCAAAAGCCCCAATATGCGGATCTTTCAAAATCTCCAGTTTCTTCTCTCTCTCCCCGTAGGAATGCCTGGCATCACATACGTCCAAAAAACCGTCCAGATGAATACCGCCCGTGATCACAATAGGCAGAATACTGCCGATCAGACAAGTGCTGATCTCACCCATACCAAGCCAGCCTGCAAACCGTGCAAATACCCAGAGCAGCAGTCCGATCACAGCCCCCACAACCGGGAAAAAACACAGGGAGTACCGCATATCCTCCTCTTTCCACTCAAAATGCGGCATAGGGATCTTCGAATAAGTGCTGACTGCAATCGCAAAAGACCGCAGCACATTTTCTATGATATCCATACAAACTAACTCTCCTTCATAAACTGATCACACCATTTCTTTCCCAGCAAAAATCCTGCCATCGGAACACAAAACCGACTGTCCCGCGGCTCCAGAAGCCCCTGCAGCTCCTCCACATCAAACCACGCCACACTCTCCACTTCTTCCGCCTGCAGTGTCAACTCCGCACTGTCCACCGGTCCGGAATACATATATACAAACGCCACCTCATTATCGTGGAAAGGCTTTCCGTGAAATACTTTTTCATATTCGATTGCAAAGCATCCCGCAAAATCTAGGTCTTTCTCCCCTGCCGCAATCCCTAATTCCTCAAAGAGCTCCCGACTTGCCGATTCCAGCGGCTCATCCCCGGCCTGAATATGTCCGGCAGAAGACGTATCATAGCACCCCGGAAAACTGTCTTTATCCTGCGCTCTCTTTTGCAGGAGCATCTGCACCTTGTCGCCCGCTCTTCTGACTACCCAGATGTGTGCCGTCCTGTGCCGGATACCCTTTTCATGCGCCTCATCGCGCGAAACGGTTTCTCCGGTGGGCATCCCCTTTTCATCCACTATATCAAATATTTCGCTCATATTGTACCTCTTATTTTCATTTTTCCACAAAATAGGCACTCCGACAACCACCTCATAGACCTGCTCCGCCCGTTCTGCCAGCCAGGCATTCATACGTCCAAGTGCCCGCAGATAGCTCTCTGTAGCTTCATCATACTGCACGCCATCCTCAAATACATTGTTGGTCACGATGATCAACAGATCAAGCGTCTTTTTCAACTGTGCAATATCGCAGCAGACTTTTTCTATCACAACCTGCTCCGACTGTACTTTGTCCGTACCGAACATTTCATTTGCTGTCAAGTTCGACATGCATTCTAAGAGTGCAGCCGTTCGTTCCGAAATCTTCCTCT
>JAFUZJ010000028.1 GCA_017476665.1 Lachnospiraceae bacterium | reverse complement strand
GCACTCGGATGTATGTCAGTCTATCCGGAACCGCCACACCGACCATGCACCTTATCTTTTGAATACACATAGGGAAAAACCGGCTGAACTGCCAAAAGAATGTGAATTATTCACTTCGTTGAATTTTTCCTTTGATTGATGCCATTCTAATGCATTTGCCGAATGTTGTCAATCCTACAAATATAAAATTTACAATATTTAAAAACGATAACATCTCTTGAATCTATATCTGGATTCTGTTATACTGCCTTCAAAGTTGGTTCCTTTTCTATGCGGAGGTACAGGCACTATGGCTGTCATCAAAAACATTCAGGAAAAATATATGAAAGTGGCACTGAAGCAGGCTGCGAAAGCCTACGCGCTGGGCGAAGTCCCCATCGGCTGCGTGATCGTCCACGAAGGGCGGATCATCGGCCGCGGCTATAACCGCCGCAATACGGACAAAAACACGCTGGCCCATGCGGAAATCACCGCCATCAACAAAGCCAGCAAAAAGATCGGCGACTGGCGGCTGGAGGACTGCACTTTATATGTGACGCTGGAACCCTGCCAGATGTGCGCCGGCGCCATCGTGCAGGCACGGATCCCGGAAGTTGTCATGGGCTGCATGAACCCCAAGGCAGGCTGCGCCGGATCGATCCTGAATATTCTGGACATGCCGGAATTCAACCATCAGGTGGCGGTAACCCGCGGCGTGCTGGAAGCGGACTGCAGTGAAATGCTGAAGACATTTTTTGTGGAACTGCGGGAACGGAACAAGATCGAAAAAGAGGCGAAAAGAGCAAAACCGGACGAAAACAGCGAAAGCGGCATCGGAGTTTCCCCTTGACAAAAACGATTGAAAACGATACACTTAAAAAGCCGTATGCGTCGGATCACCAGCTTTCGGTGATGAAATTCGGTCTCGCGCAATGGGTGCCTACGAACCGTGTCAGGTTGGGAACAAAGCAGCACTAAGTAGGAATTCTCATGTGCCGTGAGGCAACCGGGTGGAGTCGGAAGAAAGGACCGGCGTATGCGGTTTTTGCATACTTGGATTTATGAATTGAGGGAGACGCTTTATGTCAGATCATTTGATTTCCGAATTGCTGCGCGACTGCACCCTCTGCCCCAGACAATGCCATGCCAATCGGCTGGCAGGGCAGACCGGCTATTGCGGTCAGACCGCTGCCATCAAAGCAGCCCGTGCTGCACTTCACTTCTGGGAGGAACCCTGCATTTCCGGCACCCAGGGGTCCGGCACGGTATTTTTCTCCGGCTGCAATTTAAGATGTGTCTTCTGTCAGAACTACAATATTGCAAACGGCAGCGCAGGACAAGAGATCACACAGGAGCGCCTCACTGCCATATTCCTGGAATTGCAGGCGCAGGGTGCCCACAATATTAATCTGGTAACACCCTCTCACGCTATCCCGCAGATTGTCTGTGCGTTGCAGAACGCAAAAAAACAGGGACTTGACATCCCTGTCGTTTATAATACCGGCGGATATGAGGAAGTATCCTCCCTGAAACTCTTAGACGGTCTGGTGGACATTTACCTGCCCGACCTGAAATATGTTTCCTCCGAACTGAGCGCACGCTTTTCCCATGCGCCGGATTATTTTGAGAAAGCTTCCGCCGCACTGGCAGAAATGTTCCGCCAGGTAGGAACCCCGGTCTTTTCCGAACCCTACCGCATCTTGAAACGCGGCATGATCGTGCGGCATCTGGTTCTGCCCGGTCAGACCAAAGATTCCAAAAAAGTTCTTCGCTTCCTGCATGAGACATACGGCGACAATATTTATGTAAGCATCCTGAATCAATATACTCCGATTCCATATGTGACAGATATGTCGGAACTCAACCGTCACGTCACGGATGAGGAATATGACCGGGTTCTGCGCTTTGCGGAACGCCTTGGCATTCGCAACGGTTTTATCCAGGAAGGAGAGGCCGCCGCCGAAAGCTTTATTCCGGAATTCGACTGCCGCGGACTGTAGGCATCGCTGATTCGCCATTTATAATTCCACCGGAATCAGATAGTACCCGAAATCCCCTTCCTTTGCAGGTTCCTTTGCGCATTCAAAGCTCTCAAATCCAAACATGATCGCAGATTTTCTGTCCCGCTCATAGAGATTTCCCGGCACGCCGATATAGTACTTTGCCTGTCCCCGGTTTCCGCCGCGCATCAGGATCAGATGCCGGAAACTATAGTATCCGTGAAGCAAAAAGCTGTTGTTTACCAGCGGATAGGACTGCCGGTTCAACACCACAAAATCCGACGGGCTCACTGACAAAAATTCTCTGTCATCCGAAAACGGATGCACATGCGGATAGATCATCCAGAGCTGCTCCCATTTGTTTTCCTTAAAAATGGCTGCGCCGGGCTGTCCGGTTTTTCCCTGGGGGCGTCCCTGTTGTTCCTTCGAATGTGTCTGCTGTATCGGATGTGTCTGCTGCATCGGATCCGCCTGCTCCGCCCTCGGCTCCTGAATCGCCTCTCGAACTGTCTCTTCGTTCGCGCTCTCCTGGCTCTCCTTGTTCTCCTGCGCCACAATGCTGTTCTCCATAGGCATGGCACTGGGATTTCTCCGCCAGAAACAGCGAATCTCTTTCCCGTCTGCGATCGGTATTTTAATCCCCAGCAGTTGGTCATAGCTGATACCTTGTCCACCCAGATCCTGGCTGTTCAGACCTTCAAAATATGTCTTAATACCGCCCTCTGCGATCTGCAGCTTACAGAGTTCCTGCTCCCCCTCCTCTCCGACCAGCAAAAAAGGCCTTGTGAAGCGGTCTTTCCGGTATAAACCATTCACCTGCAGACTGATATTACACAAGTCATTGCGCCGTTCTAATTTGATAAAACCGGCACCCTGACACCTTTGTCCATTTTCATAGTAGTCTAAATATCTGATTTTCCTGTCATATTGCACATTCGGTCCGGCAAACATATAAAAATCCCCCCGCACACCATATTTATAAATAGATATGCGGGGGGAACTCATTTTATTCAGCGATTTTCCAGATATTTCATATAATTTACAACCATCAGGGCTATCTTAAAGGTCAGCGCATCGTCAAAACAGCGCACGTCCAATCCGGTACTTTTCTGGATCTTCTCCAACCGGTAGACCAGCGTATTTCGGTGCACAAAAAGCTGTCTGGAGGTTTCGGATACATTCAGATTGTTTTCAAAGAATTTATCCAACGTATTCAGCGTTTCCTCGTCCAGCTCCTCCGGCACATTATCGCCGAAAATCTCCTCAATGAAAATCTTGCACAGGTTGACTGGAAGCTGATAGATCAGTCTGCCGATTCCCAAAGCGCTGTATGCCGCCACGTTTCTCTCGGCGTAGAAGATCTTGCCCACATCCATTGCCATCTGCGCTTCCTTATAGGATTTGGAGACATCCTTCAGTTCCTGAACCACGGTTCCATAGGAAACCCTCACATTCAGCATGGCCTCGGTATTCATCATATCAACAATGGTATTGGCAATGTGCTCCAATGCCTCCGGATTTCCGTTTTCCGCCACAGATTTCACCAGGATCACGTTCTTTTCGTCCACCGAAGTCACATAATCCCCTGTCTGAGAAGAATACATCCCTCCAAGCAATTCCAACACGATATTGTCCCGTTCCTGCTTTTCCTGTTTCGCACGCACCGTCTCAATCAGAAAGACCGCTCTGGGCTGTTTCACTTCCACATGTAATTTTCTTGCACGATTATGGATATCCACCAGAAGCAGATTGTCCAAAAGCAAATTCTGGAAGAAATTATTCCGGTCGTATCGCTCTTTGTAAGCAATCGCCAGATTCTGCAGGTGACAAACGGCAATTCTGCCGATCATATAGGCATCATCACTGTTTCCCCTGGAAACGATCACATAAAGCAGCTCATCATCCTCATAAATCTTCATGAGATGATTGTTGCCGATCACCTGGCTGTCCGCCGGTGAAGCCGCAAAACTGCTCACCATCTGACTGGTGATATCCGCATTTTCCGCCGTTCTCGCAACCATCATTCCGGAAGGTTCGTACACACACAGATCTACTTTCGTGATGGCTTTCAATTCATCAATACTGGTTTGAATGATCTGGTTTGAAATCATATTTACTCCTTAAAAAAAGAGGGCGCCGTCTCCGGCACCCTCAAACTGTTTCAAACTAGTTGGTGATAACCTGCTCGGTCTCTTTGTCGAATACATGAATCTTCTCAGTATCCAGAGCAAACTTAACAGTATCGCCAGGTCTTGAATTGGTACGAGAATCTACTCTTGCAGTGATAGGGAACTCGTCGAGGTCAAAGTACAGATATACTTCAGCACCAAGCAACTCGTAAACCTTGATAGTAGACTCAAATACGCTGTTAGGAGATGCCTCGATAAACATCTCGGAATCATATACATCTTCAGGACGGATACCGAAAGTAACCATCTTTCCGTCATAACCGCCGTCGATCAGCTTCTTGGACTTCGCTGCAGGAAGAGGAATTGCCTTGCCTGCGATGTTTAAGTATGCGGTATCACCGCTGATGCTTACAACTGCATCCAGGAAGTTCATCTGAGGAGATCCCATGAATCCTGCAACGAACAGGTTCTGAGGTCTGTCATACAGATTCTGAGGGGTATCAACCTGCTGAACAACGCCGTCCTTCATAACTACGATTCTGGTACCCAGAGTCATAGCCTCGGTCTGGTCATGTGTTACGTAGATGATAGTGGTGCCCAGTCTCTGATGCAGCTTAGCGATCTCGATTCTCATCTGTACACGCAGCTTTGCATCCAGGTTGGACAAAGGCTCATCCATCAGGAACACCTTAGGATTACGTACGATTGCACGTCCCATAGCTACACGCTGTCTCTGACCACCGGACAAAGCCTTCGGCTTACGATCAAGCAGCGGGGTAAGGTCAAGCACCTTAGCTGCCTCTTTTACCATCTTATCGATCTGATCCTTGGGAACCTTTCTCAGTTTCAGACCAAATGCCATATTGTCATATACGGACATATGAGGATACAGAGCGTAGTTCTGGAATACCATTGCGATATCTCTGTCCTTAGGCTCTACATCGTTTACAACTCTGTCCCCGATCTTCAGCTCACCGGAAGAAATATCCTCCAAGCCGGCGATCATACGAAGGGTGGTGGACTTACCGCATCCGGAAGGTCCTACGAAAATGATAAACTCCTGATCTGCGATCTCCAGGTTAAAGTCCTTAACGGCCTCAAATCCGTTAGGATATACCTTACATACATTCTTTAAAGATAAACTAGCCATTGGTATATACTCCTTTCATGTGTAAGTTACACTTCTCACAAAGAAAAGTATATCGAAAATACCGTTTGATTTCCATACAAGTTTTTCACAAATATTTTGGACGATATTGTAAATTTTGCTTATGAAATTAGTTCATTTCATGCATTTTAGTCAAGTTGTACAACTTATTGCTGCTTCCCTAGTCATTTTGACTATTGACTTCTGACGTTTCTGTCACTGTTTCTGCCACTGTCTCTGTCACCACAGACTCCGTCTCGCCTTCGCTGTCTATGCCATTTTCCGTTCCGCCGTCAGCGTCACCCTCCGCGTCATTGTCTGTGTCATCAGCGCCCTGCTCCCCTGCACCCTGAGACAGAATCTGATCTTCCATTTTCCGGAAAAATTTATTGTTCAGTCTGGCTGACAGGATTGCCGGAACCGACAGGCAGAATACCAAAACCAGCGGGATCAGGCCCGGAAATATATAAAACAACGCATACGGCAAAAGGTAGAGGACGATCATCAGCAGGGTCTTGGGCCACTGCATGATACTCAGAAAAAATGCATTCTGTATCGTCTTTTTTACCGTGTTGGAGAACTTGCTCTGCAGCGGAAATACATACATAAACGTGAATATGGACAGCGCCGCGATCATCACAATCAGGGCTTTAACCACTTTATTGATCTGGATATCGGTGGTGAGCACAATACGGTAATCGGCATAGATCACCCCGAACACCACCATAAAGATCAGCCATATCGCGGTGGACTGCTTGAAATTCTCCTTGAATGCCTTAAAAAATCCCTTGGTAATATAACTTTCCTCATTACGCACAATCTTCAGAGCCATATAATTCAAGGCTGTGAGCGACGCTCCGATCGTGATCACCGGAATACAGCATACGATTGCCAGGATATTCAGCCACATCAGATCGGCCACTTTACTCAAAAACTGGACTACAGGCCCGTCTATATCAAAAATTTTCATAATCTGCACCTCTTTTTGCTTTTCTGTTCTTTAAACTGTCTTCTTAAAATGCTTTTCCATGGAAGTCACGCGGATGCCTCCCACTTCCTCTTCCGGACTGACCGCCCAAAATCCAAGCTTCTGATAAAACTTTACCGCATAGGGCGCCGCTTTGACCGACATATACGGCTCGCCTTCTTCTTTTTGCAGATATTCGCAAAACCGGTTCAGCAGTTCCCTGCCGATCCCCCGGCGGTGATACGGCTCATCCACAAACAGAAGCGAGAGATGATTGCGGTTTCGCACCGAAGCCATGCCCACGATCTGCTTATCGTCCATCGCCACCATCACCTGGTAATCACCCCGCAGAAAGGAGTGAAACAATTTTTCATCCGTAATAAAGTCCAGAAAACTACGGATTCCCTCGTCCGAATAATCCTTCGCCTCAAATCGCAGAAAAGTACGCCAGACCATCTTCATCATCGGCTCCCAGTCCTCTACCCTGGCCCATCGGATCCTATAGGGAAATACACTTTGATCCATACTTATCGCTCCCTTGCTGCCACCCATGCTCCCGTGCCGATCATGGATAAAATCTCATCCCACGGCATCCCGGTTCAGTTTCGGCAGGATCCAATTATAGATATCCTTCCGCACCTGCTCCCCGTCCGCCTCATTTAGGATCTCGTGCCGGTCACCCGCATAAAGTTTCAGCATGACATGTTCCAGACCCAGATCTTCCAGCGAATCAAACACACGCTTCACACCGTCCCCGTACTCGCCCACCGGGTCCTCATTTCCGGACAGTAAAAACAGCGGCAGTTCCTTGGGAATCTTTTTCAGATTCTCGCTGTCCCCCATCCGCGAGATCAGGTCAAATAAAGTCTGAAACCCGTTTACGGTAAATACAAATCCGCACAGCGGATCCTTGATATAGGCATCCACATTTTCCTGATTTCTGCTCACCCAGTCATAATCCGACCCGGCATCCGGGATCCTTGCATTATATGCCGCAAACGCCATTTTGTACAGCATTTTACTGACATATTTGTCACCATGTAACAGCTTCTGCTGCGCACAGAGCGCCTTTCCTCCCGAGATTGCAGCGGCAGGCGGCATTCCGGTTCCCATGACGATGGCGCCCTGAATACCGGTTCCGTATCGGCAGATATAATTGCGCAGGATAAACGACCCCATACTGTGCCCCAGGATAAAATAAGGAACTCCCGGGTAGAGCGCCTGCGTCATTTTTTTCAGCCGATGCGCATCCCGCACAACGACCGTAGCGGGGTCCTGTTTGCAGAAATATCCGTAAGTTCCTCCCTCCGGCACAGACTTTCCATGCCCCAGATGATCCTCCCCGGTAACCACAAACCCTCTGTCCGTAAAGAATTTCGCCGTTTCCTCATAGCGCTCCGTATACTCGGCCATCCCGTGTATGATCTGGAGAACGGCCACAGGTTTCCCGTCCTGCAGTCTGTCCTCCTCCGGCTCATAACGAACCGCATAAATCTTGCTCTCGCCGTCTCTGGAATCAAAATAAAATGTCGTCTTCTTCATACGTAACCCCTTTTTCAACCCCGGATCAGCAGATTTCCGCTCCCGCAGGCATTGTCTTCTCCGGTGTCATCAGAGCCAGATTACCTTCCGCGTCCTCGGCGCACAGAAGCATACCCTCGGACACCACACCGGCCATCGTGGCTGGCTTTAAGTTCACCAGTACCATCACCTTTTTGCCCACCATCTCCTCCGGGCTGTAATGCGCCTTGATGCCGGACACGATCTGCTTCACCTGGCTGCCGATCTTCACCTGGCTGCAGAGCAGCTTCTTCGACTTGGGCACCGCCTCACAGGCGATGATCTCTCCCACCTGGAACTGCATCTTGGCAAAATCATCATAGGTGATCTCCGCTTTGGGCTCAAGATCTATGACATTATTGTCACTTCCTTCCGAGACAGAATCCTTACCGGACTCGCCCGCCGCGCCGTCTGCCCCGCTGCCTGCTGCCTGTGCCGCTGCGATCTGTGCTGCCGCGATCTCCTCCTCTTTCGCCTGTACCTCTTTCATATCCAGTCTTGCAAAAAGAATTTCCGGCGCATCTGTCACTTTTGTACCACTCTCATACAATCCGAACTTCTCCAGCTTGTCAAAGTCACGCAGGGAAGTATTCAACTGCTTTGCGATCTTCTCCGCTGTTGCGGGCATATAAGGCTCCAGCAGGGACGCACCGATCACGATCCCCTCCACCAGATTGTAGAGCACGGTGGCCAATCTGTCCTTCTTTGCCTCGTCCTTCGCCAATACCCAGGGCTCCGTCTCGTCAATATATTTGTTGCAGCGCTTGAAGATGCCGAAGATCTCCGTCAATGCGTCCGCAACCCTGTGGGTAGACATCTTGTCCACAACCTTTGCGTAAGTCTCCGTGATCGTCTTTTTCAGATCCACATCGATCACTCCGTCCTCCGGTGTCAACTGGGCATTTTTATTCTCCACCACGCCACCGAAATACTTGTTGCTCATGGAGATCGTGCGGTTTACCAGATTGCCCAGAGTATTTGCCAGATCGGAATTGGTCCGCTCCGCGATCAGCTCCCATGTGATATTGCCGTCATTTTCATAAGGCATCTCATGCAGTACATAATAACGCACCACATCCACGCCGAAAAAGTCCACCAGATCGTCCGCATAGATCACATTGCCTCTGGATTTGCTCATCTTGTTGGTTCCCGTCAGCAGCCAGGGATGTCCGAATACCTGCTTCGGCAGCGGCTCACCCAGCGCCATCAAAAAGATTGGCCAATAGATTGTATGGAAGCGGATGATATCCTTACCGATCAGGTGCAGATCTGCGGGCCACAGCTTTTTGTACTGCTCGCTGCTGTTGCCGTCCGCATCGTATCCGATACCGGTGATATAGTTGGTCAGCGCATCCAGCCACACATAAACGACATGCTTGTCATCAAAATCCACCGGAATACCCCACTTGAAGGAAGTTCTGGACACACACAGATCCTGCAGTCCCGGCAACAGGAAATTGTTCATCATCTCATTCTTCCGGGATACGGGCTGAATGAACTCCGGGTGCTCGTTGATATGCTTGATCAGTCTGTCCGCATATTTGCTCATACGGAAGAAATACGCTTCCTCCTTGGCCGGCTTCACCTCCCTGCCGCAATCCGGGCACTTGCCGTCCACCAGCTGGGACTCTGTCCAGAAGGACTCACAGGGCGTGCAGTACAATCCCTCATAGGCGCCTTTATAAATATCGCCCTGATCATACAGGCGCTTAAAAATTTTCTGCACCTGCTTCTCGTGGTCCGTATCCGTGGTACGGATAAATTTGTCATACGAAATATTTAACAGATCACATAATCCGCGGATTGTTCCCGCCACCTTGTCCACAAACTCCTTGGGCGTGACGCCTGCCTCCTCGGCCTTCAGTTCAATCTTTTGTCCATGCTCGTCCGTACCGGTCTGGAAAAAGACATCGTACCCTTCCTTTCTCTTAAACCGACAGATGCTGTCTGCCAGTACAATCTCGTAATTGTTGCCGATGTGCGGTTTGCCCGATGTGTAGGCGATCGCCGTCGTGAGATAATACTTTCCTTTGCTCTGCATTTTCCTGCTCCTCCTTCTATAAAAAAACGCCTTCCTTCCACATGCATTATCCGCATGCTTCAGAAGACGAGCTCTTCCCCGTGTTACCACTTCTGTTCACCGGACCTTCACAGATCCGGCCTCATAGAGTCGATCGATGACCACCGATAACTCTCTCCGCTATAACAGGCGGAACCTGTCGCAGCCTTACCATTCACCGCTTACACAGCAACAGTTCGGTGCGCCGCTCGGGAGCCATGTTCCACAGAATATCCCCTCCTTCCTCTCAGCCACGGGAAGGTTCTCTGTATGGTTCATAAACCATGTACTCTCTCCGTCATTGCATTTGATCATTTCACTTGAAATTATGTCAATCTTACCACACATCACGCCGAGCGTCAACCAAAGAAATGATCAAAAGCACGTGCATCACTTTTGTATAAACGCATCAAAATAATGTCGTATTTTTATGCATATTTAGCATGGTATTCTTACTGCATGGAGTATAATAAAAATAAGAAAACTTATTGTTTTCTGCCTTTTGCAATGTAGGCGCGAAACATTGCCCGATTCAAAAATGCTTCACAATGAGCAGATTATCATTGTATGAGACAAATACCCTTCGCAATGCGGGGCAAAATGCATTGCAGGCCCCATTGATTTCAATGGGGCTTTTATATAGGAAAATACATGATAGAACACGGTCTCTATTTTGGCAATCAAAATATTTATGATGCCATACGTTCTAATGGTGGACAGTGGAATGACTCCAAGGAGCGACCATTGGTAAAATATCTAAGCTACCCCGAAAAAGATATACGCTCCACATTATTCCCATCACAGATAAATACATAGAACGTGAATATATAAATACTTATACTCAAAAAATACATATCATAAAAAATAAGCAACTGCTTTCCGAACTACAGCGCAAAACAAGACGTATATTATCATGGGAAGAATCTTCATATAAATATTACCGTCAGCATATCACCGATGTTAAAAACTATTTAATCAGTGAGTTACAATAATCCTTCAAATCAACGCCTTCACTATTTTCGCTCTGTAGTCAGCCTACTGTACTCTCCCTTTTTATCATAGGAATCCAATAAATAGCTGTCATCTGTCAATACGCAGTCAAACTCCACATTTCTCTCCCGATATCGACTTTTCTTACGTAAGTCTTCCTTTGAGGCTTGTCTTCGATCATTTAAACCGCTCTCATTGGAAAATTCACAAGACTGTCTGCCAAAGTTCCGCCTAAACCGTCTTGATAAATCTCTGAACCGGGTATGGAGACGATACGGTACAGTATGCTTTCTGCTCTGAACCGCTGTAAAATACGGATATTCTGATATCATTTTCGGTTGGGTTTGTACATTGGAGGATAACAATGTTCCTGTCGTCCTTGCACCTGCAGTTGCAGATGCTGTCTCACTCTGTTCTTCCGCTGCTTCCTCATCCCTTCCCCATACTTTTCCAAACAAACTTCTCCCGTTGCGAAAAATATTCCTCATCGCATCTAATAATTCAGGGATTTCTTGTGATACTTGTTGCTTAGACATAGTAGAATAAGATGCTGCCAATGTCATCGGAGCACCACCTGTCTTTTCTTTTGCAGAATCATGATCATGTATGCAATTTGTGATCCGATGGGAGTGTTTATGACTGTCAAGACTGACATTCCCGTTCCCGACTCCGCCCAGCCGCATTCTTCCACCTCAGTTCCTTCACCGCTTCTGTTCCGTGGTCAACTTACTGTACTCCCCTGCCTTATCATAAGAATCCATAAGATGCTCCGCGGGAGGCGTGCTGATATCCACCACAACTCCGTTTTTGCGGTAATAATCTTTTTTGTGCTTCTCCTGTGCGGTCTGTTCTGCCTGCAGGTTATCCTTCTGCTGCTCCTGTCTGTCCTTCAACTCGCTCCCTGCAGAAAACTGTCCCGACAGCATTCCGCCAAAGCGCTCTGCCAATTGTCCGGCAATATCCCGAAACCGGATACGGATACGTGTCAGCAAAGGTTCCTTCACTTTCCCCGCATCGGAATTACTGTTAAAATACGGATCAGCCGTCGTCATTCCGGCCGGTGCCTGCACATTCACCGCTCCTGCCGCAATGCCAGATTCATGGTACTCGTCACCGTCTGTTTCAAGATTTTCATTTATCGTATCCAAAATATCATCTTCTTCGGAAACTTCATTCGCAGCTTCCTCTTCTTTACTTTCACCCCAGATCTGCAAAAGCAGTTTTTTCCCGCTTTCCAACAATTCCCGCAGTTTGCCGGTCAAACCGCCTGTTTCCTGACCGGCAGACTCCTCTTCCGTAGCTTTTCTTGCGGCCATCTGTTCCGCAGCGAGCCGTTTTCCCTCCGACGAAAAAGACACAGTGTAAGCAGACGTGGCCTCGTCAGCCACATCCCGCCTCGCTGTGTCATGCTTATTCACATTCTGCGTGGAATCATCTATCCTGTAATTGATCGTCTGATGGGAAACTCCATGATTGTCAAGTCCGGAATTCCCGTTTCCGCTTCCAATTCCGCCAACCTGCATCTCAAATCCCTCTTCTAAAGCTTCTCCAGAAACGCCCGCACGTTGGCCCCAATGTCATCCTTAAACACTGCGGACCCCGCTACGATCACGTTGGCTCCCGCCTCCAGGGCAACCTGCACATTGTCAATATTGATACCGCCATCCACCTCCAGATCAATGTCAAGTCCTCTCTCGTCCAGCATCCGGCGCACTTCCCTTACCTTGTCAATACACTCTGGAATCAGCTTCTGCCCGCCGAATCCCGGCTCCACCGTCATCACCAGCACCAGATCCACCAGATCCAGATAAGGCGCCAACTCCTCCACCGGAGTCTTCGGCTTGATCGTAATACCGACCTTTTTGCCCAATGCCCGGATCGCAGCGATGGTCTCCTTCACCTGATCGGTGGCCTCAATATGAAAATTGATCAGATCTGCCCCGCTGTCCGCGAATTCCTTTACATACCGCTCCGGTCTGTCGATCATCAGATGCACATCCAGAAACAGATCCGTCTGCTTCCGCACACATTTTAACACCGGCATACCAAAGGAGATCGACGGCACAAAAATGCCATCCATCACATCCACATGCAGCCAGGGTACCTTCTCCTGCTCCACGCAGCAGATATCCTCTCCCAAATGCCAGAAATCGGCAGATAAAATTGACGGCGACAAAATGTTCATCTCTTGTTTCCTCGAATTCTATTTTATGGATCCTACTTCACAAATTCTAATACAGACCTGCAGACGCCTTCTGCATCCAGACCGTACTTCTTCACCAGCTCTGCCGCAGGACCGGAAGTGCCGAACACATCCTGCATGCCCAGCTTCTTCACCGGAGCAGGCAGTTTCGCACACAGGCAATCGCACACTGCGCTGCCCAGGCCTCCGATCACGGAATGCTCCTCCACTGTCACAACCCTGCCGGTCTTCTTGGCACTGGCAACGATCAATTCCTCATCCAGGGGTTTGATCGTGCAGATATTTACAACCTCCGCGTTAATCCCTTCCTTTGCCAGAAGCTCCGCCGCACCCAATGCGGAATCCACACAGATTCCGGTGGCTACGATGGTCACGTCCGTACCCTCGCGCACGATAGTACCCTTACCGATCTCAAAATGATAACCCGGATGATCATTGATCACGGGAACCGCCGCACGGCCGAATCTCATATACACAGGTCCCTCATACTCGATGGCTGCGCGCACCGCCGCTTTCGCCTCCACATAGTCGGAGGGACACATGACTACCATACCGGGAATCGCTCTCATCAGCGCAATGTCCTCGTTGCACTGGTGGCTGGCGCCGTCCTCCCCTACGGTCACGCCCGCGTGAGTTGCACCGATCTTCACATTCAGGTGCGGATACCCGATCGAGTTCCTCACCTGCTCAAACGCTCTGCCTGCCGCAAACATGGCAAAAGAACTTACAAACGGGATCATTCCCGTCAGGGACAATCCTGCTGCCACGCCCATCATGTTGGCCTCCGCAATCCCACAGTCAATGTGGCGCTCCGGAAATGCCTTTCCAAACACAGCCGTCTTCGTGGAAGCCGCCAGATCCGCATCCAGCACTACCATCTGAGGATATTCCGCACCCAGTTCCTTCAAAGCCTCGCCGTAACCTTCTCTGGTCGCGATCTTTTTCACTGCCTGCTCTGCCATTACGCTTCCACCTCCTCTGCCAGTGCTTTCTCTATTTTCTCCAGATCTGCCATAGCCACCTCAAACTCCGCGTCATTCGGCGCCTTGCCATGCCAATCTGCGTTATTCTCCATATAGGAAACCCCTTTACCCTTGGTACTCTTCATCACGATGCAGGCAGGCATACCCTTGGTCTCTCTGGCCTCCGCAAACGCCGCCCTGAGAGAATCGAAATCATGCGCATCCGCATGTACCACATGGAAATTGAACGCCTCAAACTTCTTGTCGATCGGATAGGGGGAGCAAACCTGATCGATGGGACCGTCAATCTGCAGATTGTTGTTGTCCACGATCACACAAAGGTTGTCCAGCTTGCGGAAGCCCGCGAACATCGCTGCCTCCCAGACCTGACCTTCCTCGATCTCACCGTCGCCCAGAAGCGTATAAACCCTGAAATCTTTTTTCTGCAGTCTGGCGCCCATCGCCATACCCACCGCAGCGGAAATGCCTTGTCCCAAAGAACCGGAAGCCATGTCCACGCCGGGAATATGCAGATCGGGATGTCCCTGCAGATAGGAACCGACCTTTCTGAGTGTCACCAGATCCTCCACCGGGAAAAATCCCTTATGAGCTAACGCCGCATACAATCCGGGCGCCGTATGCCCCTTAGACAAAACAAAACGATCCCTGTCCTCCCAGCCGGGATTCTTCGGATCTACATGTAACTCCTCAAAATACAGATAAGTAAAAACATCCGCTGCCGACAAAGATCCGCCGGGATGTCCGGCCTTCGCACTGTGTGTACCGACAATAATGCCCTTGCGGACTTCATTTGCCAGCTTCTTCAGTTCCAAATTGGTCATGTTGTCCTCCGTTTCCGCGCAGATTAAAGATCTGCACGCTCTGATATACGATCAGCCCCTCAAAAACACATACATTAAAAATAATAACATGATTTGTGTCGTTTGTCCATAACTTACTTCACTCCGCCCAGGATAGCAATCCACCAGGGAAATTTTGCCAGATGACAAAACAGAAACAGGAACACGCACACCACATACACCAGATGCCAGACTCCCACCGCCCCGGACGCCATGTCCTTGGAGCGCCGCACACGCTCATCCACCTCCAGCGTGACCAGGTCATTGACCTCCTCAATGGCCGTGTTCAGCGTCTCCACCGTAAATAAGATGATCAGGATCACCGCCAGAATGACAAACTCCAAAGGAATAAATCTGCCCGCCAGTCCGATCAGCAGACCGCCCACAAACTCAATGGGAATCAGCCGCTTTACCGTCCCGGATTCTTTGAACATAATGGATAATCCGTGCCCCGAATCGCTGATATTCCGAAAAATCTGTGTAAATACGCCTTTTTTGTCCGGTTTTTCAAATTGCATGATACTCTGTCACTCCCTCATATTATCTTACTGTACTTAATCCACCAGTACGGCGTCCCGCAGCGTGCAGTATTGATACTCACCCTCCATGTAGGTATCATACACTCCCACGACCACGATCTCCTCCCCCTCCTGGGGATAATCATCAGGATAAGCATAATCCTCTTTCAGAATAAATTCAATCCCCTGTGCGCAACAAGCCGTGGCATCCTGAATGATACAGGCATAATAATCTGCCCCTGTGATATCATCATGATACACGGTATACTGTCCGTCCATTTTGACAGTCTTGCCCAGATAATCATCCGGTTTGCTCATCATATTGAAGACCTCGGAATAAACCATGGTACTGGATAGTTTTGTCAGATCCACGTCCGGCGTAAGCGCAGGATCCATTTTTGCAGCGGTAATATCTGCTGCCTTGCCCGTGTCCTCTGCGCGGCTTGCGCTCTCCCCACCGGTCGTCTGCTCTGTACCGTCCGGATTCTCTGCACCTCCTGCGTTATTTTTCTCAATCCCGGCCTGCAGCACCTCCTCCACACCGGCAGTCTTGCCCGCCGAACGGTTTGCCGCTCCGGCTCCGTCGGGGTTGTTTCCGCATCCTGCCGTCACGGCCATCATGCCTGCACACAACAATACACACACTGCTTTTTTCATAATTCTTTTTGTTCCGGTCATTTTGTTTACCTCCCTTGAAGTCTTCCTGCCAAATAGCAGATTCCGAAAGCTGCCACATCCGCTGCCACGATGGTGGATCCCACTGGTGTACCCTGCCAGATGGAAACCACCAGCCCCAAAAGGGCACAGATCACAGAAATCACCGCAGATGCCACTGTGACCTGTCTAAAATTTTTAAAAAGACGCATGGCCGACAACGCCGGAAAAATCACCAACGCTGAGATCAACAGCGATCCCACCAGATTCATGGCCAATACGATAATAACTGCGATCACGATCGCGATCAACAGGTTATATGCGTTCGCGTTGACCCCCGTCGCCTTTGCAAACGTTTCATCAAATGTAACCGCAAAGATCTTGTGATAGAACAACACGAAAACGATCACCACCACCACGGAAAGCACCGTGCAGATCCAAACCTCCTTAGACGTAAGCGTCAGGATAGAGGTGGACCCAAACAGCGTACTGCATACATCCCCCGACAAGTTGGAAGACGTGGAGAAAAGATTCATAATCAGATAACCAAATGCCAATGCTCCCACCGAGATCATTGCAATGGCGGCATCCCCTTTGATCCGGGTATTCTGTCCGGTGCGCAAAAGCAGGACCGCACTGATCACCGTGATCGGAAGCACTAACACCATCTTATTGGTCAGATTCACCACACTGGCAATCGCCATGGCGCCAAACGCCACATGGGACAGCCCGTCTCCGATAAAGGAGAACCGCTTTAACACCAATGTCACGCCCAGCAGCGAAGAACAGAGTGCGATCAGCACACCCACAATGATCGCATAGCGCACAAACGGATATTGCAGATACATCATCAGCGTCTCTATCATCTCTCCTCACCGCCTTCCTGTCTCAAGAAAAATTTGCCTATATCACTCTCTGCATACTCCTCCGTGTTTCCAAAAAACACTGTCGCTCCGACATGAAGGATATGGCTGGCATACCGCACCGCCGCTGCAATATCATGGGAGATCATGATGATGGTAATACCGTCCCGGTTCAGTTTATCGATCAACTCATACATCTCGATCGTAACCTTCGGGTCCAGTCCGGATACCGGCTCATCCAGCAACAACACCTTTTGCGTCGCGCAGAGCGCCCGCGCCAACAGCACCCTCTGCTGCTGACCGCCAGAAAGCTCTCTGTAACAACGGTCTGCCAAGGCAGTGATTCCCATGCGTTCCATATTTTCCGCAGCAAGAGTCTTCTCCTCCCTGTTGTAAAACGGTCGAAGCCCGCATCTGCTCTGGCAGCCGGACAGCACGATCTCCCGCACCGAAGCCGGGAAATCCCGCTGCACCAGGGTCTGCTGGGGCAGATAACCAATCTCATTTGCTTTCAGACCGTCTCCCACGATCAGTTCACCGCTCACCGGCTCCTGCAGGTGAAGTAATGTTTTCATCAGGGTAGACTTTCCGGAACCGTTCTCGCCCACGATACACAGATAATCGCCTTTGTTCACCACAAAATTCATGGCGTCCGCTATCATTTTTCCCTCATATCCTACTCTCAGGTCTTTTGCGATAATATACGACATGATCCAACCTTTCTCTTAATTTAATGCTTCTCTCAGCACATTCAGATTGCTCTCCATGATACTCAGATATGTGGTCCCGTTCTTTACATCCTTTGATGTGGTGGATTGCATGGAATCCAGCGTCAGGATCTTCTGATCTTTTGCCTTTGTATTATTTCTGATCGTCTCCGCAATCTTACCGTCGCTGCTCTCGATCTTCATGATTGAAGAAAGTTCCAGCTCATCGGTCTTGTTCGAAAGAAATACGATCGTCTCAAAGCTGGCCTCCGTCTCCGCAGAGCAGCCCACAAACGCCGCATAATAAGAAAGGCCGTAATCGTCCGTCAGATACCGGAACGGAAAGCGGTCTCCGAACAAAACGGTGTTCTTCGCGCCTGCTGCCACCGCGCTCTGATAATCCGCATCCAGCGCCGCCAGCCTGCTCTTATAGCGCTCCAGGTTTGTCTGATAAACATCTGCGTTGCCTGCGTCTTTCTGGGCCAGTGTATCCGCGATCACATCGCACAACACGGCCGCATTCTTCAGCGAGAGCCATACATGCTCGTCATACTCTGTCTCTTCTTCCTCATCATGGTAGCCGTCTGCATGCTCTCCGTCTGTGTGGTCATGATCTTCCTCTGCCTCCATGCCTTCGACAACCTCTTCCTCTTTCACCTTATCACCCAGCGTTTCCAACAGATCGATCACGACCATATCCTTATTGGCTGCCTCGGCCAATGCATCCTCCACCCATTCGTCAGACTCACCGCCAACGTATATAAATACATCACAGGTAGCTATCTTCAGAATATCCGCCGCTGTGGGCTGATAATTGTGCAGATCCACGCCGTTGTCCAAAAGCAACGTCACTTCCGCATTTCCGGGATTGTCTCCCAGTATTTCTCTCACCCAATCATATTCCGGGAAAATCGTTGTCACGACCTGGATTCCGGCTTCCGTTCCCACTTTCCGCCCGTCTCCGGATGCCGACCCATTCTGTACACCTGACGCAGTCTGCCCGTTACCCGAACCGCAGCCTGCAAGACAGCCGACAAGCATGATGCCTGTCGTCACGATAGAAATCACAGAACAAATTTTGTTTCTCAGTATTTTTTTCATCAAAAATAAAACCTCCCTATTCAAACCTGTATCCAAAAGCTTCCATTGTTTGAACAGAGATTTCAAGGGTTCAGGCGCACCTTCCACGTGATCAGTGTGGTCACGGACATCCCTTCCGCCAAGTCCGTTGTCTCCGCCATGCCGCACACCAAAAGCAACACACATGCCGTCTGCACCACGGTATCAACCGAGATCTGGCGCAGGAAACTTCCACACCAGGCCATGCAGTCACAGATGGGACAGTCCTCCCCCGTACAGTCATGGTCCGCTTCCTCAACCAGGTAGAGTGTGGAAAAAAGCAACACCAGGACCACCGCTGCGCTCATGACAGCGGCAGCAATCCTCCGGCTCATTCCGCGGCAAAAATCTGTATTTACTTGTGCGTTCGTCCGATCCTGTGCTTCCCGCATCTTCAACCCACTCCTTATCTGAAAGGTTGCTGCCCTCACATACACTCTTCGCACACCCCATAGAACACGGTGCGCAAAGGGTCCATCTGAAATGCATGCTCCCGCAGCAAATGCTCCTGTATCTCCTGCATCTCGTCACAGTGCAGATGGATCAGCTTCCCGCATTTTTCACATTTACAATGAAAACATACTTCTGCTCCGTCATGCTCCCCATCTGCAATATACTCAAAACATGCCGGTCCGATGCCGTCGATGATATATTTGTTCACCAGGCCCTCATCCACCATCCGTTCCAGCTGGCGGTAGACGGTAGTCTGCCCTACGGGCGTCCCCTGGCCTTCAAGATACTCGCAGACATCCTTCACCGTGATATGTACCCCGGGCATTCTCCTCAGGTACTCCAGCAGGATCTTGCGCTGTTTTGTCCTGTATTTCGGCTTTGCGTCCATAGCTCCCCCTCTTTTTGCAATCCTTGGTCATAAAACAAAATACAAAATGAAAACCGTTTCCAATTTTAACAGCACCTACTCTCTCTGTCAAGTAAATTGAAAACGTTTTTCAAATTTTGAATCTCTGCTTTCATCCTGATCGTGAGACACGGCGCCATGAATTGCAGCATCATTTGCCAGGTCAAAGGACTTGATCTGTCCCATTTCTGGGATTACGGAATCGGAAACTGTCATCTGTTTGAATTGGAGTAACTAAACGGTAAAAAATGAATCACCTCCGGCATATCATATAATAATATCCGTACCTTCAGGTGATCTATCGTGAAAAAAAGACCTTCTCTCTCTCCGGGGCAGATCATTCTCTATATCATCCTGCTCCTTTTATTTATTCTGCTGACGCTCTCCCTGTTTTTCAAGGGACACGACCAAAAGAAATTTACCGCCCTCACCCACGACCTCTTCGTGTCCGAGATGACGGCAAACACGCTGAATCTGCACTATACCCTGGCTTCGCCGGAAAATTTCGGCATCTATGGCTACGAGGCCGTTCTGCCCTCCTATCGCGCAGGCAGTGAAACAGAGGCGGCCGCATCCATCGACCGAACCCTGCAGGCCCTGTCCAAGCTTCATCCCCAGGCGCTCACCGACCGGGACGCCTACACCTACGGACTCCTTGTAAAAAAA
Source organism: Lachnospiraceae bacterium (assembly GCA_017476665.1). Lineage (GTDB taxonomy): Bacteria > Bacillota > Clostridia > Lachnospirales > Lachnospiraceae > Acetatifactor. The sequence continues at coordinate 16,152 of JAFUZJ010000028.1, read as the reverse complement.
CTGGAGAATTCCAGGACACTGAACAGCTTCCCCTACTATCAGGAGCCTCTGTCGCCCGCTTCCGGCGTACAGTCCCAGCTGCCGATCCTGCTGGCGGAATACACGTTTCGCAGCCGCAGAGATGTGGAGGACTATCTGGCGCTGTTAAACCAGACCGACGAATACTTTGCCTCCCTCCTCACCTACGAGCAGGAGAAAGCCGCCGCAGGCCTTTCCCAGTCCACCCACTCGCTTCGTCAGGTGAAGGAGCAGTGTGACACCATTGTCACCAAAGAGGCTCTGGACGCCGGAACTCATTTTTTGCAGACCACCTTTTCGGAGCGGCTCTCCGTTCTGCTCTCAGAACAAAAGATCACAGAGGAGGAAGCCGCAAAATACATCTCCCGGAATAACCGCCTGCTGCGCACGGTTCTGCAGCCTGCCTACGAGGCGCTGGCGGACGGCTTATTCTTACTGGAAGATGCCGAGGGAGTGCCGGAAAGTCCCTGCGGACTCGCCTCCCTGCCGAACGGCAAAGCCTACTATGAAGCACTTTTGATCTCCAACACCGGCTCCTACCGTTCCGTGGATGAGATCCGGTCGATGTTAAATGAGGATCTGACGGAAAATTATCACAACATGCGTACCCTCCTGCAGAACAATCCGGATTTGAAGACGCAATATGCAGAGGATCTCTACTCACAGCTTCCCCTGACCACCGCCACGGAAATGCTGCGGGATCTGCAGGCCCGCATGGACACTGCATTTCCCACCCTGTATCCCCACCTGCCCTCCGTGACGGTGAAAAGTGTCTCCCCGGATCTACAGGAATACACCGCTCCTGCTTTCTATCTGACCACACCGCTGGACGCAAGTGACGCAAATGTCATATACATGAACCCCAGGAACTCTCCCTCCGGGTTGGAACTCTACACCACCCTTGCCCACGAGGGCTTTCCCGGGCACCTGTACCAGACCGTCTACAACAACCGCCGCTTCTTAAAGCGCGGGGAAAACAATGTAAGGCAGCTGCTCTGGTACGGCGGCTATCTGGAAGGTTGGGCACTGTATGTGGAATTTTTAAGTTACGGCTATGCCTCCGATCTGCTGCGGGAACAGGGACGCCCGGAGGACGCCCTCTGCGTGGAGCTGGAGAAATACAACCGCTGCATTCTCCTGAACCTCTATTCCCAAATGGATCTTATGATCCACTATGACAATGCCACCCGAGAGGACATTGCCAAGTTTCTCTCCGGTTACGGCATGAAAAACGACAGTGTTGTCAATGCTGTATACAATTACATAGCCGATGAACCCTGCAATTACCCCAAATATTATCTGGGCTGCCTGGAAATCCAAAAACTGCGGGAGACCGCCGGAGAGCTTTGGGGCGACGCCTACAACGACTATACTTTTCACAGCTTTTATTTAAACGCGGGGCCTTCCGATTTTTCCTCGCTGAACGACCTGCTGCGCCAATAGCCGCCAAACGACCCGACGCGCCGACAGATTGACAAATCCACACTTTCGCTCTATGATAACCTAAAAAACAGGTGGTGACCCCATGGAGCAATTACTTTTCAGCTTAAACGCCACCGTCCCCGTGTTTCTGGTGATGGTGATCGGCTATATTCTAAAGCGGATCGGGCTGCTCGACGAGCCCTTTGTCAAGACCTTGAATCAGTTTAATTTCAAGGTCTCCCTTCCCGTACTTTTGTTTCAGGATATTTCGACCTCCGATTTTTACGGTGTATGGGATACCCGATATGTGCTGTACTGCTTCTTTGTGACGCTCATCAGCATCGCCGCGATCTGGGGCATTGCGGGCCTTTTTTACAAAAATACAGACTTGCTGGGGGAACTGGTGCAGGCCTCCTACCGGAGCAGCGCCGCCGTGCTGGGAATTGCTTTTATCGTGAATATCTACGGCAATTCCGGCATGGCGCCCCTGATGATCATCGGCACCGTACCGCTGTACAATATTGCCGCCGTGCTGATCCTGTCCTTCACCGGCCCCGGGAGCCACGGCCTGGATCGCAGTTCACTGAAAAGCTCCGTCAGGGGCGTGCTGACCAACCCAATTCTCATCGGCATTTTTCTGGGCATGCTGGCCTCCGCCCTGCGGATCCCATTTCCGCCCATTCTCTCAAAGACCGTGAGCAACATTGCCGTCCTGGCAAGCCCCCTGGCTCTGCTGGGGCTCGGCGCCGGTTTTGAAGGCAGAAAAGCCCTAAAACTCCTGGCGCCCACGTTTACCGCCTCCGCTCTCAAACTTTTGATCCTGCCCGCCCTATTCCTGCCCCTCGCCATCCATCTGGGCTTCACCCAGGAAAAACTGGTGGCAATCCTCATCATGCTGGCATCTCCCACCACGGCGAGCTGTTATATCATGGCCAAAAACATGGGGCATGAGGGCGTGCTCACCTCCAGCGTAGTCGTGGCAACCACCTTTTTGAGCTCCGTCACCCTGACCGCCTGGGTATTTCTCCTGCGCAGCATGAGGCTGATCTAAGTTCTTAATCTGACACTTGTATCATAAATTCTAAATAGAAATCCTTTTGGGGAGATACTATGAAGACATTTATGAATCTGTTCCTCCATCTTTCCGACATCATCATTCCTGCGACCATCTTTTTCATTGTGGGCTATGGGCTGGTTTCCCGGGTCAAGGTCTATGAGAGTTTTCTCATCGGCGCCAAAGACGGGCTAAAAATTGTGGTGGATATCATTCCCACTCTGATCGGGCTGATGGTGGCGGTGGGCGTGTTGCGTGCCTCTGGATTCTTTGAGCTGCTGGGCGTCATTCTCGCCCCCATCACGGAAAAAGCCGGGCTCCCCGCCCAGCTTATCCCTCTCCTCATCGTAAAACTGTTTTCCTCCTCCGCCGCCACCGGACTGGTACTGGATATTTTTAAAACAAACGGTCCCGACTCCTACGCCGGAACCCTCACCTCCATTCTCATGAGCTGCACGGAAACCGTTTTCTACACCATGAGTGTCTATTTTCTGGCAGCAAAAGTCACCAAGACCCGCTACACCCTGAGCGGCGCGCTGCTTGCCACATTTGCCGGCACTGTTGCCAGCATTGTGCTGGCAGGAATGCTGCACTGACTTTAAGACCTGCATGCTATTTCCTTGCCCGCGCTTTCCACTTACAATACACAATTGCCGTAAGTGTGCTGATCCCCGTGGCCAGGATTGCCGGCGCGATGATCCCCGCCGGATTGCTGCTGCCGTACTGGCTGCGGTAAGCGATCATATTCACCGGGATCAACTGCAGGGAGGAAATGTTCAGAATCAGAAAATTGCACATCTCCAGGCTGGCAACACGCGCCTTTTCATCCCCTCCTGTGTTCTTTCCATAATTCCCCCGCTCTTCCTCCAGCTTCCCCAGCGCCTCCATCGCTTTCAGCCCCGCCGGGGTACACGCCCACCCCAGCCCCAGCATATTTGCGATCAGATTGGTGGCAATGTACTCCCTCGCCGGATGTCCTTTGGGGATCCCGGGAAACATAAAATTCAGAAAAGGCTCGATCCCCCCCGTCATCTTCGCAATCAATCCCGCTTCTTTCGCAATCTCCATCAATCCCATCCACAGCGCCACCACACCCGCCATGGTAATGCACAGTTCGATTGCCTCGCCCGCACTGTCTAATGCCGCATTCGTTACTACATCCATCCGCCCTGTCAACGCTGCAAACACCACGCCCAGCAGGATCATGCCCGCCCAGATACCGTTTAACATAAAAAACCTCTTTCCGCTATCCATGTTCCCTACATTTTATGCCCCTTTGTGGAAATTTTTTCGAAAAATTGCATAATTTTCCCTGCCGCGGGCAAGCTATGTCCTGTAAGAAAATTTCTATATTTCAATTTAGGAGGTATGTTATGAGCAACATTTCAGAACTGGATCTGCAGAACATCCGCCATCTGATCGGCGGGTTCGACACCACGCACTGCAAGCTTTCCGATTATGCGCAGGAGGCGCAGGACAGCCAGATAAAGCAGTTCTTCACCAAAAGCGCCAAATCCGCTATGGAGAACAAGCAGCAGCTGATGAAGTTCCTGTCCTAACCCCCGGAAACAAGCGTAAGAAATTCAGAAATTATGATGAAAAAGGAGAATGAAACATGCAGGAAAAAATGATGGTAGCAGATACCCTCGCCGGTATCAACGGCGAACTCACCCGCTATGCGGGAATGATCGCACAATCCGAGAATAAAGAGTTGAAAAGCACCCTGAAGCAGATGCGAAATGCCTGCGAGCAGTCCCAGGAGGAGCTTTACCAGATCGCCAGAGAAAAATCCTACTACGTGCCCGCTGCAAAGGCCACCGACGAGGAAGTTGCCCACGTGAGAAGCCTCTTTACTGAGAGCAGCCTGTAAGTACAACCGTCCACAAAACAACAATGGCAAAAGGCGCACAGGAGTAATTCCTATGCGCTTTTTTTCCGCACCACGTAAATATACCCCACCGTGAGCATAGCAGTCATCACAGTCCAGCTGATTGGCTCTGTCAGTGCAATCCCCAGATATCCAAGTCTGGGCACCAGGAAAAATACCGATCCCACCTTGATACAAAACTCCATCACAGAAGATGTTAACGGCACTACTTTATGCCCCAGTCCCTGCAAGGTGCAGCGCAGAATAAAGAGCGGTCCCAGCACCGGGAAAAAGCAAACGCCCACCCGACAGTACATCACCGCATTTTCCTCGATCAACGGAATATCCGTAGACGCGATCCAGGATACGATGGGCCGCGCAAACAAAAAGACAAACACAATACTCAGAAGCGAAATAATCGTTACAATGCAGGTGGCGGCACGGACCCCCTGCCGCACCCGCTCAAATTTTCCGGCACCGATATTCTGGCTGGTGTACGTCGTCATGGTAAAACCGTAAGTGTATGTCAGCGCCATCAGGATCTCCAGCAGTCTTCTGCCAGCCGTATGCGCCGCCACGATATCCGCACCCAGTCCGTTGATCGCGCTCTGCAGGATGATCGTTCCGATATTGACGATACAGCCCATGAGGCCCATGGAAAGTCCCATGAAAAAGAGTTCCCTGTATTCCCCTTCCTCCGGTTTCCAGTCCTCCCGCCCGGGCAGATATTCCCTATAACGGATCACACCATACAGAAAGCACGCTCCGCCGCAGACCGCCTGGGAGATCACGGTGGCCACAGCCGCTCCCTCTATGTCCATATGCACCACGCCGATCAAAAACAGATCCAACGCAATATTCAGGAAAATAGAACTGAGCAGACAATAAAGCGGCGTCTTGCTGTTTCCCAGAGAACGCAGGAGATTCGCCGACAGATTATACAAAGCCGAAAACGGAATACCCATCAGAATGATCCGCACATATCGAAGCGCCGGATCCATCAGCTCCGCCGGTGTATGCAATAACACCAGCACCCGTTTGATGAGTGCAAACGCCAGAACCGAGAGCACCAAAGTAAGCGCTACCGCCAACACCGCCGAACCGGCCACATTCCGCCTGATCCGCCTGACATCCCTCGCCCCGAACGCATGGGCCACCTGAATCCCAAAGCCCTGTGTGAACCCGTTGATCAGTCCGATCAGCATATTCGACACCACCGCCGTCATTCCCACCGCCGCAAAGGCATGTTCATCCAGAAAAAAACTTACCACCTTGGCGTCGCCGATATTGTACAGCTGTTGAAAAATATTGCCCAGAATGATGGGCACCGTGAAAAGAAGGATGATCCGCGCCGGACTTCCCTCTGTCATATCCATGGTCTTCTTTTCCCGCTTTTCTGCTGTCTGTACCAACCGTTCCACTCCGACCCCTTCTTCCCGCTACATCTGATGCCGCACCACGGCATACTCATCATCCGCCCTGAAATACGGGCACTCTTTCTGCGTCCCTGTCAGGAAACGATACATCTCGTCCTCATCCAGATCCACATCGCAGTAATAGTATTCTTCATCCTCGTCATATACATAATTGACACATGCGTCACAATTACTCATCGCAGTCCTCCCGGTGCAGGTACGCGTAGATTTCCCGCTTTCCCACGCCTCTGTCCTTCGCTACCTGCTTCATGGCCGCCTTCTGATCCATTCCCTGTTGCTCATAATAGGCCATATGCTCCTCAATGGTCATGCTCTCCCAGCCGGCGATCTCCTCCTGCCGTTTCTCGGCAAAGCTTTTGCCCTCGATCACCAGCACATACTCTCCCTTCGGCTCCTCGGTCTTATAATACTCCAATGCCTCGGCCAGGGTTGTGGGAAACACCGTCTCGAATTTTTTGGTCAGTTCCCTGCACAGCGTGATCCTGCGCTGTCCCAGAGCCTCATACAACTCCTCCAGCGTCCGCACCAGATGATGGGGCGCTTCATACAGGATCATGGTGCGGCTCTCATTCATAAGCTCGTCCAGCACCAGTCTTTTTTCCTTTTTATCCGCAGGCAGAAATCCTTCAAAACAAAACCGTCTGGTGGACAGTCCCGACAATGTGAGCGCCGTAATGCAAGCTGCCGGTCCCGGCAGCGAGGTCACGGATACTCCGCTTTCCAGGCACATCCGAACCAGTACTTCTCCCGGGTCAGAGATCGCGGGCGTTCCCGCATCCGTGATCAGTGCAATGTTCTGCCCGTTCAGAAGCTGACCGATGAGCTGCTTCGCTTTCTCCACCTTGTTGTACTCATGATAACTGGTCATGGGCGTATGAATATCAAAGTGATTCAACAGTTTGATACTGTTCCGGGTGTCCTCCGCCGCGATTACATCCACGCTGCGCAGCGTCTCCACCACCCGCGGCGACATATCCCCAAGATTTCCAATAGGGGTAGCACACAAAAACAAGGTTCCCGCCATACGGTCTCCTCCTCTCCCTTATTTACAGGACTTAATACCCATATTTCTCCCGCAGCTCCGGCATATATACCCCCGGTTTTTCAAAAATAATCAGCGGCTTCTCCACCGTCATGCGCGGTCTGCCGCCCCGCACCGCCTCCAAAAGCACCATGTTGGGCTCTTTGTCCACATAAGGATATACCAGCTGCATTCGCTTCGGCTCCAGTTTATATTGCGACAGAGTTGTCATAATCTCTGCCAATCGAAACGGCCGATGCACCAGAAAAAAATGTCCGCCCGTTTTTAGCAGCTTCGCCGTCACCCGCACCACGTCCTCAAATGTACAGAGGATCTCATGTCTGGCGATGGCTTTCGCATCCTCCGGATTGGTCAGACCATGCTGTCCGATCATATAGGGCGGATTGCAGGTGACACAATCAAAAGAAGCGGCCTCAAACAACCGATCCGCTTCCCTGATATCTCCCGTCACAATGTCAATTTTGCCGGAGAGATCGTTCAATGCCACGCTCCTGCGCGCCATATCCGCGCTCTCCTCCTGAATCTCCAGTCCTGTCAGATGACTGCAATGATATTTGGCCTCCATCAAAAGCGGGATAATACCGGTACCTGTGCCCAGATCCAGGAGTCTGTCCTGCTCCTTTGCCGCAGCAAATCCGGTGAGCAATACCGCATCCATGCCAAAACAGAATCGGTTCGGATCCTGAATGATCCTGTAGCCGTTCCGCTGCAGATCATCAATCCTCTCATTCTCCTTCAGGTCTACTGTTCTCACCGTTCTCCGATTTCCTTCCTGAGCGATATCTTCTGTCCCGCCTATTTTCGCGCCTGTTCTCTCTGCGTTCCCGGTTTTCTCCACGGTTTTCTCCATGATTTTCTCCACGGCCCTCTCCGCGATTTCCGTCACGGTTGTCCCGCCTGCTCTCCCTGCGTTCCCGGTTTTCGCCGCGATTCTCACCACGGCCCTCTCCACGGTTCTCCCCGCGGTTTTTGCCGCGGCCCTCCCCGCGTTCCTCGCGTTCTCCGTTCCGGTCTCCGCTGCGGTTTCCGCGTTCTCCGCCGCGCCTTTCTCTCTGTCCCTCCTGCCTGTTCGGACGCTCGGAGCGGGAAGATCTCTCCCCTTTCTCTCCCTTTGCATCGTCGCGGCTTTCTTTCATTTCCTTGATTTCCTCGATCTCTTCCTTTTCCAGACGTTCCAACTCAGCCAGCTCCTCCGGCGAAAGCTCCATACGCTCCTTCTTGGTATGCTTCCGCTTGAAATGAAGCTGCCCCACTTCATATTCCTTGATCTCCTTGGTGTCGCCTTCCTCGATCACGACCTTCACCCGCTGTCTGAGCACATTGACACTCTGCACTTCACCCTTTGTACCATCCTCAGCCGTAACGGTATCACCCACATTGGGCAGTCTGCGGTTCAATTCCTCATAGGTCTCCTCTTCATTTTTCAGGCAGCACATCAGTCTGCCGCACACACCGGAAATCTTCGTCGGATTTAAGGACAGATTCTGCTCCTTTGCCATCTTGATGGAAACCGGGACAAAGTCTGCCAGATAACTGTGACAGCAGAGCGGTCTGCCGCAGATACCGATCCCACCCAAAAGCTTGGTCTCATCTCTCACGCCGATCTGTCGCAACTCAATCCGTGTCTTGAATACGCTGGCCAGATCCTTCACCAGTTCGCGGAAATCAATTCGTCCGTCCGCCGTAAAATAAAACAGAACCTTGTTGTTGTCAAACGTGTATTCTGCATCGATCAGTTTCATCTCCAGACCATGCTGCCGTATTTTATCCAGACAGATCTTAAAAGCCTCTTTTTCCTTCTGGCGATTTGACTTCTCCTGCTCCGCATCCCGCTCATTTGCAATGCGGATCACCGGCTTCAGGGGCTGTACCACCTTATCCTCCGAAACCTCTCTGGCTTCCGACATGACCGTCCCGTACTCAATTCCCCTGGCGGTCTCCACGATCACATGATCTCCGCGCTTTATCTCAAAATGCAGGGGATCAAAAAAATAAATCTTCCCTGCTGTCCGAAATCTGACTCCTATTATTTTTACCATAATCTATATACCTCACTGTTTCTCATGGACCCATAAGCTTGTTGCTACAAAGTCACTTGTTTTATTCTATCATATCCTGTTATAAAAAACTACTTCTAAATTTTATCTTTTCTTCCACTTACTATAGCTTTTTTGCCAAAAAAGATGTAAAATATATATACATATTATTCCATTATTTGAACTCTGCATTTCAGGGACAAGGAGGTGTATAAATTGCATATCGATTCTCCGAATCCACCTCAGCCAGACGAGAGGCAGGAACAGGCGATCAATCAGCCCTATGACCGCAGCGATCTGTATTTATATACCTTGCGTAAGATGGCAGAGAGCAATCTGGAAACCAATCTGACCAATCTTACCCGACTGCTGAACCGACGTGCCTTTTTTTATAAGAGTGCGGAGGTCATGCGGGAAAACCCGGACAAAAAATTCGCAATTCTGGTCATGGACATTGCAAATTTTAAAATGCTGAATGAATTCTGCAGTCATCAGGCCGGAGATGATATCCTGGTCTATATTGCGGATATCTACAGGGATTATTGGAAGCAAAGTCTCACGGTAGTGTCTCATTTCCGTGCCGATATTTTTGCCATGCTGACGCCTTTTGAGTCCAAAGAGGACCTGATTGAGATCGCCATGGATATTCATAACAGGATCGACGCCTTTAAGCTACCGTATAAGGTGTTGGCTTCCGTCGGCATCTGTATTGCTTCCTCTCCGGATATGGCAACCAGCAATATGTTTGATTACGCCTCGATTGCCAAACAGTCCATCAAAGGAAAGTTTTATGCAAAATACGCTTTCTTTGACGATAAAATGTACCAGAATATGCTGGTGGAGAAACAGATTGAAAATGATATCGTAAACGCCCTGGAGTCCGGACAGTTGCAGGCATATATTCAGCCGAAGGCAGATATGTCCACAAGAGAAATTGTAGGCGGGGAGGCCCTTGTACGCTGGATCCACCCTAAGGAAGGGATCATAAGTCCCGGCAGATTCATTCCTGTACTGGAAAAAAACGGCCTGATCATTGACGTGGATTTCTGCATATGGACCCAGGTTTTTGCCTGGATTCAGGAGCGACTGGCCGCAGGCAAAAAAGTGGTGCCGGTTTCCATCAATATTTCCCGCATGCACGCGCATGACACGGCCTTTACCCAACGCCTGATCCAGCTTGCCGAGGAATACAATGTTCCGACCTCTCTGGTGGTGTTAGAACTCACCGAAAGTTCTTTCCTGACCAACACAGACGGCATGTTTGCGAGTATGCTGGAATTGAAGAAACACGGTTTCATGCTCTCCATGGATGATTTCGGTACCGGCTACTCCACCATGACAATGCTGAAGAATCATCCTGTGGATGAAGTGAAGATCGATAAGGGATTTATCGATGATATTGAGAATGAAAATGTACAGATCATTCTGGAACACATGATACATATGTTGAAGGCACTAAAGAAAAAGATCATTGTGGAGGGGGTCGAGCTTCCCTCCCAACAGGATTTTCTTTTGGACCACGGTTGTCACTACGCTCAAGGCTTCCTGTATCATAAACCTATGCCCGTACCGGCATTTGAAGCTCTGCTCGATGGGGAATAACCCATCGCCATCATATGTAAAAAGGAGGTGGAAATCTATGCAGCCAATAGAACTGATCCCGGAAAACAATCCGACCCGACTGACCGGACTTTTGACCCGACATGATTTTCACCATATGGGAACCAAGATCATAAGTTCCTGCCCGGAACAGACTTTTGCCATCCTTGTTTTAGACATTTCCAATTTTAAGTCGGTGAATGTATTCTGCAGCAGGGAAAAGGGAAATGAACTTTTGATCTATATTGCTGACTTTTTCCGCAGTTACTGGAAGGATCTGACTCTTGTATCCCATTTTCGTGCGGACACTTTCGCCATGCTAATGCCCTTTACGGATCAGCAGGAGCTGATCAATATGGCTCTAAAGATCCATTCCCACATTGAAGCTTTTAATCTTCCTTTTAAGATTTTGCCCGCTGTGGGCATCTGTATCGCACCCTCACCGGATACACCGGCCAACAATATGTGTGATTATGCCACAATGGCGATGAAGTCCATAAAGGGAAAATTCTACGCCAAATATGCATTTTTTGATCAGCGTATGTTCGAACAGCTCCTTATGGAAAAGCAGATTGAAAACGACATCATAAAAGGTATGGAAACGGGACAGCTGCAGGCGTACATTCAGCCCAAGGTAGATATGCGCACCAAAGAAATCGTGGGCGGTGAAGCGTTGGTTCGCTGGATCCATCCCACAATGGGTACCATCAGTCCCGGCAAATTTATTCCTGTTTTGGAGAAAAACGGATTGATCATCGATGTGGATTTTGTGGTATGGAAACAGATTTTTTCCTGGATCAGCAACCGTCTGAAAGCCGGGCAGAAAGTGCTTCCTGTTTCCATCAATATTTCCCGGATGCATTCCTATGATCCCATCTTTAAGCAACGGCTCATTGACCTGTCCGGCAAATATGAGGTACCGCCTTCCCTTGTGGTCCTGGAATTAACGGAAAGTACTTTCCTGAACAATACCACGATCATGTATCAAAGTATGCAGGAACTCAAAGACTACGGATTTTCTATTTCCATGGATGATTTCGGCACCGGCTATTCGACCATGACCATGCTGAAGGATCAGCCCGTGAATGAAGTGAAGATCGATAAGGGATTCATTGACAATATCGAGGATATTCATGCCCAGATCATTTTAAACAATATCACTCGTATGCTGAAACAATTGGAGAAAAAAATAATAGTGGAAGGGGTAGAGACCCCCTTCCAGCAGGATTTTCTTGTACAACATGAATGTTTTGACGCACAGGGATTTTTATATTACAAACCCATGCCGATCACGGAATATGAAAGCTTGCTTGACCAGTGACGGTTCCGTCAGCCGTTTTCCTGAATGGTCAGAAGCAGCAGTTCCATTACCAGTTCAAAATTAACATTCGCATCCAGACGATGCTTCGCTGTGTCCAGTGCCTTTACGATGGTTTCGATTCCTTCGTAACTGCTGCGCTGGGCACATTTGCGTATGGCGGTAAGCTCTTCCCGAAACACCAGATGATTCACATCCTTGGTTGCCTTGAACAGCAGCACATCCCGATACCAGATTGCCATAATATCAAAGTAGTCATTGATCTCCAGCTTATATTCGCCGATCTTCTTGATCGCCGCCATGATCTCATGAAGTTCCATATCTTTGATATATTTTACCAGAGACAATGCCTCGTTCTTTACATTTTCAAATTCCTCACTGGAGGCAAGGGCTTTCGCCTTTCCCACATTTCCCCGGGCAAAAGCGACGCACACGTCCGCCTTATAATCGGGAATCTGCAGTTCCTCCATCAGAAACTTGCGCACTTTCTCATCCGCCACAGGTTTCATATTGAGTACCACACAGCGGCTTACAATGGTGGGCAGAAGCGCATTTATGTTTGCGGTAAGCAAAAGGATCACCGCATACTCGGGCGGCTCCTCCAACGTTTTCAACAGGGCATTCTGTGCCTGCGTATTCATCTTCTCCGCCTCATTGATGATATAAATCTTGTAAGGACTGCTATACGGCTTAATGGCCACATCCCCGTTGATCTGTTTCCGAATATCATCTACACTGATCGTATTGGGTTTCTCATGATTCAGCCGAATGATATCCGGCTGATTTCCGGACAGCGCCTGCTTACAGGAACGACATTCCTGACAGGGTTCCGTCCCGCCTTTTTCACATTGCAGCGCCATCGCGAACACCTTCGCAATATATTCCTTACCGGAAGATTTTTCGCCGTTGATGATATAGGCATGGGAAATCTTTTTTGACGCCAGCGCATTCTGGAGATGCTCCTTCATCTGTTCCTGTCCTATGATATCCGCAAACTTTGCCATATGTATCCCCTCTTTCCCCTGTCATCAGGTGAAAATATCCAAAAGCAATCCCCTGATCTCCCCGATCTTTCCGAGGATCGCCAGATTGTCCTTCTCGTCCTTCATCAATTCCTGTGCAAGCTGATCCAGATTCTCATCCACCAGCCGGATGATACCGTATACCCGGTGTCGGCCTCTTCGATCCAGAAAATTTTCTCTGGAAAAGGAGTGCGAATGCGTCACTACTTCGTTCAAAAAATCTTTGACAAGCCCTCGGTAATGCCGCATATCCTTGACATCCCTTTTTTTAGCCAGCCGCTCTCCCTGCATGGTGATCTCCTCCATCAGAGAGTTCAGCTTGTTCTGAAGCTCTGCTTCCTCGATATTGCTGGCAAGCATAAACTTGAACGTACCGTCCGTGGATGTGGTATTTTGTGTCTGTTCCACGGGAACTGTCTGCTGTATTTGATTTACCCGAATCTCCAAACACCCACCCCCTGCGTTATCCGTTCGTGTTCAAAAACCTTCCATTCTATTATTTCGGCATATTTTATACAAAAATATAGTCTGTAATCTCCGAAAGACATTGTTTCAGATTTTCATTCTGAAATCTTCGCCCGATTCCGGCCTCCTGTATCTTCTCCTCTGAAAAGTCCTCACTGTCCGCAAGAAATCTCCTACACATCTCCTGATACTTGGGCTGCGCCTGCTTTTTCTCCCGGTTTAAAGCCCGCTGCAGGCGAATTCCGTCATCCAGCTCAATCAACACAGGCACCACCGCCGCGTCACCGAAATAATTCCGCATACTGGTATACCCTTCCAGCGTGCCGATCATAATATAGTTTTTCGAGCTATCTAACGAAAACTGCCCATCATCCACGGTAAAATAACGCCAGATCCCATGAAATGTCTGATATGCCCTCTGCTCGATCACTTTTCCCCCGTTCATCAGCCTTTGAAATTCCGCCTCATCCACAAAGTGATACTCTCTGCCTTCCCGCTCTCCCGCGCGGATCGGTCTCGTGGTGTACGGCACAATGGCATGCAGGACATCTCCTTTTTTCTTCATCAGTTCTCTGTATATGGTATCTTTCCCGGAGGAACTTTTGCCCATCAGATAAAAAATTTTTCCCATGATCTTATTGCCTCAATATCCTGATGTAGTATTCTCCCTCTTCCTGTATCAATCCCTGCAAATTCAGCTTCTGCGTCAGATATTCCAGAATCTGCTCATATATTTCCTGCGTCAATACCTCACCGGGCACGAGGATCGGAACCCCCGGCGGATATAAATTGACGAATTCGCCTACCGCACATCCCACTGCGTCGCCAAGCCGCTCCCGTTTCCACGGCAGATCCCATGCTGCACTGAACGGATAGCGAACCTCTGGCAAAGTGATCTTGTCCGGGATCCCGCTCATCAAATGGTCTCCGCTTCCCACATTTTCTGCCCCGGATTCCGCAGATAATTCCTCATCTATACAGAGCAAAGCCTGCTCCATCCGTTCATAAGCCTCCGAAGAATCGGCCACAGTAAACATCGCCAGACAATACCTGCCTGCCGCCATCTCACACTGCAAATGGTACCTTTCCCGCAGCTGATCATACAGCCATTGTCCGGAGATATCTCTTCTGTTTCCCGCGCCAATGACCAGCTTCCCGATATCCTGTCTGCCGCCGGAAATATCTTCCGCTGCAACAACCTGCAGCACTTTGCATACTCCTAATCTATCCAGCATGCGAAGATAACGATCGCGAAAATCTGCAAAATATCTCTTTCCGTCTCTTTTTAAGAACTCCATAGCATCAGAAATGCTTGCCATCAAAACATAAGACGGACTGCTGGTCTGATAGATACGCAGAAATCTCTTTAATCTGTCCCTGTCAACCCGCGTGCCGTTCACGTGCAAAAGGGCTGTCTGCGTCATCGCAGGCAACGTCTTGTGCACACTGTGGATTACGATATCCGCACCAGCCATACAGGCTCCCGGCGCAAAGCCCTCCGCAAACCCGAGATGCGCTCCGTGCGCTTCGTCCACAATCAAAGGAATTCCCTTCTCATGCACAATCTCCGCAATTTTTTTCACATCAGCGATGCGACCTTCATAGGTAGGCGAAACGATTAAAACAGCCTCTATATCCGACTCCCGGCGCAATGCTTCCTGTACCTGCTCCGCGGTCACAGCCTCGCTGAACCCAAATCCTTTCACATTTTTCAGATAGAGATAGCTGAGCTTTAGTTTTCGTAAATATGCCGCATGATATACCGACTTATGACAGCCTCTGGTGATCAGCAGATGCCCGCTCTCCGGCAACGCTGCGCTGATTGCACTCAATATACCGGCAGTGCTTCCGTTGACCAGATAAAAGGTCTCCTCCGCTCCATACAGCATATTCGCCGAATCCTGTGCTTCCCGCAGGATCCCCTCCGCCTGATGCAGATTATCAAATCCGTCTATCTCTGTAATATCTGTTTTTAAAATCCGCTCCGGAACGTCGCCGAGCTGTCTCCTCTTATGCCCCGGCATGTGATATGGATAATAATCCGAGTTCCCGTATTGTTCCAGCTCTTTATACAGCGGCATCCATTCCGTCATCCTTTTTCGCTCCGTGTCCTTTGTGAATGTGGAAAGTCTCCAATAAGGAACACCACTTGTCCGCAAATGTCACGATCCACGCCTCCCTACAAGTAGGCGGAACCACCGTCAGCGGCCACATATGCTTTTTGATAATTTCCTGCTCCCGCTTTGTCAGATCATATTCCTTGGAGGCATTTTTTAATGCAATCCCCGGATGATAGAATCCGTGCAGTTTCCGCGGAGATATATGATCTTTGTCATGCCAGTCGTATAAAAAATAATCGTGCAATAAAGCTCCCCTGATCAGCTCCTTCTCATTGCAGCGAATATGCAGCTTATCGCGGATGATCAGGCTGTATTTCGCCACATTCTGGCAATGAGCATTTACCGTCATATTCCCGTGCTGAATATGACTTTTCGTATGTTGAAAATTGTCTGAACTCAAAATATCAGGCGCAGCATTTTTGATCCGATTGTGCAAAACACGATGTCTGTCCAGCTTTGCGCTCCAACGCAAAGCATCCTTTTCTGTCCTGCTCTTATAAGGCTGTCTGCCCCTTTTTTTGTCCATCTTTATCCCCTCGATCCAATCTCTCTTACTCAGGTGTTGTCGCTGCTTCCGGAATCACTGCCTTCCGCCCCTTCACCACCGGAGTCTTCACTTCCGCCCTCAGTGTCCCCATCCCCGATATCAGCACTCTGACTCTCGTCACTTCCGCCGCTTTCTTCTGTACCGGCTGACTGATCATCCTGCGTCACATTTTCACTTCCGCTGCTGTCATCATCATCGTCGTCATC
>JAFUZJ010000027.1 GCA_017476665.1 Lachnospiraceae bacterium | reverse complement strand
GTTCGAAATGGAAATGCATCTGCCCATACCGGGGCGGAAGAAGTTACCCGCGATGATGCCATATTGTCCTTAAATATTGTCTTTGACCTTGTACAATGGATTGACTATTGTTATGGGAACGATTATGAAGAACATAATTTTAATGTAAAGGCAATTCCAGATCAGTCAGAGCAAAGCGAATCAATCCGTCAGTCATATGAGAAACAGCTCGCAGATATAAAAAATGATGTTGACAAAATAGTCTCACAGAAGGATG
Organism: Lachnospiraceae bacterium; assembly: GCA_017476665.1. Taxonomy (GTDB): domain Bacteria; phylum Bacillota; class Clostridia; order Lachnospirales; family Lachnospiraceae; genus Acetatifactor. The sequence goes on along the minus strand of JAFUZJ010000027.1, from coordinate 34,670 downwards.
AGCATATACAGAGTCTTCTTGAACAGATATCTCAACTGTCTGTACAGATGGAGAATCTAAAAGCTGAGAATACGAAAACCAGAAGTTATAAATATGAGCCGGATATGTCAGAGGCTGAGACACGCAGGCGTTACATAGATGCGGATCTTAAGGCAGCGGGATATGTGTTTGATAATGAGCGAAAACGTAATTGCATTGAAACAGAATACTCGGTGATAGGTATGCCGAGTCCCAGCGGGACAGGTGCAGTGGATTATGTGATATGGGGAGACACCGGAAAGATTATTGCGCTTGTCGAAGCAAAGAAAACAAGCGAAGCATCAACACTTGGAAGAAAGCAGGCAAAGTTGTATGCGGACTGTATCGAGAAAATGCAGAATTTCCGCCCGATTATGTTTTATACCAATGGTTTTGAGACAAATATGTGGGACGATAAATCGGCATCACCTGTACCGAGGCAGGTGAGTGGTGTATTTCCTATTCGTGACATTAACCGCATTCAGGCAATGCGGTATAGCCGCAAGCCGTTGAATACAATTCCAATCAATCAAAAGATTACGGACAGGCATTATCAGGTTCGAGCAGTTACAAAGTGCTGTGAGTCCTATGAAAAAGGAAATCGAAAATGCTTGCTTGTAATGGCAACCGGGACGGGTAAAACGAGAACCGCAGCTTCCCTTGTATATGTACTTCAAAAAGCAGGGTTTATTCAGCGTGTTCTGTTTTTAGCTGACCGTAGAGAACTTGTGCGTCAGGCGAAGGAATCATTTGACAAATACATTCCGGATACCCCGTCCTGCAATTTGTTGAAAAACAGGGAAGAACGAGGGGATGATTTTATTTTTTCCACGTATCCCACAATGCTTAGGGCAATTGACAGTGAACGAAATACAGACGGAACGAGGTTCTTTTCACCGGGACACTTTGATTTGATCATAGTGGATGAAGCGCATAGAAGTATTTTTAATAAATATCTTGCTATTTTTAAGTACTTTGATACATGTCTGTTAGGGCTTACAGCAACTCCAAAGCAGACGGTTGACCAGTCAACTTATGCGTTTTTTGATCTTCCGCCGCAGATGCCGACGGATGTGTATGAATATGATGAAGCGGTAAATAAGGACAAAGTGCTTGTGCCATTTTATCCGGTTGAGACGTCGACTTCCATTTTAGATGAGGGGATTACCTATAATAATCTAGGAATTGATGAGAGAGATGTGTATGAAGACGAATTTATGGAAGACGAGGATATGCCAGAGAGGATTCCGCCGGAATACATCAATAAATATATCTTTAATCAAGCTACAACAGATTTGATGCTTTCAGATATAATGAATAAGGGGATTCAGCATAAAAACGGGAATCATATTGGAAAGACGATTATTTTTGCGCAAAATAAGCGCCATGCAAATCATATCATAGATCGATTTGAGACATTGTATAAAGAATATAAGGGTACATTTGCGTGCAAGGTTGTCAGTGGTGAACCCTATTCACAAGATGATTATGATAATTTCAAGAAAAAGGATTCCATGCCTTTTATCGCAGTGACGGTAGATAAGCTGGAAACGGGTGTGGATATACCGGAGGTTGTAAATCTTGTATTTGCGAAAAAGGTATATAGCAGGATTAAGTTCGACCAAATGTTAGGACGTGGCACGAGATTATGTGAGGACTTGTTCGGAAAAGGAGAGGACAAGACTGAGTTTCGTGTGTTTGACTATATGCGAAACTTCCAGTTTTTTGAATTGAATCCGAAGGGGAAGGAAGCCAGGGCAGAAATATCTCCCATTGCTATGCGTTTTGCCCGTAGGGTAGAAATTATAGAATTAACACAGAATGCAGATTATAGTGGAACAGAGTATCAGAATATCCGAAATGGATTGATTGAGGCGGTTGTAAAAGATATCCGGACACTGAATCCAGATCGAGTAGAGGTCGGATTGAAGCGCAAGTATGTAGAGAAATATAAGGATGCGGAGCAGTTTGTGTGTCTTGACAACACAAAGAAGGCGGAAATTGATGAAAACCTTGCGAATTTGGTAAGGTGTGAAGAAAAGGACGAGGCAGCTATTTCCTTTGATGTTTTGATGTATGGATTGATGATTTCGGTGCTTTCTAAGAACCAATTGGTAAAGCAGCAGAAAAAGCGAGTTCTAAGTTATGCAAATGCTCTTTTGGAAAAATGTGCCACAATACCTGATGTGAAAGTAAAAATACCGGAATTGAGAGAAATCAAAACGGACACATACTGGGATGCATCAGATGCGCTACAATTTGAGAAAACACGTCAAAGCCTCCGGGGAATCATGAAATTTGTCCAGAATGAGACCCCACGTATTCATTATACGAATTTTGCGGACGATGTGGTATTTCGTGAGGAGGGGCGCGATATTAAATTTGCAAAGAGTGATTTTGATGATTATAAGCGCAAGGTAAACCGATTTGTTGAAGAGAATCGGAATAACGCGACGATACATAAGCTCTTATATAATGAGCCAATTACTGCGGCTGATTATAAAGAATTGGAACGGATTTTTACTGAAGAACTTGGCACAAAGGAAGACTATGTCGGGAGTTATCAGGATACACCGTTTGGTCTGTTGATCCGTAAAATTGCGAAAATGAACCGGGAGGCGGCCATGGCGGCATTTGGATCATTTATTGCAGAGAAACGTCCGAATGCGGAACAGATTGCTTTTATAGAAAAAGTGGTGGATTATCTTGTGGAAAATGGCTGTGTAAATAATGTCCGGGATCTGATGAGTGCACCATTTGACAGACCGATAAAGTTTAGCGTGCTATTTACACAGGAAGAGCAGAAAAAGATGGTTCAGATTATCAATCAGATTAAAGAAAATGCGTTGGTGGCATAATAGGAAAAAGATGATGTCGGCGTGGAGAGAAGAAACATTATTTGATAATAGCAGAAGGGGATGATGATATGGATGCAAAAGATATAAATGAATTAAAAGAAGCAAAAGATATAATCGAAAAATTTAAAAAGCTGCAAGCTCAAAAAGAAAATCCTACAAGAGAAGGAATGATAAAAGCCTTGTCTGAAGCACAGCAAGTTGCCGGTAATGAAATTGTGGAAGTAGAACACATGCAGGGAGATGTTATTCCTATGTTATGGAGTGATTTCCCAGATGCAGATTTATATCGCAAACTTACACAATATCAGCAGGGGATTTATAATCATTGTTTGAAAAAGTTTGGACAAGAAGTAGTGGATAAATTGATGGATCAAAAATAATTCAAGCTACAACTAAGCGTTTGGAGAGAACAATTATTGCGGATAGAGGGATGCAAGACATTATGGCAAAGGGGTTATTGCTTGGAAATGGTATAAATGCGCGTATAGGGATAAGGGAATTATCTATCAAGGATATAGGAAAAAGATTTTATCATAATATGGAAGTATACACTCCAGTGATTGAAAAAGTATTTGGTGTTATAACTAATGAAGAATTCATAGGATATATTGAGAAAAAATGCATGGAATGTGGGATTGAGACTCTTGCTGGTTATTTATACAAATATGTAAGAGAAAATAAAAAGAACAAATGGACAGATAATGATGAGTATAGGATACAAGATATTATTTCCTGCATTTGTCTTTCAGCTATTTTCTTTACAAATAACGGGAAAATTAAAGAGAACTATGATGAAACTAAGATGTTTTCGGTAGATAAATACGATTATGTTTACACATTAAATTATATAGAATTTTGGGATAGACAAAATAGAAGTGTATATTTACATGGAAGGGTGGACATATCGAAGATATCTAAAAATATATGTTATAGATATAGAAAGAATGCTGTAGAAATCTATATCTATATCTTATTTGGAATATAGATAAAATTAAGCAAAGAAAAACTTCTATATTGAGGCGCAAAGCTGGGCTAGGAGATGGAACATTGAATAAAATAGTACAAACTATATACAATGATATATTTTTAAATCTACATCATAATACGGTTGATATGTTTTTGTGCGGTGGTGCAAGCACGAGGAACAATATGTCAAACAGAGACAAATTAAGGGAACATTTGAAAAATAGTAAATCTCTATCTATTTTATATCCGGAAGATTTGTTTATGGAATTATTAAATAGAAAAAAATATGATTTATTAACGCTAGAAAAATTCCTAGCACAAAATAGTGATATTATCTGTATAGTGTGTGAGAGCCCAGGATCTTTTGTGGAACTGGGTGCTTTTGTAAACAATGAAAATACATTTGATAAAGTAGTCGTTTTGTTGCAAAGCAAGTATAAAAATGCAAAAAGTTTTATCAATCAAGGACCAGTCGCAATGGTTAAAAAGAATAATGTTAATAATGTTATATATTTTAATAAAAATATTGAAGATGCGACTGAGCAAGTTAAGGAATTGTTGAGAAAAAGATTTTGGCGATTTTCATATAAAAGTCTAAAATATAAAAAAAGAACTAAAGATATAAATTTGATTTCTGGGCAGTTTTATTTTATAATGGTTTTGTTATACTTTTATAATTCTATTAATACAACAAAAATGGTACAGACAATAAAAGAATTGTATTTGAGCAGGGGATATGAAGAAAAACAATTTGAAGTGGTATATACGGCTGCTATTAGAAGATTGTATAAAGAGGGATTGCTGAAAAAGGTACAAATATCTGATGGTTCTAATTTTTATGAGCTGACAAATAAGGGGTATGAACAGGTAAAATATATTTTGGGTAGCGCTCATATTAAAAACAGTACAAAAATTATAGATGGAATCAGGCTAAAAATAATTAGAACTTCATACTATTAGCACCACTTCCTTAGAACGTTATGGATACATATTTTTATGTTGAAATCTACGGGAGATGGTTCGTCTTCCTAAGTAATTAAATAAAACCAGAGTTTGCCACAACAATGTGGCTATTCCACAATGGTGAAATACCCCCATTGTTGTGGCATAAAATATTGAAGGTAAGGAAGTGGTGCAATGAAAAAATATATCAATCGAAATTTGATAACATCCTTAAATTTGCCGATGATTACAGGTATACATAGTATGAGTATGCAATTAAGGTTAAGCGAAAAACTGGTTTATTTTTTGACAAGTGAGCATGCGAATAATAAATATAGGATATTTACAATACCCAAAAAAGATGGTTCTTATAGGACTATATCAGCACCGATTGCATCTTTGAAGATAGTGCAGAGGTGGGTGCTGGAGAATATACTTTATAAAATCAAAGTGTCAGATTACTCATATGGATTTTCAAGAAATCGAAAGGGTTCTCCTTTAATTGCATGTGCGGAAAAACATAAGAATAATTTATTTGTTCTTAAAATGGACTTGAAAAATTTTTATCCAAGCATACAACGTGAGCAGGTTTTTTTTCAATTTCTTAATATAGGCTATAATACCTATGCGGCGAATCTTTTGACTAATATTTGTTACAATCGGGATGAGCTTCCACAGGGAGCTGTTACTTCACCGTATTTAGCAAATCTTATTTGTTATAAAATGGATGTCAGGATAGCGTCATATTGTAATAAGAGAGATATTACATATACAAGATATGCGGATGATTTGGCATTTTCATCTGATAATCGATATTCTTTGCGAAATATATATGGAATGATAAAAAAGATAGTTGAAGATGAAGGGTTTGGGGTTAATGAAAAAAAAACTTGTTTCATGACACCTAAGAATCATAAAATTTTGCTGGGTGTAACTATAAACGATACGAATATAAAAGCACCACGTGAAATGAAAAAAATGGTAAGAAGTATGATACATAGGGCAGTTGTTACGGGAGATTACTCATTAAAATATGTGATTTGTGGGTATGTTTCGTATATTGATTCAATAGAAAAAGGATATAAGGATAAAATAAAAGAATATATACATAAATATTATAAAGACCCTATTACTTTGTTTAAAGATGCTGTAGATGCTTATAATAAAAATAAATTTTACGCGGATATGCCAGATATGAAAAATCAAGATATTAAATTTTTTTTAGATGGAGATGAATGGGATGAGGATGAAGTTTTGCTGGCATATTATGAAGAAAGAGAAGCTTTTTTGATAGCGCATAGATAAAAATTATTAATATTAAGAATTTAGAAATATCTTTAGACACACAAATCCGAAAAGGGACATTAGATCAAAATAATAGTATAGAAACTATAGGGAACTCATATTAGATCAGGGTGCTGAGCACTAACAGTAATGAGTACTTAAGAAAAAATTTAACTAGTCAATATTGGTAAATGTGCGGGAAACGGAGAGTCAATTATCTTTAATACATGAGTTGCTGTGGGAGAGGAGTATATTATAGATAGTGCGGTCGGTTTCCAAAATTTTCTTTTCTTTATTTGTCTATGATAGAATTCTTGAAAAAATACCATTTTTATAGCATAAAAATAGGCAAAATTAAGAAAAAAGGCAGGTAAGCACTTATGTATAGTAATTAAGAAAAGTGCTACCACTTTTGTATAGCACAAAAATCGGAGGAAAATTTTTCGGAGAGAGGTGCTAGCACTTTTGTATAGAAATCTGTAAAAGTGCTAACATTTTCGTATAGCAACGTCAAAAAAGTGCTATCACTTTTGTATAGCACTGAGAAAATATCAGGGGGTTCAGGGGATTAGTCCCCTGACGAGTGCAAAAGAGGCGGAGGCGTCTCTTTTGCGTATCTCGCCAACGACCAAGGCATATTTTGATGCCAAAAAGAGACCATTAATGCACAGAAAACAGATAAGAAAGAAAATGCGTTTTGCTAGCATTTTACTTGTCAATAGGAACAAAAATATAATTTTTAGAAAGCCAAATCGGACTATCATTAACTTTTCTCCCAGCAGATCATGTCCTACAATTAAGGCATAGGCGGTACGCATATTGTACATGCCGGAACAAATAATTTGTTGTAACAAGGTGCCTGTGAGTAGGAGGAAATGAATTGCAGACCGAAAAGAATCCCGACAAGAATTCCAAGAAGATCACGATACGCTATGTCATAGAAAGAGAATATTTATCCCGCATTACTGTCACGGAACTGATCAGTCGGATCATACGCTCTCATGCCGGAGAGGACAGGAGAAAGCATGGGGCGGGGAGCATGGAAACGATGGATAATGAGGTGGCGGATGGCTGAAAAACAAAATCTAAAACCTTTGGAAACTCCTTGGAAATCCTGTTGCTGTATAGTAAAATATGGGTAAGGGTTCAGCAGCCTGCAGGTGAAATGATATGAAGAAAAATATTCTTTTCCATGTGGCTGTGTATATCAGGTTATCCAAGGAGGACGGTGATAAGGCAGAGAGTGACAGTATCGGGAATCAGAGGAAGTTGATAGCGGATTTTTTGAAGGGCAAAGAGGAATTGATCCTGCATGATATTTATGTGGACGATGGATTTTCGGGGACGAATTTTGATCGTCCGGCGTTTCGGCGGATGATGGCGGACATTGAGGCCGGGAAGGTGAATTGCGTGGTCGTGAAGGATCTGTCCCGGTTCGGGCGTGATTATATCGATACGGGGAAGTATCTGGAGCGGTATTTTCCGGACAATGATGTGCGGTTCATCTCGATTACGGACAACATTGACAGTGAGAAACAGTCGTATGATATGCTTTTGCCGATTAAGAACATTTTCAATGAGCAGTATGCGCGGGATATTTCGAAGAAGATCCATGCCTCCATGCAGACAAAGCAGAAGGCGGGGGAGTTCATCGGGGCGTTTGCGTCCTATGGGTATCGGAAGTCGGAGGCGGATAAGAATAAGCTGGTCGTTGATGAGTATGCGGCGGAGGTGGTGCGGCGGATTTTTGCGCTGTATATCAAGGGGTATGGGAAGATAAGGATCGCTGGGGTGCTGAACGAGGAGGGGATTTTGTGTCCCTCGGAGTATAAGCGGCTGAACGGCGACAATTATCGGAACTCGAACAGGCTGGAGAGTACTTCTTATTGGACGTATTCCACGATCAACCGGATATTGCGGAATGAAATGTATATCGGAAATATGGTGCAGGGCAGGAAGTTTCAGCGGATGCGGAGCCGGGCGAGGCTGCGGGACAGAGAGGATTGGATCGTGGTGCCGGGGACGCATGAGGCGATCATCGACAGGGACACCTGGGAGAAAGCGCAGAATCTGTTGGGACGCAGGACGAGAAAGCTGGATTTCGATGCGGATGTGAGTATTTTCGCGGGATTTCTCAAGTGTGGAGACTGCGGGAAGTCGCTGGTGAAGAAGCGGGGGACGCCCGGACACGGAGAGGAAATTGTGAATTATTACTGTGGCGGGTATGTGCATTCCGGAAGGAAGTTCTGTACGCCTCATGGGATACCGCATAGGACGCTGGAACAGATTGTGCGGGAGGATTTGCGGACGGTCATTCAGAATGTGGGTGATCTGAAGAAAATCGTGGAGGCACAGGAGAGAAAGCGTGTAGAGGAGAGGCGGTATGCGGAGGAAAGGGTATCTTTTCCCGGCGTAGAAAGTTTAGATGTGGAAAGTGGTCGGTCTAAGATGCAGGCGGAGCTGGAGCGGGTACGCAGGCTGAAAAAATCCGTGTATGAGGACTATCGGGAAGGATTGATTTCCAAGGAGGAATTTGTCACTTACAGAGAAGATTATGTGAAGAAAGAGGTACTGTTGGAGAGACAGTTGGAAGGCTTGAAGGAAAAGGCAGACAAAGCGGACAGGGAACACATGACAAGTGTGTTCGAGACGCCTTGGATCAAGCGGTTGTTGGAACTTGGGGATGTGGAGTGTCTGGACCGGGAAATCGTGGTTGAGATGCTGCATGAGATCCGGGTGTACGAGGATCGCAGGATCGTGATTGTCTATAACTTTTCGGATGAGCTGGATGAATTGTTTCAAGATGCTTATGAGCAGGAAGGAGTCAAATGAAGTCAAATGTACAAATTATGACAGATAGTGCAGGCCATAAAATAGTGGTGCTGCCGGAAATTATTTTTAGGAACAAGCAGAATATAGACTGGAAAGCAGTAGAGGCTTATCTGCGGCGGTATGTGGGCGAAATAATTACGATTGTTGAAACACAGGATGTGGTTTATATTGGAAGTGCTTTTCCAGAGGAGTTTAAGGGATCTAAATATACAAAGCGTTTAAAAGGTGCCAATGCTAAAGTGAAAGCAAATGCGGCACAAGGCATTACGAAGATGCTGGAGATTGCTACGGATAAGCGTTTCAAGGAAAATCGTGAAGAGAAACACAGTGAAAATGCAGGAAACGGTTGGTATTATTATACAACACGCTTTGCGATGCCGATTTATGAGAATGAAACTAAAACGGATAACTACAATGTGTTTTCAGCTTGTTTGCTTGTGAATCATGCAGAGAATGGAAAAATGTATTTGTATGATTTAGTAGACATAAAAAGGGAAGCGCGTACCCCACTCACGATCAGCGAGCTGACCCCGTGGTAAAAAAACCGCTTCCCTTTGAACATAAGATAACATCTTAGAGAGAAATTGTCAAATATTTTTGGCGGAAATCTCGAATTCTAAAGATCAAATTACGATTCGATACCATTCGGTAAAATTTACCGCAATTTACTATCACCACATGGCGGCGCCAACCCCGGTGCATTGTACAACGGCAGACGGGAGTCGGATGACGCGCTGGCGCTTGTGATGGCGGTGGGATCCATTTTGGAGAATAACGGTGTGGATGTGTATTACACACGCACCACAGACATTTATGAATCACCTTATCAGAAGGCGCAGGAGGCAAATGAGGTGGGAGCGGACTATTTTGTGTCCATCCACAGGAATTCCAGCCCCTACCCGAATCAGTACAGCGGCGTGGAGTCGTTGGTGTACAGCCGGTACAGCCCGGCGGCGCAGATGGCATACAATATCAATGCCCAGTTGGAGCAGGTCGGGTTCACGAATCTGGGGGTGAATGAGCGACCGAATCTGGTGGTGCTGAATGCCACTTCCATGCCGGCGGTGCTGGTGGAGGTGGGGTTCATCAATACGGATGCGGACAATGAGCTGCTGGATGACCGGTTCCAGGAAGTGGCGCAGGCCATCGCGGTGGGGATTCTGGAAAGTTTTTGATAAAAAAATAAAAAGACAGTGGTTTTCTCGATAGACAGTAAATTTAGAGTAGATACCACTGTCTTTTTATTGTACAATAGGAAACATGAAAACGAAAGCGGAACATGAGATGAAACAGAAGATTGACATGACCACCGGTTCCATCATGGGCAAGGTGTTTTTGTTTGCAATCCCTATTATTTTGGGGAATGTGCTGCAACAGCTCTATACCACGGTGGATACGCTGGTAATCGGAAACTTTTGCGGGGAAACGTCGTTAGCGGCGGTGGGAACCAGTGCGCAGCCGGTGGAGGTGCTGTTGTGCATTTTCCTGGGCATCGGTACCGGTGTGTCAATCCTGGTCTCGCAGTATATGGGTGCGGGAGACTGGGAGAGGATGAAAAGGGTTTCGGACACGGCGGTTTTCTTTGTGTATGTGTGCGGTCTGCCGTTGTGTGTGATCGGATATTTTGTGACGCCACTCATTCTGGGTTGGATGGGGGCGCCGGCGGACACCTGGGACGCGGCGGTGACGTACACCAGGATTGTTTTTTTCGGGGCATTGGGAAATATCGGATATAACATGAATGCGGGCATCCTGCGGGGCATGGGTGACAGCAAGGCGTCGCTGTGGTTCCTGGTGGTGTCCTGCATTGCAAATATTGTGCTGGATCTGGTGTTTGTGGTGGCCTTGGGCATGGATGCCGGCGGGGCGGCTTTGGCTACGACATTGGCGGTATATCTGTCCTGGGCAATCAGCATCTTGTATATCAGAAACCGGTTCCCAAAACTGGAATTTCAGGTGTTCACAAGGCGGTTTGATCGGTTGGAGCTGAAGCAGATCATCGGGATCGGGCTTCCCATCGGACTGAACAATTCGCTGTATTCGCTGGGACATGTGGCACTGCAGACGCTGGTAAACGCACAGGGTTCGGCATTTATGGCGGGGGCTTCCGTGGCGGGGAGAGTGACGGGACTGACCAATGTGGCGATCACGGCGCTTTCTTCGGCGGCAACCACATTCTCCGGACAGAATTACGGTGCGAAGAATTTTGACAGACTGCGGAAGGGGTATGTGAAGATTCCGGTGATCTCCGGCCTGATCACGCTGTCGGCAGGGCTGTGTGTGATCTCGTTTCGGATGCCGATCCTGCGGTTCTTTACCCGGGATGAGCTGGTGCTTCTGTATGCGGGGCGGTATGTGTTTGTGATGCTGCTGTCCCAGTGGCTGTATGCGATCTTTAACGGAGTGATCTGTATCGTAAACGGTGTGGGGCTGATCCGTTATTCTACCATCGTGAATATTCTGATGCTGTGGGCAGTGCGGATCCCGGCGGCGTATCTGATCAGCCGGTTTTTTGACGGAACGTATGTGATGCTGTGTTACCCGATCAGCTTCAGTTTCGGCATGGTGATGATGCTGGGGTATTATGTGTTTTCGAAGCGGTGGAAGGAGATCATCCGGACGGGACTGGCGTAGGCATATATTTCCTGCGGGCGTGATAAAATAAATTAAGGATACTTGCGGGGACGGGATCGGTGTGGTGGTCAGGACGTTGACGGAAGCTTGGAAATGGCGCGATATTCTCTGGTTTGCAGGGGGAATCGCGCTTTTTATGTATGGCATGTATCAGATGGGAGAGGGACTTGCCAGACTGGCGGGGGGAAGGCTCGCGGCATTCTTGGGGAGAGTGGCGAAGTCGCCGACGAAAGCGGTGGCTGCCGGGGCGGGAGTGACGGCGGTTTTGCAGTCGTCCTCTGCGGTCACGGTCATGGTGGTGCAGTTTGTGAACGCGGGAATGATGGGACTGCGGCAGGCCGCGGGTGTGATCATGGGGGCGAACATCGGGACGTGCGTGACGGCGTGGATGTTGGGAGTGCCGGAAGTGAGCAGATATCTCTTTGTGGTGGCGCTTGTGGCGGCGACTCTTGTGCTGTGGCGGGGAATCGGCGCGCAGAAACGGGGCGTGGCGGGGATCCTGTTGGGGGCGGCACTGCTGTTCCTGGGAATGGACGGAATGCAAGCAGGGACGGCGGCGCTTGCGGAGAGTCCGCAGTTTCAGCGGCTGCTCCTAAGATGCTCCGATCCGCTGCAGGGTTTACTCACAGGGGCGTTGGTCACGGCGGTGATCCAGTCCTCCTCCGTATCCGTGGGAATCCTGCAGGCTCTTAGCGCAGGCGGGGCAATGCGGTATGAAACGGCGATTCCGGTGATCCTGGGGCAGAATATCGGAACCTGTGTCACAGCGCTGTTGGCCTGCATCGGCGTAGGGGCAAGAGGGCGGGCGGCAGCAGCGGTGCACCTGACCTTTAATGTGGCGGGAACGGGGATTTTTCTGTTTGGATTTTATGGACTGCATAGGATAGTGGGATTTTCGTTTATGAGCAGACCGGTGCACAGTGTGGGAATTGCGGTGATCCATACCGTGTTTAATCTGGTTACGACGGTGGTATTGCTGCCATTTCTGTATGACTGGGGAGAAGCAGATAAAAAAACGACCGCATTCAGGATGGGGTCGTGAATTCGGTCGTTTCGGTTAAATTGGTTTCCTGGTTTTCCGGAGCGTCATCGGTATCCGGATTTTCTTCGGTGTCGTCGGAAGCCGCTTCTGCTTCGGATCCCGCCGGGGATTCAGTTTCCGGTGATTCGCTTTCCGGCGCGGGAAGAGTGAGCAGTACTTTGGAGATCCGGTTCTGATTCATGCCCTGTACTTTCAGTTTCATGCCGTTTTCCAGGGTGATCTCCTCGCCGTCCTCGGGCAGGCGGTCAAGCTGCTCGATCAGAATGCCGCCGATGGAGTCATAGTCTTCGCTCTCTAAGTTGATATCCAGGGCGTCATTGATGTCGTCGAGTTTCATGCCGGCTTCCACAAGATAAGTCTGCTCGTCTATGGCCTGGATCAGTTCGTCCTCATCTGCATCGTATTCGTCGCGGATCTCACCCACGATCTCTTCCAGCAGGTCTTCCAGGGTCAGCATGCCGACTGTGGCGCCGTATTCGTTCAGGACAAAGGTTACGTTGGTGGTCTTTTCCCGGATTTCCAGGAGCAGATCCGCCACTTTTTTGTATTCATGGGTGTAATGGGCATCCCGCAGGATGTCGCGCACCCGGAAATCCTCCGCGTGGGCAGTCAGGATAAAGTCTTTGATATTGATGAGTCCGATCATGTTATCCTTGTCGTCCTGGTAGACGGGAAGGCGGGTGTACATGGACTCGCGGAAGATATGTAGCACTTCCTCATAGCTGGCATCCACATTCACCGTCACCATGTCGATCCGGGGAATCATCACGTCTTTGGCCAGCGCATCGGAGAAATCGAAGACATTGTATATGATTTCCCGTTCTTCTTTCTCGATCACGCCGTCTTCATGGCTGACATCCACGTAAGTTTTCAGTTCGTTCTCCGTCATGGTGCTGGCCTTCTGATTGGGGTCAATGTGCAGGAGCTTCATAACTGCCTGCGCCAGTTTGTCCACAATGAAGATCAATGGGGTGAGAAACTGGATCAGTCCGAAGATCACGTTGGAATATGCTAAGGCAAGCTTCTCATTGGAGACCATTGCCCAGGTTTTGGGGACAATCTCACCGCAGATCAATACCACGATCGTCAAAACGGCAGTGGCGATCCCTACGGGGAGGCTGATCCTTAAAGCCAGTGTGGTAGCTAACGCCGAGGCGGATAGATTTACAATATTATTGCCGATCAAAATGGCGCTGAGCATTTTGCTGTAACGGTCGAGAATTTTGTTGACCGTGGCTGCCCGGCGGTTTCCCTCTTCCTCCAAAGAACGCATGCGGATACGATTCACCGTAGTCAGTGCGGTCTCTGCCGAGGAAAAAAATCCGGACAAGAGAACAAGAATGATCAGAATGATAAATTGAATGATGGTTCCGGTATCAGCAGCCGGAGGTTGTATGGCACTTGGGTCCAAAAATGTTCACTCCTTTTTAAATATATTTGAAAGTCAATATACAATAGATGGGTATCTGTTGTCAAGTTGTTGTCAATTTTTTCTGTGTCGGTGAATATAAATGTAACAATTCAGCTGGGTTTAAAGGAGGAAATGGTGTATGAACGGAGCCGGTACGGGGATTTCTGTGTTAAAGGGGTTATTGCTTTCTTACATATTGACAGCGGGGCTGTTGTTGCTTTTGGCATTGGCATTGTTTAAAATGGATCTGACGGAGAAGCCGGTGGCCATAGCGATCATTGTGATCTATGTGATGGCTACGCTGTTTGCGGGATTTATTACGGGGAAAAAGTGTAAAAGCAGGCGTTTCCTGTGCGGATTGTTGACGGGAGTGGCATATTTTGCGGTGCTTGCGGTGATCTCTGTGGTGGTGAAGCAGGATGCGGCGCTGGGGAGTTCTTTCTTCACGACCCTGGCGTTGTGCGCAGGCGGCGGAATGCTGGGTGGAATGCTTAGTTGACAGATGCAGCAAACTGTGATATACTACTAAAAAATTTATTGGTTTTTATTTACAAGGAGGCTTATTTTATGAAGCACATTAAGACATTGACGACGAGAGATCTGAAGGAGTCCATGAAGAAGGGCGGTTGCGGCGAGTGCCAGACTTCCTGTCAGTCCGCATGCAAGACTTCCTGCACAGTGGGCAACCAGAGTTGCGAAAAGCTGAAATAATCAGACCGGAATCCAAATTTTTGCACAGATCTGCACAAATTTGAAATGAGAGAGTGGCGGCAAGCAGCGAGAGTATTCGCTGCTTTCGTTGTGTTAAAAAGTCTGACGAAAGGAATACCATGATACATCAGTATAAAAGTAACGGCTATAATATTGTCATGGATGTCAACAGCGGTTCCGTTCATGTGGTGGACGATATTGTGTATGACATGATCCCGCTGGTGGAACCTTTGGTGAACGAGGGGATCAAGGATGCGGATACGATCCGGGCGGCGGTTCTGAATCTGGCCAATATTCCTTATCCGGAAGCGGATATCAGTGAGGCTGTGGACGAGGTGCTGGAGCTGGAGAAGCAGGGGCAGTTGTTCGCGCCGGACATCTATGAAAATTATGTGTTTGATTTTAAGAAGAGGCAGACGGTGGTGAAGGCGTTGTGTCTGCACATTGCCCACGACTGTAACCTTGCCTGTAAATACTGCTTTGCCGAGGAAGGGGAATACCACGGCAGGCGGGCGCTCATGAGTTTTGAAACGGGTAAGAAAGCGCTGGACTTTCTGGTGGCCAATTCCGGAAACAGGGTGAACCTGGAGGTGGATTTCTTCGGTGGAGAGCCGCTGATGAACTGGGACGTGGTAAAACGTCTGGTGGAGTACGGGCGCAGCATAGAAGGCCCCAACAATAAGAAGTTCCGCTTTACATTGACTACCAACGGCGTTCTTTTGAACGATGAGATACTGGAGTTTGCCAATAAAGAGATGGCAAATATCGTGCTGAGTATTGACGGCCGCAAGGAGATCCATGACAAGATGCGTCCGTTCCGGGGAGGATCGGACAGAAGCAGTTATGATGTGATCGTGCCGAAGTTTCAGAAAGTGGCCGAGAGCCGGAACCAGATGAATTACTATGTCAGAGGCACCTTTACTCATCACAATCTGGATTTTGCGTCGGATGTGCTGCATCTGGCGGACATGGGCTTCCGTCAAATCTCTGTGGAGCCGGTAGTGGCGCAGCCCACGGATGATTATGCGATCGCGGAGGCGGATATTCCGACGTTGCTGGCAGAGTATGACAAACTGGCGCAGGCCATGATTCAGCGAAAAAAAGAAGGACGGGCTTTCAATTTTTTCCATTTTATGATAGACTTATCCGGTGGTCCCTGTGTGGCGAAGCGTCTTTCGGGATGTGGTTCCGGCACGGAATATCTGGCGGTGACCCCTTGGGGAGACCTGTATCCCTGCCATCAGTTTGTGGGAAATGAAGACTTTCTGATGGGAAATGTGGATGAGGGTGTGACCAGGGAAGATATCAGGGATCAGTTCAAATGCTGTAATGTATATGCGAAGGACAAGTGTAAGAAGTGTTTCGCAAAGTTTTACTGCAGCGGTGGATGCGCGGCGAATTCCTATAATTTCCATGGCAATATCAATGATGCCTACGATGTGGGATGCGAACTGCAGCGGAAGCGGATCGAATGTGCCATCATGCTGAAAGTGGCAGAGATGGAAGAGGAAGCATAAAAAAGGGAAAGTATAAAAAGAGAAGAAAAAGCGTAAAAAAAGAAAGGACATGAGAAAATGAAAAAGGGCAAGGCACTTGTAATTCTGCTCTGCGCAATCCTGGCGCTGGCCGGTCTGACCTATGTGGATATCATGGGATATGACGGCAAGGGTACGGGAAGCGCTTCGGACATCAGTCTGGGACTGGATCTGGCAGGCGGCGTCAGCATCACCTATCAGGCGGTGGGGGATGAAGCTCCCAGCACCACGGATATGGCTGATACGATCTATAAGCTACAGCAGCGTGTGGAGACTTACAGCACAGAGGCAATCGTGTATCAGGAGGGATTGGACAGAATCAATATTGAGATCCCCGGTGTCAGTGATGCCAATGCGATCCTGAAGGAGTTGGGTAAGCCCGGATCCCTGTACTTCATCGCACAGACCGATGACAACGGAAATCAGAACTATTCCCAGCAGGTAATGTTGGATGAGAACGGGAATTATGTAGCAGGATACGGACTGAACAAGTCCATTGACGAGATGTTGGCGGACGGTTCCATTGTGTTGCTGGGTACGGATGTGAAGGATGCCCGCGCGGTGTCCACCCAGGACAGCATGCAGAATTCCATGTTTGCAGTCAGCCTGACCATGACGGATGAAGGGACGCAGAAGTTCGCGGATGCGACCAGACGGGCTTATCAGAATGGCGAGAGCATTGCCATCTACTATGACGGTGAATTTGTCAGTGTTCCCGGCGTAAACGCAGTGATCTCGGACGGAAGCGCACAGATCTCCCCGATGGAGAGTGCCGCGGCTGCAGAGCGGCTTGCTTCCACCATCCGAATCGGTGGTTTGAAGGTGGAACTGGAGGAGCTGCATTCGAAAGTGGTAGGTGCACAGCTCGGTGTGGAGGCCATCAACACCAGCTTAAAGGCCGGCGCGATCGGACTGGCTATCGTGATCGTATTTATGATCGTTGTGTATTTTATTTCCGGATTTGCGGCATCGATTGCGCTCTGTCTGTATGTGGCGATGATCGTGCTGTTGCTGAACGGCTTTGACATGACTTTGACACTGTCCGGCGTGGCAGGTATCATCCTTTCCATCGGTATGGCGGTGGATGCGAATGTGATTATTTTCGCCCGTATTCGTGAGGAGATCGCGGCGGGCAAGACTGTATATAATGCCATCAAGACAGGTTACGAGAAGGCGTTGTCCGCTATCGTGGACGGTAACATTACAACCCTGATCGCGGCGGCAGTGCTGTTCTTCCTGGCACCCGGTACCATCAAGGGATTTGCGGAGACGCTGGCTCTGGGTATCGTGTTGTCCATGTTCACCGCATTGGTGATCACAAAATATATTATGTACGCGTTTTATGCGATCGGCATAAGAGATGCCAAGTGGTACGGTGTGGCAAAGAATCGGAAGCCGATTGATTTCCTGTCCAAGAAGAATGTGTTCTTTGGAATCTCTTTGGCAGTGATCGTGGCCGGATTTGTTATGATGGGTGTGAACAAAGCAAATACCGGCGATATGCTGAATTACAGCCTGGAGTTCAAGGGCGGTACGGCGACAACTGTGACCTTTAATCAGAGTATGTCCCTGGAGGAAGCTACCGCAACTGTGGTGCCTGTGATCGAGCAGGTGACCGGCAGTGCCGTACAGGTACAGAATGTGCAGGAGTCCAATGAGATCATCTTTAAGACCAACAGTCTGAATGTAGAACAGAGAGAGGCGCTGAATGCGGCGCTGATCGAGAATTTTGGTGTGTCCGAGGATATGATCACCTCCGAGACCATCAGCTCCACAATCAGTGACGAGATGAAGTCCGACACGGTCATTGCGGTGGTGGTTGCCATTGTCTGCATGCTGATCTATATCAGGATTCGGTTCAAGGATCTGCGTTTTGGTGTCAGCAGTATTGCAGCGCTGGTGCATGATGTGCTGGTGGTGTTGGCCTTCTATGCGGCGGCAAAGGTTTCCGTGGGCAACACTTTCATTGCATGTATGCTGACCATCGTAGGTTACTCCGTCAATGCGACCATCGTTATCTTCGACCGTGTGCGCGAGAACATGGCGGTGATGTCCAGAAAGGATGATCTGCAGGAGGTGGTGAACAAGAGTATTACCCAGACGTTGACCAGAAGTATCTTTACTTCGCTGACCACGTTCATCATGGTTGCCTGCCTGTATGTACTGGGTGTGACCAGTATCCGGGATTTTGCACTGCCTTTGATGGTAGGTATCGTATGCGGTGCTTATTCTTCCGTATGTATTACGGGTGCATTGTGGTATGTGCTCAGACAGAAGTTCCCGCCGAAGGCGGCGAAATAGAATGACCAAACAGGTCGGATAAAATGAAAAAGTAGAGAAAAGGCGCTGGAATGGTGTGTTCCGGCGCTTTTTTGCAAAGGGTGACAGTGATGGAAAAGTGGATGGTGGCTGCGAAGAAAGCGGATTTCGGGAAATGGGCGGAAGAGTTCGGGATTGATCCGGTGGTGGCCCGGATCCTGCGCAACCGGGATCTGACGGATGAGGAACAGGTGCGTAAATTTCTGCGGGGAACCCTGGCGGATTGTCATTCTCCCTGGCTTCTGAAAGATATGGATAAGGCGGTGGAGATAGTAGATAACGCCATAAAACAGGGGCAGAAGATCCGTGTGATCGGGGATTATGATGTGGACGGAATCTGTTCGTCCTACATCCTGACAAAAGGTTTTGCATATTTAGGGGCGGATGTGGATACGGCAATCCCCCATCGGATTCATGACGGTTACGGTCTGAATGACCATCTGATCGAGTTAGCCAAGGAGGATGGGGTGAAGCTGATTGTCACCTGTGATAACGGGATCGCAGCGGCAAAGCAGATCGAGTTGGCGGTTTCGCTGGGAATCGATGTGGTGGTGACTGATCATCATGAGGTTCCCTATGAAGTGCAGGAGGACGCAGAAACCGGTGAGCCGGTGCGGGTGGAAGTATTGCCTCCGGCGCTGGCTGTGGTGGATCCGAAGCGGCAGGAATGCGGCTATCCGTTCAAGGGCATCTGCGGCGGCATGGTGGCGTATAAGATGATGCAGGCGCTGCTGGAGCGCGCGAGGCTGCCGGAGCGCGGTGGAATGCCGGGGCGTGTGGGGGGACAAGACGCAGATGGCGCCCGGGCCTTGCTGGAAGAATTGTTGGAGTTTGCGTCTTTTTCCACTGTGTGTGATGTCATGGAGCTGATGGATGAGAACCGGATCGTCGTCAAGGAAGGACTGAAAAGGATGCAGCGCAGCCGGAATCTTGGGCTTCAGGCGCTGATGGAGGTAAACGGTCTGGAACCTGCCAGGATTTCCGCATATCATCTTGGATTTGTGCTGGGCCCCTGTCTGAATGCTACGGGAAGGCTGGATACAGCCAAGAGGGCGCTGGAACTGCTACAGAGCACAACCAAGCAGGAAGCAATGCAGGCGGCCGTGGAATTAAAGGAACTGAACGACAGCAGAAAAAATCTGACTTCGGAGGGTGTGGAGCAGGCAGAAACCTATATACGAGAGCATCAGTTGGAGCAGGATAAGGTGTTGGTGATCTATCTGCCCAAGGTACATGAAAGCCTGGCAGGGATCATTGCCGGGCGGATCAGAGAGCATTACAATAAGCCGACTATTGTTCTGACCAAGGGCGAGGAGCGCGTGAAGGGGTCCGGTCGTTCCATCGAGACCTATCACATGTATGATGCGCTGACCCGGGTGAAGGAATTGTTCACAAAATATGGGGGCCATAAAATGGCGGCGGGGCTTTCCTTGGAGGAACGGAATGTGGATGCGCTGCGGGAGCGGCTCAACGAAGGCTGCACCCTCACGGAGGAGGATTTCATCCCTGTCGTGCATATTGATGTGCCGATGCCTGTGGAGTATGCCACGGAGACACTGGCGGACCAGCTGGAAATCCTGGAGCCGTTCGGCGTGGGCAATCCCAAGCCTCTTTTTGCCCAGAAAGACTTGAAGTTTGTGTCTGCGGCCCGTATGGGCGGAAGCGGAAATTTTGCCAGGTTTACGGTGGTGACGCCGGGACATAAGAGAGAGCAGATGGTGCTGTTTCGGAAACTGGACGAATTTGAGGCGCTGCTGCAACAAAAATACGGAGAAGAATGCATAAAAAAGTTATATGCAGGACAGGGAGATTACTCCGTATCGGTGGTCTATCAGCTGGGAATGAATACATATAAGGGTAAAACGGAAAAACAATTCATTATTCAAAATTTTGCATAATTTTTTTGCTTTTTTATAATTTGGACACATTTTGGACACATTTATGTTATAAAATACATTTTAAGATAGTTGAGAAATTCACTATCTCCCCCTCATAAGAAAACGGAAGAGTACCCCGGTTATGCCGGGGCTTTTCTGTTTTGTAAAAAAAGAGTGGTAGAAACAGTGAAATTGGAGTAAAATAGAAATGTTATAGAGCAGTTTTAAAATGGGGGAGTAGAAATGCATTTATCAGAGTTGCTGCATGGTTTGGAATATGAATGTATACAAGGGAGCCCGGAGCGGGAAGTATATTCTGTGGTTTACGATTCCCGGAAGGTGGAGGACGGATGTCTGTTCCTGTGTATCAAGGGAGCGAATTTTGACGGACATACGTTTGCTGCGGAGGCGGTAGAGCAGGGAGCGGGTGTATTGGTCGTTTCCGATCCGGTGAGCGGGATTGGGGAAAAGGATGTGACGGTGATCCGGGTGGCGGATACCCGTTATGCCATGGCTTTTATCTCTGCTGCATGGTTCGGCCATCCGGCCAAGAAGCTGAAGACCATCGGAATCACGGGGACGAAGGGAAAGACGACGTCGACCTATCTGGTGAAATCCATTCTGGAGAATGCAGGATATAAAGTGGGGCTGATCGGAACCATTGAGATCATCATCGGGGAGCAGCATATTCATGCGTCGAATACCACGCCGGAGTCTTATCTGCTGCAGGAGTATTTTGCCCGGATGGTGGAGGCGGGGTTGGATGCCGTGGTGATGGAGGTTTCCTCTCAGGCGCTGATGCTGCATCGCTCCCAGGGATTTGTGTTTGATTACGGAATTTTCACCAATCTGGAGCCGGACCATATTGGCCCCAATGAACATAAGGATTTTGAAGATTATCTGCACTGTAAATCCCTGCTGTTCAGGCAGTGCAAAGTGGGTATCGGCAACGGGGATGACGGCCATTTTGCCCAGGTGATGGCAGGACACACCTGCAGTCTGGAGAGCTTCGGGCTGGGGGCGCATTGCGATATCCGTGCGGACCGCATGGAACTGGTACATAAGCCCGGGGAACTGGGAGTGAAGTTCCGGGTGGCGTTTTCCGAGGAAGCGCAGGCACAGCAGGTGCATGGCAGTCTGGGAGAGAGCTTCGAGGTGGAGGTGCCCACGCCGGGACGGTTCAGTGTGTACAATGCGCTGACAGCCATCGCAATCTGCAGACATTTTCAGGTGTCCGCGGAGAATATCCGGAAAGCGCTGTTGAGCGCCCATGTGAAAGGGCGTATAGAGATAGTGAAGGTTTCGGATCAGTTTACACTGTTGATCGATTATGCGCACAATGCCATGGCTTTGGAGAGCCTGCTGACTACGCTGAAGGAATATGAGCCGCACAGGCTGGTGTGTCTGTTTGGATGCGGCGGAAACCGGGCAAAGTCCAGACGGTTTGAGATGGGGGAGGTCAGCGGAAAGCTTTCCGATCTGACGATCATCACCTCCGACAACCCCAGATTTGAGGAGCCGTTGGATATCATTGCGGATATCCGCACCGGTATCGAAAAGACGGACGGAAAATTTGTGGAGATCTGCGACCGCAAGGAGGCGATCCGTTACGCCATCGAGCATGGGGAGCCGGGGGATATCGTGGTGCTTGCCGGCAAGGGGCATGAGGATTACCAGGAGATCAAAGGTGTGAAATATCCCATGGATGAGCGGGATCTGATCCGCGATATTTTACAGGAGATGGGGAAATAGCGAGTGGGAGAACAGTACGCGGATGTCATAGTGGACATCTCTCATGAAAAATTGGATAGACCCTTTCAGTACCGGGTGCCGGAGAGACTGCGGGGAATGCTGGAGCCGGGGGCATGCGTGCAGGTGCCTTTCGGCAACGGAAACCGTCTGATCAAAGGATATGTGACGGAACTGGGGGAGACCTGCAAATTTGATCCGACCCGCATGAAGGATGTTGCAGGCCTGGCGGAAAAGGACGTGGATGCCACGGATAAGATGGTGGCGTTGGCGGCCTGGATCCGGAAAAATTACGGTTCGACCATGATCCAGGCGTTAAAGACGGTGCTTCCCGCAAAGCAGTCCGTGAAAAAGCTGGAGAAGCGCTATGTGGAAAGTGGGATGAACAGAGAGGAGCTGACAGCGCTTCTGGGTGAGAGCATGCGGAAGAAACAGACCGCAAAAGTCCGGGTGCTGCAGGCTTTGCTGGAACAGGAAACGGATATCCCCTATGAGTGGATCACGGGGAAATTAAATGTCTCTGCGGCGACCATCAACAGTCTGGTGAAGGCCGGTGCGATCAGGGTCCGGACCACGGAGGGCTTCCGCAATCCGGTGAAGCCGGTCGTGCGGGCGAACGCCGGGGAGAGTGGAGCGGGGCCAAAGCGGCTCAGTGACAGCCAGCGGCACATTGTGGAAACTGTGCTGCAGGACATGGAGGAAGGAAGGCAGAAGACCTATCTGCTGCATGGGATCACCGGAAGCGGCAAGACGGAGGTTTATTTAGAGCTGGTGGAAAGTGTGATTGGGAGAGGCAGGCAGGCTGTGGTGCTGATCCCGGAGATCGCGCTGACTTATCAGACATTGATGCGTTTTTACAGGCGGTTCGGCGATCGGGTGAGTGTGATGAATTCCACGCTGTCACCCGGGGAAAAATATGATCAGTGCAGGCGTGCCATGGAGGGCGAGATCGATGTGATCATCGGTCCGCGCTCGGCGCTGTTCACGCCGTTTCCCAATATCGGGCTGATCATCATGGACGAGGAGCATGAGGGAAGCTATAAGAGCGAGGGAACGCCGAAATATCACGCCAGAGAGACCGCCATGGAGGTGGCCAGGCTGCATGGCGCCAGCGTGGTGCTGGGATCCGCAACGCCGTCCATGGAGGCGTATTACCGGGCCGAAGAGGGCGAGTATGAGCTGTTTTCCCTGAAGGAGAGGCTTACGGGCGGCAGTCTGCCCACGGTTTACACGGTAGATCTGCGGGAAGAATTAAAGCAGGGAAACCGTTCCATCTTCAGCAGAAAGCTGCAGGAGCTGCTGGCGGACAGATTGCAGAAGGGGCAGCAGAGCATGTTGTTTTTAAACCGCAGAGGATATGCGGGATTTGTGTCCTGCAGGGCCTGCGGGCAGGTGATGAAATGTCCCCATTGTGACGTGTCTCTGTCGGAGCATCGGGACGGCAGGCTGATGTGCCATTACTGCGGATATAGCGAGCCGAAGCCGAAGCTGTGCCCGAAATGCGGTTCAAAATATATTTTGGGCTTTAAGGCCGGGACACAGCAGATCGAGGAGAAATTGAAAGAATTGTTTCCGGGTGTGCGGACACTCCGCATGGATGGCGATACCACGAAGACCAAGGACAGTTATGAGAAGATATTATCTTCTTTTGCCAATGAGGAGGCGGATGTGCTGATCGGCACCCAGATGATCGTGAAGGGACATGATTTCCCCAAGGTGACTCTGGTAGGGGTGCTGGCGGCGGATCTGTCGCTGGCGGCCAATGACTACCGGGCGGGGGAGCGGACGTTCCAACTGCTGACCCAGGCGGTGGGGCGCGCAGGGCGGGGAGAACTGCCCGGAGAGGCGGTGATCCAGACCTATCAGCCGGAACATTATGCGGTGACCTTTGCGGCGGCGCAGGATTACGAGGGCTTTTACGAAGAGGAGATCCTGTATCGGGAGATGGGCGGCTATCCGCCGGCGGCGCATATGTTGGCGGTGCAGATTTTTGCCAGGGAAGAGGAAGCCGGGGCAAAGCTGGCGGTCCGGCTGGCGGATACGGTGAAGGAAGGCGGCCATCAGGTGCTGGGACCTGCGCCTGCCACCATCGGGAAGATCAATGACATTTACCGATTTGTATTTTATGTGAAAAAAGCGGATTACGGACAGTTGGTGGAGATCAAGGACGGGCTGGAGAAGCTGATCTTTTCCCTGCAGCTGAGGCAGGAGCAGGTGCAGTTTGATTTTGATCCGATGATCTGTCTGTAGATCCTGCGGGTGATTCGTACGTACAGAAGAAAAGAGAAAAATGAAGGAGAAGAAAAAGATGGCAATTCGGAATATCCGGGAGTTCGGAGATGAGGTTTTAAACAAAAAATGTAAGGAAGTCAAGGAGATGACGCCCCGCACAAAGGAACTGATCGAGGACATGCTGGAGACCATGTATGACGCGAATGGTGTCGGGTTGGCGGCACCTCAGGTCGGAGTGTTAAAGAGGATCGTGGTCATCGATGTGACAGGGGAGGATCCCTATATCCTGATCAATCCCCGCATCGTGGAGACCAGCGGAGAGCAGACCGGACAGGAAGGCTGCCTAAGTCTTCCCGGAAAGAGCGGTCAGGTGACGAGACCCAATTATGTGAAGGCGGTGGCGCTGGATGTGAATATGAAGCCCATTGAAATTGAGGGAACGGAGCTTTTGGCAAGGGCAATCTGTCATGAGCTGGATCATCTGGACGGACACCTGTACACGGAAAAGGTGGAGGGAGAACTCCAGGAGATGGTGTATGAGGAACCGGAGGACTGAGGAATGAAGATTGTATTTATGGGTACGCCGGATTTTGCGGTGGGAGCTTTGGAGGCGCTGATCAGGGCGGGACATGAGATCACGGCGGTGGTGACACAGCCGGATAAGGCGAAGGGCAGGAGCGGGAAGCTGATGCCGCCGCCTGTAAAAGAGTGCGCGCTGCAGCACGGGATCCCGGTAATGCAGCCGATGAAGATCAAGACTCCGGAGGCAATCGCCAAACTGAAGCAATATGAGGCGGATCTCTTTGTCGTAGCTGCGTTCGGACAGATCCTGTCCCAGGAGATCCTGGACATGCCCCGGTTTGGCTGCCTGAATATTCATGCTTCGTTGCTTCCCAGATATCGGGGGGCATCGCCGATCCAGCATGTGATCATTGACGGAGAGCAGGAGACCGGTGTGACGATCATGCAGATGAACGCAGGTCTGGATACGGGGGACATGCTGTATTGCAAGACGCTCCCCATCGCGGACGACGATACCTTTGAAACCCTACATGATAAACTGATGGTTTTGGGCGGGGAGGCCATTGTGGAGGCGCTGCCGCTTCTGGAGGCGGGGAAACTTGTGCCTAAGAAGCAGGATGATGCGCTGAGCTGTTATGCGCCTTTGATCAAAAAAGAGATGGGACATCTGGATTTTGGCAAAAATGTCTATGTGCTGGATCATCTGATCCGGGGTGTAACACCCTGGCCCAGTGCATATACTTTCTATAAGGGAAAACAGATGAAGATCTGGCGGGCCGTGCCGGTGGAGACTGCGCACGAAATGCCTTTCGGAACAGTACTGCGGGTGGAAAAGGACAGTTTTTGCATTGCCTGTGAGGGCGGCGCACTGAAGGTGCTGGAGCTGCAGCTGGAGGGCAAGAAGCGCATGAGTGCCCATGATTTTCTGCTGGGCGTGAAGCTGCAGGCGGGCGAGATGCTCGGAGCGTAGCGGAGGTGTTTGCCCGGGGCAATACGGAGGGAGTGAAGACCGATGTATTATTTTGATGTGACCTATATTCTGGTGCTGATCGGCATCGTGCTCTGCCTGGGGGCGAGTGCGCTGGTGAATGCCACCATGAAAAAATACAGAAAAGTTGCCGCGTCCACGGGAATGACCGGATCGGATGCTGCTTACCGCATCTTACAGCGGGAGGGACTGCGGGATGTGAATGTGGTCTGTCTGCAGTCTTCTGACGGGGATCATTATGATCCGAGGAATAAGCAGGTCTGCCTTTCCTATGAGAATTATTACGGGTCCACGGTGACGGCGGTGGCGGTGGCCGCGCATGAGTGCGGGCATGCCATCCAGCATGCGGAGAGCTACGCGCCGTTGAGTATCCGCTCGGCCATGGTGCCGGTGGTCAATATTGCGAGCAATTTGGGAATGCCCATCATTTTGTTGGGGGTGTTCTTAAGTTGGAATCAGTTTTTGATCCAGCTGGGGATCATCGCGTTTGCGTCAGCGGTGGTATTTCAGCTGGTGACGCTTCCGGTGGAGTTTAATGCCTCTTACCGGGCGGTGGGCAAGATCAGTGAGTACGGACTTCTGACGGAACAGGAGAACAGGGGCACAAAGCGCGTGCTGACTGCGGCGGCGTTAACCTATGTGGCGGCGACGGCGTCATCGATCCTGCAGCTGCTGCGTCTGATCCTCATCTTCGGGGGCGGCGGGAGCGACAGGCGGAGAAGATGATCCGGATGTCCGGCAGGAAAAAAGCAGAAAGGTGTCATATATTTTGGCGGAAAATACAAGGGAAATCGTATTGGATACACTGTTGGCGCTGGAGCGACGGGAGGATTTCTCCCATCGGCTGGTCAAAGCGGTGTTGGATAAATATCAATATCTGGAGGAGCGGGATCGGGCGTTTATCAAACGTCTGACGGAAGGTACCGTCGAGCGTCAGATCGAGTTGGACTATTATCTGGATCAGTGTTCCAGTGTGCCGGTGCGGAAAATGAAGCCGCTCATCCGGTGTCTGATGCGCATGAGCGTGTATCAGCTGCTCTATATGGACAATGTGCCGGACAGCGCGGTGTGCAATGAGGCATGTAAGCTGGCACAGAAGCGGAAATTCGGCAATTTAAAGGGATTTGTCAACGGCGTGCTGCGGAGTGTGGCAAGGCAGAAGGAAAGTTTGCAGCTGCCGGATGCGCAAAAGGATGCGGTGGGCTGGTTGTCCGTGAAGTATTCCATGCCTGTCTGGATCGTGGAGCTGTGGCTGGACGAATACGGCAGAGAGCAGACTGAGCGGATGCTGCAGAGCCTTTTGGAGATCCATCCCGTATCGGTGCGGTTTCGAAGGAATCTGCCGGAAGCGGAGCGAGAGGCGTTAATCCGGAAGCTGCAGGCAGAGGGTGTGAAACTGAGGCCCGGAAACGGTCTGTCCGGTCTCTATCTGGCGGAAAACGGCGAACGCCTTTTTTCCATGCCGGAATTTGCTGCGGGAAAGTATCTGGTGCAGGACGCCAGTTCGGTGCTTGCCGTGGAGGCTGCGGGGATTCGGGCGGGGGATTTTGTGATGGACATCTGCGCTGCGCCGGGAGGCAAGAGCATACTGGCGGCGGAACTGGTTCAGGATACCGGTAAAGTGCTTGCCAGGGACGTATCCGAAGCGAAGACGGCGAGAATTGAGGAGAATTGTTCCCGGATGGGAATGCAAAATATGACAGTGGAAGTATGGGATGCTACGGTCACAGATGAGGCATACTGTGAAAAGGCGGATGTACTCCTGGCGGATGTGCCCTGTTCCGGACTCGGCGTGCTGGGCAAAAAGCGGGATATCAAGTACCGCATGACGCCGGAGCAGACTGCTCAGATCGTGAAGCTGCAGCAGGAGATCATCGCCAACAGTTGGCGGTATGTGAAAAAGGGCGGCACGCTGCTTTACAGCACCTGCACCATACATACCAAAGAAAACGAGCAGATGGCGCGCTGGATCACAGAGCGTTTTCCCTTTGTCCTGGAGGCGGAGAGACAATTCCTGCCGGGAGTGGACGAAACGGATGGATTTTACTATGCAAAATTTAGACGGACAGATACAGAATAAAAATGTGCAAGATAGAGACAAATTGGATATCAAATCCCTGAATCTGCAGGAGCTGACGGAGGAATTGGCCGCACAGGGCGAAAAGGCGTTCCGGGCAAAGCAGATGTACGAGTGGATGCATGGAAAGCTGGCACGGAGCTTTGACGAGATGACCAATCTTTCCAAGCCGTTTAGGGAGCAGTGCGCCGAACGGTATCAATACACGGCGCTGCGGATGCTGCGGATGCAGGAGTCGAAGCTGGACGGGACGAGAAAATTTCTCTTTGGGCTGTCGGACGGCAATCTGGTGGAGAGCGTGTGGATGCGCTATAAACACGGCAATTCCGTCTGTATTTCCTCCCAGGTGGGCTGTCGTATGGGCTGTCGGTTCTGTGCGTCCACCATCGACGGACTGGAGCGGAGTCTGGCTCCCTCCGAGATGCTGGACCAGATCTACGCGATCACGCGGATCACGGGCGAGCGGGTATCCAATGTGGTGGTCATGGGGATTGGGGAACCCATGGATAACTATGAGAATTTGATAAAATTTATCCGTTTGCTGACGGATGAGAACGGTCTGCATATCAGCCAGCGGAATGTGACGGTCTCCACCTGCGGGATCGTGCCCAGAATGCGGCAGCTTGCGGAGGAGAAACTGCAGATCACGCTGGCGCTTTCGCTGCATGCGACCACGGATGAGAAGCGGAAGCGGCTGATGCCGATCGCAAACAGGTATTCTATACGGGAACTGATGGAGACCTGCAGGTATTATTTTGACTGTACAGGCAGGCGGATCACCTTTGAGTATTCGCTGGTGGGCGGTGTGAACGATACGGATGAGGATGCGAGGGAGCTGATCGCGCTGGCGGAGCCGCTGTGTTGTCATGTGAATCTGATCCCTGTAAATCCCATCAAAGAACGGGATTTCGTACAGTCTGAGGCCGCAAGGATACAGGCTTTTAAAAATAAGCTTGAAAGAAATAAAATAAATGTTACAATTAGAAGGGAAATGGGTAGGGATATTGACGGTGCCTGCGGTCAGCTCCGGCGGAAGAACCTGGCGGAAGCATCGCTAGAAGATCCGGCGCAGGCCGTGACAGAAGGTTCCGCAGCCCCGCCTGTTCAGGAGGACGTTTAGCGTGATCAAGACGTTTTTGATTACCGACATCGGTAGGAAGAGAAAGACAAATCAGGATTTTGTATATACATCGGAAGAGCCGGTGGGAAATCTGCCCAATCTGTTCATTGTGGCGGATGGCATGGGCGGTCACAATGCGGGGGATTTTGCCTCGAAACTGACGGTGGAGACGATGATCTCCGAAATTTCGGCCTCTTTTGAAAAAAATCCGGTTAAAATATTTGACAAGGCTATCGCTGCCGCAAATACCGTCATTTTGCAGAAGGCTGCGGAAGCGCCCGAAATGGAAGGCATGGGCACAACGGTTGTGGCGGCTACCTGTCTGGGCAGATATCTGCAGGTGGCTAACGTGGGCGACAGCAGGCTGTATGTGGTCGGCAGGGAGATCCGGCAGATCACGGAGGATCATTCTCTTGTGGAAGAAATGGTGCGGATGGGTACCATTTCCAGAGAAGAGGCCAGAAATCATCCGGATAAGAATATTATTACCAGAGCAGTGGGAGCGATGGAAACCATAGAAGCGGATCATTTCACGGTAGAACTTCAGGAAGGCGAGATCATACTGATGTGTACGGATGGGCTGACCAATATGCTGGAGGACGAGGAGATCCGTATGATCATGGAAGGCGGCCGCGATATCGTGGAAAAGGCGCAGATGCTGGTGGACGCGGCGAATGCGCATGGCGGGAGAGATAATATCTCGGTGGTATTGATTGAGCAGACCGACATGTAAAGAGAAGTCAGAATCAGGTAAGAAAAGGAAATTGATATGGTTAAGATAGGTATGATGCTGGGTGATCGGTACGAAGTACTGGAAAAGATCGGCACCGGCGGAATGTCAGATGTATATAAGGCAAAAGATCAGAAGCTGAATCGTTTTGTGGCGATCAAGGTTCTGAAGCAGGAATTTTCCGAAAATGCCAATTTTGTATCCAAATTTCAGACGGAGGCGCAGGCTGCAGCGGGATTGATGCACCCCAATATCGTAAATGTGTACGACGTGGGTGAGGAGAACGGGATCCACTATATCGTTATGGAACTGGTAGAGGGGATCACGCTGAAAAAATATATTGAGAAGAAGGCCAGGCTGTCCTACAAAGAGGCAGTCAGCATCGGCATTCAGGTCAGTATGGGAATTGAGGCGGCGCACAATAATCACATTATCCACAGAGATATCAAGCCGCAAAATATTATCATTTCCAAGGACGGCAAGGTGAAGGTGACCGATTTCGGCATCGCGAAAGCAGCCACCAGCAATACGATCACATCCAATGTGATGGGATCTGTGCATTACACCTCTCCGGAACAGGCGAGAGGCGGTTACAGTGACGAGAAGAGTGACATTTATTCGCTGGGCATCACCATGTTTGAGATGCTCACCGGACGGGTACCCTTCAACGGGGAAACAACGGTTGCCATAGCCATCAAGCATATTCAGGAGGAGATGCCTTCTCCCAAGGAGTATGTACCGGAAATCCCAAACAGTGTGGAGAGCATTGTCTTAAAGTGCTGTCAGAAGTCTCCCGACAGACGGTACCAGAGTATGGGAGAGCTGATCGCGGATCTGAAGCAGTCGTTGATGAATCCGGATGAGGATTTTGTGGTGATGGCTGACCCGGACATGGATGGCGGAACCCGTGCGATTTCGGATGAGGAGCGGAATGCCATCAAGAGCAGAAGCCGGAGCGGGGTGGATGAGGCATATACAGACAGAGAGAGTCCTCTCAGACTTCGGTCGGAAGCGGAGCAGGAGTACGACGAGGACGGCGAAGATTATGATGAGGATGGAGAATACTACGAAGATGATACCAGAATGGAGAAGGTGACCACGGTTCTCACGATCGTGGCAGGTGTCATCATTCTGATCATCATTTTGATCCTTGCGCTGAAGCTGTTGGACAATACGTCTTCAGCGGGAGATAACAGTCCGATCCTGTCGGAGGAGACCGAACAGAGCACAACTTCCCAGACGGAGCCGGAGAGTACAGAGACGGTTGCATCCATACAGATGCCTGATGTGACGGGACGGACCTTGGAGGATGCCAGGAATGCGTTGACGACCCTGGGACTGCTCACGGATGTGGAATATCAGGAATCCGATATTGACAAAGGGGTTGTGATTCGCGCCGGGACAGAGGCAGGGGACAGTCTGCAGGAAGGCAGTACCGTGATGCTCTATGTCAGTGCGGGCAAACAGGGTGTGGAGGTGCCGGATGTGACGGGACGCAGCTTGGAGGAAGCCACACAAAAACTGACCAGTGCAGGATTCCAGGTGAGTAAGACGGAAAGCTATTCCGATTCGGTTGCGGCAGGAAAAGTAATCCTGCAGTCGCCGGCAGGCGGTACCAAGGCGCCGGACGGAAGTACTATCAATCTCACCGTAAGCATGGGGAAAGAGCAACAGAAGGTCGCGGTGCCAGATCTGATGGGAATGAGTGAAGCAGATGGTACGTTTTTGGCATATGAGAAAGGATTGATTGTTGATCCTGTGTCACACGTGTATAGTTCGGAATTTGAGGAAGGAACGATCTGTTATCAGAGTTATTCTAAAGGAACTTACGTGGAAAAAGGTACTTCTATAGGTATTAAGGTCAGTCTGGGCGCGGAAAAAATCACCTACAAGTGCAATATCAGCATTGCGGCTCCGTCATCCGCGGAGGCGCCCGATTATACCTCCGGGACGGAAGTGAGCATAAAGTTTGTGACAGACAGCGGACAGGTGCTGCTGGAGACAAAGACCACCACATTCCCGCAATCCGCCAATTATACCGGATTGACTGCTTCTGCCGGAACAATCACCATGTCCTATACGGTCAACACCCCCGGCGGAACCACAGTGAATCCGGAAAACGGTGAGACCGTAAGTATTCCGGGAACTTCGGAACAGAAGAGTTTTACCAGAAGAGTGGAATTTACACAGGAGTAGCACATGCAGGGAAAGATCATCAGAGGAATTGCAGGTTTTTATTATGTGCATGTGGCAGAGCCTGAAACCACAGGAAAAATATATGAGTGCAAGGCCAGAGGGATTTTCCGGAAGGATAACCGGAAACCTCTGGTAGGAGATAATGTGGAGCTGGCGGTTCTGGACGAGGAACAGGCTCTGGGCTCCATCGAGGCATTGCTTCCGCGAAAGAGCGAACTGATCCGGCCGGCTGTGGCAAATGTGGATCAGGCGCTGGTGATCTTTGCTATCACCAGACCGCAGCCCAACTTCAATCTGCTGGATCGTTTCCTGATCATGATGGAGCAGCAGAAACTGCCCTGTGTCATCTGCTTTAACAAGTTGGATACGGATTCTGAGCGGGTGGGGGAGACCTATCAGAAGATTTATACGGATTGCGGTTATCGGACGCTGTTGGTCAGTGCAAAGGAGCAGTCCAATATCGAGGAACTGCGGGAGGTGCTGGGGGGAAAGACAACAACGGTGGCGGGGCCCAGCGGAGTCGGCAAGTCTTCCATCATCAACTGTCTGCAGGACAACATTCAAATGCAGACCGGCAGCATCAGTGTTAAGATTGACAGAGGAAAACATACCACAAGACATTCCGAATTGATTGCCATCTCGGAGGATACTTATATTCTGGATACGCCGGGATTCAGTTCTTTGGGCATGTTTCACCTGACACCCGAGGAACTTGCAGGCTATTATCCGGAATTTACCGAACCGGAGAAGTATTGTAAATTTTCAGGCTGTGCACATATCAACGAACCGGTATGCGGCGTCAAAAATGCGGTGGAAGAAGGGGAAATTTCACCGATCCGGTATGAGAATTACAAGCTTTTATATGGGGAACTGAAGGCGGCAAACAGCCGGAAGTAAATAGAAAAGGACATAATGTAACAAAAAGATACAAGGGGGTACGAAAATGAGACTACAATCGCAAAAGAGCAACAGTGGGAATCTGAGAGAGGCTTTGAGCGGGATCAACAATCCGGATCTTTTGATCATGATCTCCAACAAATCTCAGTTTGAGCAGCATGTGAAGGAACTGGCGGAAGCTTATCCGAACGTGCCCAGCATTGCCACAACCGGACATTTTTATGATTCCCAGGTCAAAGAGGGCGGCGTTGGAATCGCAGCGTTCTTTGGTGTAAAAGCGGAAGCCGGCGTGCTGCGGCATGTTTCCACAATGCCGGTGTCGGATATTGCGGGGCTGAAAGACTGTGTCAGAAAAGTGGGTGCAGGCGCGTCCGATACGGTATGCATCAATCTGTGCGCGGGAAATGATGCCTGTGTGCTGACGACTATGGACAGCGTATTGGGACCGGCCCATATCTCATTGACCGGCGGTACGGCGTTTGACGGCCTGGTGGCTCTGAACGGCACGGTATATGAGGACTCCTCCGCATATGCGCTGGTGAAGAACGTGGGCGGACGGATCAAGGTGTATAAGGAGAATATTTATCGTCCTTCCGAGACAGATAAGACGAGTTATATTGCCAGCAAGACAGACAGAGAGAATTATTATGTGGGTGAGCTGAACGGAAAACCGGCGAAACAGGTCTATATGGATGCATTACATATTCCGGAGAGCAAGATTGAAACCCAGACTTTTCAGAATCCGTTCGGCAAGATCACCGGCGACGATATCTGCATCATCTCCCTGAAGGGTGTAAAGGGCAGCGGACTGTGCTGTTATCGTCAGGTGAATGACTCTGACGTACTGACACTGTTGGAGGTACAGGATTACAAAGGCGTTGTAAACGAGACCATCCAGAATATCAAGCATGATTTCCCCAAGGTTTCGGGCGTATTCTCCATCAACTGCGTATTCCGGTATCTGTTCTTTAATGACAATCACTATACGGCAGAGTATCTTCGGGAAATGGCTACGCTGGGACCGCACTGCGGTTTCTTTGCAAACGGCGAGGAGTGTAATTCTCAGTTTGTAAATCAGTCCATGTCATGCGTGGTATTCGGATAAGGGGGGATAAGAATATGTTTGGATTTAAAAAGGCAAAGGAACAGACTGAAAGCACACAGATGCAGGTGAAGAAAGCGGACTATTCTCCGATCAGCCATGTGGTGACCAGCATTCATAAATCTCTGCGGGAGCTGATCGAGAAGGAAGTGAGCTCGCTGGAGAAGCTCCGCAGGATTCAGCATTCTTTTGAGGAGGTACTGGAGAAGGATCAGGAACTTAAGAGCGAAATGACGCTGTTTGACGAGATGTTCCAGAATGTGAGCGTGGCGGCGGAAAGTTTTTCACAGGTGCGGGTATCGGTGAAGGAATCCGTAGATCAGGCGCAGGGCAGAGTGGAGGATATCCAGAAGAGCTCGGCAGAGGTAGAGGCCGACTTTAACGATATTCAGAATGTGTTCCGGGATTTCAACACTTCTGTAGATCAGATTACGGATTACATGAAGCAGATCACATCGATTGCGAGCCAGACCAACATTCTGGCGTTGAACGCGTCTATTGAGGCGGCGCGCGCCGGAGAACACGGTAGGGGCTTTGCGGTTGTGGCGCAGGAGATCAACCATCTGGCGGATGAGATCAAGGGGCTGGTGGGAAATGTTATCAGCAGTATTGATGATGTGAATAAAGG
>JAFUZJ010000026.1 GCA_017476665.1 Lachnospiraceae bacterium | reverse complement strand
TTCCCGCCAAAGAACTTCGCGTTGAACAGATCCGCAAAGTATTTCGGCTGCGACAGATATTCATAAGCTGCTGCATCATGTTTCCCCATAAACCTCCTTTTGTGCGACAGAAGGCTTTCAGCTTATCATTTACAATTTTCATATAGACAAAAATTTGCCACGTACGCCTTCCTCACACATCCATTATTCTTTTTTCTTCAAAGTGAATTAAAAGGCGATACGCCAGATATGCACCTGAATTTCTATGTTGATATTATATTATTGTTTTTGTGGTTTGTCAATACCTGATCACAATTTTATCCGTTTTGTGATCATACTTGTAGCATGCATCTCCACGGTTCGTTCCAAACAGCCAGGCATCTCCGTGCTCTCTCTGTTGGAGCATCCGTCTGCGCGCTTTGCAGTTCGGAGCCTTCCCTACGTATTCTTGATAAAGCCCGCAATAAACGCCAGCTCATTGATCACACTGGCCAAGATCCACAGCGCTCCCACGCCGTACCAGAACCGTCTGACATCCTGAGGCAGGCGCAGGAAACTCCGCTTGTGCTGATGCACGCACATCCCGATCACCGTCATCATGGCAAAGCAGAAAAACAGCATGGTCCGCGGTCCCGAATCAAACATCGTCGGCGAGAATCCCATCATGACCGCCGAGGCCAGCCCTGCTCCCCACAGGATCAGCATGGCCCAGAAACTTCGGATCTTCTCCTCCCACAGCATATACATCGTAAACACCAGGCTGCACAAAACCAGCCCGAAAAACAACCACACCAACAGCCGGTAGATCCCAAGACTCTCCAGATCGAACTGTCCCGCCTCACACCGCCAGAACACCTGATCCCACTTTGTCATGCTTTCCGCCAGCACGCAATGGGCCAGCGTGATCGCCGCCGGTACCGCCGCGATCCCCCGCTTCCATCCGATCTTTGTTTTTTGAAACACATAAAACGCCAGCAATAACGTGATGGGGAAAAACAGGATATGCGGTCTCGCAATAAAAGTCGACTCCACATTGTAGACGCCCAGAAAAATCTTGTCCACCACTGACAGATCCGAGAATGCGGCATACCGGATACTGGTTTCCGTTGCACTCCTTGCCTGATTTCCGGGACACAAAAGCATTTTTGCCAGACACGCCAGATTCAGCAGGAACATCAGATCCACATAGGGCATCAGATAACGTTTTCTGCTGATGCCGATCCCGATCATCCCCACCGTCACGACCAACATCACCACCGCCATCTGCTCCTGATCACAGGCAAACAAAACAGCGGGAATGCTCCACAGATACACCGACCAGTGAAGCTTTTTACCCGTCATATATTTTTGATAATTGGTAAAGATCAGCATACCGCTCCACAGCGGCCACAGATAGTTGAGCGTGGTGTTGATCCATCCTGCCGAAGCCATTTCATGAAAGGGGTAGAGCAGCAGGATCGCATAGGAAAACACTTTCTCCTTTGTGATCTTTCCCAGCATTGTCCCCAATGTCACCACAAAGACTGTATCCAGGATGCGCCACAGCAGATCGTATTTGATAACCGACAGCAAAACAAATTCAATGAGAATCCTGGAAGTCCAGTTCTCCCACTGAAACCGCAGAAATTCTCCCAGTGTCTGTTCATCCAGGATCGTCTTGTATACCATATCGTCCCCGAAGGAGATTGGCAGGAGCAGATGATACGATGCAATCACACAGACAACGACTGCAAATACGATCCGTTCTGCCGAAGACCCCTCTGCATTTTTCGCCTTCAAACCGTCATTCATTCCGAAACACTCCAAAAGTCAAATTTCACAGATCATCCCGGAACAATTATATAGTTTTCCCACATGCAATGTCAAGCCACATCCCGATTATACAGACTACTTGCAAACTACTCAAAGACCACCGGCTTATCCAGGTAATCCATCTTCAGTACGATATACGGATAGGACGGCACCTTTACCCCCTTGTTCTCCGCACTGTCCGGCCCCAGCAGCGTCGTATTCACATAGATGTTATCCTCTGTGAGATACAGGTCGTTCACCGCGATGCTGTAACCGCCCTCCGGCTGCTCTCCATATCCGATCACTATGTAGAGATACTCTCCGTCGTTGTATGTCAGTTGGAAGGGACTTCCCTTTTTCTCCTCAATGATCGTCTTCAGCTCTCCCGGCTGTTTTTCTTCGCTCACCACCGTAAATCCGATGTCCTGCAACTTCACCTGTTCTTCGTTCAGCATGGAGCATCCTGCCAGCACAAACACCGCAGCCGCCAGGCAGAATGCAGCGATTTTTTTCACTATTTTCATAAGCTATCCCGCTTTTTTGTTTTGCTCTATTCTATGTACAAAGCCAGCGGGATATGATAAAATAAAACATGCAAACGAAAAACAAGCGGCTGCGAAGCAGCGGGCTTTCGAGTTTATTTCAAAGGAGTATGACGACATGATACGTATTATCTTAGTCCTGATTGAAGTGATCCTGTTTTTGGTGTTGGGCAGCCCGCTGCTGCTCGTCGAGTGGATCATCGGCAAATTCAATCCCAATCTGAAGGACCGTTCCTGTCTCTCACTGGTAAAATGGGTATTCCGTCAGATTATCCGGACGGCCGGTGTCAAGACCATAGTGATTGGCGAAGAGCGGATCCCCCAGGATACCGCCGTACTCTATGTGGGCAATCACAGAAGCTATTTTGATGTGCTTCTGACCTATATACGGGTTCCCCGCCCCACAGGCTATGTTGCCAAGAAAGAAATGCTCCGGTATCCCATTCTTCGTGTCTGGATGCGCAATCTGCACTGCCTGTTTCTGGATCGGGAGAACATCAAAGAAGGACTGAAGACCATTCTCGCCGCGGTAGAGCTGGTGAAGAGCGGCATTTCCGTGACGATCTTCCCGGAGGGCACCCGTAACCGGGTTCCTGACACTTTCCTGCCGTTCCATGACGGCAGCTTTAAGATAGCGGAAAAAGGCGGCGTTCCCATCGTCCCCATGACTATCGTGAATTCCGGCGCCGTGCTGGAAGACCACATGCCTTTTATCAAAAAGACCACTGTCGTCATCGAATACGGCGATCCGATCTACCCGGATCAGCTCGACAAAGAAACCCGCAAGCACCTGGGCGCCTACGTCAGCGGCATCATCCAGAAAACTTATTTTGAAGACAAAAAACTACTTCAGAAGTCCTGAAGCAGTTCTTTTTTATTTCTTCTTTACCGTAAACACGATACCGCTCTTGGGATAGATCCACTCGTCCTTGATTGCCACGTCATACAATCCGTTCCTGGTCTCGTACGCGCCCTCATTAGACTCGTCCCCTTTGTTCAAGTACGAATACATGGTCACATCCATCTTGCCCGGCATATAGTCAAACGTGATCTTCGGGTCTTTGGTGGGATCCACTAACGTCACCTCAAAGAGCGATCCCCACATCTTCGGCATGTGGAAAATGATCCGCACCGCATGCTCCAATGCCCTGTAATCATAATCCACTTTATATTCCGCCAGAATGCCGCCGTCCCTTACCTCCACATGTTCCAGATCTCCATACGCCTTGTCGATCTTGATCGTGGGCGTGAAGATCGCATTGAATTTCTCCTTCAGCTCATCCCCGGAAAGCGACCGCAAATACTTAACCGCTTCCTTCGTAATATCCAGACTCTCATTAAAGATACATTTCGCAAACGCCGGATCAGAGTCGCTCTCCATCAGTCCCGCGTCCAGACTGAGCTTGTCAAACGAAAACCCGATACACACGGATTTACTGTTCAGATTCTTCTGCTCATCCGAAAAATACTTCACCTCATAGTTCAGATTTTCCTGCACATAGTAATACTCTTCGCACCCAGGCAGGCATTTATATTCGTTGGGCATCTCCGTGGTCAGTGTGATCGTATAGTTGAAACTCTTGCGGATCCTGGTGGTCTGCATATCCGAAAAATACTTGCTGATATTTCCCACCACCACGTCCACCGCATCCTCATCCTTCAGGATGGACCGGATCGT
The DNA here is from genome assembly GCA_017476665.1 of Lachnospiraceae bacterium. Lineage (GTDB taxonomy): Bacteria > Bacillota > Clostridia > Lachnospirales > Lachnospiraceae > Acetatifactor. Next base: position 18,843 of record JAFUZJ010000026.1, on the reverse strand, counting down.
GGACACCAGAAACGCCTTCTTATCCTCGTCACTGAACACATCCAAAGTCTCAGAATCCCCCATCAGGGTCTTCGTGATCTGCTGGGAAGTTTCCTTCGAGTAGGCATCCTGGGTCAGCTGATTGTACAAAATATCAAACAGCAGAAACGCCGCCAGCACGCCGATCAGATTGCCCACCACATCGGACAAAAGATCCTGCAGTTCGTATTTAAAATAAAAATGCAGGAACGAATAGCCCACGATCACCAACACCAACGCCAGCAAGATCATGATCGCCGTAGCTTCCACCACGATCTTACGGCTGGCCGACTTCCGATCTTTCCCGTCCTGTTTTCCCTTGTTGTCCGTCTCCATGGATTTCCTCCCTTGTAAACACGCCGCGATAGATTGCGGGTTTGCCCTTGTAATAGCCCCAGAACCGATCTCCGTAGTCAAAATGCCACCACTCCGACGGCAGATTGGTAAAGCCCGTCTCTGTCATGATGTGGTATAAAAGCCTTCGGTTGTCCCGGATCTCTTTATCACACACATCGTTTCCGTCGTCTGCACACTGCGCTGCCTGCTCATAAAATACCGTATTCGTTTTGTCCGTAAACGCGTCAAAGGCTGTCCCCATGGGCAGCTCTCTGCCGTCTTCGTCCAAAATCGTCAGATCTATAGCCCCGCCTGTAGTATGTACCGGCGGCACATCCCTGTCCGCCATCGGGTCGGACACAAACTTGCGGATCACTGCTTTTCGCTCTTCCTCCGTACACTCCGCCAGGCCGAAATCCCGGATAATATCCCGGGAATACACCTCATAGAGCTCCTTCTGCAATGCAAAGGGCCGCCAGGTGTCCCAGATCCGGAACCGATACCCTTCCGGCAGCCGCGCCGCCGCCTGCAAAAGCATCTCATAAACCTCTTTCCTCACAAAGCATTGCGGCTCCGCATGCTTCATGCCAAGCAGCGGATACTGCATCTGTACGTCAAACCGTTCGTCGGATCGGATCTCCACAAACGGGGAATCCGCAAACGCATTTTCCTCGTACCGCTCGGGATCTGCTCTATCCGGGATCAATCTTTGCTTCCGCTCCGACGCAGTCTCCTTTTTCGCGCCATCCATCACAGCTTCGCCCCCTTTGACCCGCCAAGCTTTGCCATGTTCAGGATATTGGTGTCAAAGGTAAATGTCAGCCTCTCCTCAATGCGTACTCTCCTCATTGCCAACTGAATCATGCGATCCAGCAGCTCCTTATAAGAAATTCCAATGGGCTCCCACAGATAAAAGGCAAGGGAGCCAGGGATCGTGTTGATCTCATTAAAATATAGCTTTCCCGTGTCCTCGTCGATCATAAAGTCGATCCGGGCCACACCGTTGCAGCCAAGCGCCCAGAAGGAATTGATGGCCATATCCCGGATCTCCTCCCGCAGATCATCGGGAAGTTCCGCCGGGATCTTGCGGGACACACTGGCCATGCCCTTGGAGCCGCCGTTCTTGGAGCCGCTCACATATTTGTCCTCATAGCTCAGGATATCCTTCGTGTGCAAGGGTTCTTCGCACTCGGAGGCGATTGCCTCGCTCTCGTCCCCCAGCACCGCGCAGTTGATCTCCCGCAGATTGGCGATAGCATGCTCCACCAGCACCTTGGTGGCATATTTGAATGCATCATCCAGGGAATTGGACAGCTCCACGCGGTTCTTCGCCACACTGATGCCCACACTGGAACCCAGATTCACCGGCTTTACGATCACCGGATACGCAAAGGTCTTCTCCACCTGATCCAACAGCACATCCATCTGCGCGTAATCCGCCAGTGTATACTCTCTTGCATCCAGTACCGGGATATTGTTCTCTTTTAACACCGTCTTCATGATGTATTTGTCCATGCCAATGGCGGAGGCCGTCACATCACAGCCCACAAAAGGAATCCCCAGTGTCTTCAGATAGCCCTGCAGCGCGCCGTCCTCCACATTGGTCCCGTGTACCACTGGGAACGCAATATCGATATCAATGGCATTATTTTTGCCGAATTTCTTGGGCGGATAGGGCATCAGCTGTACCTTGTCGTCCACATTGAGCATGATGACCCGTTTGGAATTTTTCAGCAGCTGCTCGATATTCTTGTAGGACTCGATGTCACCGATCCCGTCCCCGATATACATCTCATTCTGCTTGGTCATGTACACCGGGATTACCTCATACTTCTCCGTGTCCATGTTCATGATCGCCTGAATGCCCGAAATGACGGAAACTTCATGCTCCACACTTTTTCCGCCAAATAACACTGCCACCTTTGTCTTCACTTCTTATCCCTCCCCGCAAACTTGAAGCCGCTTATTTATTATTCATCATAAATCATAATAAGGACATTTCTGATTTCCAATATAATCATATCCAACATCAAATATTGCACCATTAATATCCTTAGCAAAACCTGTATCATATATTTCCATCGATTTAGAATCAATGTCAAGTACTATCTCATCCGTACTCGCATCCTTAAATGAATATCTTTTATAATCTCCTTTAAGATCCGAGCAGACAAAATCTCCTATATCACCATATACTGAATGGTTTGATGTAATTTTATCAACATCTCTGAAAATAATCGTTAGTGCTTTTCCGTTCCATGTCTGAAAGGACACCTTTGCATCTTCGCAACCAATCAAAATACTTTCTATATGCCCATCGTCTGATGGGAAAGAATCGAGCCTGTTGTACTTTGGCATACTCTCCTCCTGATCAGACATATGCCTCGGCATAAAACTTACCGTTATCATCGAATCCAAAAGCAATTATTCCGTTATCATTATAGTGGTAAATGTTTAATTCTTTGTTAGGAACGAGCTTTTCCGTGATAGTTCCCAGATAAGTGATCTTCTTTCTCTTGAAAGCATTTTTAGCCGACTTTGGAACTTTGCCTCCAATCCTGGATACAGTCTCGTCAAGTTTCTTTGAATCGTACAGCTCCAAAAAAAGAGGATATTCGTTAAGTCCCATTCTCTTACTGATCAATTTGCTCGAATCGTCGTACAAAGGAGCATCTTTACGAATTTCAAGTATATGAGTGATAGAAGCAGCACTCATCTCCATGCAGTAAAGCTGCCAACATATGATCTCGGGATCCGCAAACCCGTGATTGTAAATTTCCATTAAGAAGTGACCACCATAGGGATCTGCTACCGGTATCTCTTCAGGTTGATATGTCGGAAACCCGCCAATCTTATCCTGATTCTTGATTGGAGTAGCGCTTGCTTCACCGATTTTGATCAACCACGAAGACAAATCTGCCTGATTTTCAGCAGGTTTCTCTTCTGCAAGCTCATCACCATAGAACACATGCTCGTCTTCATCAAAAGGCTTGCCGCTACATATAACTTTCAGAAACTGCTCAAAGTTGTCACAGAGCTCATGCGCATGCTCCTCAATACATTCACGAGCCGCTTTAGGATCGTCGTAATCCTCACTTTCCAAAAGATCTTCATGATAAATCGAATATACAATATCTTGTTTGCTATCCAAGTATACCTGATACCCTCGAAATTCTCCCAGCAGAAAAAATCCCGATTTAGCCCAAGCCATGGTACCTTCATTTTTCTCAATGAAACTCTTAACAAAAGCTTCTTTACTTGATGTATCATAATTGATCCAATTCAGTTCAATGACAATCTCGTCCGCGTCTGAGTCAATATATTTATTCTCTGTTCTCGAAAAAGTAATATCAAAAGAATTGGTATAAGTATCTCCACAAAAACAGATAAACACTTTAGTTGTCGGTATCTGATATGTGCGTAAATACTCTTTATAAGAAGCAGGGAACTTAATACCCAGTTCTTTTCCAACCTCAGTAATATCTTTTGCGCTCAAACCGGATTTGTTAACTTTTTGAGTAAAGATTTCTTTTTCTCTTATTTGAAGTTCATCTAATAATTCCTTTACTCGTGACATGTACTTCTCCTTCATCTTTCACAAATGTAAAAAGGATAAAAAATTGCGCTGCTTCCGGAAGCCCCACCGATCAATAATTGTCCGGCAGATCGTTCTCCAACAAAATATATTTGTGTCCCTGCTCCTTGATGGCATACGCATACGAAAGCGCTTCCTCCAACTTATCATACACCAGGCACCTGTCTTTGGCAAATCCCTTGCTCAGCACGCCCTCACGGATGGGCTCCGTATGCTTTCTGCCCACCAACAGGATATAATCGCAGCAATCCGCCGCGTAAGTTCCGAACTTGTAATTGTATTCCCGCTCCTTGTCACCAAGCTCCACCATGCCCGGCGTCACCAGAATCCTCACGCCGTCAAACATAGCCAGAGTCTCCACTGCTGCCTTGGAGCCCACCGGGTTGGAATTGTACGCGTCGTCAATAATCGTCACCAGTCCGTGCTCCCGCATCTGCATGCGATGGGGCACCGGCTCGATCCGCCGCACCGGAATGCGCAGATCCTTCAATGCGATCCCCAGCTTATTTGCCACACTGATCGCACCCACCACATTGATCACATTGTGGGCACCGATCAGCCGCATGTGAAACCGCTCCGACTCCCCGTCCGGCGCCGTTACCGTGAATTCCGTGCCGGTCTGAGAGACGGTGATATCTGAGGCAAAGTATCCGTCCCCGATTTTTAGCCCGGGGTTCTGCATATCATGAGTCTGCGCACCGCTTGCACCAACATCCTCTTGCAAAACGCTGCCCGTTCCACTGCTGCCCTCCGCATAGTAAAAGGTCTTGTTCCTATATTCCCCTGCTTTCTCCTGAATGTACACATTGTCCCCATTCAGAAAAAGCATACCGCCCTCAGGCAGCGCGTCCGCCAGCTCAAACTTTGTGTTCTTGATATTTTCCATGTTGAAAAAGGTCTCTAAATGCTGGGGACCGATAGACGTGATCACGCCATGCTGGGGATGCACAATATCGCAGATCTCCTTGATGTCACCCACATGTCGGGCCCCCATCTCGCAGACGAAAATCTCATGGGTGCGCTTTAGCGACCCTCTGATCGTCCGCACCACTCCCATGGGCGTGTTGTAACTCTCCGGCGTCACCAGCACATGAAAATGCTCCTGCAGCAGCGTCTGCAGATAAAACTTCACACTGGTCTTGCCGTAGCTGCCCGTGACGCCAATGATCACGAGATCCGGCACTTCCCGCAGCTTCTTCTTCGCGTCATTGATATAATACCGGTTCACCCCTGCTTCCACAGGATGATTGATCCCATTGCACACCAGATTCATCAAAAACTGCGCCGACACCAGGATCAGCACCACGCCGTTCACCGGCGCCCAGCCGACAAACCAGGCCACCGCCGCCACGCAGACCGCCGTGAGGATCAGATCCGTGGCCATCATCCGCTTCACCCTGGCGGTGTAGACCAGTTTTTTCTTGGACTTCATATGCTTCATCGCCCGGTAGACCACGAAGATCAGAAGCAACGTCAGATACTCTACAATGTCAAGCGCCAGTACCGGTAGCACAATTCGCAGGACCCCCAGCAGGATCCCGAACACCAGCAGCCACTGCTGCCTGATATTTTTTTTCAGCCAATTGATATGTTCCCCGTTCTTATAGCCGTTCAGCTGGAACATGTGCATGTTGTAGCGAAACGTCAGATAAAAGGCGGGCACCGCAAGCACTGCGGCGATCAAAGTTCTTATTTCCATTATGCTCTCCCATCAGAAAACATAGCGTCAGATTTAAAATACAATGTCATGATATCTGAAAATACGACCTCATAATATTCCGGAATACCGCCGGCTGCTCCAGAAACGAAAAATGACCGGTTCCCGTGAGCACCGCCAGCCCGGAATTCGGAATCCGCTCCTCCATCAGCTTCCCGTCACTGATAGGTGTCGCCGTATCCTTATCCCCCCAGATCAGCAGCGTGTCCTGCTTGATCTTCGGCAAAAGCTCCGTAAGATCCTCATTTACCGCCATCACAAGACACTGCCGCATGATGGGCGTCGCATTCCGGTAATCCGCCGATCCCTGCCTGCTCCTCCAGTCATCAATCACCTCCGGGAACAGAGCATAGATCAGTTTCAGATTCAGGATCCGCTTTAACACCTTATACCGCCTGATCTTCATCTTCTGGGCAAAAGACCGCTTCGGCAGCACGCCCGCGCTGTCGATCAGCACAATGTTCGTGATCTCAAAGGGCAGACTTTCGCGCGCCGCCAGTTTGATGATCACCCTACCGCCGTAGGAATGCCCGATAAGCGTGGCTTTTTTGATACCCAGTGCCTCCATGAATTTACAGAAAAAATCGGCATAAGCATCCACATTCCACGCCTCCCGGGGCTCATCGCTCCCTCCGAAGCCCGGAAAATCAAACTGCACAAAAGTGTACTTATCATTGATGGCGTCCGCCACCGAATCATACACCCCCAGGTCGGTTCCCCAACCTTGCAGCATCACCACCGTCTTTTCCCCGGTTCCCGTTATTTTATAGCTAATATTATATCCGTCAACTTTTATATTCATACCCGTATTATATGCCGGAAACGTTTCCTTGTTTCATTTCCGGCACTGCTTTTATTTTGGTTCCTTTTTCTTCTGCATGATCTCATCCTTCAGATCACGCGCTTTGTCCTTAATGCGGGGATTCACTGTGGTAGAGATCAGAATATTTGCCACGATCTTGCCGGCTCCGTCATAATCCTCCAATTGCATGGCAATTGCCGCCAGCAGATAATCCAGTGTACCCTCGTCCATGCCGCAGATCGGATAACTTTCCGACGCCACCGACGCCGAAAGCCCTCTGAAAGCATTCTGCAAAAACTTCTTTTCCAACTGAGTTACAGCCCCCAACTGTTCCTTGGGCATATGCTTTTCCTCCGCAAGGTACTGCGCATAGCCCCGTAACAGCCATGCATTCTTCAGACAGATATAAGCCTTTTCACTGGTCTTTACCTTCTTGACGACCGCGCTCGCCAGCGCAAGCTGATACCGCTCGATTGCATCCTCGTAACTATAGGTATCCCCGGTGTAAGCGTGCAGTCTGACTTTACTGCTGATGTTCTCCCGGATGAATGCAGCCTGTTTGGTGGTGACTCTTGGAAAATATTTGGTCAATGCCGCATACCCACAGTTGGGACAGAGTGCGATATCATACTTTTGCGCATCAATGCCCTCATAAACCGGTCGCAGATCTTGAGCATTTCCGAGGAATCTGGTCTTCCCTGCTTTCAGGCTCTTATACATAAACTCCGTGTCGCAGACCGGGCAGGTCGTCTTTTTGTCATAGACCATATCTTTTTCTTCCAGGACAACCGGCCCTTCCTCAACCGCTTTTTCCTTTTTGGTCAGCTCTTCGAAAATATCTGCTCCCTGCAGGCTCTCAAGTCCAAGAGACGACAATCCATACAATAAATCTGCCATAACATTCCTCTCTTTCAAAAGCAGATGGCCCACATATTTCTGCCGCAACCACTATATCTAGTATTATAGCAGTATTCCCTCTGCACTACAAGAGGATTCCGGCATTAACCGGCTGCCTTCACATGTGTATCCTGTCCGTTTTTCTGGTTCATGATCAACATCTGCAGTCTGTTCTCCAGATTTGCAAAGCTCACATCCGGATCATAATCCAACGGCAGCAGCTCAATATCCGGATACATCTCCTTCAGTTTCTTACAGATGCCCCTGCCGATCACATGGTTGGGAAGACAGCCAAAGGGCTGCAGGATCACAAAGTTCCTGCATCCATGTTCCGCATTGTAAATGATCTCCGCAGGGATCAGGATTCCCTCACCTGTATCAAAGGTATGGTGAATGATGGGATCGCTGACCACGGACAGATCCTCCAACAGCACGGATTTCTCATGCAGCTTTTCATTTCTGGCCAGGAAATCCGTCAACTTATGGGCAAAGGTAAAGAACGGCTTTGCCACCCTTGTCCAGAATACCGTAGCCTTATCTCTCGTCACATGAAAATCTTCAATCTGTTTTCCCTGGCAGAAATAAGATTTCTGGATCACATCGGTCATCTTTGCCTCAATGATCTCAAAATTATTCTCCTCCAGATACCGCTCAATATCATGGTTTGCGCCCGGATGGAAGTTCAGCAGATACTCGCCCACGATCAGCACCGTAGGCTTCTTCACGCTGTCGTCATATTCCACATCGGTGACAAGCTTAAGCGCCTTCTTAAATCCGCTGATTGCGCCGGGAATCCCATGTTTTTCAATATGCTCCGTGAGACAGTCCATGGCCGCCTCAAAAGCCTTGTCTGCGCTTCCTTTCACTTTCTCATAAGGCCTGATCTTCCGCAGGATCTCCTCCAGCGTATCGATCATGGGCAGCGCGATAGAAATGATCAGCAGTGATTTCGCATTCATCTTAAAGCCGGGATGCATATCGTGCAGATCCACATCATCATTGGTCATGATGGCAATCTTCCCGTACCCTGCATCATCCAGGGCTTTGCGCAGTATAGTGGCATAGTGGGGCAGTCTGCAACAGCCCAGATACTTTGCCATGGCCACCGACACATTGTCCAGGTCGTATTTGCCGCTGTTCAATGCGCCAAGGATCTCACCGATCACCACCTGCGCCGGGAAACAGATATCGTTGTGGGTATACCGTTTTCCCAGCCGGATTGCCTCCTCACGTCCGATCTCCAGCGGAACCGTCTTGATCCCCTGGGATTTAAACGCTGCCGACATGATCTGGCAGAACGCATGGGAACTGTTCGGCACCAGCACAATCTTTTCTTTCCGGTCTTTTTTCGTATACTTCACCGGATAGGGATCCGACAACTCTTTCACCTCATGACTGATCTGTTTCGCCCGCTTTCTCTCAATGGTTTCCACAAAGGAGCGGACTCTGATCCGCAACGGTCCCTGGGCGTCACTCTCGTCCACCTTCAGGATCAGAGGCGCCTTACCGCTGATCTCCTTCATCATGCGTACCACTTCATCGGACAGCACCGCATCATGTCCGCATCCGAAACTTACGATCTGGACAAACTCCAGATTCGGGTTTGATGCCGCCAGAATACTTCCGCCCAATACTCTGGCATGGAAGTTATTCACAATATCGATCCTTGATTTTCTCAACTCTACCTCAGGAAGCTCGGGCAGACTGTCTGCCGTCAGTACAGGCACACCCATGTTCACAAACAGCTCCGGCAGTTCATGATTGATCAGCGGATCGTTGTGATACGGTCTGCCCGCCATCACCACGGCAAACTTATTCTGCCTGGTCACTTCCTCCAAAACCCTGGCACCCTCCGCTTTCAGCTCCCTGTCAAATTCCTTCTGGGCCGCAGCGGCAAAAGCGATCGCTTTCTTCGTGATCTCCTTTTCAATGCCGTAGGTTTCCTCTATGTAAATACTCAACTGATTCTCTCGATCCTCATCGGAATACCAGTAAAAATACGGGGAATCGAACTTTACGCCCTCATAGATCTCCGGATTGTCCGAGTTGTGGATCACGATGGGGTATCCCTTCACCAGCGCGCATCTGGAGAAACTGGTCTCCTCCTTATTCTCGGAGGGCGTCACCACAATGATGGGCATGAAAACTCTGTCCACTCCCATCTTCGCCAGTTCCCTGATATGCCCGTGTACCAGCTTCGCAGGGAAGCATTCCGTATCCGATGGCACCGCATGGATTCCGTTTTCATAGATCGCTCTGGTGCTGATGGGCGACACCTTTAACTGAAATCCCAAAGATTTCCAGAAAGTGGTCCAGAAAGGCATGCCCTCCCAATAAAACAACGCTCTGGGCAGACCGATGGTAATATCCTGCTTTTTCCCTACAACCTCATAGGGATATTCCTTGTTCTGCAGCTTCTTACGGACTTCGTAGAGATTGGCAGGCTTATTCGCCTTGTTTGCCAACTCCCTGACTTTATCCCTTACCGCCGAATCCTTCGGATCGCCCAGCACCTCACCCCTCTCACAGCGATTGTTGGTCACCCAGCTGTCTCCTGTGGAGAAAGAAAGGATCGTGCGGTTACAGTGATTACTGCAATACGGGCAGGGGGAATTGGCCTCCTGAGTAAAGGTAAACGCACTGAGTTCCTCATAACTGATAAAGCTCGGCTTGAAGTCCGGTTTCTCCGCCGCTTCCTTGGCGATCAATGCGGAACCAATGGCACCCATGATCCCCGCATAGGGCGCGCGGATCACCTCTCTGCCCACATACTGCTGCATGGCCCTGAGCACCGCGTCGTTCTGGAACGTACCGCCCTGCACCACGATCCGTTCTCCCAGAGAATCGATATTGGGCACACGGATCACTTTTGTAAACACATTCTCGATAATGGAGCGGCAAAGTCCCGCCATGATGTCATCCGGCTGCTTGCCGTTGCGCTGCTCGGTGATGATACTGCTGTTCATGAACACCGTACATCTGCTGCCCAGCTTCGCCGGATTCTCCGATGCAAATGCCCTGTCCGCAATATCCTTGGTCTCGATATGTAAAGTCTGCGCGAAATTCTCCAAAAAAGAGCCGCATCCCGATGAGCAGGCCTCATTCACCACAATGTTGGTGATGATCCCTTTCTCCAGCCAGATTGCCTTCATGTCCTGCCCGCCGATATCCAGGATAAAGGTGGGGTCGTCCACATATTTCGCCGCTGCCATGGCGTGCGCCACCGTCTCCACGATATGGGCCTCTGTGCGGAATGCCTTGGAAAATAAAAACTCTCCGTACCCCGTGGACGCTGCTGAGATAATGTGCAGCTCGGCCCCCGCCTTGCGGTATTTCTCATACATGGTCAAAAGCGCCCGCTTCGCCACAATCAGGGGGCTGCCCTCATTGGAGGCGTAGTAGGAATCTATAATCTCCTCTTTTTCATTCAACAAAACCAGCTTGGTTGTAGTGCTGCCCGCATCCATGCCCAGATACGCGTTTACTACCTCACCCGCCTTGGGCGCATAGACCGGCGGTGTCAGACGGGGATTCTTTTTCTTGAACTCCTCCAGCTCTGCTGCATTCTCAAAATAGAGCATGCCTGCCCCTTCCGACTCCTCGTCCTCCGCGGTCACACTTTCAAATTTACGGATCAATTCTTCTATCGTATAAAGGCCAGCGCCGTGATGGATCTCATCAATGCTCAGCGCAGCACCGTAAGCCACCATGATTTCCGGATGCTCCGGAACAATAATGTCCTCCGGGGCCAGCGACAATCTCTCGGCAAACACATCCTTTAATCTGGGATGGAAAGTGAGCGGTCCTCCCTCAAACGCCACCGGCGTATTGATGTCCAGTCCCTGAGAAAGTCCGCCGATGGTCTGCTTCGCAATGGCATGATAACTGGAAAGGGCAATATCCGCTTTCTTCACGCCCTGATTCAGAAGCGCCTGAATATCCGTCTTGGCGAACACACCACAGCGCCCCGAAATATCATAGACACTGTCACCGTTCTCCGCCAGCGCATTCATATCCGCGGCTTCCACGCCCAAAACCGTGGCCACCTCATCGATGAACGCACCGGTACCACCGGCGCAGCTGCCGTTCATTCTCATGTCAAAAACCTGGGATTCTCCCTTGTCATCATCCCGGAAGAAAATGATCTTGGCATCCTGACCGCCCAGCTCAATGGCTGTTCCGATCCTGTGATACTCTTTCTTTAATGCCAGTGAATTCGCCACGACCTCCTGGGTGAACGGAACCTCCACCTTTTTTGCCAGATTCCTCGCGCCGGAACCGGTCATGCAGAGTTTCACTGCATGCTCGCCCACCACAGTTCTGATCTCCTTTAAGAGTGTCAGGATACTTTCCTTCTGCTTGGCAAAATGTCTGATGTATTTGTGGTAAATGAATTTGTCATTCTCACTGACCACGATCTTTGTGGTCGTAGACCCTACATCGATCCCGACCTTATAATTGTCCCCCCCGGTCTTTAAATCGTTTTTTTCCTGCATCATAAATTATCACTTATCCTTATGCATACGAGCCCGACAGTTATCCTATGTATCTGTGCCGTTTTGGGTGGCTCAACCAAAAAGCACAATATTTATAGTACCAATTTATCCGAAAAATGTCAATCAACCGCCTGACTCCTGTGATCATAAACCACCGTTCCGTCAATGATCGTATACAAAGTCCGCGTAAACACTTCCATGGGGTTCCCGTCAAAGATGGCAATATTTGCATCTTTTCCAACCTCCAGGCTGCCCATCCGGTCTGCCACGCCGCAGATCTTCGCCGGATTGATGGTGATCGCCTTCAATCCCTCCTCCATGGGCAATCCCGCCTTCACGGCCAGTCCCGCACAGATTGGGAGATACTGGATCAGTGACACCGGATGATCCGTGGTGATCGCCACCAACATTCCGGCACGGTTCAACACACCCGCCGTCTTAAAAGACATATTCTGCACTTCGATCTTGTTGCGGCTGGTCAGATCCGGCCCCACAATGGCGGGAAATCCCGCCTGAGCCAGTTCCTCCGCGATCAGATGTCCCTCCGAACAATGGTCTAACGTCATGGAAAGTCCGAATTCCTTTGCAATCCGGATTGCGGTAAAAATATCATCCACACGGTGCACATGCGCCTTCAGAGGGATCCGGTTGTCCAACACAGGCTTCCAGCACTCTTTCGCAAAATCTTCCTCAAAAAACTCCCCGTTTTGATCGGCCTGTTCCTTTTGCCGAAAATATTGTTTTGCCTCATACAATTCCTGCCGCAGCAGAGCTGCGATCGCCATGCGGGTGGACGGACTTTTCCCCTGCTCCGAATAATTGACTTTGGGATTCTCTCCAAAGGCCACTTTCATGGCGGCCGGCGCCTTTATGATCAGATCGTCAATGCGCCGCCCGTGAGTCTTGACCAACGCAAACTGACCGCCCACCACATTGGAACTCCCCGGGCCGATCATGGCTGCTGTAATCCCGGCCCGTACCGCGTCATCAAACGCCGCATCCATGGTATTGATAGCGTCAATGGCGCGCAGATAAGGGGTGAGCGGATTGACTGTCTCATTACAGTCATCTCCTTCCATCCCTTTTTTCTCCTCCGTAATCCCCATATGACAATGCGCCTCAATGATTCCCGGCATGACCCACGCCCCGGCAACGGGCAGGACACACTCTCCGTTTTCCGGATGCAGCTCCACGCTGCCTTTCCCGCCCACTTCCACAATCTTCCCGTTTCGGATATGAAGAACACCGTCCTCGTAGACAGGTCCCGCCATGGTCATGATCTTTCCGTCAACAATATACATGCATTTGCCGCTCCTTCTGAAATGCTCTGCTCATCCTGCAATGTTAAAACAACTGCTCCGCATTCATGGGCTTGTTGTCTTTCTCCATGCAGAAATAGAGATTGGTTCCCTCCTGCACATAATATCTGCTGGGCGCTGCTACCGTGCCGAGCTTTTCACCTGCCTGCACAAACTCGCCCTCCACGACCTGAATTTCATCCAACTGACCGTAGGTCACCGTGTAGCCGTCACCCAGTTCCATGGTGATGCCCTTACCTAACTCCGCGGTCTCAAATACCTCTATGATCTTGCCCTCTGCACAGGCATAGACCTCACTGCCGACCTCCGCACTAAACAAAGTAGCCGGATTATACTTATATTGATCCAGTGTGGCAAAATAAACACTGCCGTCCATCTTATAAGACATCAGCACATCTCCGTTCACCGGCTTTGTCAGCCCCTGATCTTCGCTGTAATGCAGTTCCATGGCAGCCTGTGACTCAACCGACTTCCCGGCCTGTTCCTCCGGTTTTATAACTGCACCCTCCGCGCCCTGGTCTTCCGGCTGCTGCTCATTCTGAGATGTGATCACTTCCCCTGCCTCCGCTTCTGTCTGCACCGTAGGAGCATTCGCAGTTTTATCTGTCAGCCCGGGAATCTGTACCAGTCCGGACCCCACCTGCGTTGTGGCATCCTCCGCAGGCATATAATCCAGATCATTCTCCATGTTTGTCTGGCTTGTTCCCGCCTGTGCCTTGACCTGTTCCGCTCCAATCGCATTCAGCTTTGTGTCCGTGCGGTTTTCCAATGCAGAAAAGTCCAGTGTATAACCGTCATCCAACTGTTTCATTTCCTGCCCCTTCATATACAGGCCGGTCATGGTCAATGCAGTCAGCACAAAAGCCGAAGATGCCACCATTATGATCCTCTCACGCCTCATATTGTCGCGTCTGTCTCTTCTCATATTTCTTCCCTCTCTCTTTCTTTATGGATAAATGCACTTTTCATTTCTAGTCTTGCCGAAAGAGAAAGTTTTATACAAAAAAAGACTGCGGACTTTTTCAGGTTCCTTTTCATCCACAGTCTTTTTTCCATATTTTTTTCTATGTGCCGGTTGCGCTTTCAGGCGCCCCGGTCGTATTTTGCCACATCCACATGCTGGACCGTTCCCACATTTCCGTTCTCATACAGGAACACGCCTGTATTTCGGATTGCTCCATTAGTCTGTCCGTTCGCGCCCTGCATCGTGAAATCAGTGGCAACATTTTGCAGGCAGATCGCGCCCACACCCTTTTCCGCCAGACGATACAGGACGTCTTTCCCCTGCGCGTCTTTCGTCCAGATCTTGAGCTTCGACCAGATTGCGTCATTCTCATCGATCCAGCCGTTGCCGTCCTCATCGTACTTTGCGAGGTCCGCAAATCCGTTGCCGCTCTTTGTCCCAAACAGCTCACTGCCGTCGTTGATGATGCCGTCCTCATTTTCATCTAATGCAAGATATCCGCTGCCGCTGCCAAGCTGAGAAATTTCATCCGCTTCGCCATCCGCATCAATATCAAAATAAAATTTCTGGTCGGACAACTGTGCCACATCGGTATCCAGGTTGATCACCAGCGGGTCGCACATGGTGAAAGACAAATTCAGATCCTGTGAAAAGGTCTGCGTAAACTCCCTGCTCATACCTACATTCACATTGAAATTGATCTCCCTGCCATCAGCGGTGCGCACCGTCCCCACCGTGGAGAATGCCGTGGATTCCTGCTCGTGAGCATAGGTTTCCTCCGTAAACTGAAACTGTCTTACCGTAGCTTTAGAAGCCATAAAGTTCTGCAGCTGATCGTTGCCGGAAACCGTATTTCCCGATGAATTTCCGGCATTCCCGCCGGTGTTCTGCCAAGAATCGGTATCCTCAGTCAGACCGTATTTTTCCATGAGCTTATTGATCCGCTCGCTGCGGTCACCAAACAACAATTCAAAAATATAGCGAACCGTCAGCTGTCTGAACTCATTCCATGTATTACTGTCATCGCGGTTTGTCTGCCCGATCCATAACCGCCCTCTCCCCGCGGATCCGATCGACAGATCATTCTGCCAATCCTGCAGCGTATACAGATTCCCCTTGTTCCCCTCGGAATTTGATACGGACTGCTCCCCGTTGTTTTCTTTTCCTGAATTTGCATTCAACATACCGCCCTGGTAATCCGTTACCGAAAAACGGCGGTAACTCGTCTTTACAGACTGATAGCTTCTTGCGGACTCCATTCCTATTGTACCGGAATCAATCTTCAAATATTCCTTCTCTCCTTTTACGCACCACTTGCTCCTCTATGTAAGCTTGTAAGCTTTGAACCTCCTGTTCCTTCATAAAAAAGGATGGTATAAAAACAGAGGAATCCGTTTCTCTGTTAAAATACCATCCGTGGTGTCGCTGTTCACTTAGATGACGGTTGGCCTATCCGCCATCCTGTATCTAGTATATCGACACAATTTGAAATCTGCTTAACCCTGGTTTCACCAATTTCGCACGATCTGTTTTTACGATTCGTTCCATTTTGGAAGCGATACGAAGCCAATCAATGCAACAACATGAAATTTTACACGCGGTTGTAATTGATCAGGCAGCCCTTCAAGATAATCTGGCGCTCCTCGTCGGTCAGCTCGCCCAGCTTCATCTCAAACTCTTTCAATTTCCCGCCTTCCGTATCCACAACATACGCTTTAATGACCTCAGTCTTGTCCTCCACAGCCTTTTTAATGCCCGGAATGAACAGGTAGTCCAGATTCTTAAACGGAAGTTCGCCCTCCTCGATCAGGAAAGGCAGCATACCCCAGTTGATCAGGTTGGAGCGATAACGCTTGGTAGCATACTCGTTGGCAATGTTTGCCCAGCCTCCCAGCACCTTCTGGCAGGAAGCTGCCTGCTCTCTGGCGGAACCGTCACCCGGCTTCACCGCAAAGATGGTGGAACCGAATCCGGTGTTGGTGTGGTTTGCCTCGGTGAAAGTCTGCTTCACCGTATGCATCACAGGCTTCACATCGGGATGTGCCTCACAGGGGTGCTCACCCGCCATTCTCGCCTTCTCTGCCTTCTGGATGTCCTTCGCTCTGCCCACGTACTCGGGATCTTTTCTGGAAAGCGCAAACTCGGCCAGTCCCAGCGGATTGGAACGATAGGAGGAGGTCTCCCCGGAAGGGATCAACTCATCCGTGGTGGTCACCGGGTCATGAATCTCGCTGACTACGCGCAGTACCAGATTCTCCGGCAGCTCTCCCATAGCCGGCCAGTCCTTGATATTGGGACCAAACTGGATCTCCACACTGGGGTCAGCCACACCCTTGGAATCAAATACCCGATTCTTGTAAATATTTGCATCAAAATGATATTTGTACTTGCCGATCTCGCCGTCAAAATCTGTTGCCGGAGTCAATACACCCTTATTTGCCGCGGTAGCCGCAATGGAACGGGCATCCATCAGTGCAACAGAGGAAATCTGACCATTCTGCAGCTTGCTTCCCTCACGGTTGGGAAAGTTTCTGGTGGAATGCCGGATACTGAAAGCATTATTTGCGGGTGTGTCACCAGCGCCGAAACAGGGACCGCAGAACGCCGTCTTCATCACCGCACCGGTCTCCATCAAAGTCGCACAACAACCGTTCTTTACCAGTTCCATATAAACCGGCATGGATGCAGGGTATACGCTCAGCGTAAATCCGTCGGAACCGATATACTGTCCCTTCAGGATATCAGCCGCCGCACAGATATTTTCAAATCCACCGCCGGCACAGCCTGCGATGATTCCCTGATCCACCATAAACTTGCCGTTCTTCACCTTATCCTTCAGATGATATTCCACGGCACCGTCCAAACTTACCAGTGCACGCTTCTCGGTCTCATCCAGAATATCTATCAGGTTCGCGTTGAGCTCTTCAATGGTATAGGTATTGCTGGGATGGAAAGGCATTGCAATCATCGGACGAACCTTATCCAGATCCACCTCGATCACACCGTCATAATATGCCACCTCACCGGGAGAGAGCTCCGCATAATCCTCACTGCGGCCATGGATCTCATAGAACTCTTTGATCTGCTCGTCCGTTTTCCAGATGGAGGACAGACAGGTAGTCTCTGTGGTCATGACATCCACGCCGATTCGGAAATCAGCGGACAGAGAAGCCACACCGGGACCTACAAACTCCATCACTTTATTTTTGACAAATCCGTTTTTGAACACGGCGCCAATGATCGCCAGTGCCACATCCTGCGGACCCACACCCTTCACAGGTGAGCCCTTCAGATACACTGCCACCACACCTGGCATATTGATATCATAAGTCTGATTCAGCAGCTGCTTCACCAGCTCCGGTCCGCCCTCGCCCATCGCCATGGTACCCAATGCACCGTAGCGGGTATGGGAGTCGGAACCCAGAATCATCTTACCGCCGCCGGCTAACATCTCCCGGGCAAACTGGTGAATAACCGCCTGATGAGGCGGAACATACACACCGCCGTACTTCTTCGCGCAGGTCAGACCAAACATGTGGTCATCCTCATTGATCGTACCGCCCACAGCGCAGAGAGAGTTGTGACAGTTCGTCAGCACATAAGGCATAGGAAACTTCTGCAGTCCCGATGCCCTCGCGGTCTGAATGATACCCACAAAGGTGATATCATGGCTGGTAAGCTTGTCAAAACGGATCTTCAGCTTTTCCATATTGCCGGAGGTATTATGGCTCTTTAAGATACCATATGCCATGGTACTCTGTGCAGCCGCCTCTTTCGTGATCTCTTTCCCTGTCTTCGCTTGAATCGCTGCGGCCGCCTCCGGTCCCTCCGGAATGATCTCGGTACCGTTTACCAGATAGGCTCCGCCCTGTAATAACTGAACCATAAATTGCCTCCTTGTACAAAATCCGTATCAGACTCGAAAAAATGCTGCGCATTTTTCCTCTTCCTTGTCAGACTCGAAAAAATGCTGCACATTTTTCCTCGTTGAAATAGTGCTTCGCACTATTTCATATTATACGGAAAAGCTGACGTAATTGCAAGCAATTTACGACCTGAACAAGGGTGCATCGATTTCACCTAAAAGGTTAGAGTGAGTTTTTCTACAATTCTTCTGCTTGCTGCAATACACACGTGCAAGACGGAACAGCGATATCAGGCGATTTATATTTTTTTCCTGATCGATCACAGTCCGAATTCCCGGAACAGCTGTTTCTGAAACGCTGCATCTCCCACCGCTCTCCTCAGATCCTCCAACCGATTATGTTCAAGCAATAACGCATGCAGTCGATTCACTTTGTCCGCTCCACGCTTTTCTCCACGCTTTTCTCCGCGTCTTTCACCCTCATTGACCATCTCATCAATCGCAATGCACATACTATATCCTCCCTCCGATCCTTCTTTTCCACTTTGCTTCTCTTTTTCCACATGCCCCAACAGTTTCGGCATATCCGCCAGTTTGGCGATCGCCCTGCTCGTTTCCGCATCTATGTGATCAAACTCTCCGCTGTTTTTCAACTGTTCCATCTGTTTTCGGTTGCCCCGGGCTGCCAGCACACGCAGGAGCAGTCCTAATTGCGTGTTACATTTTCCGGCAATCTCTGCATCATCCGCACAGACCAGATGCATACGGTAATCGCTGAACGCCTCCGGAAAATCACCGCAATCCATCATATCCCTCAGGCTTCTCGGACCTTTC
>JAFUZJ010000025.1 GCA_017476665.1 Lachnospiraceae bacterium | reverse complement strand
GCCGAGAAACGGGAGGAACTTCAGGAGAAGGTCGATGCTGCGAAGGAACGGAAGAAAGAACAGGAGGAATTCACGGAGGAAATCCTGGAGGCAACCCGGGGACAGGGAACCGGTGCAGCCGGCATGAATGAAGCGCAGCAGGAAATTAAAGATATGATGAACAAGCTGAAGCTCATCGAGGAGGATATCAAGGGCGCTGCGGTGGATCAGAATGTGTAGATACGTTACAATGTGCAATGTGGCAGGAGCAGTCTCGGAAACGGGGCTGCTTTTGTTATCTGCTTGTATCATCTGCAAATTTCTGTTAAAATAAAATGGTGGTATAAGGCGCTGTTTTTGGTATCATACATTGAGGAATGGAAATGTTCGTAAACACAACACTATGCTATCTGATCAAAGATGATAATTACCTCATGCTGCACCGCACGAAGAAAGAGCACGACATCAACAAGGACAAGTGGATCGGTGTGGGCGGCAAGGCGGAGGCGGGTGAGAGCCCGGAAGACTGTGTGCGCAGAGAGGTATGGGAGGAGACCGGATACCGGATGGGTCAGTGTGACTTTCGCGGGATCGTGACTTTTGTGTACCGGGATATCACAGAATATATGTATCTGTTCACTTCAACGGAGTTTTCCGGGGAAGAGAGTGTGTGCGCGGAGGGAGATCTGGTCTGGGTTCCGCAGAAGGAAGTGTATGATTTGCCAATCTGGGAGGGGGATAAGATCTTCTTTCGGTTGTTGGAGGAGAGAAGTGCTTTTTTCTCCCTGAAGTTGGTTTATGATGAGAACGAAACGCTGGTGAAGGCGATGCTGGACGGCGAAGAGATAGAATGCGAGGAGCAAAATGGATAAGAAACAGGGATATGGCGCGGGAACAATCCTGGCCAGCGTTCTATTTGTGATGTGGTTTGTTGCGTCTCTGGCAGGCATGATCTATTGTTCCAAGACGGGAAGGGGATTGCTGGTGCCGGCGCTCTTAGGACAGTATTTTTTCGTTTTTGGCGTGGTTGGAATTGTCTCAACCGTTAAGAGTGAGACCTTTCAGCCGTTTATATTGATTTTTCCCATATTGGGAATCCTGTTGATCGCGATTCCAACCTGGCTCTATTTTGGCGGGGAGGAAGCCGGCGCGATGCTGGATGTCGTTTTGCCTTATGCGGTGGTAGTGACGATTCTGATCGGTTCTGTTTTAGTCTTGGTGCTATCACAGATTGTTACAAGTCGAAAGAAAAAGCAATGTACGTTGACTGTGAATGCGACGTGCGTGGCGTTGGATACACATCATCACAAAGGCACACGGACCGTATGCCCGACGTATGAGTTCTATTATGCGGGAGAGAACCGCAGAGTCTGCGATTACAAATATACAAGTCAGACCATATCCGAGGGAGAGATCTGTACGCTTCTGATCGATCCGGAGAAGCCGGATGTGTTTTATGATGAAAAGCGCGAGGCACTCAGTCGTATTGGGAATATGATCGTGGGAGTGGGCGGGATACTTTGCGGAGCACTGGCGCTGTACATGATGTTATTTGGAAATCGGTAAAGTCCGTAACCGGATAGAAAGAGGGGCAAAATGAAGGAAGAACAACGAAAAACAGACATTTGGGATAAGTTTGCGCCGGTGTATGCGCCGGCTATGAAGTTCGGGAATGACAGGGCGTACCGGTTCCTGTATTACCGCATCCGAAAGGTTGTGAAAGACAAGCGGGTGCTGGAAATTGCCACGGGTCCGGGGCTCATCGCAAAGCATGTGGCGGATGTGACCGAATCAATGGTGGCGACAGATTTTTCGGTGAAAATGCTGGAGCAGGCGCGCAAAGGGAAAAACCCGGAGCAGTTGACATACGAGTACGCGAATGCGGTCAGACTGCGCTATGCGGATGAGAGTTTTGATGTGGTGATCATTGCCAATGCGCTGCATGTCATGCCGGAACCGGAAGCGGCTTTGGCTCAGATCAGGCGGGTGTTAAAGCCGAAGGGAATCCTGATTGCACCCAATTTTATCCATGATAATGACAGCAGCAAAAGCGGTTTCTTCAGCGGGACGCTGAAAAATATGGGCGTTTCCTTTGAGAGAGCATGGAGTGAGGAGGGCTATCGGACGTTTCTGGAGGAGAACGGGTTTCGGGTGGTGAATGCGAAAGTGTTGGATGCATGGATCCCGATGATGTATACAGAGTCGGTCAAGAAAGGAATGTGAGTATGGATATCAGGGAGGCTATTAAGGCAAGACATAGCGTAAGACAGTATAAGGACCTGCCGATTGCCGAGGATCTAAAGGCAGAGTTGGAGCAGGAGATTGCAGAGTGCAACCGGGAGAGCGGGCTGCACATCCAGATCATTTATGATGATCCGGAGTGCTTTGACACATTTTTGTCTCATTACGGAAAATTCAGCAATGTGAAGAATTATATTGCAATTGTTGGGAAAAAGTCCGATCAGCTGGAGGAACTGGGTGGATATTACGGACAGCGGATTGTGCTGAAGGCACAGATGCTGGGCTTAAACACCTGCTGGGTGGGCGGTACCTACGGAAAGGGAAAGTGCAGAGCGGACAGCGCGGCGGGTGAGAAGATCGTGTGTGTCATCGCGATCGGATATGGCGAGAATGAGGGTACAAAACATAAGTCCAAACCGGTGGAGAAACTTTGTGAAGTGCCGGAAGACAGGATGCCTGTGTGGTTTAAGAACGGACTTGTGGGAGCAATGATGGCGCCTACGGCGCTGAATCAGCAGAAGTTCCGTGTGACTTTGGAGGGAGACGAGGCATTTATCACAGCTAAAGCAGGAGCTTTCTCCAAGGTGGATCTGGGAATCGTGAAATATAATTTTGAAGCGGCATCGGGACACCGATGCGGCTGAACAAGATAAGGATACGGAGCATTGTAAGGGAGGTAAGGGTATGAGTACGATCGCAAAAAGCAGTCTGAGATTTTTCTTGAAGGACGGAATATTTTCGGTGGACAGGCAGCCGGTAGAAGATTGTGTGCTGGAGGGGGAGGAACTCAAAGTATTAGAGTTGAAGAACTGTACCTGCAGGAATATGACTTTCCGGAATGCTGTGACGGAATCTGTGATAATAGAAAATTGTGCCTTTATCAATTGTCGTTTTGAGAATACGGTCAAGGGTTCGGAGGGAGTGCTGCTGCGAGTGACGCACACTTCTTTCACGGAATGTGAGTTTGGAAAACTTACCCTGATCGCAGACGGGGAAGAGTCCGGCGTGGAAAAGGTTCATTTTTCACATTGCAAATTTGAGGAATCGGAGATGACTGTGAAGGGGGATGCCCAGGCATTGAAGTTTTATCGATGTGAGGCAAGAGATTTTTCTTATAAAGGGGAGGCTCTGTCGGATTCCGATATTGAGGAAATGGATCTGATGGATGTCAAG
Organism: Lachnospiraceae bacterium; assembly: GCA_017476665.1. Taxonomy (GTDB): domain Bacteria; phylum Bacillota; class Clostridia; order Lachnospirales; family Lachnospiraceae; genus Acetatifactor. The sequence goes on along the minus strand of JAFUZJ010000025.1, from coordinate 9,877 downwards.
CTGGAGATCAGAGCGCAGGGAAACCAATTTGAGAAGACCGCATTCCGGAACGTGGAACTGATCGGTACGACCGAGAAAAATTTCTTCAAGGAATGCGATATGAAGGGGTATCATTTTACGGAGAAGAAATGAGTCGAAAGATTGTTTGGGCTGCTGTGATCGTGATCGGACTGGCGATTGTACTAATGGGCAGCAAGGGAAAGCAGCGTGCAGTTGCGGGGGTCAAAGACCCGCTCCAGACGGAAGCCGCGGGACAGGCCAAAATGTCGGTTGACGGTTATGATATAACGGTCAGCTATTTGTATGCGTATGATATCAGTGCGTTGGTGGTCAGTACCCATAATTACAGTGGCTCCGGCTTAAGGTTGGAGATTATGTGAGGCTCAAAGGTTATCTGGTGAATCTGGATGGCAGTAAGCCGGATGGAACGACATTTTACTGGAATTCCAGTACTACCAGAAGTGACAGCGGAGCCCATTCCTGTGAAGTGATCTATGTGACGGGAGTGGAGTGGCTGGATTGAGGGAGATAAGGATATGGGAAGACAGGGTGGAATTGCCGGTAAGATCATTTTGGCTGCCGTGATTGTGGCGGTGATTTATGGCGTGATGCATATGGGAGATTTTCTGGGGCTGCCGAAGACGAGAGGGATCGCCGGAATCCCCGCGCCGGTTTTGAAGCCGGAAACAGGGCAGCTTTCCCTCGGCGAGATCGACGGGAATAAAGTGACAATGGATTACAAGTATTCCTGCGACATGAAGGGACTGGTGGTCAACGAGCGGCATTTTAGGGAGAGTTCTACACTGGACAAGATAGCGCCTGTGTCTGCGGTGCTTGCATGGGGCGTAGTTGCGGAATACAATGACAAAATTGATTTTGGATGGCAGCAGCCGATGCAGGGCGTGGTGTCCTGGACCAGCGGAGAGGATAGATATGCAGCAATCGGAGGCTCCAAGGTGATCTATCAGAATTGCACGGATGCATATCTGATCGCTGCAGATGATAACATCAGGGAGGAGTTTCGAAAGATCAAGCAAGGGGATTATCTGCACCTGACCGGCTATATAGGGGATGTGCGTTATGGAAAATCAGACGGAAATTATACAGAACTGGGCTCCGGCGACCTTGCGAGGAGTGTGAAAGGAGAATCGGAGGACGTTTTTTCCGTGATCTATGTGACGAAGATCGAATGGGTGAAGTAGGGGATATTATCGAGAGGAAAGGCGGCGGAAGAATGATGAGTCAGGAAAACAAGGAAAAACAGATCAGAGCAGTCTATACAGATACAACGATCCGTGTATATCAGGCATATTGTCCGGAAATCGCGGAGGAAGCCGTGCGGCTCCAGACATTTGGCAGTCATTTTAGCTTGAACCGTATGACGTGGATCAAGCCGTCTTTTCTGTGGATGATGTACCGCTGTGGCTGGGCGGGAAAGGAAGGGCAGGAGCGAGTGCTGGCAATCGACCTCACCAGAGAGGGATTTGACAGCGCAGTGAAGCAGGCAGTTTTGTCCTCTTACAAGGAAGAGTGTGGTCTTTCTAGGGAGGAGTGGAAGAAGTTGGTGGAAAAAAGCGATGTGCGCGTACAGTGGGATCCGGAAAAGGATGTGCACGGCAATAATCTCCCCTATCGATCGATCCAGATCGGGCTGCGGGGGCAGGCCGTGCGGGATTATGTGGAGAAATGGATCGTGCGGATGGAGGACATCACAGAGGAAGTGAAGCGGCTGGATGCGCTGCGGCATCAGGGAGTGGATATTGTGGGGCTGTTGCCGAAAGAGGAGATTTATGTGGGACCGTGAAAAATTATATTGAATCATGACTTGACTTAAGAAGAAACAAATATTATAATTTATAATCATAATCAGAGAGAAAAACATCTGCAAATCATTGCCCGATTATCAGGGGGTTTTCCGAATTATACAAACAGGAATTTAAAAAATTTACAAACGGGGGGAGGAAAAGTTGCAAATATTACTTATGAGTAATATAATATAAGCAATATCTAAATGAATAAGAAACAAATAATTTTAATTTAAGGGTGTTTATGACTTTTAGTGAAAAGGGTATTCCCATGTTCTTGGGTGCAATGTATGAGCGCGAAGGAAAGCGGGTTTCTGATTATACGGGTTGGGCGGAAAAGTTGGAAAAGCGATATAACGATCTGGTGGAGGAAATGAATGATGACTAAGAAAGATTTGCCGAAACAGGGAGTCGATGATTTGCTCGGACTATTTGAAGATAGTGTTGAAGTAGAAGATATTCTGGCTGCACAAATTTTGGGGGAGGTTTCTGCCGCTATTGTGAAAAAAAGACTGGGGTTGGGGATGACACAAAAGGAGTTTGCGAAATATGTGGGAGTTAGTCAGGGTATGGTGTCAAGGTGGGAAGGTGGAGATTATAATTTCACGATAAGAAATTTGGTGGAACTATCGGCCAAATTGGATCTGAGCTTAGATGTTTCGATGAAGTCACAGGAAAGGCAAGACGAAAAGAAGTATAAGGGAAAAATTTATGATTTCTATGGCAGAAAAGAGCTGCGGCAAGAATAGGGTGGACTTTAAGCCGAATTTGGAGTAAAATACTATAAGATATGATAGGATAGGAGTTTGACAGGAACAGATCATGGAGACGGGCGTAAATCCGCGTTCCTTGAGCGTCGGCGTGCTGGCCGGGGGCAAGAGTTCGCGGATGGGGCAGAATAAGGCCCTTTTGCAAATGGAATCGAGACGGTTTATTGACCGCATCTGTGAAGAACTCTCGGGTTTTTCGGAGGTGCTTATTTCTGATGCAAAAAAAGGGACTTATGAAGATCTGGGGCTGAAGGTCGTATATGACGAGCATGCGGACATCGGACCGTTGGAAGGTATTTATCAGATTCTTTCCAATGCGAAGGAGGACTATGTATTCATCTGCGCAGCGGACATGCCTTTTATCAAAAAAGAGCTTGTGGAGTATATGGCCGAGTTTATCTCCTCGGACTATGACTGCTATTGTCTGGTGGATGAGGATCATATTCATCCGCTTTGCGCAATCTATTCGAAGAAGATGCTGGACGTTGTGCGGGAGCAGATCGAGAGCGGAAATTATCGTATTCTGCAGGTGCTGCGCAAGGTTCGGACAAAATATATCAAATTAAGCCAGACTTGTTTTGACAGGCGTATTGTGCGCAATATCAACACCAGGGAGGAGTATGCGGAGTGCTTAAAGCCCTGGGTATTTTGCGTGAGCGGGATCAAGGACAGCGGCAAGACAGGGTTGATCATCAAACTGATTAATGAGTTTATTGAGGACGGAAAATCGGTTGCGGTGATCAAGCATGACGGACATGAGTTCGTCTGCGATCACGAGGGGACGGACACGTATCGCTTTACGCAGGCGGGAGCGGTGAGCAGTGCCATTTTTTCGGATACCCAATATTTCGTTCATTGCAGGAAGAAGACGACGGCGGAGGAGTTGATCCGTTTCGCAGCTTCGCAGGAGGACGTGGATGTGGTGATTCTGGAGGGCATGAAGGAATCCGCGTACCCAAAGATTGAGGTGGTGCGGGGCGCAAGATCGCGGACGCCGGTCTGTGATGTGTCGACCCTGATCTGTATTGCAACCGATGTAGTATCCCAGGAAAGTGTATCTTGTCCGGTGTTGGACATGGATGACGGTCATGGGATTTTTTTGTGCGTAAAAAACTACTTCGAGAGGTTTTGAGTATGAAGTTGATCGAGACAAAAGACGCTGTGGGCCAGGTGCTCTGTCATGACATTACACAGATCATTCCGGGTGTGGTGAAGGATGCGGTGTTCCGAAAGGGACATATCATCACTGAGGAGGACATTCCGGTACTGTTGTCGGTGGGCAAGGAGCACCTCTATGTGTGGGAGAAAAAGGAGGGTATCCTGCACGAGGATGAGGCCGCGGCAATCTTACGGGATATCTGTATCAATGAAAATATGTCAGCTTCCGAACCCAAGGAGGGAAAGATTGAGATCAAGGCGGAAACCGATGGGCTGCTGAAGATTGATACGAAGCGGTTGAATGCGGTGAACGGTCTGGGCGAGATGATGATCGCCACGGTCCATGGAAATTTTCCGGTGAAGAAAGGGGACAAGCTGGCAGCTACCAGGGTGATCCCGCTGGTCATCGAGGAAGAAAAAATGAAGCGGGCGAAGGAGACTGCGGGGGAGAAACCGCTGCTGCAGATCCTGCCTTTTGGGCATATGACGGTGGGGATCGTGACCACCGGAAGCGAGGTGTTCAAAGGGCGGATTGAGGACGCCTTCGGACCGGCCATCCGGGCAAAACTGGCGGAATATGACACAGAGATACTGGGGCAAAGAATCGTGGATGATGACCAGGAGAGCATCGTGGGCGCCATCGGGGAGTTCATGGCTCAGAGGGCGGATATGGTGCTCTGCACCGGCGGAATGAGCGTGGACCCGGACGACAAGACGCCGGGAGCGATCAAGGCTTTCGGGGCGGACATTGTTTCCTATGGTGCACCGGTACTGCCGGGGGCCATGTTTCTGGTGTCTTATTATGAGTCGAATGGCAGAGTGATCCCCATTCTGGGACTGCCGGGTTGTGTCATGTACGCGAAGCGGACGGTGTTTGATCTGATGCTGCCGAGGATCCTGGCGGGAGAACGTCTGACACCGGAGGATATCAGTGCGTACGGAGAGGGCGGCTTATGCCTGAACTGTCCGGTATGCCATTTCCCGAACTGCGGGTTCGGCAAGTAATGGAAGGAATAATGTAAGAGGAAGATGCGATGGGTGAATTTACACATTTTGATGAAGAAGGCAACGCCGTTATGGTGGATGTGACGGAGAAAGAGAACACGGAGCGGATCGCGGTTGCAGAGGGCTGCATCAGAGTTAACAGAGAGGTGTTTGACGCCATCAAAAATCATACGGCGAAAAAGGGAGATGTGCTGGGGACGGCGCGGATCGCGGGAATTATGGCGACGAAGCGGACGGCGGATCTGATCCCTATGTGTCATCCGCTGATGCTGACCAAAGCGACCATTGATTTTACGCTGGAGGAGGAAACACTGCAGGTGAAGTGCCGCTGTACGGCGAAGCTTGTGGGCAGGACCGGCGTGGAGATGGAGGCGTTGACCGGCGTGAGCGTGGCGCTTCTGACCATTTATGATATGTGTAAAGCCATCGACAAGACCATGGAGATGTCCGACATCCGATTGGTCGAAAAGTCAGGCGGAAAGAGCGGACATTTCCTCAATCCGAAAGGATAAATATTTAATCCAAAAATCAGAAAGAGGAAATAGAGAGATGAAAAAATTAGCGGCATTCCTTTTAATGGGAACAATGACAATGGGACTTTTTGCAGGATGCGGTGCTTCCCAGGCGGCTTCTTCGGAAACGACACCGGCATCCTCCGAGGCTGCTTCCCAGGCGGCGGAGAATGTGGGGGAGGGCGAGATCGTGGTATTTGCGGCGGCATCCATGACAGAGACCCTGACGGAGATCAAGTCCATTTATGAGACAGCACACCCGGGTGTGACCATCACTTACAATTTTGATTCTTCGGGTACTTTGAAGACGCAGATCCAGGAGGGCGCGGATTGCGATCTGTTCATTTCCGCAGGACAGAAGCAGATGAATCAGCTGGATATCAATGCGGATGTTTCCGTCAATACCGAAGGACTTGACTTCGTGAATGCGGACAGCCGGATCAACTTGTTGGAAAATAAGGTGACCCTGTGTGTACCGGAGAGCAATCCCAAGAACATTCAGAGTTTTGAGGATCTGAATAAGGCGCTCCAGGCAGGCGATATTTTGTTCTGCATGGGGAATTCCGATGTGCCGGTAGGACAGTATACACAGAAGATTCTGGCTTACTACAAGCTGGATGAGGAGGCTTTGGCGAAAGCAGGTCTGATCACTTACGGTACCAATGTAAAAGAGGTGACCACGCAGATTTCCGAGGCCAGTGTGGATGCGGGCGTGATCTATTGCACGGATGCGTACAGTGCAGGGCTGAAGGTGGTGGATTCCGCAACCAAGGAAATGTGCGGACAGGTCATTTATCCCGCTTCCGTTTTGAAGACGGCAAAGAATGCGGAGACAGCACAGTATTTCCTGGATTATCTGACCACGGAGGAAGCGATGGCAGTGTTTGAGAAAGTCGGATTCAGCCCGGCGAAGTAAGTTGGCAGGGCATAAGGCAGGAGTTTATTATGGATTGGTATCCATTGTGGAATTCCCTGCGAATTGCAGGGATCAGTTGCGTGATCGTGTTTTTCACGGGAATCTTTTTCGCATATTATGCGGCAAAACTTCCGCGGGCGGTGAAGGGCATCCTGGATGTGGTGCTGACACTGCCCATGGTGCTGCCGCCTACGGTGTGCGGGTATTGTTTGCTGCTGCTGTTCGGGAGGAAGCGGCCACTGGGCGTGTTTTTGCTGCGGTTTGGCATTAAGTTTGTAATGACCTGGTACGGCGGTATCCTGGCGGCTGCCGTGGTGGCGTTTCCACTGATGTACCGCACGGCCAGAGGAGCCTTTGAAAGCTTTGACGAGAATCTTTCCCATGCGGGGAAAACGCTGGGACTGTCCAATACTTATATTTTCTGGAAGATCCGCATGCCTGCGTGCAAGCAGGGGATCCTTGCAGGGACGGTGCTGGCGTTTGCGAGAGCTTTGGGCGAATACGGTGCCACCAGCATGCTGATCGGCTACACGCCGGGGAAGACGGCTACCATTTCCACCACCGTGTATCAGTTGTGGCGGACCAATGACGAGTCGGGAGCCTTTACCTGGGTGTTGGTAAATCTGGCCATCAGTACGGTGGTGTTACTGGCGGTAAATATGTTGGAGAGCAGACAGAAAAACAGCAGCGGACGCAGATGACGCGGGAAGGTCTGGCGGAGCAGGGAAAACATATGAATTTAAGGGTAAAGATTAAGAAAAATTTAGGCGATTTTGTGCTGGATGTGGCGTTTGAAACCGGGGAGGGCGTGTTGGGACTCCTCGGCGCATCCGGCTGCGGAAAGAGCATGACATTAAAGTGCATCGCAGGCATCGAGAAGCCTGACGAAGGGCGGATCGTGCTGAATGACAGGGTGCTTTTTGATTCCGGGGCAGGGATCAATGTGCCGCCGCAGAAGCGGGGCGTGGGATATCTGTTTCAGGATTATGCGCTGTTCCCCAATATGACGGTGACCAGAAATATTATGTGCGGTGCGAGGGACAGGGAAAAGACCGCAGAGTATATTAGGCGGTTTGATCTGGTTGGAAAAGAAAAGCTGTATCCCGCACAACTCTCCGGCGGACAGAAGCAGCGGGTGGCCTTGGCGCGGATGCTGGCGGCGGAGCCGGAGGTGATCCTGCTGGACGAGCCCTTCACGGCGTTAGACAATTTCCTCAAGGCGCGGATGGAGCGGGAGCTCATGAGTATGCTGGATGAATTTAAGGGTCCGGTGGTGTTCGTGTCCCATGACCGGAATGAGAGTTATCGGCTGACAGATACCATTGCGGTGATGGAAAACGGGCGTATCGTGGATATCTCGGAAAAGCATGAACTGTTCCGTGCACCGAAGACCCTGGCGGCTACATTGCTCACAGGATGCAAGAATGTGACCAGGCTGGAGCGGCTGGAGAACGGTGGTTATCTGGCGAAGGACTGGGGAATCCGGCTGAAAGCTCCTAAGTGTGGTACTGATATGATTGCATATCAGTACGCCGGCTTTCGGGCACACTATCTGGTGCCGGAAACAGGACAGCGTAGTTTAGACGACATGACCGGGGGGCAGAGCGAGGAGGCAGTTGAAAATTTTCTGACTTGTGACATTTTACGCGAGGTGGAAGACACTTTTTCCATTGTAATCCAGTTTTACCAGAAGGGGTTGGAAGAACGGACCGAGTATTCCCTTTTAACCTATGAAACGGAAAAAGAGGAATGGATGAAGCTGAAGAAACAGTGCGAGGGACGAGAGATCCGGCTGCGGATTCCGGAGGACGCAGTGATCTGGATGGAGAGTTGACCGTTTTCAGAAATGAGAGGAGAAAAAGACATGCAGGATGGCATCGGCCGGAAAATTGAATATTTGCGGGTATCCGTGACGGACCGGTGTAACCTGCGGTGCAGATATTGTATGCCGAGGGAGGGCATTGAGCAGTTTGCGCATGCGGACTGTCTGACGTTGGAGGAGATTTATCGGATCGTGTCGGTGATGGCGGATATGGGGCTTAAGAAAGTGCGGTTTACCGGAGGCGAGCCTATGGTGCGAAAGAATCTGGTGAAACTGGTGAGAGATGTGGCGGGGCTGCCGCAGATCGAGACGGTGGCAATGACGACGAATGGCGTGCTGTTTGCGGATCAGGTGAAGGAGTTTGCGGAGGCGGGGCTGAACGCGGTAAATATCAGCCTTGACACGCTGGAGGCAGATCAATTTGCGCAGATCACCGGCAGAGATGAATTGGAGAAGGTGTTGCAGGCCGTGGATTGTTCGCTGGAGCAGGGGCTGAAGGTGAAGATCAATTGTGTGCCCGTGCGGGAACTGAACGGCATGACGGATGAACAGGCAGCAGGCTCTTATCTGAAGGTGGCGGAACTTGCCAGAAAGTATCCGGTGGATGTGCGCTTTATTGAATTGATGCCGATCGGATGCGGCAGAGAATTTAGCAGGATCACAGGGGAAGAAACCTTGGCTGCGCTGGAAGCGCGCTATGGTCGTGTGACTGAGCTTCAGAGGAGAGACAGTGATGCGCAGGGTGCAGACGTCAGAAGCGGTCCGGCGCGATATGTGAAGTTTGCCGGGTTCCGGGGGCGGATCGGCTTTATTGATCCTTTGTCACATCAGTTTTGTGCGGAGTGCAACCGCCTGCGGCTGACGGTGGACGGAAGGCTAAAGCTGTGCCTTTATTATGCCGGAGGAGTCGATCTGCGAGAAATGCTGCGGGGGGGAGCTTCGGATAAGGAACTCCGGGAGGAGATAGAGAAGGTCTTGTTGAAAAAACCGCGGGAACATCATTTTTTACAGGAGGACAACACGGGGATACAGCGGGAGGGAGCAGAGAACCGCGAGTGTGGCGAGAAACTGTATGACATACCCGAGACGCGCCGCATGGTGCAGATTGGGGGATAAAAATAAATCTAAAAGCGAGAGGAATCAATGGGAAAAGTAGTTGCAGTATGTATCAGTGAGAAAAAGGGAACCGCAAAGCAGAATGTGGGGAAAGCGAATTTTGTGGAAAACTGGGGTGTGGAGCGGGATGCCCATGCAGGAAAATGGCACAGACAGGTGAGTCTGCTGTCCCACGATGAGGTGGAAAAATTCAGGGCACGCGGCGCACAGGTGGCGGACGGCGCTTTTGGAGAGAATCTGCTGGTGGAGGGATTTGATTTCAAAAGTTTTCCGGTGGGAACCATTTTTACCTGCAATGATGTGGTCCTGGAGATCACGCAGATCGGCAAAAAATGTCATTCCGAGTGTGAGATCTTTCATCAGGTAGGAGACTGTATTATGCCCAGGGAGGGCGTGTTTGCCAGAGTGCTGGTGGGAGGAGAGATCAAAGTGGGAGACGAGTTAAAAGTCGGCGAGAAGCCTTATCGGTTCACGGCGGCAATCGTGACGGCCAGTGACAAGGGAAGTAAGGGAGAGAGACAGGATGCATCGGGCCCCGCAATCCGGGAGCTGATCGAGCCTGCCGGATATCATGTGCGCAGTGAGAAGATCCTGGCGGATGATGAGGAGGCGCTGTATCAGGAATTGGTGCGGCTGGCGGATGAGGAGCAGGTAGATGTGATCTTTACCACCGGCGGTACCGGGCTTTCCCCCAGAGACAATACGCCGGAGGCAACGCTGCGGGCGGCGACAAAGAATGTGCCGGGCATTGCGGAGGCAATCCGCGCCTATAG
>JAFUZJ010000024.1 GCA_017476665.1 Lachnospiraceae bacterium | reverse complement strand
TTTTATTTGGTGACTGGGTCAGTTATTTTTGTCTGCCCAGATGTTGTCCATCACTCTTTTGAAGATTGCTGTCACCGGCCAGATGATCCAGGTGATATGCCAGTCAAAGGTGAGGAAGCTCCACATGAGATAAACGCAGGTCACAGTGGGCCAGTACACGGACATGATCGCTGCGACGGTAGGGTTGGTGTAATGAACCTCGCTGTCCAGGCGTCCGGATGCAGCACCCAAGGTCCGGGGTCTGCTCCCGTTCAGTTTCAGCAGACTGTTGCATCCCTCCATGAGGATGTTGGAAGCCACGATCATAAAGACGCCGATGGCAATCAGCAAAAGCACGCCTACACCGGAGAGGGCATCAATCAGATCGGAGCTCAGGTTCAGGCTGTTTTTCAGGCTGTCCAAAGCGATGGCAGGTGTAGCGGACAGGATGCAGCACACAACCCCAAGGCTTAAAAGGATTGCATAGTGGGTGCGGAATTGGTCCCTGCGCGTGGTAACCGCCGTCATCGCAGCTGCGTCTAGTGCGTAGTTTTCTTTTTTCAGATACTCATATTTTCCGGACTGGATGCCGGAGGTAATGAAAAGTCCCACAGCGACGGCGATCATAACGAGAAGGCTGATCACGCCGATGGTTTCCACGGATTCACTGCCGTAGAGATCCAACAGAATCACGGGAACGGGGCAGGAGATGCACAGGAAAACGCCGAGGGCCGTGAGGATGGCGCGGTGCTTTTGCACCTGCAGGTAACCGGTTACATCCTCCGCCGGGAGGAGCTTGGGCTGCTCGTAAACGGGTTCGGGAGAAACGGTATCCTGAGCGGGAACAGTCACCGGTCTGACCAGGCTGACAATGCCCAGATCCTCTGCTAATTCGTCCAGGTTGCCGAACTCAGAGATCACCGTTCCGATCGCTTCGTTTTCGGTGTGGCCTTCATTTAGAAGTTCGGTGTATTTATCTTCCATCATGGAGAGAAGTTCCGCTTTTGCCTTCTGCACTTCCGGTGTGTCAGGCAGGTTCTGGAACATGGTTTCAAGATAGTTTTTAATGGTTTCCATATCGTATGATCCTTTCTTTTATACAGCGATGAATTTTTCAATCACATCTTTGGTAAGGTTCCATTCGTCGACGCGCTCGCGATAGTAAGTTTCTCCCTGGTCGGTAATGCGGTAGTAAGTCCGCTTCTTGCCGGATTCGCTCTCGCCGCTGTAGGAGGTGATGAGTTCCTTGGACTCCATACGCGTGAAAGCAGAGTAGAGAGTGGTTTCTTTGATGATGTATTTCCCGCCGGACAACTCCTTGATCTTTTTGGAAATTTCATATCCGTAAGAAGGTCCCTGCCGCAGAAGATACAGGATCATGGTGTCGTTGTAGCCGCGGATGACGTCGCTTGAGATATTGGTCATGGCCAGTCTCCTTTCTGAAAATACTTCGTCTGTCGATGCTATGTCAGACGTTGCTACGTCTGTCGTAGTAAATCTGAAAACAAAATACCACGTTTGTCGTAGTATGTCAATCTTTTTTTAAAATTTTTTTGAAGGGGGGAATTTCAGCCTGTTCTTATTTCAAAATACAAAAATATAGAGTATAATGTAAAATAATGCGAAGCATTATTTTAACAGAAATTAATTGTAACCAAGGAGATTAAAAAATGAAAAAGCAATTACTGATTTTATGTCTAGGAGTATCCCTGAGCCTGGCGGCCTGCGGCGGGCAAGCCGAAATTGCGGAAGTTTCCTCTTCACAGCAGGAAAGCCGCGCGGAGGGAAGCAGCGATACGGCACAGACGGAAGCAGTGCAGTCCGGGACAGCGCAGGAAAATACAGCGCAGACAGAAGCAGCGCAATCCGGGACAGCGCAGGAAAATGCGGTACAGCAGAAGGACCTTCTTGAGCAGTTTCTGATCGGTGATACGGCAGCTGAGATTGACGGTGATTTTGTGGATCTGACGCAGACCTTTGAGTTGGATTACAGTGCGGGCAGTTCTTACACTTTAAACCAGTTGATCGGGCAGTTGCGCAAGTTGGATGAATATGGGATGCTTGGGAGCAAGGAACCGGTGATTACCTATGCGATGCTGCAAAATCGACCGGGGGAGGACGATGATGAGCGCGGCATGGCGGTTGCTGTGGACTTTGAGAACAACTATGAGACAAATCGCTTCCTTTATGTGTTGAAGGAAGACGAAGGCGAGCTGGAGATCACTCTTGCAATAGATGGGTGGACCCGCAGGTGGGCGACTTTAAATCCCTATGGTGTGGTCTATGAGGGCGGTTCCGGCGGAGCGGGATATCATGGCGGTATGACTTATGTACCGGATGAATTTGAATACCGGGAGCTGGAGCAGTGGGCGGAGGTGTACCCCGGTTTTACCTTTTACCTTTATGAGGGAGAAGAATTGGACAAGGTGAATGCTATCATAACGGAGTGTTTTGAGATGGCCGCGGAAAACGAGAAATTATATGAGGTGATGTTCACCCAGAATAAGATCGGTGACAGGGTCTATTATACTTATTATGTCGAAGATGAAACGCTGAAGCAGCAGGTAGAGGATCTGGCGAAGAAGCATAATTTCCGGTTTGATCCGGAGGCGGATGTGGATGCGGCAAGAGCGGATAGGGCGAAGCTTTTGGAGGCGGAGTCTATTTATCAGAACTACGATGAGGTAACCTGGACACAACGATAAACAACAGGAGGATAAGGAAAATGAAACTGATCTCATGGAATGTGAACGGACTGAGAGCCTGTATGCAGAAAGGGTTTATGGATTTTTTCTGGGAGGCGGATGCGGATGTGTTCTGTCTGCAGGAGACAAAGCTGCAGGAGGGACAGATTGAGATGGATCTGCCGGGGTACCATCAGTACTGGAATTATGCGGAGAAAAAGGGGTATTCCGGAACTGCGCTCTACACGAAGCAGGAGCCGATCCGTGTGACTTACGGGATCGGTGTGGAGGAGCATGATCATGAGGGACGCGTGATCACGGCGGAGTTTGCGGATTTTTATGTGGTGACGGTGTACACGCCCAATTCCCAGAGAGAGCTGACCAGGCTGGATTACCGCATGGAATGGGAGGCGGCTTTCCTGGATTACGTGAAGGGACTGGCGGAGAAAAAAGGTGTGATCTTCTGCGGTGACCTGAATGTGGCGCATGAGGAGATCGATCTGAAAAATCCGAAGACAAACCACAAGAATGCGGGCTTCACGGATGAGGAGAGAGCCTGCTTTACCAAGGTGGTGGAGAATGGATTCATCGACAGTTTCCGGTATTTTTATCCGGATCAGACCGATGCATATTCCTGGTGGTCTTATATGGGAAATGCCAGAGCAAAGAACGTTGGATGGCGTATCGACTATTTTGTGGTGAGCGAGGATCTGAAGGACAGACTGGAGGATGCCAGGATCCACCCCCAGGTGATGGGGTCGGATCACTGTCCGGTGGAGTTGGATATTCGATAGATACGAGGGAGTACAATGAGTCTGCGTTTTTATTTCGGACCGTCCGGTTCGGGAAAAAGTACACAAGTTTATAAGGAGATCCTGGAGCGGGCCGGAGAAAATCTGAAGAAGAATTTTCTCGTCATTGTGCCGGATCAGTTTACCATGCAGACCCAGAAGGAACTGGTGACCTTGTCTGAGCAGGGTGGCATCATGAATATCGATGTCTTAAGTTTCGGGCGTCTGAGCCATCGGATACTGGAGGAGGTAGGCTGGAGCAATGTGCCGGTGCTGGATGACACGGGAAAAAGTCTGGTACTGCAGCGGGTGGCCGGGGGACTGGAAGAGCAGCTTCCGGTGTTGGGGAGCTTGCTGAAACGGCAGGGATATATCCATGAGGCGAAGAGTGCCATCTCGGAATTTATGCAGTACGGCATCAGCGTGGAGGATGTGAGCGGACTGATCACTTTTGCGGAAAGCAGAGGAGCGTTAGCGAAGAAGCTGCAGGATCTGCAGGTACTCTATCGGGGATTTCAAGATTATATTCGGGGGAATTTTATCACCACCGAGGAGAAGCTGGATGTGCTGGTGCGGTCGCTGGAGCGGTCCAAGCTGCTGCCGGGGAGTGTGGTGGTGTTCGACGGGTTCACCGGATTTACACCGATCCAGAACAGACTGATTCAGGGACTGATGGGCATATGTGAGGAAGTCATTGTGACCATCACTCTGGGAGAAGGGGAGAACCCCTATCAGATGGACGGGGAACAGAAGCTGTTCCATCTGAGTAAGAAGACGGTGGCGGATCTGCAGCGTCTGGCGGAGGGAATTCATGTGCCCATGGGGCGGGATGTGTATATGGGCAAGACGCCCGGCAGATTTGCAAAAGCGGATGCATTGGCGCATTTGGAGAAGTATCTGTTTCGTTATCCTGCAAAACCGTTTGTGGGGACATCTGCGGCGGGACAGATCCGCATGTTTGAGGCGCTGTCACCCAGGGAGGAAGTGCAGCAGACTGGGCTGGAAATCTGCAGGCTGATCCGGGAGAGAGGACTGTACTATCGGGATATCGCGCTGGTGATCGGGGATCTGGAAAGCTATGCGCCGTATGTGGAAACAGAGTTTGCAGGGCTGGGGATTCCCTGCTTTTTGGACAGAACAAGAGGGATCGTGCTGAATCCCATGATCGAATATATCAAGAGCGCGCTGGAGTTGTTCGTGCAGGATTTCTCTTATGAGTCGGTATTCCATTTTCTGCGGAGCGGACTGTGCGATCTGGCCACGGATGATATTGATCTGTTGGAAAACTATTGCATCCAGACCGGAGTGCGGGGCAGGAAGAAGTGGAGCAAGTTATTTACCCGCAAGACAAAACAGATGCAGGAGGACGAGGCGCAGCTTGCCCATCTGAACGAGGTCCGACAGGCGTTTTACGAGCAGGTGGAAATGCTGCAGATCCAGGGGGATCCGGCGACGAACGGAAAAACCGCGACAAGGGGAAAGGCTGCGGCGAAGACATATGTGGAGAATCTGTATGCGTTTTTGGAAAATGCACAGGTACAGCGGAAGCTGGAGGCGTTTGCCGCGCAGTTTGAGGCGGCGAATGAGCTTTCCCGCGCAAAGGAATATGAGCAGATCTATCGTCTGGTGATGGAACTTTTGGAGCAGGTGTATGAACTGCTGGGCGAGGAGCAGATCACACTGGCGGAGTTTCAGGAGATCCTGGAGGCCGGCTTCGGCGAGATCGAGGTGGGCATGATCCCGCAGAATGTGGATCGCGTCATCGTGGGCGATATGGAGCGCACGAGGCTGAAGCAGGTGAAGGTGCTGTTTTTCCTGGGTGTGAATGACGGCAGCATTCCCCGGAATGCATCCAAGGGTGGCATCATCTCCGATATGGACAGGGAATTTCTGCGGGAGTCGGGGCTGGAGCTGGCGCCGTCCCCCAGGCAGCAGATGTACATACAGCGGCTGTATCTGTATCTGAATATGACCAAGCCTTCCGAACGGCTGTATCTGTCTTACGCGAAGGTGAACAGCGCCGGGAAGAGCCTTCGGCCTGCCTATCTGGTGGAGGTGGTGCAGAATCTTTTCCCGGACATCAAGGTAGCGTGTCCGCAGAATGCGCCGGTGTTGGAGCAGATCTGCACGCCGGTTCAGGGCAGATCCTTTTTGGCGAAGGAACTGCGGGAGTATGCGGAGGGCAATCTGCCTGCGGGTTCCGACGCGGAGAGGGATTTTTTCACTCTGTATCAGGCGTATGGGAAAATAGAAGGCGGCAGGGACAGGGAGCAGCTGACCCGGGCAGCGTTTGCCAGATATCAGGACAGTGGTCTGTCACGGTTGGTGGCGCAGCTTTTGTACGGAAAGACGCTGCAGAACAGTGTGAGCAGACTGGAGACGTTTGCGGCCTGTGCATACAGGCATTTTCTACAGTACGGACTTTCCCTGCAGGAGCGGGAGGAGTTCGGTTTTGAGGCCGTGGATATGGGAAATGTCTATCATGCGGTGCTGCAGAGTTTCGGTAGCAGTTTGAAAGAGAAAGGATATACCTGGTTTGATTTCCCGAAGGAATTTGCAGGGGAAGCGGTGCAGGAGGCATTGGAGGCGTTTGCGGCGCAGTATGGGGATACCGTGCTGTACAGCAGTGCCCGAAATACATACGCCATCACGCGTATGGGACGGGTGCTGACCCGGACGGTGCTGACGCTGCAGAAGCAGCTGAAGAAGGGGAAATTTGTGCCGGACAGTTACGAGCTTACATTCGGTTTTGCGGATGATCTGGCAAGTGTGCGGATCGCGCTCTCCGAGGAGGAGCGGATGCATCTGGTGGGGAAGATCGATCGACTGGATGTGGCGGAGGATGAGAAACATGTGTATGTAAAGGTCGTGGATTATAAATCCGGCAAGAAGGATTTTGATCTGGTGGCATTGTATTACGGATTGCAGCTGCAGCTGGTGGTTTATATGAATGCGGCGCTGGAGAAGGAGGCAAAAGAGCATCCGGACAAGGACATTGTGCCGGCGGCTCTGTTGTATTACCACATTGAAGACCCTGCGGTGGAGGCTGCGGAGGAATTGACGCCGGAGGAACTGGAGGAGAAGATCCTTGCTGCGTTAAAGACAAAGGGCGTGGTCAATGCGGATCCCTATGTGGTGAGCCAGCTGGACGCGGAGATGGAGAAGGCGTCGAATGTAATCCCCGTCACGAAAAACAAGGACGGCGGCTTTACGAAGACTTCCGGCGTGATGACCGGAGAGCAGCTCGCGATCATCTCGGATTATGCGGGGAAGAAGATTGGGGAGATCGGCAGGCAGATGATGGACGGGTGCGTGAGCGTGAACCCCTATGAACGTGGGGATGAGGATGCATGTCAATATTGCAGTTACAAAAATGTATGCGGATTTGACCCTGCGATCCCGGGGTATCAGAAACGGAAGCTGGAAGAGGAGGAGCAGGAAGAGCTGCTCCGCAAAATGGCAGGAGAATAAAGTATGGCGATAAATTTTACTCCGGAACAGGAGAAAGTGATCCATCTGCGGGATCGGAATATTCTGGTGTCCGCGGCAGCCGGCAGCGGGAAGACAGCGGTGTTAGTGGAGCGTATTGTACGCATGGTCTGTGACGAGGCGCATCCGGTGGATATTGACAGGTTGCTGATCGTGACATTTACCAATGCCGCGGCGGCTGAGATGCGGGAGCGTATTGATATGGGGATTGCGGAGCAGCTGAAGCGGTATCCGGAGTCCGGGCATATCCAGAGGCAGGCGACGCTCTTGCATAATGCGCAGATCACAACGATACACAGTTTCTGTCTGTTTCTGATCCGGAATCATTTTCACCAGACCAGCCTGGATCCGGAGCTGGGGCAGGGGCTGGACCCTGCATTCCGGGTGGCGGATGAAAATGAGGTGAAGCTCTTAAAGCAGGATGTGTTGTCGGAACTGCTGGAGGAGCGGTTCGCCGCGGAGGATGAGACGTTTACAGACTGTGTAGAGTTCTTCTGTCCCGGCGGGCGGGAAAGCGTGCTGGAGAAGGACATCATGGAACTGCTGGAGAAGGCGCTGTCCAATCCTTTCCCCATGGAATGGCTGGAGGCACGCAGGCATGATTATACGCCGGACGCTCAGGGCAATATCCTGCGTGGTCCGGTGGAGACATATCTGCTGCATTATGTGCGGGCGTCCATCGCAGGCTGTGTGAAAAGGATGGAGGCAGTGAAAGCGCTTTGTGAGCAGCCGGGTGGTCCGCATATGTACGGAGAAATGGCGGATGCCGAAGCGGAGATGCTTAAGAAACTGCTTGCGTGCGAACACATGGAGGAGTATGCGGCAAAGATTCCGGCAGTTACTTTCGGCAGGCTTCCCGGCAAAAAGGACCCTAGTGTGGATCCGGACAAAAGAGAGCTGGCGCAGGTGCTACGCAATGAAGTGAAAGATCGCATGAAGAAGCTTGCGGACGAGTTTTTCCAGACCTCTATGGATACCGCAAAAACCCGGGCCGCAGCCTGCGACAGGGCAGTGCGGGTACTGATCGATCTGACCGTTGCTTTTTATCACAGGCTGCAGGCGAAAAAGGCGGAGAGGAAGATCATTGATTTTTCCGATATGGAACATCTGGCGCTGAACATTTTACTGGAGAAGACGGAGGAGGGAATTCGTCCCGGCAAGGTGGCGGAGGAGTACAGGCAGTTTTTTAATGAGATCCTGATCGATGAATATCAGGACAGTAATCTGGCCCAGGAAGCGCTCCTGAGCGCCATTTCCGGCGAAAAAACGGGACGCTACAACCGGTTTATGGTGGGGGATGTGAAGCAGAGTATTTACGGGTTCCGACAGGCCAGACCGGAGCTTTTTCTGGAAAAATATCAGACCTATGTGCCGGACGGGGAACCGCTTTGCCGAATCGATCTGAGCAGGAATTTTCGCAGTCGGACGCAGGTGGTGGATACGGTGAACAGTGTGTTTTCCCGGATCATGAGCAGTGAAACGGGAGGCATCGTGTATGATCAGGATGCCAGACTGTATGCCCAGGCAGCGTATCCGGAGAGCAGCGGAAACGAAAGCGAATTTCTGCTGGTCGAGAAACCTGAGAAGGGCGGAGAACTGAATGAGAAGCAGACGGAAGCCAAGGCTGTGGTGATGCGGATCAAGGAGCTTCTGCGGGAATTTCAGGTGTTTGATAAGGAACAAAAGACAATGCGTCCGGTGCGCTATGGAGACATGGTGATCCTGCTGCGTACCAATGCGGGCTGGGATGAGGAATTTAAGAAGGTCATGGAGGCGGAAGGAATTCCGGTGTATGTGACGTCCAAGACGGGGTATTTTGCGGCCAGAGAGGTGCAGGAACTGCTGCAGGTGCTGCGGGTGCTGGATAACCCCAGACAGGATATTCCGCTGTATGGGATGATGAAGTCTGTGTTTGGCGGATTTACTGAGGAGGAGATCGTGCGGTTGCGGATGCAGGCGGGGAGCGGCGGGAAGAAAAAGGCCTCTCTGTATGAAGCATTGTGCAGCGCCACGGAAACAAAGGCGGTCGCCTTTCTGGAGAAGATCAACCGGTACCGTTCCTATACGGTTTATCTGCCCATTCGTGACTTGCTGCAAAAGCTGGTGGAGGAGCATGATTATCTGAATTATGTGACGGCGCTGCCGGCGGGCAGCAGGCGTCGGGCGAATGTGGAGATGCTGTTTACCAAGGCATCGGATTTTGAAAAGACCAGTTATTTCGGTCTGTTTCATTTTGTCAGGTACATGGAGCAGCTGGAAAAATATGAAGTGGATTATGGCGAGGCTGACACGTTGGATGAGAATGCGGATGTGGTACGCATCATGAGCATCCACAAGTCCAAGGGATTGGAATTCCCCGTGACGTTTGTGTGCGGGCTGGGCAAGCAGTTTAACGAGCAGGATGCATATGGCGCGTTGATCATGGATGCTGACCTGGGGCTGGGCGTCACGTTTATGGACCCTAAGAGCAGAATCCGGTGCAAGACGCTGCGCCAGCGGGTGATGGCCAAAAAGATGGTGGAGGATATGCTGGCGGAGGAACTCAGAGTGTTGTATGTGGCGCTGACCAGAGCCAGGGAAAAACTGATCCTGACAGGAGTGACAAAGGATGCCGCATCGCTGTGGGAGCGGATCTGCGCGGACGCCGCAGACGGGGCCGGTATCTATTCTGCGCAAAAGTTGGAGTATTCGGAGTTTATCGCCGCCAAGGGTTATCTGGATTTTTTGCTGCCGATTTTGCCGTATACCGACTTTCGGGTGAAGGTGCTGGGCAAAGAAGAATTGGGAGAGGCCGCGGTCAGAGAGCAGGTGGATCTGGAGGTGCGCCGGGCTGCGCTGGAGCAGCTGCGTGTCGGCAGTGATGCATTGCAGGAGCGTTTGTCCTATTCCTATCCGCACAAAAATCTGGAAAAGCTATACACCAAAACTACGGTTTCCGAACTGAAAGCGGAGGCCATGGCAGAGCGGGATGAGGCGGCTCATGACCTGTTCGAGGGGCGGGAGAGAGAGCCTTATGTACCGGGATTTGTGGCGCAGGAAAAGAAGATCAGCGGAACCCTGCGGGGAAGCGCTTTCCACAGAGCCATGGAGATCATGAATCTGGAAAATTTGCTGGGAGAGTGGTTTGCGGAGTTCCCGGAGGATTATGGTCAGTATCGGGACAAACTGCAGCAGAATCGGGAAGGACTGGTGAAGCGGATCGCGGCGTACCTGCAGCATCAGACGGAGACGTTAAAGCTTTCGACGGAGTATTATGAAGCGGTCAATCCCCGGAAAGTTGCGGCTTTTCTGGAGTCGGAGTCCGCTTATCGCATGTGGCGCGCAGAACGGGAAAATGATCTGTATCGGGAGCAGCCTTTTGTGTTGGGGATCGATGCAAAGGAGTTGTCGAACCGGTTTGAAGGGGATGCGCCGGAGGGTGAGATCCTGCTGATCCAGGGGATCATAGATGTGTTCTGGATGGAGCGCGACGGGATCGTGCTGCTGGATTATAAGACGGATAAGATAGACAGTACGGACGCGCTTTGGGACAGGTATGAGGCACAGATGGATTATTACAGTCGTGCGCTCACACAGATCACAAAGCGTCCCGTGAAAGAGCGGATACTCTATTCCTCCTATCTGGAACAGGAGGCGGGACGCCTGTGACCAAGCGTCAGAGGTCTATTCTGACAGTGCCAGCGTTTTGATCTGGCCCATAACTTTTTTCACCGGAGGGAGCAGCAGGATCACGATGGTGACGGCGGCTTCCGCAAAGATGTAAATGGCATTGTACGCAAGGGAGTAAGGCAGTGCGTCCCAGCCGTCCCAGGCATAGGAGCCGAAGAAGATCCAGCCGGACAGCACCGCGAAGACAAAACGTCCCAGCACGCCCAGGATGTATCCCTTTAACAGACCGTGCCTGGCGTTGCTGAATACGCCGGAGAGCCCCAGTGCGCCGAAGGCCAGCAGGTAGTCAACAACAAGCTGTGCGGGGTAGAGAATATACGGATCGATCAGCATCTGCAGCACGCCGTAGGCAACGCCGGTCATGATGCCAACACCCAGACCGAACCAATAACCGGGCAGGCAGATCACCAGCATGGACAGCAGTGTGATGGAGCCGCCGGTGGGAAAATGAAACAGCTTTATATTGGATAATACGGTGCCCAATGCAATGGACATTGCACAAAAAACCAGTTGTTTTACACTGAGTTTTTTGCTATGCTTTTTTGCAAAGAAAAGCGAGATGCCAAGCAGGGCAAGAATGACTATGGCAAGCAGCACGCTGCCGAGGGTGGTGGGGACATAAGTGGTTTCGCCCCAATCGTTGACAACAACATTGTAAAGCATAAAAAATCCTCCTTCGTCTACGCGAGGAGGGACAGCATCGGGTTTCCGGAGAGGTCTCCGGATATATGCCTTCCTACGCCGGTATTATCCGGTTCAGGTATGAGGGTCAGAAGAAAATTGCGGAATGGATTCCGGCGGATTCTTCAGTCTCAGCGATGTGCTCCCCTGGCGATGTTTATTTTCGGATATACTATAGCGGATATAGGGAGAGTTGTCAAGAGGGCGTGGTTTTCATTGATCCCAAGGAAAAACAGGACGAGAGTAAGGACGGGCAGATCGAAGCGTTTTGCAGCTCCCTCGGAAAACGAGGGTAAATATTGGAAATGGATGGGAGAACACGAGCATGAGATTATTGTTGGCGGAGGACGAGCGGGAACTGGCGGATGCGGTTTCCATGATCTTAAAGCACAGCCACTATTCTGTGGATGTGGTATATAACGGGCAGGATGCGCTGGACTATCTGACGGGACAGGAGTATGACGGGGCGGTCATGGATATCATGATGCCCAAGATGGATGGGCTGACGGTATTGAAGAAGCTGCGTGCTGCGGGAAATACAGTGCCGGTATTATTGCTTACAGCGAAGTCCGGGATTGATGATAAGGTGGAAGGGCTGGACAGCGGCGCCAACGATTATCTGCCGAAACCCTTTGATACCAGAGAGCTGTTGGCGCGTATCCGCGTGATGACCAGGCAGCAGACAACGGGTACGGATAATTTGTTGAAGTGCGGCAACCTGACGCTGGACCGCAGTTCCTTCGAGGTGGAGGGACCCGGCGGTAAGGTGCGCCTGGGCAACAAGGAATTTCAGATGCTGGAGATGCTCATGGCGAATCCTGGACAGGTTCTTTCGGTGGATCGCTTTATGGAGCGCGTGTGGGGCTACGACAGCGACACAGAGTCCAGCGTGGTGTGGGTGAATATTTCTTATCTGCGCAAAAAGCTGGCAACTCTCGACGCAAACGTGCAGATCAAGGCGGTGAGGAACCAGGGATATTCGCTGGAAGTAGTTTAAGCAGGTGAAGCACAGAGGAAGCATAAGAAGCGGAGAGGGAAGAAATGATCAGACGACTGCGCAGAAAATTTATTATTGTGGCGATGTGTTCCATGCTGGCAGTGTTGGCGGTGATGGTGTGCATCATGAACGTATCGAGTTACAGAAGCATGGTTGCCAGAGCGGACAGGATCCTACAGATGCTCGCTGACAACGGTGGACATTTCCCCACAGATCTGCATGATAATATGCGTGATAAAAATGACAAAAACATGAGACCGGAGAAATATCCCAACGGACAATTTTTCCCCAGGGACATTCTTGCGGAGGACAGGGCCTTTATCTCGGAGGAGACACCCTATGATACCCGTTTTTTTTCGGTAAAGTTGGATCAGGACGGAAGCGTGGTATCGGTGGATACCGGTCGGATCACTGCGGTGAAAACGGAGGATGCGATCGCCTATGCCCAGGAGATTTATGCCAAAGGAAAGACGAAAGGCTTTTTGGATAATTATCGTTTTATCAACCAGGTTACAGAGGAGGGGGATTGTAATCGGATCATTTTTGTGGACTGCGGAAAGGAGCTGGATTCTTTTCATAGGCTTTTGCGCAACAGCGCAGGAGCGTCCCTGTTGGGAACCTTTGCGGTATTTGTGCTGGTGCTGATTTTCTCCAAGCGTGTGTTCAAGCCGGTGGAGGAGAGTTATATGAAGCAAAAGCGCTTTATTACGGATGCAAGTCATGAACTGAAGACGCCGCTCACAATCATTTCTGCCAATGTGGATCTGCTGGAGATGGAGGGCGAGGAGAGTCAGTGGACGCAGAGTATCCGCAATCAGGTGAGTCGTCTGCGGCATCTGACGGAGCAGATGGTGACGCTCTCCCGACTGGAGGAAGAGGAGAAGCCGGTGTTGGAGAGGTGCGATCTGTCCGATATCGTGGCGGAGATCACAGAGAATTTCGAGCCGCTAGCTATGTCCAAGGAGAAGCAGCTGACGAAAGAGATCACAGAAGGTCTCACTTGCATGGCTGAGAAGGAGAAGCTGGGACAGCTGGTGTCACTGCTTTTGGACAATGCGCTAAAATACGCATCCGAAAAGGGAGAGATCAGGGTGACGCTTACGCCTGCGAAAAAGGGCGGCAGATCCTGTCTGACTGTCTGGAATACAGTTGGCGAGGAAAGCAGCATTCAGGCGGGAAATCAGGATGTTTTGTTTGAACGCTTCTATCGGACAGACAGCTCCAGAAATTCAGGCACCGGCGGCAGCGGAATCGGCCTGTCGGTGGTGAAGGCAATCGTGGAGCGCTATGGCGGAAAGATCACGGCGAAGAGTGAGGACGGGAAGTCCATCGCGTTCCAGGTTGTGATCTGACTTTCATAGAAAGCGAAAAAATAAGTTGTAAGAATATTGACAATCCAAAAATATTGTATTAAAATACCACTTATCAAAGGAGAAATTCACGGTAAGTGGTATTTCACATTCTATCGGCGGTTCGGCCAATTTTTCCTGCGGAAAGCAAAGTGAATATTTTTGTTTAGAAACATTCTGAAGGATGAATGTTTGGCGGAAGTGTCCCGGATTGACGTCATACATTCAAAAGTGACATTTGAAAGAGGAGGGTGTATGATGGGAAAAGAAGATGTGGTTACAAATGAATATATGAGCAGTCCGGCGAGAGTGGCGGATCTGCTCAATGGATTTGTGTATCATGGTGAGGAGCGGGTAAGACCGAATGAGGTGAGAGATCTGCGGAATGTACTGAGCAGATGGGAGCTACAGAACAGTCACAGCAGGTGTTCTGATAAAGTAGCCGGGGCAGGGAAAGCAGACAATGTGCAGACCGTTACGGCGGATGTGGTTCTTGAGGTTGGTGCGGGCATGCAGGCAATGATCGTCGTTTTGGAAGATCAGACAGATATCCACTATGCTATGCCTGTCCGGATCATGAATCTGGAAGCAATGGGATATCATAAGCAGTGGCGGCAGGCGGCGAAGAAACACAGGAAAAGAAAAGACTTAAGCGGGGCAGAATATTTATCCGGTTTTGCAAAGGGTGAGACAATGAAACCGTTTTTACCCATTGTGCTGTACTTTGGGAAAGAGGAGTGGAACGGTCCCAGATGTCTGAAGGATATGATAAATATGGAAGCCTATCCACAGGAAATTCAAGAACTGATCACAGATTATCCACTGCACTTGATTGAGGTGAGAAAGTATGAAGAATACGAAGAATTTCGAACGGATCTTAGGTATGTATTCGGTTTTTTGAGAAATGCGGAAAATAAGACAGAACTCGGAAAATATGTGGATGAAAACAAGGACGCATTTCAAAACCTTGATTCCGACGCTTTTGACATCATTAGTGTTATGGGGCATTCGAGGGAATTGCAGGGAGCAAGGGAAAATTATCAAAAAGAGGATGGGAGGAAATACAATATGTGTCAGGCGATTAAGGATATGATTGCGGATGGAGTACAGCAAGGTCTAGAGCAAGGTCTAGAGCAAGGTTTATATAAACAACGACAGATGTTAGTCAATAATGTTGAGAATGCAATGAAAAATTTTCACGTGGATTTGGACGGAGCTTGTAAAGGACTTGAAGTATCCGTGGAAGAATATAATGAAGCAAGAAAAGTGCTGGATGAGAGAAACATCTAAAAGTAAGATTTGATCACGGTCTTTTTTGTGATTGGCCGGTCAAATGAAATTGCGTGAAACAGATGACAGCAGTGCTTGTCAATGCGGCAACCGCACAGGATATCAAGGAAAGAGGTGGGGAACTGTTTGTATCAGGCAAAAGGTACAAAAACAACCGGAAAAGGCGAGAGAAAAATGCGAGGGACTATCAAAAGGTGTACCTTCTGATAGCTGCCGGTCTTTGAGATATCGTTGTGAAAATTGTTGTATTTTTTTACTTTTTTGTTAATTCTTTCTATATATATTGTTATAAAAATCTGTTGCATATGTCCCCGATTTATGTTAGAATTCCTTTG
>JAFUZJ010000023.1 GCA_017476665.1 Lachnospiraceae bacterium | reverse complement strand
GTACTCTTTTTTGATACATAATGCAGATGATAACTCCTGACTTGGACTCCGGGTCAGGAGTTTTTTCACGGAAAGTACTAAATATAATTCACGACAGGAGGAGTAAAGTATTATGAAAAAGAAAGCAGTCATTTGGTTGTGTGCAGGTGCATTGGCTTGTTCTGTATTGGCAGGCTGCAGCAGTCAGCCCGCAGCGGAGAGCAGTGTGGTTACGGAGTCTTCCCAGAAGGTATCTTCGGTGGCGGAGAGCAGTACGCCGGTATCTGATGAGGAAGCAGCGGCGCATGTGGCGGATCTGATCGATCGGATTTATGTGCAGACCTGGACGGAGGAGACCGATGCACTTTGTGCAGAGGCAAAGGCGGCGTGGGATGCACTGACAGATGCACAGAAAGAATTGGTGGAAGGCGAGGAGGCTGATCCGGATTACTTTGGCAGAGATACAGGCGATGCGTCCAAGGACGATCCTTTGAATCAGGACGGTATCGGTGAGAATGAGATTCTGGTGGTAAGCTTCGGTACTTCTTTCAATGACAGCCGTGCGGCGGACATCAGCAGTGTGGAGAAAGCGATCCAGAAGGCAAATCCCGACTGGTCTGTGAGAAGAGCATTTACCGCGCAGATCATCATCAATCATTTGCTGGCACGTGACAATGAGAAGATCGACAATGTAAAGCAGGCTTTGGATCGGGCAGTAGCCAACGGAGTAAAGAATCTGGTGGTACAGCCGACGCATCTGATGCACGGAGCAGAGTATGATGAGTTGGTGGAAGAACTGGAGAAATATCAGGATAAATTCGCGTCCGTTGTGGTGGCTGAGCCTTTGTTGGGACCGGTTGGCTCCGATGCGACGGTGATCAATGAGGATAAGGCTGCCGTGGCGAAGGCCATTGGTGATCAGGCACTGAAAACCGCCGGTTATGGTTCCATGGATGATGCGGCAGCGGATTCTACCGCATTTGTGTTTATGGGACATGGAACTTCCCATAATGCGAAGGTGACTTACAGCCAGATGCAGACGCAGATGGAAACCCTGGGATACAAAAATGTATTCATCGGCACTGTGGAAGGCGAGCCGGAGGATACCGCATGCGAGGCAGTTATTGACAAGGTAGCTGAGGCAGGATATAAGAAGGTAGTGCTTCGTCCCTTGATGGTGGTCGCAGGAGATCATGCGAACAACGATATGGCAGGTGAGGACGAGGATTCCTGGATCAATCAGTTTAAGGCGTCCGGTCATTTTGATCAGGTAGATACACAGATTGCAGGTCTTGGGGAGATTGGGGCTGTACAGGAGATTTACGTGGCACATACTGCAGCTGCGATCGCAGAGGCACCGGCGGTTACTTCTACTGCGGGTGGTGCTGCCGCTTTGACCGCACTGGAGGACGGTGTGTATCTTGCGAAGTTCAGCACCGACAGCAGCATGTTTAAGGTAAATGAGACCAAGGACGGAAAAGGAACGCTGACTGTAAAGGACGGTAAGATGACGATCCATGTAACCTTGGTAGGCAAGAAAATTTTGAACCTGTACTCCGGTCTGGCGGAGGATGCGCAGAAGAGCGGTGCTGTATTGTTACAGCCCACGACGGATTCCGTCACCTACAGCGACGGACTGACTGAGGAGGCGTACGGGTTTGATATTCCGGTACCTGCACTGAACAAAGAGTTTGATGTCGCTTTGATCGGAGAAAAGGGAAAGTGGTATGACCACAAGGTGAGCGTATCCGATCCGGTGAAGGCAGAGTAAACAGGGCGTGAAGTTTTTCAATTGAAAATGAAATGCAAGGGGTAGATGAATTTATTGATGGTTCATCTACCTCATTTTTATCAAAGTTCTAAGAGAAATGATTCCTTGGTTGAGTTGGACCCAAAATTGTGATATAATCCCTAAAGAATTAATTTAGGAAAGGTGAAACAAAAGGTAAAAGAGATGAAACTGGGAATTGTGGGGCTGCCCAATGTGGGCAAGAGTACCCTTTTTAATTCGTTGACCAAGGCGGGCGCGGAGTCCGCAAACTATCCGTTCTGTACCATTGATCCGAATGTGGGTGTGGTGGCAGTGCCGGATGAGAGGCTGAAATTGCTGGGCGATATGTATCACTCCAAGAAGGTGACGCCGGCGGTGATCGAGTTTGTGGACATCGCGGGACTGGTGAAGGGCGCATCCAAGGGAGAGGGACTGGGCAATCAGTTCCTGGGCAATATCAGAGAGGTGGATGCCATTGTGCATGTGGTGCGCTGCTTTGAGGATACCAATGTGGTGCATGTGGACGGCAGCGTGAATCCGCTGCGCGATATTGAGACCATCAATCTGGAGCTGATCTTCTCCGATCTGGAGGTTTTGGAGCGCAGAATCTCCAAGGTGAGCAAGGCAGCGAAAATGGACAAATCTCTGGCAAAAGAGGACACGTTGCTGGTACGCATCAAGGAGCATCTGGAGAGCGGAAAACCTGCCAAAACTCTGGAGGTGACAGATGAGGATGAATTGGAGCTTTTGAAGGGATATAATCTGCTCACTTATAAGCCTGTGATCTACGCGGCGAATGTGGCGGAGGATGATCTGGCGGATGACGGCGCATCCAATCAGATGGTGCAGGATGTGCGGAAATTCGCGGCAGAGGAGAACAGCGAGGTGTTCGTGATCTGTGCGCAGATTGAGCAGGAGATCGCGGAGCTGGAAGACGACGAGAAAGCGATGTTTCTGGAGGATCTGGGACTTTCCCAGTCCGGCCTGGACAAGCTGATCGCAGCAAGTTACCGGATCTTGGGTCTGATGAGTTTCCTGACCGCCGGAGAAGATGAGACCAGAGCGTGGACCATCAAGATCGGCACGAAGGCACCCCAGGCGGCAGGCAAGATCCACACCGACTTCGAGCGCGGTTTCATCAAGGCTGAGGTGGTCAACTACAAAGACCTGTTGGAGCAGGGATCCCTTGCGGCTGCCCGTGAAAAGGGACTGGTGGGTATGGAAGGAAAAGATTATGTCGTGCGTGACGGCGATGTGATCCTGTTCCGCTTTAATGTGTAGCGAGGAACGAAATCAAGCGGCGCCGCAGGCGACATTTGATTTCGCCCGAGCGTACAACGAGAAGATCGGAGAGTGCGAAGCACGGAAATCGCGAAGCGATTTGATCTTCGAGTCTGAAGAGGAACGAAATCAAGCGGCGCCGCAGGAAAATAATATATCTTGTATGGGACAATCCCCCACCTAACAACATATGGTAGATTTCTTAAGAAAGTCATTTTCGGAACCCCGAAAATGGCTTTTTTTCGCGTTTTTTTCTTAAAATTTTCTTAAAAAAATTTATGATTTACTCTTGTCAAATCCTTAATTTTATATTAGAATCGATTACAGGTGGGTGAAAGTGGTGCAAAGTGTCACAAAGTGGTGGATCTAAAATCCGTGGCAGATCATTTTGCAGACAAAAGCGCCAATTTCGTGGCAGACCCAGACCAAAGGTGGTGATTGTGATGTTCATGAGCGAATACAATCATACAATTGATGCGAAAGGCAGGTTGATCATTCCTTCGAAATTCAGAGAAACTCTGGGAGATGAATTCGTGATCTCCAAAGGGATGGATGGCTGCCTGTACGTGTATGCAAACGAAGATTGGAATGCTTTTGAACAGAAACTGACTTCACTGCCGTTGACCAATAAGCCGGCAAGACAGTTTGCAAGATTTTTCCTGGCGGGAGCCGCTTCCGTGGAAGTGGATAAGCAGGGGAGAATCCTGGTGCCGGGAAACTTAAGAGAATTTGCAAAGTTGGATAAAGATGTGGTGTTAGTCGGCGTCGGCAGCCGCATCGAGATATGGAGTAAAGACCAGTATGACAATATTAGTGATGATGTGGATATGGAAGGCATCACGCAGGCGATGGAAGAGCTTGGGTTGACAATCTGATGGAATTTAATCATTATTCCGTCATGCTGGCGGAAACCATTGAGCAACTACATATCAAGCCGGACGGAATCTATGTGGACGGTACGCTGGGAGGCGCAGGACATGCCTCGGAAGTGTGCAAAAGACTTACCACCGGTCACTTCTACGGATTTGACCAGGACGATGCGGCGATTGTCACAGCCACCGAGCGGTTGAAAACCTTTGAAGACAAAGTGACCATCATTCGGGATAATTACTGCAATGCCAAAGCAAGGCTCCACGAATTGGGGGTAAACGGCGTGGACGGCATCGTGCTGGATTTGGGGGTTTCCTCCTACCAGTTCGATACGGAGGAGAGAGGGTTTTCCTATCGGTTTGACGCGCCGTTAGACATGCGGATGGACAGGCGGCAGGCGCTGACGGCAAAGGAGATCGTCAATGAATATCCGGAGATGGAGCTGTTCCGACTGATCAGAGATTACGGGGAAGATCCTTTTGCGAAGAACATTGCCAAACACATTGCACAGGCGCGTGCGGACAAGCCCATTGAAACCACGTTCGAGCTGAACGAGATCATCAAGGCGGCGATACCCGCGAAGATGCGGCAGAAAGGACATCCGTCCAAACAGACATTTCAGGCCTTGCGGATCGAATGCAATCACGAATTGGATGTTTTGAGGAATTCGCTGGAAGATTTTATAGAATTGTTACAGCCGGGCGGAAGACTTTGCATCATTACCTTCCATTCTCTGGAGGACAGGCTGGTCAAAAATGCATACAGAAAGGCAGAAGATCCCTGCACCTGCCCGCCGGAATTTCCGGTCTGTGTATGCGGAAAGAAGCCGTTGGGCAGAAGCGTGACGAGGAAGCCGATCCTGCCGGGGGCAAAGGAACTGGAAGAAAACAGCAGATCAAAGAGCGCGAAGCTTCGCGTATTTGAAAAAATAGAAGAAATTTAGAATCAAATAATCAGACAGGAGTTGAAAAAAGATGGCGCAGACAAGAAGAAATAATGTGACATACATGTATGGGAATACGGCACGACAGCTGGACGTGCGCAGAGAATTGCAGGAGGCACCCAGGAAGCAGCTGAGCCATGAGACGAGAAAGAATCGCGACAAGGCGACCCATATGAATGTGCATTATGTATTGTTCCTGGCAGGGGCGCTCTGTCTGTGTGCGGTGGTGCTGATGCATTATGTGCAGCTGCAGTCCGACCTCACATCAAAGGTAAAGATGGTATCCCGCCTGGAGAGCCAACTGAATAATCTGCAGCTTGCAAATGAGGAGGATTATAACCACGTTGTCAGCAGTGTTGACTTGGAGGAGATTCGCAAGATTGCCATCGGCGAACTGGGAATGACTTATGCCAAGGAAGGCCAGATCATCAAATATGAAAAGGCGGGCAGTGATTATATGCGCAAAGTCAGCGAGTAGAAAGGCATGGCATACGGATGAAGGCACAGAAAACCAAAAAGTTCACAATTAAAATGCAAAAAAAGCTGGTGGTATTATTCCTTTTAGTACTGCTGGCTTTTGCCGGGTTGAGCGTCAGGTTATTTTATCTGGTGAAAACGAATCAGACTTCTTACCAGAAGCAGGTGCTTTCCCAGCAGATCAGTGACGCCAGAACGTTGCCGGCAAAGCGCGGCGATATCGTGGATGCCAAGGGAACAAAGCTGGCAACCAGCGAAAAAGTTTACAATCTGCAGATTGACGCCTATATCATGCAGAGCAAGGAAGACTATGTGGAACCGACTTTGCAGGCGTTATCCGCAAATTTCCCGCAGCTGGATATGAACGTGATCCGGACGCATCTTGCGAGCAATCCGGACTCCCGTTATTATATTGCGCTGCGCCAGCTTACCTTTGAACAGATCAGCGGTTTTAAGGAAGCGCAGGCGGAGAACAATAAGATTCAGGGCGTTTACTTTGAGGAAGAATATAAGCGGATCTATCCGGGCGGTTCTCTGGCGGCGGATGTAGTAGGGTTTACGACTTCCGACAACAGGGGTCAATATGGTTTGGAAGAATTTTATAATGAGACATTAAACGGAATTCCCGGTCGTGAATACGGTTATCTGAACGAGGAAGATGAGGTGGAGCGCACGGTGAAGGCTGCTATCAACGGCAACACGATCCATTCCACCATCGACAGCAATATACAGGGAATTGTGGAAAAATATCTGAAAGAGTTTAATGAAGAAAACAAAAACGCGGCAAAAGTGGGGAACGGCGCGGAAAATGTAGGCTGCATCATTATGGAATGCAACTCCGGAAATGTGCTGGCGATGGCGAGCTACCCCACTTATGATCTGAACAATACACGGGATACCAGTGCGCTGTTGGGCAGCCCGCGGATCGAACAGTATGTGAACGATAAGAATTATACCATCTACAGGAACACCCATGAGACCATCACCCAGGAGGTTCTGGATTCCATGTCCGATGAGGACATTATGCTGAATCTGAACAATCTCTGGAAAAATTTCTGCATTTCCAATACCTATGAACCCGGGTCAGTGGCAAAACCGTTCACGGTGGCGGCAGCGCTGGAGACTGGTTCCATCTCGTGGGAGGATACTTTTCAGTGCACCGGAGGACTGGAAGTGGGCGGCCATTTTATCAAATGCCATAGCTATAAGACCGGCGGTGAAGGCACGGTGACGGTACGGGATTCCATCGCCTGGTCCTGCAACGTGGCGCTGATGAAGATCGGCGCGAGCCTCGGAAAAGAAGAATTTGTTAAATTCCAGAATATTTTCAACTTCGGATTAAAGACCAATGTGGATCTGGCGGGAGAAGCCAGAACAGCAAATCTGTTGTTCCCCACCGACCAGATGGGTGCGGCGGATCTGGCGACCAACAGTTTCGGTCAGAACTTTAACGTAACGATGATCCAGATGGCCACAGGCTTCAGTTCCTTGATCAACGGCGGGTATTATTATGAGCCGCATCTGGTGAGCAAGATCACGAACTCCAGCGGTGCGGTGGTTGAGAACATTGAGCCCCGCGTTTTGAAACAGACAGTTTCCGCGTCCACTTCCGAACTGATCAGACAGGCATGTCGTGCGACGGTTATGGAGGAGGGCGGATCCCGGAGAACCGGAAAGACGGCAAGACCGGCAGGCTATGCCATTGGCGGCAAGACCGGAACGGCTGAGACCCTGCCCAGACATAACGGGCAGTATGTGGTATCCTTCATGGGATTTGCACCGGCGGATGATCCGCAGATTGTAATTTACGTGGTGGTAGACAGAGGAAACGGCGACTCTCTGGGAAATGCGAAGCTTGCAACGGGCATTGTGCGCAATGTGCTGACAGAGGTATTGCCGTATCTGAATATCTTCATGACGGAAGAACTGAGCGAGAAGGAGGTCAAGGAGCTGGAGGAGAAACAGCTTGCCATCACCACAATGTATGCGCAGCAGATCGAGGAGGAGAAGCGCGCTGCACTGGAGGCGGCTGCAGAGGAAATGGCGAAACGTG
The DNA here is from genome assembly GCA_017476665.1 of Lachnospiraceae bacterium. GTDB lineage: Bacteria > Bacillota > Clostridia > Lachnospirales > Lachnospiraceae > Acetatifactor. Next base: position 37,790 of record JAFUZJ010000023.1, on the reverse strand, counting down.
ACGCCGGATTGGATCCGAATATCGGAAACGAGGTCGGTGAGAATGATGTGATGGGAGACAGCCCGGATAATCCGGATCTGCCGGGCGATGATCAGGTGCAGGATCCCGGACAGGGAAATGCGCCCTGAGAAGTCATAACACGGGGAAACAGAGAATAAAGTATAAAAAACCGATTGATCGGGGTTTGCATGCAACTGAATCGGATTTCCCATCGCAAAAAGATATTGGTGATGTTTCTGGGGCTGACTTTGGCATTTGTATTGTTGTTTGTGCGGCTGATCTATCTGACGGTGTGGCGGTCGGAGTATTATACGGAACAGGCTACAAGACTGCATGAACGGGAGAGAAACATCAAGGCGGCAAGAGGCAGGATACTGGACAGAAACGGAGCCGTGCTGGCGGATAACAAAACAGTCTGCACAATCTCCGTGATCTATAATCAGATTGAGGATCCCGAGAGAGTGATCAAGGTGCTCTCGGAGGAACTGGAACTTTCTGAGGAAAGCGTGCGCAGGAAAGTGGAGAAATATTCCTCCATGGAGCGCATCAAAAGCAATGTGGAAAAGGCCGTAGGAGATCGGATCAGAGAGTACGATCTGCCGGGGGTAAAGGTGGATGAGGACTACAAAAGATACTACCCCTACGGAGAACTGGCCAGCAAAGTGCTGGGATTTACCGGCGGCGACAACCAGGGAATCCTGGGGCTGGAGGTTACCTATGACGAACAGCTGCAGGGAGAGGACGGCGTGATCCTGACGGTCACAGATGCTGCAGGCGTGGAAGTGGAGCGCATGGGAGAGCGGCGGATTGAGCCGGTGGCAGGCAACGATCTGCGCATCAGCCTGGACCGCAATATTCAGTCCTATGCCACCCAGTTGGCCTATCAGGCAATGGAGACCAAGGAGGCAGAAGGGGTCAGCATCCTGGTGATGAATCCCCAAAACGGTGAAATCTACGCCATGGTCAATGTGCCGGAATTCGATCTCAATGATCCCTTTGCCTTGCCGGAAGGGACGGAAGACTCCCTGGATTCCAAGGAACAACAGGATTTGTTAAACAACATCTGGAGAAACGGCTGTATCAACGATACCTACGAGCCGGGATCGACTTTCAAGATCATTACGGCGGCTGCAGGGCTGGAGAGCGGCGTGGTCACACCGAGTTCCACATTTTCCTGCCCGGGGTACATCATTGTAGATGATAGAAAGATCCGCTGTCATAAGATTGCCGGACATGGAAGCGAGGACTTCGTCCATGCCACCATGAACTCCTGTAATCCGGTATTTATCACCGTGGGACTCCGATTGGGAGTGGAGCGGTATTACGAATATTTTGAGGAATTCGGTCTGAAGAAAAAGACCGGGGTGGATCTGCCGGGTGAGGCGGGGACGATCATGCACAAGATGGAAGATATGGGGAATGTGGAACTTGCCACCGTGTCTTTCGGACAGTCCTTTCAGATCACGCCTATTCAATTGCTGACAACGGCGTCTTCCATTATCAACGGAGGAAACCGTATCACACCGCATTTTGGCATAGAGAGTATTGACAGCGAGCAAAATGTGGTGGAAACCTATACCTATCCGATCACTCAGGGTATTGTATCCGAGGAAACCAGCGCTACCATGCGGGGGATGCTGGAGATGGTCGTGAAGGAAGGGGGCGGAAAAAACGGTCAGGTGGAGGGATACCGTATCGGCGGTAAAACAGCTACCAGCCAGACACTGCCCAGAGGAACAGGCAGATATATCGCTTCGTTCATTGGATTTGCGCCGGCGGAGGATCCGCAGGTCATTGCGTTGGCGATTGTGACCAATCCGCAGGGCGTGTATTATGGCGGACAGGTGTCTGCACCAATCGTCCGTCAGCTCTTTGAAAATATCCTTCCCTATCTGGGGATAGAGGAGGATGTGCAATGAGGGCGCCGGAGCTGCTTGGGGCAGCGCTTGTGGCTTTTGTGATCACTGCGGCAGGCGGACCGGTGTTGATCCCTTTCCTGAAGCGTCTGAAATGCGGGCAGACGGTCCGGGATGACGGACCCGCTTCTCACTTGAAAAAAGACGGAACTCCCACCATGGGCGGACTGCTGATCCTGACAGGGATCACAGCGGTTTCCCTGTTTTACATACACACCGATCCGCAAGTATCAGCGATGCTCTTTATGATCCTGGGATTCGGATTGGTCGGTTTTTTGGATGACTATATCAAGATCGTGTGCAAAAGATCTATGGGCCTCAGGGCGTGGCAGAAATTCGGGCTGCAGCTTCTGGTGACGGGAGGATTTGCCTGGTATCTGATCCGCTATACGGGGCTTTCGCTGGCAATGCGGGTTCCGGGAATGGATTATGTCTGGCTGGACTTTGGAAAATGGAATGTGTTTTGCCTGTTTTTCATTGTGCTGGGTACGGTGAACGGCGTGAACCTCACCGATGGGCTGGATGGCCTGGCAGGGAGTGTGACCGTGATGGTCGCCCTGTTTTTTGCCATGGTTGCCATCGGGACGGAGAGCGGGATTGCGCCGGTGGCCTGTGCGGTCGTGGGGGCGCTGTTGGGATTTCTGCTGTTCAATGCGCATCCGGCAGCGGTGTTCATGGGGGATACCGGATCGCTTGCACTGGGAGGTTTTGTGGCGGCCTGCGGATATCTTCTGGAGATGCCGCTTGTGATCGCAATCGTCGGGCTGGTGTATCTGGCGGAGACGGGCAGCGTGATTCTGCAGGTCGTGTATTTTAAACTGTCAGGCGGAAAGCGGCTGTTTAAAATGGCTCCGCTGCATCACCACCTGGAACTGAGCGGATGGACGGAAAATGCAATTGTGGCGTTATTCACGGTGTTGACTGCGTTTATGTGTGTGGCGGCACTTGTATGGTTATAAAATAAATACGAATGGAAAGCCGCAGAGCGGCGGAATGAGAGGACAAAATGAAATTTACCGAATTTCAAGAATTCCAAAATGTGAAAACGTTGGTGATCGGCTCCGGGATCAGCGGTGTCGGTGCGGTGAGTCTGTTGTGCCGGTTTGGGGCGGACATTATTTTCTATGACAGCAATGAAAAGCTGACAGCGGATGAGCTGCAGGAGAAGCTGGACCGGGAATTTGAGAAGGAGACGGACAGACCGGCGAAAGTGCAGCCGGTATATTGCATCACGGGGGAACTGCCTGAGGAGGTGGAAGAACAGGTGGAGGCTGTGGTGTTAAGTCCCGGCGTACCGGTAGATATTCCGCTGGTAAACCGTCTGCGGGACAGACAGGTGGCAATTCTGGGAGAAATAGAACTCGCTTTCCTGGCGGAAAAGGGCCGCGTGATCGGTATCACCGGCACAAACGGAAAGACCACAACCACAACCCTGATGGGTGAGATCATGAAGGCGCATCTGGGTCAGGAAAAGGTATTTGTGGTGGGAAATATCGGAAATCCCTATACGCTTGAGGTTCTGAAGACCAAAGAAGATACCGTGACTGTGGCGGAGATCAGTTCCTTCCAGCTGGAGACAGTCCATCAGTTTCAGCCGGTGGTGTCGGCAATTTTGAATATCACACCGGATCATCTGAACAGGCATCATACCATGGAAGCGTATGCGGCGGCAAAGGAAGCCATTACCTGCAATCAGGATGCGAATGATATCTGCGTGCTGAATGCGGAGAATGATTACACGGCGGAATTTGCGGACAGATGTCCGGCGAGAGCGGTGCTTTTTTCCTCAAAGAGAGCATTGGAAAACGGCTATTATCTGAAAGGGGATCAGGTTGTAAAAGCTGTAAACGGAGTGGAAAATGAGCTTTTAAATATCCATCGGGATATGAATCTGGTGGGAATCTGCAATGTGGAAAATGTGATGGCTGCGATCGCCATGGCGGAAGGAATGCAGGTGCCCATGGAGACGATCCTGGCGGTGATCCGTGATTTCCATGCGGTGGAGCATCGGATCGAGTACGTTGCCACCAAGGGCGGCGTGGATTACTACAATGATTCCAAGGGAACCAATCCAGATGCGGCAATCCAGGGCATCAAAGCAATGAGCAAGCCCACGGTCCTGATCGGCGGCGGATATGATAAGGGCAATGAGTATGATGAGTGGATCGAGAGCTTTGAGGGCAAGGTAAAGGCGCTGGTGCTCATCGGACAGACCAGGGAAAAGATTGCGGAGTGTGCCAAGGCGCATGGGTTTGCAGAGGATCGGATCTATTTTGCGGACACCTACGAAGAATGTCTGAAGCTGTGTACCGAGCTGGCGGATGCGGGAGATGCGGTGTTGTTGTCGCCGGCCTGCGCGAGCTGGGGCATGTTCCCAAATTATGAGGTGCGGGGACAGCAGTTTAAGGAATATGTACGGGCATTAGCATAAGAAGAAACGAATACGGACAGGAGCGGCAAGATGGCAAAAACATTGGCGGCAAGAATAAAAACATATCGGAGAGAGCGGGAGAAAACGGAATATTTTTTTGATTACAGTCTGTTGTTTATCGTGCTCTTTTTGTTGGGATTTGGGCTGGTTATGATCTATTCGGCCAGTTCCTATACGGCGTTTCAGGATTCGGGAGATTCCGCGCAGTTTATGAAGAAACAGCTGTTGGCTATTATAATCGGATTGGTGGCAATGGTGGTGGTATCCCTGATCGACTATCATTTCTGGCAGAAATTCTATTGGATCGGATATGCGGTAGCGGCTGCCAGTATTCCGGTGGTGCTGACTCCGTTGGGAATTGCTTCCCACGGTGCGAGACGTTGGTTTAAGATTCCGGGGATCGGTCTGCAGGTGCAGCCGGCGGAGATTGCCAAGGTGTGTATGATCCTGTTCCTGGCGGTGATGGTATGTAAGATCGGAAAGGGAGTAGGCACATTCCGCGGTTTTGTGGTCATGATGGGGGCGCCGCTGCCGATCGCACTGATGATCTGGAAGATCACGAATAACATGAGTTCGGCGCTGATCGTGATGGCAATCTCGTTTTTGATGGTGTTTGTGGCGAGTCCCAGATATAAGGAGTTCATTCTGATGGGGCTGGCCGGCGTTGCATTGGCGGCCGGCGTAGTATGGTATGCTGTGTACAGTGCCGGTCAGGGAACCTTCCGTCTGAAGCGTATTGTGGCTTGGCTCAATCCGGAAAGCCAGGCGCAGGATACGGGATTCCAGACCCTGCAGGGGCTGTACGCCATCGGCAGTGGCGGCATCTGGGGAAAGGGACTGGGACAGAGTATGCAGAAGCTGAAGTTTTTGCCGGAATCCCAGAATGATATGATCTTTTCCATCATCTGTGAGGAGCTGGGACTGTTTGGGGCGATCGCGGTCATGGCAATGTTTATCATGCTGATCTGGCGCATGATGATCATCGCAAACAATGCGGAGGACCTGTTCGGTGCCATGCTGGTGGTGGGGGTGATCGGCCACATTGCGGTACAGGCGATCCTGAACATCGCGGTTGTGACCAACACGATCCCCAATACGGGTATTTCCCTGCCGTTCATCAGTTACGGAGGCAGTTCGGTTATGTTCCTGCTGATTGAGATCGGCCTGGTGTTCAGTGTTTCCAGACGGATTCAGTTGAAGGATATGTAGGGAAGATCCCAATGCACAGAATCCGCCGTTTCGACATACAATACAGAAAGTCCCTTGAGAAACGGATTGGTATTGTATGTATCAGATTTATGGCGGAGTTCCCCTACAGGGAAAGGTGAAAATACAAGGGTCTAAAAATGCGGCATTGCCGGTTCTGGCGGCGACGCTGCTCACAGGAGAAGAAAGTTTTATTTTCAATTGTCCTCAGATCATAGATGTACAGCATATGGCAAAGATTCTGACAAGCCTTGGGTGCAAGGTGCGCCGCATGGAGGACGGATATCTGATCGACAGCAGTCAGGCCTTTTGCTGCGGAATGTCGGGAGATGCCATCACCGGTATGCGGTCGTCGCTGTGTCTGTTGGGAGCGATGTTAGGACGGTTCGGAAAGATTGTCATGGAGCATCCGGGCGGGTGCGTGATCGGAGAAAGACCTATTGACCTGCATCTGAAAGCGCTGGAAAAGATGGGTGTGGTGTTTGAAGAGAGCGGGGAAACCCTGACAGGTCATGTGGAAAAGCTGCAGGGAGCCAGGATACGGTTGACGTTTCCCAGCGTGGGCGCCACGGAAAATGTATTGCTTGCGGCAGTCATGGCGGAGGGAGACACCGAGCTGACCGGAGCAGCCAGGGAGCCTGAGATCACCACGCTGTGTGAATTTTTGACAGCCTGCGGAGCCGAGATCCACGGGATCGGCAGTTCCATGTTGCGGATCCGCGGGGGGAGAAAGCTGCACGGCACACAGTTTCGGGTGCCGGCGGACCGGATTGTAGCAGGCACGTATCTCTTTGCCTGTGTGGGATGCGGCGGCAATATTTTCCTGGAAGATGCACCATGCAGTCAGATGGAGACAGTGATCCATGCGGCGGAATGCATGGGCGCCCAGTGTCAGCTGACCGGCAGTCAGGCGGTCAGTGAAAAAGGACTTTATGTCCAGGGACCGGAGAGACCGCGGGCTGTGAGCAGACTGCGCACGGAGGTATATCCTGGATTTCCCACGGATCTGCAGTCAATCGCACTGGCGGTATTGACGAAAGCAGCGGGAAAGAGTATTGTAGAGGAAACTATTTTCGAAAACCGTTTTCGTGTGCTGGAGTCCCTGAAGCGTATGGGGGCGAATGTGGAACTGTACACACCTAAGACGGCCATCATACACGGTGTAGACCGTCTGCACGGAGCGGCGGTGGAGGCACAGGAACTGCGGGGCGGTGCGGCGTTGGTACTTGCCGGACTGATGGCAGACGGAAAGAGCGAGATCACGGGCTGCGAATTTATCAGGCGCGGCTACGAGAAGATCGGAGAAGACTTAACAGATTTGGGAGCGCGGATCATCAGTGTTTAATAAGATACGAAACAACAAAAAAAGGATCATAATCGGTCTGGTCGTGCTGGTTATTCTATTGACCTTAGCCGGCGTGGGATGGTATGTGTGGAAGCAGCATACCATCCAGACCGTTTATGTGGAAGGGAATATTCACTATACGCAGGAAGAAATCCGGAATATGGTGATGGAAGGCCCGTTCGGGAATAACTCGCTGTACCTTTCGGTAAAGTATAAAAATCATGCAGTAACGGATGTGCCGTTTCTGGACGAGATGTCTGTGAAGATCCTGGCGCCTGACACGATCAAGATCACCGTGTATGAAAAGGCGCTGGCCGGTTATGTGAAGTATATGGACACTTATATCTATTTTGATAAGGACGGCTATGTGGTGGAGAGCTCGTCCATGCGCACGCAGAATATCCCGCAGGTCACCGGATTGAAATTTGACTATGCGGTGCTGGGACACCCCCTGCCCGTGGCGGAAGAAGACAAAGAGATCTTCGGAACGATTCTGGAGCTCACAAAGCTTTTGAATAAATATGAATTACTGGCTGACAAAATTTATTTTCACTCTAATTCGCAGATCACGCTTTACTTCGGAAAGACGAAGGTCGCGCTGGGAGATGAAACAGCCCATTTGGAGGACAAGCTGATGATCCTGCCCAAAATGCTGAGCAAAATGAACGGACAGAGCGGCACGCTGCAAATGGAGACCTATAATGATGGGGGGCAATATACGTTTAAACCGGACTAGAATTGTCCGATATTTACATACAATTTAACAAGTTTAAAATTTATGAAAAAATAGGTTGATAAATTTGAAAAAAAATTATATGATAAGATTGTATGGAGTTTAGCAAGATGAAGTAGTTTGGGGAAATGGATTGAGATTTTGAAGAGATTCCATATAGGAGAAAAGGAGGATTTACCCTTGCTGGAGATTAAGACAAACGAAGCGGAGCCCGCTGCGAAGATCATTGTAGTCGGTGTAGGCGGTGCCGGAAATAACGCTGTGAATAGAATGGTGGACGAGCAGATCAACGGAGTGGAGTTTATCGGTGTGAACACGGATAAGCAGGCACTGCAGTTGTGCAGAGCACCCAGACTGCTGCAGATCGGCGAGAAGCTGACAAAGGGACTTGGCGCAGGTGCGAAGCCTGAGGTTGGTGAGAAAGCCGCAGAAGAGAATGTGGATGATATCGCAAATGCACTGCAGGGTGCGGACATGGTATTCGTTACCTGCGGTATGGGCGGCGGTACCGGTACCGGTGCAGCTCCCGTGGTTGCAAAGATTGCGAAAGATATGGGTATCCTCACGGTAGGCGTTGTGACGAAGCCTTTCCGTTTCGAGGCGAGAGCCCGCATGAACAATGCGCTGAGCGGAATCGAGCGCATCAAGGAGAGCGTGGATACGCTGATCGTGATTCCGAACGATAAGCTGTTGGAGATCGTAGACAGACGTACGACCATGCCGGAGGCTTTGAAGAAGGCAGATGAAGTATTGCAGCAGTCGGTTCAGGGTATCACGGATCTGATCAATGAGGATGCAATCATCAATCTGGACTTTGCTGATATCCAGACTGTTATGAAGGATAAAGGAATCGCACATATCGGTATCGGTGAAGGCAAGGGTGATGACAAGGCTTTGGAAGCTGTCAGAATGGCAGTGGAGAGTCCGCTCCTTGAGACCACGATCGACGGTGCAACGGATGTGATCCTGAATGTTTCCGGTGATGTTTCCCTGCAGGATGCAGCGGATGCAGCGGATTATGTACGGAATCTTACCGGAGATGACGTGAATGTTATCTTTGGTTCCAAATATGACAAGACGGAAGCGGATACCTGTCGGATCACGGTGATTGCCACCGGACTGAATCAGGTTGAGGAGAATCCGGCAGCGAAGCTGAGTTCCGGATTTAAGCCTTCCTCCCATATTACTCCCAGTTCTATGAAGGGGATCAATCTGCAGGGCGGCGCACAGAGCACTGTGAAGACCGTTCCCGGAGTAAAAGGGGAGGCAAAGCCGATTCCGGGCATTCAGAAGCCGGCCAATATTCGGAGCAATGTAGAGAGTACAAGCCTGAAGATTCCGGATTTCCTGCAGAAGAACAATAAATAAAGACAGAATCCACAGGTTGTGGTGTGAAGGCAGGTGAGCCAGTCGGTTCACCTGTTTTTTTGTTGTGTGTCCCCGTTTTTGACAAATTATATGAAGTCATGCCTTTATAATAATTATGAAAAGAGGCATGATATGGTTTATGAACTTTATGTAGATGAATTATTCCTGATCAATTTTGTCATGAACCTGTATCTCCTGATACTGGTGGATCGAAGCTGTATGTGTACTGCCACGCGCATCCGGCTTCTGATGGGAGCCGGTGTCGGGGCAATTGCTTATGTAGCGGCATTTTTGATCGACGGGCCTGTGTGGCTGATGTGGCCGGTCATGCTGTTCGCGGGGGCGGGGATCATGTTATGGATCACCTTCCGACCGCGGAGCTTCAGAAGCATTCTGAAGCTGGTGCGGCAATTGTCTGTCTACTCTTTTCTCATGGGAGGATTGCTCTTGTTTTTCGGAAATGTGACACCTGTGTTTCACAGGCTGATCATGCAGGTGAACGGTGTGCTGGGGTGCGGTGCCGTGATCTTTCTACTGCTGGGATATCTGCAGGAGCGGGAGGTGCGGAAGAAAACGGCGGCAGCCTGTGAGGTGAAGCTGGTCACGGAAGCAGGTTCCGTCTGTGTGACGGCGTTTGTGGATACCGGCAACAGTCTGACGGAGCCGATCAGCGGGAAACCTGTTTCCGTGATCGATGCGGAGTTGTTTGCCGCGCTTTGGCCCAAAGCACCTGCAATCTACAGAGCAATCCCGTATCACAGCGTGGGAAAAGCGCATGGGATCATGAGGGGATATCAGGTACCGGAGATGGAGGTAGAAACGGACGGTATTTCCAGGCACTTTCGGGATGTTTATGTCGCCGTGTGCGAGGAAAAAAACGTGTCCGGTCTGATACTGAATCCGCGCCTGTTCTCTCGGACCGGAGACCAAAAACAAAACAGAAAGTTTGTAAAAAGAAAGGAAAGAGCTGATCGTGATGATTCTGAAAGTGGCAATGCCGGGAAAACGGCAGTTTAAAATGATCTATCGGGAGAAGTTTCTCCTGCGCAATCTGGGAAGACAGGGGGAGATCCATTATATCGGCGGCGCGGATGTGCTGCCGGCTCCGTTGGACGTGGAGCGGGAAAATGAAGTGATAAACGATCTGGGAACGGAATATGAGGATGAGGCAAAGGCAATCCTGATCGAGCATAATCTGCGGCTGGTGGTTTATATCGCCAAGAAGTTCGACAATACCAATGTGGGCGTGGAGGATCTGATCTCCATCGGCACCATTGGGCTGATCAAGTCCATTAACACTTTTAAGCCGGATAAAAATATCAAGCTGGCGACTTATGCCTCCCGGTGCATTGAGAACGAGATCCTAATGTATCTGCGGCGCAATAACAAGACGCGGATGGAGGTGTCCATTGACGAGCCGCTAAATGTGGATTGGGACGGAAACGAGCTGCTGCTCTCAGATATTCTGGGCACGGATGAGGATGTGATCTATAAGGGAATTGAGAATGAGGTGGAGCGTAAGCTTTTGATGAAGGCAGTGGCGAAGCTCTCCGACAGAGAACGTACCATCATTCGGCTACGCTTCGGGCTGGGAACGCCGGACGGGGAGGAGATGACGCAGAAGGAGGTGGCGGAGAAGCTGGGAATCTCGCAGTCCTACATATCCAGACTGGAAAAAAAGATCATGCGGCAGTTGAAGAAGGAGATGACCGTGTGAGGGCTTGCCTGAAGGCATGAAATAGGTTATACTGGAATACAGATGTATTGCGGGTACAGAGTGGTATTGTGGGTATACAGGAGGCATTTGATATGATACAGAGGAGCGATATTCTCTCTATGGAATATCTGAAAAAAACGGAGTTTACCGGCGGATATAAAGGGATGCGCTATCGACTGGAGGGCGTCAGTGCGGAGGAAGGGAAGAAACTCAAGGTGACGGTCTGGCCGGAGCCCTTCAATTTCTTCACCACCCCTGCGGAGCAGAAGCAGACGGCGGAGTTTTCCTTTGATGAGGATGGGGTGACGGATGCCGTGGCGTGGATGAACGATCGCTATTTTGAGGATCAGAAGCGCTTTGAGAGTGCGCCCGGAACCTGGGATCAGTACAAAATGCCGGAGTGATAGGTAGAGTAGGCGCTGTCTACGCAGTGAGGTAACTCCTCATAGTAGACAGCGCATTTTTTTCCAGACGGGAGACCTGGGCCTGGGAGATGCCGATCATGCCGGCCACCTCCATCTGGGTTTTGCCCTCGAAGAAGCGGAGCGTGATGATCTCGCGCTCGCGGTCGGTAAGTTTTTTCATAGCGTCACTGAGGGAGAGATGTTCCACCCAGGTCTCTTCCTTATTTTTTTTGTCGGAAATCTGATCCATGACATAGAGGGTATCGCCGCCGTCGGTGAAGACCGGCTCATAGAGGCTCATAGGGTTCTGGATGGCGTCCATGGCGTAGGCGATATCCTCCTTGGCAATACCGATCTCCTGAGAGATTTCTTCGATGGTGGGCTCCTTCAGATTCTTGCGGGTCAGGTTTTCCCGGGCGTAGATCGCTTTGTAGGCGGTGTCCTTCAGGGATCGCGAAACCCGGATGGAGGAGGTGTTGTCGCGCAGAAAGCGCCTGATCTCGCCGATAATCATGGGTACGGCGTAGGTCGAAAACTTTACATTCAGGCTCTGGTCGAAGTTGTCTATCGCTTTGATGAGTCCCACGCACCCGATCTGAAACAGATCGTCCACGTTTTCGTTGCTGGAGGAAAAGCGTTTAATGACGCTCAGCACAAGGCGCAGGTTGCCCTCGATGTAGGCGTCTCTTGCGGCCTGGTCCCCCTCCTTGATCCTGGCGAAAAGCGCCTCTTTTTCTTCTGATTTCAACAGCGGAAGTTTGGAAGTATTCACACCGCAGATTTCTACTCTGCTTTGAGTCATTGGGTTGATCTCCTTTTGACATTTATGATTTTTCATCTTCGGTATGTAATGCAAGTGTCAATGTGTCCGCATAGTAGAGTATGCACAGGGAAGGCTGGAAATATTCCCAGGGTGGAAATTTTCTCAGATGTGTTGCCTGAAGCACATATATGTTATTTTTATTGCTTTTTTGTATTTCAAATGCTATGATACATTTATAAATCAGAGAAACAAAGGCGTTTCATCCTCTTGAGATGGAGCGCCTTTTTCGCGTTAGAAGGGCGGTTAAAGTTATAGTGAAACCTATCATAGGAGTAATGCCGTTAAAGGGGTGGGAAAATGATCACATTAAACGACTACCTGTATCAAGGGAATACGGTTCTCAAGATTCTGCACAGTTATTGTGAGGATATGAAAAATTCCGCGATCAACAGCCACAATGGCGTGGATCTTGTTCATAGTAATCTTCTGCTGCAGGAAATTGAATTGTTAGAACACAACGACTTTTTGACATCGCAGTCTCAGCGGATCAGAGAGTTTTACAAATATTTGGCAAAGAAATATCCGTTTCTTGCATTTACTTTTAAGGGCAGGATAAAGTCACTGATCAGGCTGGAGGAAAAGATAAACGGAAACATTGTGGATTATATCTATGAGTATTATCAGGAAAGGCATTGTTATCCGACGGAGATTGAAATTAAAAACAGGATTGGGAGGGTGAGGGATCTGATTGCATACCGGATCGTGATATCTCTTCCCCAATGCCATGTAAAAGACGGACAAAATCGGACAGAAGAGGAAGTACGTTTTCTATATGAGATTGCAAATGTTTTGCCGGGATTCCTTGAAGAGAGAGGATTCAGTGCGGAAGACAGCGGAAAGCAAGGATGGCAGATTTCGGACAGAATGGAAGAGGCAGTACAACCATATTATAGAGATTATGTGATGAATCCGAGCCCATATGGGTATCGGTCATTACATATTTCTTTTTATGATAATCTGTCCAGATGTCATGTGGAAGTCCAGCTTCGGACGAAGGAAATGGATGACTATGCAGAGATTGGCCTTGCAAATCATTCCGGATATGAAGAACGCCAAAAAGAGGAACATGCCCGAAGAGATGAAATTCCGAAAGGTGAAAATATCTATTTTGACGAGGCATACGAAAGAGGGATGCTTTTGCAAAAAATAGATTTGGCGAAAGTGGACGTAAATATGTTTGGGGCTGTAAATAATCAGCTTGTAAATGATGGGTGCGGATTTTATAAGGGGCGTTTGATCCTGCCATATGAGCATTTGTCGAGGTTCCAGAACGATATCATTGACTAAAAACCGCAATTGCGGATCACGTTATTGCCCATGCCTGACAATGGTGGTAAAATAATCTTAAGTTTGATTTGATTGACAAAGGAGAAGACTTGCCATGAAAGTGACGGAGGATATTATTGCTACGGGAAATGCCTTTATGCGGGATAACGAAATTGCCATCAGAAGCTCGTTTGGTAATTATGCGTTTTTGGAAAAAACGGGTGACATGGGGGAAAAGCAGATTCAGCATGGAGATGAGTCCTGGGTGAATTTGAAAAGCATTTCGTATCTGGCGGCCGGGGTGAATCCCTATATGAAGCAGGAATGTATCCTGATGTACCTGATCGGCTTCAAGATGCTTCCAGAGGTTTGGTCCTCCAAAAGATTTGCAGAAAATGAAGAGGGTATATGTTACTGCCTTTTGGGTTTGCAATGTGTTTTTTCCAAGGAGGAAGGGGAGAATCCGCAGGGTGCGAACAGTAAAATGAAGGTGGAGACCATTTCGTTTTTTTATAAGGAAAATTGTTATCTGGATGTAAAGTTTCTGAAAGACTTGAGGGAGAAGAAAGAATTCCCATGTAGATGGAATGATATGGATGATGAGAATAAGGTCAATGGTGAGCATTGGAAAAGGTTTCAGGAATGGATTCCTTTGGAGAAAGAGTACGATATCGATACAATCTTCGGTGACGACATAGCGTATCTTGATGACGTTCCTTCTGAAAATGAGGAAGAGGAGGAATATCGACGTCTTGCGGAGAAGCTGGATAATATGGATTCATTCTTGGATTCGCTGAAGAAAAATTACAGGTTTGCAGAAAAGGATATACGCAGGCTGCAAAGTTATATGAATTATTGTTTGCAGACGAGTTCTTTTTCTAAGATTGACAAGGCAAAGAAAATGCCGTCACACATGCCTTATCTGAATTTGCTGATCCATTCCAATGACAGCATGCGGAGTATGGATTTTGTCCGTGAAATATCCGGATTTCTCAAGGAAGACAGGGTGGAGATTGTTACTTTTTCGCAGGAGAAGGAGAGGGACAGGCTGATTCAATCGTATGAGGGCAAAAATCCCCCAAGAATCGATGGGTTATTGAGATTGCGTGAAAACAGTATTGTTGTGATAAAGGATTGTATAGAGAAACCGCTTGTTGACAAGGATGCGCCCACGGGCTTTGCAGTACAAAACAATACAAGAAGCATTAGGGCTTATGAGGACTTTTGGAGGATCATGGGAGATGCCTGCAGATTAAATCACAACAAACTGTTTTTTATTCTGGCAGACGATACTGTTTTTCAAGATCTGGCGTATAACTGCACGGAAATATTCTATCGTATTTTTAATACCCATATTTTTATTCCTGACTATTCTGTGGATGAGTTATATGAAAAATGTCTGCAGGAAATGCATAAGAACGGTTTTACTCTGGCAGAGGGATTTGATAAAGCATTAAAGCGTTATTTGCAGGCTGTTTACAATAGGGCGGAGCTGAAAGGGTCAGAGTTTGTTACTGACCTGTTAAATCGCATTTACGTCAATTATTTTCGAAAAAACCATGGCGGAAAGGAATTTGACTGTATCATAACGGAGGAATACATTCCTTTTTATCGCGATAATATCTCTGGACCGGAAGTTGTGTTAAATGAACTGGACTCCATGACGGGACTCGGCAACGTAAAGGAAGAGTTCCATTCCATTTACAATGGCATGGCGGCAGGGCTGGATAAGGGTAGAAACGGCTGGCATATGTTTTTTGTCGGGAACCCCGGGACAGGCAAAACTACCGTGGCCAGGTTGGCAGCCAGATTATTCCATGGCATGGGCGTGCTGAAAACGGACAATCTGGTGGAGACAAGGCCGGGGGACTTTGTTTCCCCATGGCGCGGCAATACGGAGCAGAGAGCCCTGGCTAAGATCCGGGAGGCCTACGATGGCGTGCTGTTCATTGACGAGGCTTATGGTTTTAATTCGGACGACGATAAATATGAATCAGCGCTTGCGGTTCTGATCAAGGAAATGGAAGATCATGCGGACCGGCTTGTGGTTATTTTTGCAGGTTATGAGGAAGACATGAATGCGCTGAAGAAGATCAATCAGGGATTGGCGTCCAGGCTGCGTAAGGTAGTTTATTTTGAGGATTATTCGGAGGAGGAGTTAAAGAAAATTCTAAATGGATTCCTGCGCAAGGAGGACTTTGAACTTGCAAAGGATTCGGAGGAATTGGTGGAGACCCTGATCTCAGCAAAGAAGTCAGAACGCTTTTTTGGAAATGCCAGGGTCATGCGCGCCATTGCATCGGGATTGGCAGAAAGTTGGGCGGAGGAATTTCTGTTGGCAAAGGAGCACGGTCAGGTGTTGAATCGCGTGATCGGGCCATCTTGTGTGGAAAAGTTATTGCCCGAGAAAGACGGGGCGGGAATAGACGGGCTGATCGGATTAACGGATCTGAAGAATAAGCTTGCAGAATTTAAGAATACGGCCGCGTATCAGCACTTCCTTAAAGAGCGGGGCGTTCGCGTGCCGGCCACCAACATGCACATGATCTTTGCGGGAAGCCCAGGCACCGGAAAGACAACGGTAGCCAAGATGTTGGCGAAGGATTTGTATAAAATCGGCGTTCTGAAAACGGACAAGTGCATTGTCGTAGAAAAAAAGGATCTGGTGAATTACAGTAAGAACATGACGCCTGCACAGCATGCGGAGGAATACGTCAAAGAGGCAATCGGAGGAATCCTTTTTGTGGATGAGGCATATTCTCTGGTAGGAAGTTCCGGCCAGCAGATCATAGAGGTTTTTCTGACGGCCATGGAGGATTATAAGGAGAACACGATCTTTGTCTTTGCAGGATACTCCTATGACATGCAGGAATTTGTAAGCATGAATTCCGGGCTGACCTCCCGCATTAGCTATGTCTTTCACTTTGAAGATTATACGGTGGATGAGCTGACAGAGATATTCTACAAGAAAATGGAGGAGAGCCGCTTTGTCATCAAAGAGGGCGTGGATTCAAAGATCAGGGAGGTTCTGGAATACTTTCAGGCCGTTCCGGATTTTGGAAATGGCCGTTTTGTGGATCAGCTGATCAGCCAAACCATCGGCAAACGTGCCGCAAGGGCATATGATGAAAAGGATTATAGCGACATCGACGTACAGGATATTCCGACAGTGGGAGACATGCTGAAGACCTCTGCTCAAAGGAAGGTGGCACATGACCCCGGGAAGGTGACGGACGAGGATCGAAGAAGAACGGCAGTACATGAGCTTGGTCATGCCATTATGCTTTTGCAGGCCGGCTCGGAGCATGTGCCGGAGAGCATCAGCATCAAGAGTGTGTTTGGATCTTATGGAAGAGTTGAACTGAATCCGAGAGAAGGGAACATGACGGAATCGGATTACCTGAATCACGTGGCAACGCTTTTGTCGGGAAAAAATGCAGAGATTGCATTCTTTGGGGAACATGCCAGTGGCTGCAGTTCCGACTATCAGAGGGCAAAAAGAGTCTGCAAGATGATGGTGAAGAATCTTGCGATGGGTACGATCGGAAAGACAAAACCGAAGGATCTGCTGATCCGGGCGGACGAAATGTCAATGAAAGTGATTCAGGATTATAAACCTTTTATGGATAGCATGGTGGACATATTGCTGGAAAAGAAGTCCATTACGGGAGAAGAGCTCAAGAAGGAATTTGACGTCTATTTGAAGAAAGCCGGAATCCATTCCTGATCGAAAACATAATAGAATCAAAACAAGAAGACCGATTGGCAGAGGCATTGCGGGGAGAGCGATGCTACAAGTATTGCCAGCCGGTCTTTTTGATTGGAATTTAGCGTTTTGTCACACGACCGGGCAGGTGCAGTATTTTATATGAATAATATACATACCCAAAACTGTAAATCCAAAAACTTATGAGGAGGAAATGCTATGTACGGATATAAGAGAGTTTTAAATAAAATCAGAATGTGGAGCGCTTATCCAGGGGCATGTCTCTATAAGAAGCTGGAGGGGGTAGGAGATGCCTTGGATGACCAGGAGACAGCAGAGGATGTCGCGGCAATTCTCTGGCTACTGGTTTTCATTGCGTTCAATATAATATGGGGCACCCTCAAAGGATTTTGGGCTTTTTGCGGGAGGGAGTTGCTTTTGTTATGCGGCAGTATGTTAGGGGCTGCTGCGGTCTGGACTGTCATGGTGTTCCTTTTAGAGATCTGTCTGAGCATCCTTGGGCGTTTTGCAGAGCGGTATGAAACATGTCGGGAGGCAGATCGGATCACGCTGCAATATTTTATAGAGCGGGATGCGAAGAAACGGCGCAGATCAGAGTCCAAGAGGAGAAGGATCCGAAAGGTAGGCAGGGTAGTCTTCCCCGCAGAATCTGCCGGTTTTGCAACAGTGGGGATCTTACGGCTTTGCAGAAAGTCCATGATTGTTCAGAATCTGGAAATTCGCTGCAAGGATATCAAAAGTGTAGCCTTTCAGTTTTATCCTGTAAAGCGGGCAAAGGGAATGGATAATTATGCTTATGGAAAGCTCACCATGATCTTGCAGACAAAGAGAAGACATAGAACCTTTGAAATCCCTTTGAACGGCGGGAGCCTTGTAGGGGCAACTTACAGAATTTCAGGCAAGAATATCTCCTATCGCTTTGATGAAATGTGGGAAGTGTTGCAGGAAGTTCTGCCACAGTGCATCAGTAAGCGGGAAGAGAACCTGGATCGACTGGAGAAAAGTTTATATGCCATCCGGGAAAGGGAGCGAAAGGCAGAAGAAGCACGGAGGAAAGCGGAGGAGGCACGAAAGGCAGAAGAAGCACGCAGGAAGGCGGAGGAGGCTCAGAAGCAGGTCAGAAAGCCACAGAAGAGCAAGGAGGAGTTGGCAATAGAACTGCTGGGCCTGCATGCAAAATTTACCAGGAAGGAGCTAGACACGGCATGGAAGCGTATGCTCAAAAAGTATCATCCGGATGTAAAAGGAGGAAGTGAAGAGATGACCAAAAGACTCAACAACGCACATGAGATTTTACAAAATGTAGTGACAGTGGCATAGCCGGATAAATATCTAATATGAAGTAGTCTAAGATGCCTGCAAATGCAGAGAGAAAACGGAGGAAATGATTGATGGAAAGAATATGGATACCCAGTGTGGAAAAGAAAGCTTACAACAGCATCAAGGAGGTGCAGATCCGTTCAGAGCTTCTCGGAAAGCGCAAGGTCTTTTTGAGAGGGAGCATTGACAGTGACCTTGCGGATGATTTCCTGGAGCAGATGATGTTCTTGACCCAGGAGAGCAAGGAGCCTGTGGATGTCTATATCAACAGCCCAGGCGGCGAGATTGACGCAGGGCTGTTGATCTACGATGTCCTTCAGGGGATGGAGATTCCCGTCAACTTAATCTGTACAGGAACGGCCGCCAGCATGGCGGCTATTATTTTGGCTGCGGGAGAGAAGGGCAGACGCTTTATTCTGCCACACTCCAGGACTATGATCCATGAACCCCTGCTGCGGGGCGGCGTCGGTGGGAGTGCTACCTCCATCCGCAATCTGTCGGAATCCATTCTGGAGACCAGGGATCTGGTGAACAATCTGCTGGCAAAGCACACGGGTAAGACGTTGGAGGAGATCAATGAGGCGACATCCTATGACAACCACATGAATGCGGAGGAAAGTGTTGCATTCGGGCTGTGCGACAGAATCATCCGCAATCCGTTCGATGTGAAATCCGTTGTCCAATAATGTGCACCAAGTATGTAACCAGTGACAAAACAAGCAGCGATAACAAGCAACTATGAGGAGGACAAAGATTATGAGAAAAGGATTAGTTTTGGGCAAGGACATCATTTACAGCATGAACTGTAAAAAGACAAAGCGCAACAACAATGTGTTGGTAGTGGGGGCATCGGGCAGCGGGAAGACCCGCGGGGTGGTGGAGCCAAACATCCTGCAGGCGCAGGGGAGCTATATCATCACCGATCCCAAGGGGAACCTCTATGAGAAATATCGGTATTATCTTGAGGCAAAGGGGTATAGAGTGGGCAAGATCAACTTTGTGGATCCGCTGGATTCCAAGGGGTACAATCCGTTCAGCAATATCCACAGTACCCAGGACATTCACAAGATTGCCCATATGATCGTATATGGCAACAGCGGAAAGGGCAGCTTCGGTACTGAGCCCTTTTGGGACGCAGCTGCGGAGATGTTATTGGAGGCACTGATCGCATATCTGTGGGAAACAGGCAAAGAAATCAGTTTCAGAAGTCTTGGAGAGTTATTGAAAGACTGTGATGTGCCGGAAGGCATATCTTCCCAGAAGGCACCGATGGATGCCCGCATGGAAAAACTAAAGATCGGGAATTCTGACAGCTTTGCGGCCAGACAATATGAAAAATTCAGAGTGGGGGCGTCCAGGACGATGAAGTCAGTATTGATCACGATAGGGGCTGCCCTGGGAAAATATGATACGCCTGAACTTCGGCAGATGTTTCAGCGCAATGAGATACGCTTTGATCGGATCGGCGAGGTCAAGACAGCACTCGTTGTGGTAGTCAGTGACACGGACCGTTCCATGGATGTATTGGCCGATCTGTTCTTCACTCAGGCGATGAATGAGCTCTGCCGCCATGCAGACACGAACTGCGTAAACAGCGAACTGCCCATCGGGGTGCGATTCATCATGGATGACTTTGCCACCAACTGCCGTATCCATGAATTTCCCCGCATGATCGCTTCCATCCGCTCCCGCAAGATATCTGTGATGCTCATGATCCAAGCGGAATCCCAGCTTACAGAGTCCTACGGCAATGACGGGCGGACAATCATCGCCAACTGTGATACTTACCTGTATTTCGGAGGAAATGATGTGGAGACGGCAACCGCGGTGGCAAAACGCTGCGATGAACCGCTTCAGGAGATTCTCTATATGCCTGTGGGAGAAAGCAGGATTTTTAGGAGAGGGGAGAAGCCAATCATCGCGGAAATCGTGGATCTGGACGAATTCATGCGCGATAATCGAATTGATCTGTGGCCTGACGTGGCGTTTCTAAACTTTGATCCTGCGGAACTAGAGCGGCTGAATCAGTTGGATGTGATCTGAACAAAGGATACAGGAGGAGAAAATTGATTATGATGCATCTGAGTCGAATAGAGAAAGCTAAGTTCTATCTGAAAACAAGGAAATGCTTTAGGCAATCAATCCTATACACAGAGATATCAAAAGAAAAATATGTGTGGTCGGAATGGTGTCTATATATCATAAAGTGTGGAGATGACAGTTTCAGGCAGGCTGTATTGGAATGGATAGATAAGAAGAAAGTGACCACTTTCCCGATCAGGAACCAATACAACAAAGAGAGCATACTGTTTCATGAAATATTAAGAAGGTGGGACAACGACTTTATCACATCTCTATGGGTTGCAACCCATTTTTGGGAAGGAGCGATAGACCGGGAGGACACGTTGTTTTCCTTCCCGACATCGATATCGTACAAGGTATGGGGGTATGAATGGGACAAGCAGATTCGCTGGTGGGAAGGGCGGCCATAGAAAATGTTCTTTTGTACCTTATATGAGATATATACATACCCAAAAACAAGTCACCTGCGTATGCAGAGAGAATAAAAGGAGAAATAAGCTTATGACAATTTCAGAGAAATATAGGAACGAACTGATGGAGAGAACGCCCATCGAGGAGAGGAGGGATATTGTGGAGAAAATGACGAATAATGCTGTGAGCGAGAAGGAAGACAAATTCTTTCGCATACTTGCGGAGGTAGTCATCATATATGCCATTGTAGCGATCGTGGTTGTTGTCATGTTCAACTGGGTCATCATGTTTAACTACATTCCGTCGGGCTCCATGGAATCCACTCTCATGACAGACGATGTGGTCATTGCCAGCCGCTATGATGTGGGGAAGGTGGAAGATATCAGACGGTATGATATCATCGTGTTCATTCCGCCTGATGATCTTGACACGCTGTACATCAAGCGGGTGATCGGTCTTCCTGGAGAGACTATCGAAGTAAAGGACGGCCAGGTGTACGCCGACGGGGTAAGACTTGACGACTCCTTCACGAACGGACCGCAGAACCCTACGGGTGACGGCGTCTATGTCGTGCCTGAAGGGTGTTTCTTCATGATGGGGGACAATCGCAACAAGTCCCTGGATTCACGATTCTGGGATCAGAAGTATGTGCCCATTGAGAACTTTGTGGGGAAGGCGCGTGTTATCCTGTTTCCCTTTGACCGCATTGGGACACTGGACTGGGAGGGGGGGAGATAAAATGGTAGATAGAAATTTAATTATTGAAAGATTAAGAGAAGAAGAACCAGACTCAAATGATAATTTTCTTAATCTAGAGGTAGACGAACTTTTCAATAATTATGTTGAAGAATTGGAACCGAATCTGATTGAATGGATTAACCATAAACCATTAAGTGATATTTATATCGGAGAATTGAGCATTAATATTTTAACAAAAGAATGGGGTGTTCTGGATATGGTTGATTCGTTTGTTAGATTGAAAGCATATAAAGATGGTGGCTGCAAAGATGCTTATTGGACTATCCATAGAAGACTGATAATGTAAGGGAGGAAGATTATCATGAAAAAGATTGAAAGACAAGAACTTTCCGAGACTTTTAGGGGATTTATCAAGAGCATTGATGAGATTAAAAAGACGGTGGAAGACAGAGAGTGGGAAGAAGCTGTAAGCATGATTGAAAAGCTAAAAGACGACCTGGATGATGTTATGCAATAGAAAATAGAAATCCAGAAGTAATAGGGAGGAGAGAAATCAGATGATAGATAGAGAGCTGATTATACAAAGGTTAAGAGAAGATGACCCAGAGGATAATGCTGATTTTTTAAATTGGATTGCGGATCAAATATTTGAAAATTGGATTGATGAGTTACAGCCAAATATTCAGGAATGGATCGATCATGAACCACTAAGTGATATTTATATTGGGAAACTAAGTATTAATCTGCTGACAGAAGCCTGGAATGGGCTAAATATGTGTGAAGCGATAAAGTGCATGAAAAGATATAAAGACAGGGGATGTGTAGGCGAGTTTGGAGCAATACATCACTTTGACATTATGTAATTATATGCCCCAAAATCAAAGGAGGAGTCAGAGCCATGATAGACAGAGCATTGATCGAGAAGAAAATGCGGGAGGAGAACCCGCATGTCACCAGTCAGTATGAGATAGACTGCCTGGTGGATTTTGTGCTGGACAATTATGTGAAGGAGCTGGAGCCCAATATCCTGGAGTGGATACACAACGAACCCTTCAGTAAGATTTATGTGGGGGAGGAGTGTGTCAGCTCGCTGCTGCAGTATTGGGAGCATGGAATAAATTGGTATTTTTATCCCAGGCCATCCCGCGATTTTACAGAGGCCCTGCGATGCTTCAAACTTTACAAGGAGGACGGTCTGAGAAGCCCGTATTCTCTCCGGGAGCATTATGGGAGACAGGAGTGGAGGAAGATGCAGCCCGCAATCAGAGAAAGGATTTATGAGCGCTTGCTTGAAGACCATCCGGGGAAAGAGAGGTATGTCACATTGCTTATGGACGAAATCTGTTTTTTCTACCTGGAGGAACTGGAGCAGAATCTATTGGAGTGGGCGGAGCGCCGGCAGTTAAGCGATATCTATGTCGGGGAACTGAGCATCAACCGACTCACGATGGGGGAGGACTTTCTAATGTGGGAAGTCCTTGAATATATGGTACTTTATAAGTCTATGGGGTGTAGAAAGGCGGAGGATATTATCGAAATGTATCATAGACGGCACTGGGTATGCGGGTTCGCGGAAAGTCTGCGGTACAGCGACAGGCTGCGGGCAGGCGAAAAATCGGCTGTGCAAGGCGTGGAAAAAGAAAAGGGATCATGGCTGCGGCAGGTTTTGGATTGGATCAATAGGAGGAAAACAAAATGATAGACAGAGGCATAATTGCTAAAAGATTAAGGGAGGACATGCCAAAGACTTCTGATAATTATCTCAATAAGAAAGTAGATAAACTATTGAATAACTATATTGAAGAATTGGAACCTAATCTGATTGAATGGGTTAACCACAAACCATTAAGCGATGTTTACATCGGAGAGCTGAGTATTAATATTTTAACAAAGGAATGGGGTGTTCTGGATATGGTTGATTCGTTTGTTAGATTAAAAGCATATAAAGATGGTGGCTGCAAAGATGCTTATTTTACTATCCATAGAAGACTGATAATGTAAGAGGGTGACAGATAGAAATCTGATCATACAAAGGTTATGAGAAGCAGAAAACCAAAGAAGGAGTCAGAGCCATGATAGACAGAGCATTGATCGAGAAGAAAATGTGGGAGGAGAACCCGCATGTCACCAGTCAGTATGAGATAGACTGTCTGGTGGATTTTGTGCTGGACAATTATGTGGAGGAGCTGGAGCCCAATATCCTGGAGTGGATACACAACGAACCCTTCAGTAAGATTTATGTGGGGGAGGAGTGTGTCAGCTCGCTGCTGCAGTATTGGGGGCATGAAATAAATTGGCATTTTTATCCCAGACCTTCCCACGATTTTACAGAGGTTCTGCGATGCTTCAGACTGTACAAGGAGGACAACTTCAGGAGTCCGTATTCTCTTCTGGAGCATTATAGAAGGCAGGAGTGGAGAAAGATGCAGCTTGTGAGCAGGGAAAGGATCTATGAGCGAGAGCTTGAAAATGATCCTGAAAAGGAGAGGCTTGCCATATGGCTTACGGACACACTCTGTTTCTTTTATCTGGAGGAGCTGGAACAGAATGTGTTAGAGTGGGTGGAACACCGGGAATTGAGCGAGATTTATGTCGGCGAACTGACTCTGCCCATGGTGTTGAAAGCGTGGAATGAAACAGATGACATCAGTGATGTGATGGAAAGTTTATATTTATATAAAATGTGTGACTATCGGTATCCTTATCTTGTACTCAACAAATACAAACGGATGGGATGTATGTGTGGCGGTCCCTGTTACCATACAGCGGGAGAGAGCAGGACAATGCTGCGGGTTCCCCAGAAGAAGTCGTGGTGGCAGCGCGTGCGGGATTTGTTTTGCGGGAAGGGGAGGGAGTAGGACATTGAAAATTAAAAATAAAAGCAAGAGGCGAAAACAATATCAGCCGTTAAACTGCGAGAGAATTCTGCAGAGTCTGCAGGAAGAGAATCAGCAGGTGAAAAAGCAGGCGGAGCATGCCAAGGAGCCGCAGAGAGAGTTTGTTCCGGCGTATGGGATCAATCCTTCTGTCAGGAGAAAGACGGAGCTGCTGGAACAGCAGGACATGAGATATGCCTATTCCCGTGAGCAGCGTATCCTGCATGACAGGGATTGCGAGTGGGTAGCCGCAATTCCGGCGGAGGCATTTGAGATGACAAGAGAGATCATTCCATGTATGCCAAGATGCAAGCAATGCAGAAGGAAAGCCATAATCCGCAGCGGCATGACAGGAGACTGGAAACGGATCAATGCCTATGTAAGATTTTTTGACCGGGCAGGACTTTCTGATAAGCAGCTGAGTCCGTTGTTTCGATGGAAACATGCGCAGATCCGCTTGATTGCTGCGGATGAGATGCAGGTTTGGGTGAACGGCGATGCCTGGGTGATCAAGCTCTTCGACAATGTGTGTGAACTCTGGCATAACGACTATTACATGTCGGACCAGGGGGAGCGGGTGCTGAAACGTTCGTTCCATAGACAGCATCCATACAAGATAAAGGTTGCGGAAGCATTGGGAAAAATCTATGCGTATTCCGGGGAGAAACATGCAGAGCAAATAAAAGAAACTGGACTGGGAAGGGGGAAGATAAATGCATGATCTGGAGAAAATTGCGCAGGAATGTATTAAGGAAGTAAAAGCAGCCCGGATCCCTGTGCAGGATGATAGGATCGTCCTAATCACCGCAAAAAAGATAAAGGACTGGGGCGTGTGTGTGGCAACACCGCGCCGGTTTGAAATCTACATCAATCTTAGGCTGCTATCCGATCAATGTCCGGTAAAGTCCCTGAAGGAGACAATGATCCATGAATTGATCCACACCTGTCCGGGCGCCTACGATCACGGAGAACTGTTCCGGCACTATGCCCGTATCATGGACGAACGGTACGGCTATGAGATATTATCGGAATCCGATGAGGATGCGGTATTTCATCCGGATATGCCTGTTTTGCGCAGACTGGTGTGTCCAAAGTGCGGGGCACATAGCGACATCCGCAGTAAAGAGCAGTTACGAGTGTATGAGGAATGGAGAGTGCGAGGTATGCATACTTTCTGCAGCTTTTGTGATAGCGCATTTGTGGATGAAGCATATCCTGAGAAACCGGAGGTTCATGATCTGGAGCAATATGCAAAGGAATGTATCGATGAACTGAAAGCGGCAGGCGTGCCGGTCAGGGAGGGCAATATCACAAAGATTTCCACGGATTATCTGGTAGAGAGAGGTCATTGGGGATATTACTTTTTGAAGCCCAATGAACAGTTCCGGATCTTGATCAGCAGGGAACTGCTGCAGGAGGACTGCCCTGTGGACAGGCTGAAAGAAGTCTTGATCCTGGAGCTGCTCCATACCTGTAAGGGCTGTAAGAAGCAGGGAAAGACCTACGCAAAATACGCAAAGCGCTTGGAAGAAATCTACGGCTATCATCTGTGGGAGGTGAAGGATTGGGATGCGGTCTTTGCGCAGGAAAAGCCGGTGCTGCACACCTATGTCTGCACAACCTGCGGAGCGAAGTATCCTGCACGGAGAAAGTATCTGTATTCAGAGGAGGAAAAATCCGGTCAGGAGAAGATGGGCAAGATATTCCGCTGTGAATTCTGCCGCGGACTGATGTATGAGTCGGGAAGTGATGCAGAAGCCACGGTCAGTAAAACCCAAAAGCGATATGGGGGCCTTGTCGTGTGGTCGGCGGAGATCGGAAAAACATGGGATATGGAGTGAACGCATAGCAACAGAGCGAAAAAACTGGAAAGGAGTATGAAGAGATGATAGACAGAAACATAATTGCTAAAAGATTAAGGGAAGATATGCCAAAGGCATCTGATAGATATCTTGATTTAAATGTAGACAAACTTTTAAATAATTATCTTGAGGAATTGGAACCAAACTTAATCGAGTGGATTGATCACAAGCCATTAAGTGATATTTACATCGGAGAATTGAGCATTAATATTTTAACGCAGGAGTGGGGTGTTTTGGATATGGTTGATTCATTTGCCAGATTGAAGGCATATAAAGATAGCGGCTATTGTAATGCGGGTTGGATTATCCATAGAAGACTGATTATGTAGGTATCATTTACAAATGCAATTAAGTAAAATAGATGTATTGAAACTTAACATCAGGTCAAAAATTATCATGGTTAAAAAATACTGAAACGGAGATTGATTCAATTAGATAAATTGTTTATAATGAGAAAGAGACAAGCCAAAGAGAGGTGACAGGCTGTGGGGATTTATCTAAATCCGGGAAATGAAAATTTCAGACGGACGCTTGCCGGGAGGATCTATGTGGATAAGAGCAGGATGCTCTCTGTCTTGAACCGGTATATTGATGAGGGGAATAATTATATCTGCATTTCCCGCCCCCGGCGTTTTGGCAAGACGGTTACCGGCAATATGCTGGCGGCGTATTATTCGAAGGGCTGTGATTCCCGTGAGATGTTTGCGGGTTTGAAGATTGCGGAAAGCCCCGATTTTACGGAAAAGCTGAACCGATACAATGTGGTTCAGATTGATATGAACAGCGAATATCAGAACGCGGAACAAAAGGATGCGTTCCTGAAGCAGTTGATTCGGAAGCTCAAGGCAGAGATGGGAAAGGAATTCCCGCAAATAAAGTTCGACGGCGAAGAATCCTTTGCAGATATGATGTTGCGGGTGTATTCCGAGACTGGTGAGACGTTCATCCTCATCATGGATGAATATGATGTGTTGGTGAGAGAGCAGGTGAGGGAATCGCTCTTTGCAGAGTATCTGGGTTTTATGAACGGGTTGTTTAAAAGCAATACCATGCGTCCTTCGATTTCACTGGCGTATCTTACCGGGATACTGCCAATCGTGAGAGATAAGATCCAGAGCAAGCTGAATAACTTCAGAGAATATACGATTCTGAATACAAGAGAGCTTTCCGCTTACGTCGGATTTACGGCGGCAGAAGTGCAGGATCTGTGTGAGCGATACGGAATGGACTATGCGGAGTGCAGGCGCTGGTATGACGGTTATCATCTGGGCGGAGAGGAAATCTACAATCCGGAGTCTGTGGTGATGAGCATGGACGGACAGGAATATGGCAGTTACTGGGGCATGACTTCCACCTACGAGGCGATCAGCGAGCGGATTCGTATGAACTTCGCAGGGACAAGGGACGATGTGGTGCGGATGCTCTCAGCAGAGAGCGTGGATGTGAATGTCACCCGCTTTATGAATACGATGGATTCCTTTAAGACCAGGAGCGATGTGTTCACATATCTGATCCATCTGGGATATTTGGCATATGATAAAGATACCCATACCTGCCGCATTCCCAATAAGGAGGTACGCCAGGAGTGGCTGAATGCGATAGAGGAGGAGCCCGGCTATGAGGTGACGAACCAGGTGATCCACGCCTCCAAGGAACTCCTGGAGAAAACTTGGCAGGGAGACGCACAGACGGTGGCGGAGGCATTGGATGTCAGTCATATCCATGTGATGTCCAACCGGAGTTATAACAACGAAGATGCTCTGCAGAGCGCAATCTATCTGGCTTATCTCTATGCGCTGAATCAGTATACGTTGGTCAAAGAAATGACCACTGGGAAAGGGTTTGCGGATGTGGTATTTATCCCCTATGTGCCGGATATCCCGGCCATGATCGTGGAATTAAAGCACAACCAATCGGCGGAGAGTGCACTGCAGCAGATCAAAGACAAAAAGTATTTTGATTCGCTCGCACATTACAGTGGAAATCTGCTCTTTGTCGGGATTGATTACGACGAGAAGACGAAAAAGCATTCCTGTAAGATGGAACGTTTTGAAAAATAAAGTAATCTATTTGAACAGATTTAGGTATCAAAATATTTATTGAGTGTTTAGGAATATGATAAATTTTTATAGATGAAACATCAACTATTTAGAAAGTGTGATGACAAAAATATCGAGATTAAAAGCAGGGAGGATAGGTTATGGATGCTAAAAAAGTTGAACCATTTAAAGTGGGTAGCAAATTGGAAGAGAAGCTTCAGATTATCTTGATGGATACTTTCGAAAATGATTGGAAGGATGCGATAGCGTATTTTGAAAAGTTTATCAATATCAAATATGACAATCCGTTTAATGCGAAATATGGACGTGATTTAAACAATAAAGAATTGTTAGCGTTACCGCATCAAGAAGAAGATCCAAGTGATAATAATGACACATGGTCTGTTGCAGATTTGTTCTGCATAGAGGCCTTTTTTTACAAGCTTGATTTTGTTAGAAATGCACCTGATCCCGCGAAATCTCTTAATGATGCAATGCGTAAATATTGTTGGAACGACGCAACCAAGATAATAGACTATGATCAGGACTGTGACGAGGTGCAGAATGCAAAAAAGAAGATTGTAGATGCGCGTGCAAAAGACTATCAGTTTAATAGCCTGGAGCCCGATTTTAACAGGGACAGAAGTTTTTATGTTTCGGTACAGGAAAAATATATAGGTGATTATTTGCGGTATAAGGATTGGCGTCATTTTGGAAATGGGGAGAATAAAAAAGAAGACGGATCATGGGATGAGAATCATGAAATACGGGAGGAGGAATTGAAGAACTGCTGGCCTGATAAGGCATTACACTTTAAAGAAAGTGCATACGAGCAGTGTTCAGATAAACCTTTTTATTTCTATGATCACCTTATGGTATACGATATTCGGAATGCGGCAAGCCATCCAAAGCAATGGTGCGGTCCGTTAAAGGTGATTGCGGATAGCGATAATAAAATACCCTATTATAAGATGCTTAAAAATCTGTTTACGGTATATTTCAGCCAATGCCTAAAATATAAGGATAAAATTGATGAGTGTTATAATAAGGCATATGAGCAGGAAATTAACTTTGTGCAATATTCCATGAATCAGAGAGCAAAAGATAGAGAGGAAGAATTCGAATCAACCTATGTGAAAATCGCATGGCAGGAGCTGACTGACGGAAGCGGTAATGATCTGCAAATGCCTGATTTCAGCAAGAAGGATATTCCTGCATACAAATTGACCGGAGAGGCGGGTGCAGGCAAGACAACCCGGATGAGAAAACTTTACTGGGATATTACAGACAGAGTAGTTGGAGAAGAAAAATTACAGATTTTGCCAATCTGGTTTGAACTGAAAAATTGGAACAAAGATCAAAAGAAAGAATTTCCTGTGGAGGGGCTCTTGAAGGAAAAGATAAAGGAGGCATTGGGAGAATATACGCAATATTATGATAAACTTATACAACAAGGACAGATATGTATCTTTTTAGACGGGTTTAACGAGGTATACTTAGAGGATTTTGTCTGGAAGGAAAGGCTTGCTGAGGATATTGATAACTTCCATGATAAGCATACCAATATATTCATAGCAATGACGGATCGGTTACACAGACCAAATTATTTTTGTCTGACACAGAATAATGTAAAGATATTTGAGTTTCATGGGCTGGGTTTTCCGGAGGATTGTAAAAGATATCTTGAAAAGACAGCAGGAAATCTGCAGGAAGCAATACAGTATTTTGACTCGCAAAAAGCCGCATGGATGGCAGAGGACGGAATTGAGATTACACCGGAAATGCTCAATAATCTAATCGCTCTGATCAAGCAAGGAAAAGAGCCGGAGGATCAGCAAGAATTTTATGAGTGTTATATGATACATATACTAAATCGTGAATGGGAGGACAAAAGGGATCATCGCATACGTCCGATGATGAATTTGTTAAGAACGCTTGCTAAGTATTTTCTGGAGGAAGGAATTGATAGATGTTCCGAAGGGGAGATTGAAATGTTGTGGACTGAGAAATGTGGAATTGATGTTGAAAAAGCAGTGAATTATTTTGAACTTTTCAGGGGAATGCCATTCATTGAAAATTTTGAGAATGGGGAATTGGAGTATGGTTTTTTAAAGCCTGCCTATATGGCAAAAGCCTTAAAGTTTTAAATGGCAAAAGAAAAGGGAGAAATCAGAAGAATGGATAGTAAATACCAGAGAGACGTGAAAGATGGCATACAGTATTTACAGAATTTTCCAAAAGGAGAACCTAGAGATTTTTGGAATTATACGCCACATCTTAAAAAAGCAATTAAGAACAAAGGGCTTTCGGATGTTGAAGTCTGTGAGATAGTGACGCAGATTGCAGAGTTGGATGTACGGAAAGCGTTCTTATGTCTGGAAGCTAGTTGTGTAGATGCCGGATACAGACAAATATTTGCAAAAGAGTATCTGGGAAACAACGAGAATCTCAGGCTATTTAGAGAAAATATTACTGTGTATCGGAAAGATGAGGAGCTGCAAATAAATATCTCATACATGGAAGCGCTTTATCTTGCTTTGTTACATATTCAATCGGAGGAGGGTGAGTTCTTTCATCAGGTATTGGAAGGAGTTTTTGGGCAGGGCGGGGATCCGGAGATTACATTTCCCAGATATTATTCCAAAGAACATTTTTGGGGTACGATTGTAGCACGGGCAGTAAAAAATCTTATCGGGTACAAAAATATAAAATGGCAGACCGGTTATTGCAAGATTTTGTTGGGAATTTATACACATCTTGAAAACTCTTTTCAACAGAATAATAAATTATATTTTTTTCAGTCTATTGAGAGTTTGATGAACGCCGAGAAAGGTATGAAAGATAAGGAGGACAATGGTATAATTCCGGATGATGCATATGCGCAGGATTATTATAAGATCCTCATAGAAAACCAAAAGTATAATTCGGCGCATTGCTTTTTATATCATGTTAGGCTTAATCCGGAGAATCCATGGATCTTTATGGGAAAGGATTCACGGGAGTTTATAAAAGATGTATATGCCACCGCAGACCATCAGATGATTTTTTGGGGCAGGCAACTCGAAAAAGAACTTCGTAAAAAAGAGAAACCCGAAGCAGATCAATCAGAAATATATCCAAGAGAAGAGTGGAAAGGGGATGTGCTAAAATGCATTGAGGATTCCCCAAAACGGAGGGAGATTGAGAAGTGGTTTGATTTGGATTTGTTTTATGATACTCTAGCGAAAATAATAGAAAAGGATGAAAAGAATAAGTGGTATGGGGTTTACGCCAAGTTGGAACAGATAGACCAATATAAGCTGTTTGATATAGAACAAATGAGTCTTCTAAAAGATATTTTGACTAATCTTGCATTCATTTTCAATCAGTTACTGTTGGAGCAAGGCGCAGAAGAAACCTTAAAAGTGATTGAGAGATTGGGCGACAGGAACATTTATGCATATAAGTATATCGGTATTTTGGGAGATAAAAATAAATTCAAAAGTATTTCTAATATATACCAGTCGAAGAAGAGTGAGATCAGGAAGAAACTAGAGGAGTGCACGGATGTCAGGACTGTGGTTGCAATCTACATGAATTCTCACTTGAGAACTGAAAATTGCATTGATCTTGCGGAAATAGTTGAATGGACCTTTAAGGGTCGGGACACGCAAGAAACAAAAAACATTTGGGCAGAATATCAGCTTTATGGGGTCGTAAGCCATATAGATGATCAGGGAAATTCAAAGCATAAAATTGTGATCGATCCCCAATATGTTTATACAAAGTCAGTTTATGATAATTATAAAGAGAAAGGGGTAAAAAGGGGCTGGAATACCGTTGATGCACAGTCAGTGAATAACCAGCTCTTCTATAGTGATCAAAAGTGGTTTTCTCGGAATAAAAGTAAGACAGAGTTATTTGTAAAAAATGCGAAATGTACTTTTTTAATAGCAGGTTTTGAGGAAAACGACGGTATATGGGTGAAAGACATCACAATGGAAGACGAAAGACAACTGAACATACAGTTGGGGAAGATGGAGGAGTTTCCAACAAGGTTTTTGGGATGGCTAGAAGCGGTTCCGGATCGTGTAAAGGAGATGGGAAGGTATGAAAAGTGGAAGGATATGTGTAATCGGAATGGAGAAGACAGAAAAGTGTACAGTGCGCAGAATTGGAAAAATCAGGATGAAAAAGACAAGCTGGCACTGTGTATTTTGGATGTGATAAAAGAATTAGTTCTGATGCAAAGGATGGATGCACTGTACGATTTTTTGGAAGACATCACGACTGAGCCATTGGAACGGATTAATGAATACAGATACTATCCACAGATTGTAAAAATGGATAAATCCTATGAAATGTCCGAGTCCAATCGGTTCGATAAAGAGGTAAAGGACAGGGCAGAATGGTTCCTGCGGGACTGCAGTGAAGAGCAGCTTCCGGGAAGTGTGAAACTACAAATCTATCTTAATACCTGTATGAGAAAATTTTATCCATTTAACTTGGCGTATCAGTACATCGGAGAATCATTTTTTAGAGAGGACGATGAACCGATTTACATGATGCTAAGATTTATGGGTAATGAAAAAGGACATAGTGTATTTAGAGAATATTACAAAAAAGATAAGAGTGTATTCAATCTATATAAAATAATTTTTTGGTATCCGAAAGAAGTCAAATTAGATCGCAAAAAACCACATCGGGTTTCTTTAGAAAAATATGATAGTGATAACCAATGCTTTATATTAAGAGAAGTGAATATCCCAACGAAAGATGTAGCTCCCCAGAGTCAGTTTTATCAGACATTATTTGATTTAAAGAATGGGCGTAAGACGTTTGATGAAATACATAATAAATTGCGGGGGTTGCCGGTACGATTTGAAACGAATAGGCAAATAGACAAGTTTGCTCATGAATTAAATGAAACTTTTAAGATGAAAGATTGGAAAATAAAAGAATCTGAGAAAGTACTTTTATGTATAGGTGCGAAAAATCCTTTTTATAAAAAGGATCTGGGTTTCAAATTCCCCCAAGAAGTTCTAGAAAAGTATCTTGAGAGCTATGATCGTTTTTTAGAAGATTGGCGTAAAATAAAAGGGGATGAAGGATCATTGCGCCGTTTTATGTACATATATCAGTGCAGTTTTCTCAAGCTGATTGTAAGCCTTGAGGATTTTCGAAAAAAAACCGCATGTGATGACGATGCCTGGGTTAACGCGGAAACTCAAGTCCGATATATGTGTTCCAAAAGCGATTGAGAATTAGGATATTTTGCAAATGAAATTTATATTGTCGAAAGCGGCGTATTGTGCTATACTATAAGTGCCATATTAGACTGATGAGCGGTGTAGTAATGTTCGAGACAAAGTATTGTTGTTCCAGGCAGGATAATAGATGAATAATTTGATGATCGGATTATCCCATTATCAAGCCTTAATCAGTACGTGTGGGAATAGGAGGGCATCTGTTTCGGCAGGTGGCCCTTTTTTTACGAAAAACACAAAGGATGGACAGAATACATGCGATATTATGACATCATGCAATTGAACGGAAATGTACTTTTGAACAGCATGCGGGTGGTGCAGGACGAGTATGGCAATCCGGAGCCGAAGTTTGCGCTGGAGCTGGCAGAGGGCAAGGCGGCATTTCGGGCGGCGGTGGAATCCGTGGAAGCATACCCGGAGAATGCGTTCTGGTTTCAACTGCGGCAGTGTGTGGAGAGGGATGGACGACAGGCAGACACAGACGGGAAACGACCGGGGCAGGATGTCCATGAGGATATTCTGAGGGCATCTGTGTTCTATGTGAATTTTAAATCAGCGTATCTGCGGGAGAGCCGGGAAGAGGACGGAGAGAGCCGGGGGCGGCAGTCGCTTTCCAAGGCAGCATGGCGCAAGGCCGCCAGAGAGAGGAAGTGCCGGTGGCTGTTCCGAAACGGAATTACGATCACATATACGACAGGAAACGGGGAAGAACAAAGCAGAACCTATCTGCCCTTTGACAAGAGTGCGGGGATGGCGCGGGAGAGCAGGATTCTTTTTATCGATCAGCAGCTTTATGACGAGATGGATCAGCGGCTGATGCTGGGGTATGATTTCGCAGGCAGGGTGCAGTTGAATCTGAGCAAGTATTATGCGTACAGGGGCTTGTATCTCTCCAATGGCACCCGGATTGACGCGGAGGACTTTTTCCCGGACAGACCGTTCTTAAACGAAGAGAGTGTGCTGGTGCTGCAGGATGATGTCAGGCATTTTGTACTGCATAATGCTTATACGGTGGATGGCGACGCAAATGAAGCAAAAGTAGCGGACATCGATCTGGAAAACCATACTTGTTTTGACGGGGAGGGACTGATCTCCCCGGCATACGCGGCAGTCGTGAATGAGGTGCTCTTTGGGGCGGATCAGAGCAGGCGGGCAACAAGCTTTCAGATCCGTATGCCCTTTACCAAGGGGATGCTGCACGAAGTGGATTTCCATAGATTTATCAGAGAACAGCTGACCGGCGAACATATGGGGGTGGACAGGCTCCCGGATGAGGCGGTGCGGAGGCTGAAGGTGGTGGATGCGTTCGGACGGGAGCGGAGTCTGGAGAAGGTACAGATCATCCTGACAAAGAGCATGTTCAAAGCAGCTTCCTGGCTGAAGAAGTTAAAGGATTGCGGGCAGATCCCTGAGGACGCAGACCCGATGCAGGATTTCTGGAGTCGGGTAAATGCACTGCAGCACGCGCTTTACGTGGGAAACACGGATGTGAATATTCGGCATGGGAATAAGGAAAGTGTGAAGTTGAATTATCAGTTTCTGGATACGCTGGCGATGGAGGGTGGAGAATTTGAGGAGCTGGTGCGGCGGCATCTAGCGGCAAGCCATGATCCGGCGGCGGAGCTTCTGGCGCTTTTGTCCCGGGAAGAGGAAGAGGATGTCGCTGAAGGGGAATCGGTACCGGTAGAGCGCGTTCCCTGGATTGCGGCGCTTCGGAAGAACCCGGACTTTTGCCATCATCCTAAGGTACAGGAGATGTTGAAAGGGATGGAGCGTGCCCTTGTGAACGACTGCTGCTGGGGGCAGATCCAGGTGAGGGGGGTACAGCTTTTTCTGTGCCATGATCTGTTGGCTCTGTTAGTCTATCTGATGCGGCAGATTCGCACGAAAGAGGATTCGGCAGAGCAGAAAGCGATTGGAAGGCTGACGGATCCCGGACAAAACGGCGGCAAGCGAAGAAAGACGCTGTTGGGGTATGGCATTCAATCCGGATATTTCTACACGCCCAACCGGATTCGGAAGCAATTGGAAGCGGACGGGGATTATGGAATCCTGCGGAGCCCGCATCTGTCCAGAAATGAGCAGTGTATGCTCAAGGCATATATTCCGCAGGGAGATGAATGGGATGAGATGCCTTTGCAGACAAGAATTTACCGCGAATATTTCGGGCATCTGAAAGGGGTGTTGATGCTCTCTTATGATTCGGTGGCGGCGCTCACCTTAGGCGGGGCGGATTATGACGGCGATCTCGTCAAGCTGGTGACGGAGCCCGTGATCAATGCAGCGATCCGGCGCAGCGTTTACAGGGAGGGAAGCAGGAGTCTGCCGGTGGTGTCCATACCGGGGGCGGCGGGAATGGATAAGCGTGTGCCCAAATATGTAGATTATGAGACAGTGCGTAATTCCTTCTCTGGGAAGGTGGGGCAGATATCCAATCTGGCACACAAATCGGCCAGGGTATATTATTTTGATGACATGTCTAATGTGCCCAGGAATGTAAAGCCGGAGGATATCCCGGAATGTCCGATGTGCACGATCCTGACAGGAATGGAG
The DNA here is from genome assembly GCA_017476665.1 of Lachnospiraceae bacterium. Lineage (GTDB taxonomy): Bacteria > Bacillota > Clostridia > Lachnospirales > Lachnospiraceae > Acetatifactor. The sequence goes on along the minus strand of JAFUZJ010000023.1, from coordinate 1,766 downwards.
ATCGATGCGGCCAAGACAGGAAAGCATCCGGAGCTTCCGGCTGTCATGCAGAAGAAATGGGACGATTATTATCTGAAATGGAAAGATGCGATGCGACGGATCGGGCGCAGCCCCAGCTGGTTTATAGACAGTCTGGAGGTAGAGCTGATTCCGGCGGATGCCTCCAATGGACATGACCGGTATGTACTCAGGGAAAAAACGAAAAAGGAGAAGGCTGACGGGAAAAATCGGAAAGACGGCGGGAGTTTTATCATGGAGGCTGAAGTCATCGCCCCGGAGGAACAGCGAGCCAATATTGACCGACTTCCTTACCTGTATCTGAAGGAGTTGTATGAGATGCGTAAATGCACGGCCAAGCAGGCAGCAGGCAATAGGAATGCACGGGAATGCGATCAGCAGGTGCGTTATTTTGCGTTCGAGAGAGATCCCCGGTGGAAGAAGCAGCTGAAACCGGACATCAAGCGTCAAATGGAGCAGTTGGAGAAAGCATTGCAGACAGTAGACCAACATTCTGCAGATTGGTACAAGCATGTGGCGCATAACAGGGAGAATAAGAATATGGGCTATCTATACACAACATTGCAGAAGCAGTACGGCGATGTACACAGCGCGTTCCGCGGGGGCGGGGAGACGGTTGAGGATGCGCTTTTAAATGCGGTGGATGAGATGTATTCCTATTTTCAATCAGAGGAGGAAGTGAATGCAGCGCTGAACAAGGTAAATTGCGAACAGAAGAGTGAAGCGTGGAAATTTGCGGGTTATGGTCTGTCCGGTGAGGAGCGGTATGAGGCCAGAAAGGCAGTGCTTCAAAAGATCCTGGGAGGAGTAGAGCCAGTAGAGCCTTCGGAGGAGCTTGCGAGGCTCGTGTGCAATTTTGATCAGAAAGGCTATTATCTGTTGCAAAATCTTCTGATGCAGGTAAAGTACATGATGAAAGAGGAGGCGTCGCCGAAGCCGGCAAAGATTCCGCAGGATCTGGATCAATGCGGGAGGGCTTATCTGGAGGAATTTGACGGGATATTCAGACAGGCGGTTGAAAAGCGCGAGAGTAAAAGATGCTGGATGCGGAAGGTGTACAGAAGGTGTCATGCATATGCGGTAGAGCTGACGAATGGGCAGACTGATGAGGCGTTGCAATACGCCTATGCCCTTGACGCAAAGGGGAAAGGGAAGTTCTTCTGGGATGTTTTTACAGCAGAAGAAATCCTGGATCAGGTCATTCCGGGAGCAGAGCCACAGGAGGAGATCGGGTATGTTGAATGAGAGACAGGAGTATCTGGAGTATAGCTGTGAGCTCTCTCAGGCAGAGCACGGAAGGCTGGAATATGCGGCTTTTGTAAATAATAATCTGTCGGGGAAGGCGCGCGCAGAGTTGATCGTGGCGAGACACTTTCTGGAGGTGTTCCGGGGGCTGCCCTTGGAGGAGCAGATTGAACGTATCACAGCCGTGCTGCGGTTGTACGCCAGTGAGACTGTGTGCGGAGCGTCTGAAGGAGAAAGTGGGGCGCATGATGGGAAAGAGGCTCGCTATGCCGAGGAGATCCGCGAGCAGTATCCGGAGATCGTAGATTGGCTACGGCGGTATGTACAGGAATTTTTCATTGATCGGGTGAAGAATCCGAGCAATAAAAAGGAGGCTGCGGATCAGGAGAATAAGCGAAAAAGCGCTGAACAACTGTTGCAGACTACACTGAACGGGGCGAATGGGTCTGCCGGAAAAGATTATGAGGACAGAATCGCTGACGCAATGAACCAAGGCTTTCTGC
>JAFUZJ010000022.1 GCA_017476665.1 Lachnospiraceae bacterium | reverse complement strand
TGCCGGATCATCCATTTTCCTGGGAAAGAGACTTGCCACTTGCGGATTCTCAAGGCTGCACCAAAAATGTCAAAACAAAAGCACCGACCACCGGTGCTAATGTTTATCAATTATTGAGACATTTTCAAAAATGGTTGACATTCTTTTATTTAAACCATTTGGTTTATATTTTACCAATTCTCATATCTCTCCTGCCTGTCCAATTCGTAGATGCTCTGCATCTCGTCCTCGGACAATTCAAAATCAAAGATATCATAGTTCTCCGCTATATGCTCCGGATTACTCGATCCCGGTATTGCTATATAACCCGCCTGCACCTGCCAGCGAAGAATGATCTGTGCAGATGTTTTTCCATATTTATCAGCAAGCTGAACAATCACATCGTTGTTAAAGTTTTCCTGCGTATGGCCTCTCCCGCCGAACGGGTACCATGACTCAACTACGATGCCATATTTTTTTACATACTCCTGCAGCTCATTGTTCTGATAATACAGATGGTTTTCATTCTGGATAACGGCAGGTACAATCTCTGCATAGGAGAGGACCTCATCCACCGCTTCCTTCGTATAATAGTTGGATATCCCTATTGACCGCACCTTACCATCCCTGACCGCCTTCTCCATCGCCTGATAGACCGCTTTATCGTTTGCCCCCGGCTGATGGATCAGCATCAAATCGAGATATGACAAGTTTAAATCTCTTAAGGAATCATCTATGCCCTGTGCCGCTCTGTCAAAATCACTCGGCATGATTTTGCTTGTAACAAAGATTTCTTCCCGACTGACGATTCCTTCATCAATCGCCCTTTGGATGCCTTTTCCCACGCCAACCTCACAGCGGTAGTATCGCGCCGTGTCTATAAGCCGCATCCCACTTTTTAGAGCATGATAAACCGATTTTTCAGCCTCATCATTTGATAACGTCCAGGTCCCAAGTCCTATCACCGGCATTTGATATCCGCTATTCAGCATAATATCCTCAATCTGGTATGCGTTCGCTTTATCACTCCCGATATCTCCATAAAACAAGGACAGGGTTACATCACCATTCCCCAACATCTTGGTCAGTTCCTGATCCGTTTTATCCGTTATCCTGCCAAGCCTTGTATATGCCCAGGAATTGGAGCCATAAAACACGACCACCTGATTTCCGGAATACAAAACAATATCTCCGGCTTTTGTCGTTGTCTGTTTATCATTTCTCGGAATACTCTGTCCGATCGAACCCACCTGTTCAAAACCGCCATACATTGACATATTGATCCGGACAGGTGCTTTCTTTGCCATCTCTGTTATGGCAGATACACTTTCATTATTCTCCCATTCAACTTCGACTTCCTGATCATCAACCATAAGGATCAACGTATTCATCGTGGCATCCTCCGCTTCCTCCGTATCCGTTTGCAGCTCCGGCTCTGTGGTATCCTTCGTCTCTTTATGGTCGTTCTCTATAACCGCCTCATCCGACAAAGGTTCTTTTGCAGTCTTCCAAGTCCCGCATGCTGTCACGGAAAATACCATGAGAGCCATCCATAACAGACAAAGCATCCTTTTCATTTTGTTATCGCAGATTTTTTTCAAACTCATATGCCTCCACAGTTCTTCCCGGTGGCTGTCCGCCTCTTACATGTTCTCTTCAAAGAATCTCTGTATCTTATCAAACGGTATGATATCCGTTCTGTCATACAGATCCGTATGAACGGCATCCGGGATGATCATAAGTTCCTTGTTATCCGCATACTTGCTGTCTCCTATCATTGCCGCATAAGCATCCTTGCTGAAATAGCAGGAATGTGCCTTCTCCCCGTGGATAAGCAGAACCGCACTGCGAATCTCATTGCTGTACTTTAAAATCGGCTGATTTATGAAAGACTCACACCCAATCACATTCCATCCGCCATTAGAATTAAGTGAACGCACATGATAGCCGCGGTCGGTCTTGTAATAATCATAATAGTCTGCAACAAAGAAAGGAGCATCCTCCGGAAGAGGATCTACAACGCCGCCACCCAGCTTGTACTCTCCGGTCTTAATATCTTCTAATCTCTGAGCGCACATAGCCTTCTTTTTCTCATAGCGAGCTTCTTCACTGTCCTCAGAATCAAAATATCCATTGGCATTTACTCTGGTCATGTCATACATCGTGGTTGCAACCGTAACCTTGATCCTGGTATCCAATGCCGCCGTATTGATTGCCATGCCTCCCCATCCGCAGATACCAATGATGCCGATGCGGTCAGGATCCACTTTATCATTCAGGGAAAGAAAGTCCACTGCCGCCATGAAATCTTCTGTATTGATATCGGGAGAAGCCATATATCGAACACTGCCGCCGCTCTCTCCGGTAAAGGACGGATCGAAAGCAATCGTCAAAAATCCTCTCTCTGCCATCGTCTGTGCATACAACCCGGAACACTGTTCCTTGACTGCCCCGAACGGACCGGAAACAGCAATCGCAGGATACTTCGTATCCAGAAGTTTTCCCTCTGTTCCCTTAGGGACATACATATCCGCTGCAAGCGTGATCCCATATCGGTTCACAAATGTCACCTTGCTATGATCTACCTTTTCGCTCTTCGAGAAAGTCTTATCCCACTCTGCCACCAGCTTTAATTCTTCTTTCTTCATCATGTTTGATACCTCCGTATGTTTTAATGATTTGCCTGCAGCTCTTTTTCGGTCTGGCGGATCAGGAAGTCCAGGCAATCGACCTTCCTTCCGCTCTCATGCAGCTCTTCCATGAGTCTGCACCGGTCTTTCCTCATCGCGAGCAGGGCTTCTGTGATCCTCCCGTTCTCACTTAAAGTGATGATTTCTTTTATAACAGAATCACAACACCCGGCATCGGACAGGTTTTGTTTCATTCGCTCATAATCCATAGTATTCCTCGTGTCTTTCTTTTTCTCTCTTTGACAATTCCAAGTTCATGATTATGAAATACACCTTGCATTTCATAATATAGCATCTTGTAATTCTCCGCGCTAATGGTTATAATGAATATCATGATATTCCTAAACAGCATATCGCAAAAGACCCAATTGGAGAACCCCGATGGAAATACGAACCCTCAGATACTTCCTTGCTGTAGCAAGAGAAGAAAACATGACCAGAGCCGCCGAGCTGCTGCATGTCACACAGCCAACTCTTTCAAAACAGCTGAAATCACTGGAGGATGAACTTGGAAAGAAGCTCTTTACCCGCCACTCATTCAGTATAAAGCTCACAGAAGAAGGCGTTCTGCTCAGAAACCGTGCGGAAGACCTTGTCGGAATGGCAGACAGGATAGAAAAAGAATTTATATCTTTGGATGACATTACCGGTGGAGATCTGTACTTCGGGCTGGCCGAATCATATCAGATCAGCCTCCTTGCCAGAGAGATCAACACCTTTAAGCAAAATTACCCTAACCTCAGATACCACATCACCAGCGGAGACACTGAGCAGGTGGTTGAAAAGCTGGATAAAGGTCTGTTAGACTTCGCAGTCCTTGCAGAGATCCCGGATGCGTCAAAATATGATTCCCTGGTATTTCCTGAAGCAGATATCTGGGGAGTCGTTATGCCATCTGACTCACCACTTGCAAAGAAAAAAGCCATCCGTGTAGATGACCTCATTGGTTTGCCTCTTTTTTGTTCCGGTCAGGGATGGGAAAAGGATATCCCGGGATGGGCAAAAGATAAGATGGATCAGCTGCATCTGGAAGGGTCCTTCCGCCTTTCCTACAACGCGTCCCTCTTTGCAAAGGAGCATCTTGGGATTCTGCTGACCTTTGATAAACTTGTCGATACCTCGGCTGACAGCGGACTCGTATTCCGCCCTCTCACACCAAAACTTGAAACTAACCTGTATCTGATCTGGAAAAAATACCAGACATTTTCACCGATTGCAGAGAGGTTCATGAATCAGATCAGGAAAGCTTTATCGTAAAAACAAAAAACAGCTGATGTACGTGGGTCCGTCCTGCCTGGGATTCCCATCTTGACGACATAAAGGATATTAGAAAAGACCATTGCACCCTTTTCTCATAGGTACAATGGTCCTATCTGTATCTGCTCTTCTCTATACCCACTGTAGTCTGCTCCGAGTGACCTGAACAAAGCACAGTATCATCAGGCAAGGTAAATATTCTCTCAATGATGCTTCTTTGCAAATCCTTTGGATCACCGCCCGGATACAGATAATTTCCGATGCTGCCCTTGAATATCGTGTCTCCGACAAATGCCACATGATCAGCCTCTGAATAAAACATCACAGAGTCTGTCGTATGCCCCGGCACATATATTACTTCAAGATGAAAATCAGGGTTAGAATCAATTTCTATCACATCACCATCATCCATATACTTTACATTCTCTACGATGATAGCCGGTCCGCAAAGGGCAGACAGATTCTTCCTTGCATCTAAAAGATACTCATCTGACCTGCGGTGTGCAAGAACAGGGATATCTAATGCTATTCTGATCCCATCCACCGCCCCTGTATGATCAAAATGTCCGTGTGTAAGCAAAATCTTTTCGATTGTCCATCCATTTTCTTTTATAATTCCAAGCAGGCCTTTTGCCTGTGCTCCCGGATCAATGATGAATCCATGCTTTGTCTTGTCATCAATATAAAAAAAACAGTTCTCTTCAAAATATCCTTTTACCGGAACCTCTGCCACCATACCATCACCTTACCCTGCACCCTTCGGGGCCACAGCTCATGCCATGCTCAGATGGCTCACCCGATGTTTCTTCTATCGCCTTCATGATCGTGGCTTTCATACCATCTACACTCTGTGCGCCGGAGATACCATACTTCCCTACAACAAAGAATGGCACCGCATGTACTCCGTAACGGGATGCTTCTCTTTCATCAAGGATCACCTCATCCTTATACTGATCTGACGCAAGAACCCCCCGTACTTCTTCGGCATTAAGCCCACAGGTTTCCCCGATCCTTTGGAGCAGTTCCTTATCTGCAAGCTCCTTATTATCCGAAAAATATGCCTTGAAAAGATTCTCTATAACCTTATCTGCAAGCCCCGGATCATTCTTGCTCTGAGCCAGCTTCGTTAAACGATGGGCATCCATCGTATTGGTAAATAAGGTTGTCGCATATTTGAAATCCAGGCCCTCATCAATCCCCATCTGTGAGATATGTTCGATTGTCTTTCCTGCTTCTTCCATTGAAATCCCATATTTATGTGCAAATCTCGTCTGAGTATCCCCCGTGGCATGTTTGCCTGCGGACGGATCAAGCTGGAACGCCTTCATTTCTATTTCTACATCCTTCAGTTCCGGTATATCAGCTATCGCCTTCTTTAGTCTTGCTTCTCCGATATAACAATAAGGGCATGCATAGTCCGACCAGTATGTTATTTTCATTGTCTGTTCTCCTTTCGATTAGAACATGTTCTATTTATTTCTGATTGACAGTATATCAAACACGTTCTATAATGTCAAGAGGAAAAATAAAACACGTTCTAAATTAGTAAAGGAGTCTACATATGCCCAAAAAAAGCGGTCGCCCTGCAAAGGGTGATGAGAAAAATAGTAGAGAACATATCATAGATACAACCGTTTCCATGATCAAAACAAAAGGTGCTGATGCCATTACTGTCAGAAATATCTGTAATGAAGCCGGCCTTTCCATCGGTACCTTCTATCATTACTTCCGTGACAAGGACGATCTGATGATGTATTTTCTCTCTGAGACTGCTTTCGATAATTGCAGCCTGAAAACTGATCCTTCCAAAGTCTCCGAACGAATCTGTGAATTATATATGAAACTGATCAGCAAATATCAAGAGCTGGGACTGGATTTTATGAAAAGTTTCTACTCCACATCAAACCGTTCACTTTCTGCATATATGGGAGAAGTTGATGGAGTTTTTGCACCCGGAACCGTTATGGCAAGGAGCGAAAAGGAATTAAATGATGCCTTGAGTTTCGGGTATATATCAGAAAATGCAGATATTCATACTGTCTGCATGGATATCTGCACTATCGTTAAAGGCTGTGTATTTGAATGGTGTTTAAATGATGGGAAGGCGGACATACAGACTTCTCTCCACAGGCTCATAGGAAACTATCTTTCCCCCATCATAATCTCCTAAAAGGCTGTACGCTTTTTCACTCTAAATAGCAAGACTATCGATAAAGGTCAGATTCAGCACGTCTGGTCTTGCATAGTGTCCTACTGGATCATGTTCCATTTTGCACTTTGCAGGGAGCCTCATGTCGAGATCAGCATATATGATTGTTTCTAAATCCCACACAGGATCAGACAAATAGTGTCCGAAAGGATCTATCGTAGCCTGCCACTCTGGATTATCATTTGTATTTGGAGAAATATAAATCGTAATCCCTTTTTGATACAATGCGACTCTCGCAAGCGGCATGCCCGGTATTCATACGTCCGACCTGCCTTGGCTTCAGACATCGCATCATATCAAATACCGCTAACAGTTCCCCGTGTAGACATACTTCAGCTTTTCTCTCGCCACCTCTGCCAGCCGATACACTAGCTTCACATCGGTAGCATCCCGATCTGTCATGTGAAAACAGGGGAAAAATCTGGAGATATGCAGTGGGACCGAATCATTCAGGTCAGCAATAAATCCGCTGATCTGTCGCATCTCGTCCTCTGAGTCATTCTCCCCAGGCACGATCAATGTGGTCAATTCAACATGGCAAATCTGAACAGCACGTTCAATGAAGCGCAGCACCATTTCCAGACTTCCGCCTAGCACTTCGCTGTAATACCGATCCGTAAATCCCTTGAGATCAATGTTCATAGCATCTATATAAGGCGCCAGTTCTTCCAAAACAGAGGATTCCGCCATGCCATTGCTGACCAGTACATTGAGCATTCCCTGCTCATGCACCAGCTTTGCAGTGTCACGCACAAACTCATATCCCACCAACGGTTCATTGTAAGTGAACGCCACGCCGATATTGCCCTGATTTCGATAGAATGCGGCCGCTCTTGCCAGTTTCTCCGGCGTCAGCACTTCAGCCTGTTCGGCAAAGTCAAACGCCCTCTGTGACCAGGATATTTCATCATTCTGGCAAAACGGGCAGCGGAGATTACAGCCATAACTTCCTACCGAAAAAATCCTGCTGCCCGGATGAAAGCGGCGCAGGGGCTTTTTTTCAATCGGATCCAGAGCCAGGGAAGTGATCTTCCCATAATTAGCCGCCTGCACTTTTCCGTCCCTGCAGATACGCGCTCCGCAGAAACCAAGCTGTCCTTCTTCTATCTCGCAGTGTCTGAAACAAACTTCGCATCTCGCCATAGTTTTTCTCCTTTGAAACTCCATTTATAATACAGAATGAGGGAAGACTGGAACTATGAAATTCCCTCTTCCCCCAATACTGAAACGGTTTCGGATCAATATTCTCTTTCCGCATCCTCTTTGGTGCGATGAACCGTTCCCGCCTTGTGATGCGGCGGTGCATAGATGGAGGATACTTTCAAAGGCGTCCTGCCTGCATTGATAATATTATGCCAGGTTCCTGCCGGTACAAAAACGGTATCCCCACAGTGTAACTGTTGTTCCAGATCAGGACGGTTACAGTTTTTCCCCATGACTACCCGGGCGCTTCCCTGCTCAATCCGAATGATCTGATCCGTGTCCTTGTGGATCTCCATCCCGATGTCCGAGCACACAGGAATACTCATCAATGTCATCTGCGCATGCTTTCCGGTCCAGAATGCAGTGCGGAAATTGGTATTTTCAATTGCCGCCCGGGTTACATCGGCAGTATAAGGCATGGGGCCATGATCCCGGGAACAGCCGCAATGAGCACTATCCATAGAAAACCTCTTTGTGTTTTTTATAACATATGTGAGAGAGGCTTATGGAGTTACTAGGTATGGCGGATCACCTCGAAACGCTCCAGTTGTATGGGATCTCCCTGCCGGATGCCGCCCTTCTGCATTGCAATGGATACCTGCTGCTCCACCGTGTCCACACCGTCCAGGTCCGGCAAGAGAAGCCCTCTCCTTGCACCACTGGTCACGATCACGCCGTACCGCTTCACATCCAGCTGATCCGTGCCGGAAATCGGCTCCGGCGCACCGAGTACATCCACATTGATCTCCAGCCAAGGAAGTTCCTCCGCCGTAATGGGCTCGAACCGAGGATCTCTGGTGGATGCACTGACCGCGTTCTGTATGATCTCCTCCGCCACGCAGTCTGTGGTCGGCAGTATGGTGCCGATGCATCCCCGCAGTCTTCCGTGCTCATGGATCGAAACAAACGCACCCGCACGGGTGGTGGTAAGCTCCGGCGCAGTCTCCGCATACGGCATTCCATCCGCAAGCGTAATCTGCCTTCCGGATAAGATATAGCTTTCCAGTGATTTTCTCGCCAGCTTCACATAAGCGTCTGACTGTTCCTGTTGCCACTGTAATTCTTGTTTTTTCCGGTCTAAGTAGCGTTCTAAAAACTTCCGGTCATCCGCTTTGGGTCCCACATGGAATGTGCAGATTCCATACCCCACACCGGTCACATCCTCATGGGACAATTGCTTTGCCTCGACCGTATGTCCATCCAATGCTCCGGCCATGATCACAAAAGAGCGGTGCCCGCACTCTGCCGCTTTCTCGCAAAAACTTTCCTCAAAATCAAACAATTCTTCGAAAGCAGCCCGGGAACACACATCCATAATGCGGTCGTCATACTGCGGTCCCTCCGGCGCAAACCCATAGGGTCCGTACTCCTGCAGCTTATGGGACAGATCGCCGCTGGCCACGTACACCACCCGTCTTCCGGTATCCTCCACCGCCTGCGCGATCAGTTGTCCGAAGGCATAGTGCTGTGCAAGCGAAAGTCCCGACAGGCCAATGCGGATCACTTTAAAGGCTTCATATTTCTGCCGGATAAAATACAGCGGCACCATGGTACCGTGATCCAGCATTCTATCCCGTTGCCCTAATGTTCCGGCAGGAAACTCTCTCTCCTGGGCCAGAATTTCCATACGCCCCACCAACTCGGTGTCATAGGCTTCGGTAAAGCTTACCTCCGGCGCACCGAAATTTGCAAAGGAACCCGAAGCCCCGTTACCGGGTGAGATGTGGAAATAGTCCGCATACATGGTGGCATGGGGACTGGAGATCAGAATTGTCTCCGGCTTTATCTCTGCAATCTCCTCCGCTACTTTCCGATACGCATCGATGGTCTTCTGAATCTGTGCCTCGCTCCCCCGCCCAATCTGCGGTACGATCATGGGCGGATGCGGCACCATAAAAGCTGCCAAAATTGACATAGAAACCCTCCTTTGGGCTATAGCTTAAATCCGCTTCCGATAAACTGCGCCACCTCTCTGCCGGTGTCGTCCGTCACATCCACATTGATCACCAATGTACTGCGTCCGTTCTTTTTGCAGATGGCTCTGGCGATCAGCCGCTCCCCCTTGGGCGCACTCAGATAATTGATGCTGACCTGCTGCGCTACCGTAGGTCTGTGGATCTGGTTCGCCAATGCAGCAAAAGCAAGATCTGACAGTGTGAACATCACGCCTCCCATGATCCCGCCGTTTGCATTTTTATGACCGTCTCCCAGCGTCATGCTGCACACAGACTGCTCGTCCGTAAGCTCGTCCAACTGCATCCCGTTTAAGGTGGCAAACCGATCTCCCTTAAAATATTCTCTGGCCTCTTCCGTGCTGCTAAATGTACCCATTTCAGTCTTCTCCTTTATCCTCTATATTGCTCCGCTTTCCTTTTCTCGTTAAAATCCCAGATCATCATTTACTAGGATCACATGGATTCTGCCTTCATGTCTGGAAAACCGGGTGATCAGAAACTGGCAGCATATGGTGTCCGGAGATTTACAGTTAAAGCAGGAACCCGTCTTCGCACAGGGTGTTGACAGGCCGAACCGCTGTGCGTTGATGGGCGCTGCCACATTCCTCGCGCGTTTCATGGCGCCGTCCACGTCATCACACACCTTGTTCATACCTACAATAAAGATCACCTTCTTGGGTCCCTGGGCGATTGCTGAAACCCGGTTGGAATTGCCGTCGATGTTCACCAGGACCCCATCTTCTGTGATCGCATTGGTACTCGCCAGGAAAAAGTCGGCATCATAAGCGTCCAGCATGGCAGCCCGCTTATCTGTAGCTTCATCTCTGTCAATAAAATTGTAATCTGCATTCTTGAGCGCTTTCACCAAACCGATCTCATGCACGCTCATTCCGCCGCCCATGGTGATGGTACTTCCCTTCGGGATCAACTCCAACGCCTGCTTTAACGCCGCTTCTTTGTCGGCCGCATAGTAACCGCTCATATTGCGGGATTGCAGGCCTTTGATGACTTTCTGTGCCAACAATTCGTTTCTTTTGAAAATGTTCTCGTTCATATGAATTCTCCTTTTGCTTTTTATCGTTACATTCCGCTGCCTCTCTTATACAGCATCTCCCCTGTATAATGATATTGTGCATCCAGCTTGGGAATGTTGACAGGCAGTTTTCCCGATGCCTTGTTTCCGCCCAATGCGGTATAGATTGCGGCGGGAAGCATCGGCATCTTCTTTGCATTATAGCATGCCAGGATGGCATCCGCCTGCGGATATCGCGCCGTATCATAAGGCAGCTGTGCACTGATCAATACAAACACACCGTCGTTGTCATGGGTCTTGCGCAGAGCTTCATCCAGGAATGCAGACGCTGCCCCCGCCTCTGTCTGCGGATCCAGAGTTTCTTCCTGATACAGTGCAGAGACTGCGATCACTTCATCGGCATCCTCTAAGATATCATCCAGATCAACTGCTGTGCGATCTTCATAACACACAGTCTGAATCTGTGCATCCCCGGAAATTTTTCCTTCTTCCTGCAGTCTGGCGATCGCATAGGCAACTCCCTCTTCTTCCGTCGGGTAAGGATACAGTACGACCACACTCCGCTCCTCAGCGGTCGATAATACATTGCCCTGATTTTTCAAAACCGTCACCCCACGAAGTGAGAGCTCCCATTCTTTGGCACGGTTTGCCTCACAGCCCACAACCTCCGCTGCCTTCTCAGGGGATAGCGTAATCTCATCCAGCAAACCGTATCTGTCTTTTAACAGAAGGATACGGCGAACCGACTCGTCAATCCGCTCCTGCGCGATCTCACCGTTTTCCACCATTTGTGTAATTCCGCCGATATAGGCATCCAGTTTGGCAATATCCTCCGGTCCCTCCACATTCACCGGCATCAGGATCAGATCCACCCCTGCATTGATGGCAAGTTTCGCCGCATCCAAGGGTTGAAAGTGTGCCGCGATTGCACCCATATTCATGGCATCCGTCACCACCACGCCGTCGTACCCCAGCTCCTCGCGCAGGAGGTCGGTAATGATCTTCTTCGACAAAGTGGCAGGCAATGTGATCTCCTCACCGCTTTGCTTTGACACATAAATCTCCCTCTCAATCTGCGGATAACGAATGTGTGCCGTCATCACGATGTCCGTTCCGCGCAGGACCTTCTGAAAAGGGATCAATTCGCATTTCTTTAATTCTCCCAGGGATTTATCAATCTCCGGAAGTCCCGTATGGCTGTCCGTCTCCGTGTCGCCATGTCCGGGGAAATGTTTGACTGCCGCCATCACGCCTACACTGTGCAGTCCGCCGATATAGGCACTTCCAAACTCCGCTACCGTGTCCGGATCATCCGAAAAAGAACGCACGCCGATCACCGGATTGGAGGGATTATTATTCGTATCCAGCACCGGGGCAAAATTCACATTGATTCCCTGCACGGCAAGCTCCCTGCCGATCACCCGGGCCGCAGCCTTCGCACAAGCGGGATCTCCCGTGGCGCCTAACGCCATATTTCCGGGCATGACCGTACCGGTCTGCAGTCTGGTGACTCCGCCCCCCTCCTGATCCACACCGATCAGAAGACCGGCCGGCGCATTTCCGGCGCGGTTCGCATCCTGCATAGCCTGCACCAGTTTTGTGGTCTGGTCCGCAGACGCAGTATTTTGTGCAAAGAGAATGATACCTCCGAAAGCGTTTTTGCGGATTGCATCCGAAAGCTCCTGATTCAGTTCGGTCACATCCTCTGCGTCTTCCCCTTTCCCCCAGACCCGAAAGGCCGGCATCAGCATCTGCGCCACCTTTTGTCTGGTGGTCATGGTGGAAAGCTTCACCTCCACCTCCAGCACATCAGGCTCTTTCAGGTAAGCAATCTCTCCGGTCAGTTCCGCTGCCAGGCTCCGATAGCTTTCTTCTTCCCCCTCCTCATACCACTTGGAAAGCAGCGCGATCTTACTCCTGGCATTTTTTACGGAAGGATGCTCCACCCAGGCATTGCCGGGAATCAGCTTAACGGATTCCGCTGCCATATCTGCAGCGAGTGTGGAAAGCTGGGCATGCAGCGCGGAACCGGACGCGGATTCATCGGACGCCTGCCCGGGCTGCGCCAGTTCGGAATCCATCCCGACGGAAAGGATCTGCGGGACAAACCCAAGTGTGGAAGCCGTATAATAAGAGCCGTCAAATTTATTGGGATCGTCTCCGGCGTCCGTCACCGGAGAATTGATCTTGTTCGTCAGATACACGATCACCAGATCCCTGTCCGGATCGATCATGCACACGGTACCCGTCCACCCCTGATGTCCGATCGTATCCGAACCGGACTGGGTGCCGAAGTACCATACCCGCTGACTGTCTCCTTCCCGCCACCAGCCCAAGCCCCAGTTGGCCGCGTTCTCTTTCTTCGGTGCAGTAAACATGTCAATGACGTTCTGAGAGAAAAACCGGTTCTCCCCATATCCGCCGGTCAGCATCACACCGGCCAGTTTCGCCAGATCGGAAGCATTGGAGAAAAGACCCGCGTGACCGGAAATTCCCCCCATACAGTAAAATGCTTTCTCGTCATGCACCTGTCCCTGAATGGTCTCCGTGCGCAGTCCGGAAATCTTCACAAATCCGTCCCTGGAGTTGCCGTTTAACTCCGTGGCCGCACAGTCTTCTTTGGTGAATCCGTTTTCCAGCGGATTGTATGTGATATAGGTTAACCCCATGGGCTCCCAGAAAGTTTCTTTCAGATAAGTATTCAGATCCTTGCCTGTAACCTGTTCCACCACCAACCCCAGCACCATGTAATCCACGTCGGAGTAGACAGTCTTGGTGCCCGGTTCATACTGCAGGGGCGTCTTGCAGATGGCCTTCACCGTGGCCGCCTTCGTCTCCGGAGAACCGTCGTTGCCGGAGAAAAGGGAACTGGAAGGTCTGAAATACTGCGGATCGGCCGGAAAGCCTCCCTGATGCTGCAAAAGATCCCGGATCGTAAGTTTCTGTTTCCACGCTCTCTGCGTGGCAAGATCCACATCCACACCGCCCGCATAGCTGACCTTGATCACATCTTTGTAAAACCGGTCCCCCAGATAATCCGCAATCCGGTCATCCAGTGTCACCACGCCGTCTGTCACCAGCTTTTGCAGCGCGTAGTTTGCGGAAAACATTTTCGTCACGGAAGCCAGATCATAGAGTGTGTCCGTGGTCACCGGCGCGCTTTCAATATTTTTCGTGCCGTCCGGCAGATAAGAATTCGTCCTGCCCCAGGCATTCTCATAGACCAGGCGTCCGTTGCGCACCACCGCCAATTGTGCGCTGGTAAAACCATGGTTCACGTCCGAGGTGATCAGGTCTGAGATCAACTGCAGCGATTCCGCCGCAATGCCCTCTTCCTCCGGCGCTCCCGGAAGCACCTCCGGATAACCGATGCTCACCCGCACCGCATTCTCTGCCTCCCGCGGTCTGATGCCGGAAATCTGCACGGTATTGCGCCCGTTCATCACCACATCGGAAATGTCGATCCAATAACTTTTTCCGCCGCTCATTTCGGTGGTGTCCACCTGGGTATTGTTGACATACATGGAGAAATCCGTCACATGGTCCGCCACCGTCACATATACGCTTCCCTGACCGTGATATCCGGCAAAGCTGACCATCCCGTTCATCGCCAGCGTGTCATCCACATATCCTTTCCAGTCCGGGAATCGCACATCTGTCTGCCAGGAAGCTTCCGGCAATGCAGCCTCCACCCCCTGCAGGCGTGCGACGGTCTCCTCGGTCTGTACCTGCTCTGGGTCCGAGGTCTCAGCCGTTTCCCCGGTCTGCGTCTCCTGAGACGGATCCGTGACCGGATGTCCGTTTTGCAGACCGCAGCCTGCCGCCATGGACAAAAGCAATGCCAGCACGGTCAGCAGCGCGACCAAACGCCTTCTTGAGGAATCTTTCTGTTTTGAATTGATCGCTCTATACAAGTGAATCATTTTCCTTTCTTTTTTTACTCCGCATACAACAGATAGGGCGCCCGTTCTGTCCGAAAACGCTCGATATCTTCCTGCCAGAATGCCTTGATCTCCGCAGGGCTTTTTCCCTCTGTGATCATTTTCCGGAGCGCGTTGGAACCGCTGAGCAGATCGATCCAGTACCGCCCTTTTCCATCCGGCTTTCCGAAGAAATCCTGTTCCGGATGCGCGGCATGCACATCCCGATATGCCTCCGTCAGATAAGTCAGGTCAATCCCCCTTTCCAGAATTTTCTCCAAATCCACTTGGCGCAGATCCCTGCCGTAACATTTCTGTTCCAGAAAAGGCGGCTGTACAGCCCCGGCCATGCTCCGGGGTGTAAAAGAAAATTCATTGCCGGGAACACCTTCCAGATAAGGGCTGCCGTATAATTCAAAGGGAAAATCCGTTCCCCGTCCCACAGAAACGAGCGTATTCTCAAAGAAGCAGGTGGATGCATAGAGATAAACCGCCCGCATGTCTTTGAGATTCGGCGACGGATTGCAGACCAGAGTGGTTTTAGTCTGATGCGTATAATTCCGGCAGGAAATGACGGTAAGATCACAGGCATCTTTTCCCGCCTGCAGCCAGCCTTCCCCATTGATCATCCGGGCCAGTTCCCCCAGGGTCATCCCATGGACTATGGGAATGGGAAGCTTCCCTACGCCCGAATGATATTCCTCCTGCAGGATCGGTCCATCCACATAAAATCCGTTTGGGTTGGGACGGTCCAACAGCACCACCGCTTTGCCATGTGATGCGCAAGCGTCCATCAGATCGTACATGGAAAGATAATATGTGTAATACCGGAGTCCTACATCCTGTATGTCGATAAGCAAAAAGTCAAACTGCGCCATCGTCTCCGCGTCCAACGATTCCGCGGAGGTTCCTCCATATAGCGAGTAGATTGCAACTCCCGTCTGTTCGTCCACCGAATTGCCAACCGCTGCGCCGGCATCCTCTGTTCCCCGAAATCCATGCTCCGGGCTGAAAACAGCCGTCACATTCACCTTCTGCGCAATCAGCGCATCCAAAATATGTTCTCCGTCCTCTGCATCTCCCACAATGCCTGTGTGGTTGGAAAACAGTGCCACACGTTTTCCCTCCAGAAGCGGCAGATAGGCTTCAAACTGTTCATCACCGAGGATCACCCGCTGCTCTACGGGCTTCTCGGCCGGTTGGTCGAACGGTTGATCTACAGGTTGCTCTGCGGATTGTTCTGTAGATTGCACATTTGCCGTCTCTACAGAAAACTCTATCACCGACAGTTCTACCGAAGAATTATCCGCAAGAGAGCTCCCTGTTTCTTCTGCACCTACGCCGCAACCACCAAACATGCCAGCCACGATCCAACCTGCAATCAGCATTCCTGTCAAATTTTTTTTCATACTACACATCCGCGCCCAACTGATATCTATACAATTTTTCATAAACAAAACGCCATATATGCCGGAATACATACCAGCTTCGTATTTTTTACCTGTAGATTCTTCGTGTGAATGATATATGCTGTTCCGATTCGTTTTCCGTAGATTTCCATAAACTTATCCAGAGAATTTGTGGTATATCGCTTTGTAGACTTCACTTCGATCGGATAAATCTTTGGCTTTAATTTACTTCCATTTGACAGAATAAAATCAATTTCTATATCATTGCGATGTTTTTCAGCGCTATATCTCGTATAAAAAAACAAAGGATATCCATTGGCCGTCAGACACTGAGCAATTGCATTTTCAAAAAACATGCCTTCATTCATAGCGAGATTATCATGCAGGATTTCCCGATATAAAGATCCATCAGCTAGTTCCCTTTCATTGAACGTATGACTGACCAACAACCCCGTATCACCCATATAACATTTCACATAAGTCCGGTCTTCGTTCAACGCAAGTCCCACATTCGGATCATTGCAGTTAAAGCATTCATTCGCAATCATGGAATTACCCAGCCAGAAAAAAGTATCCTCATAAGCCGGGTATCCGCTGCCTTCCTCTATATTGGACAACCTGACACGTTTCTCATGTTGAGAAAGAAATGAGGGGATTTGCGCAAATATAGCTGCAACTTTTGAACGATATCTGAAATCTGCTTTGTTCATATCGCTTCTGTACAAAGTCAGAATATCTCTTTTCTCTCTGTCCGCTGCCATGAAATTTCGCTCATTTTCAATATATTTCAAAACGCTTTGCGGCATTCCGCCGACCAGCATATACTGCTTGAATAACAACATTGCCTTGTGATGCAGTCCATCCTCTAAGGGCTTTTTCTTATCAAAGCAGTCACGGATGTACTCAATCATCTGCTCTTCCTTGAGTGCGAGGCAAAACTCTTCAAAATCCATAGGATACATCCGAAGCTGCCGTTCTTCGGAAGGTATTGTAATGTCCTGAACATTTTCCCTGATTGAAATAAGCGAACCTGTTTCTATATAACAATACCGCCCATCCGCCACAAGACGTTTAATGGATTGTCTGGCTTTTGGATAGCGCTGTATTTCATCAAATATGAACAAAGTTTCCCCAGGGTATAGCGGTTTCCCATACTCTGTAGAAAGCACCATAAAAAAACTGTCCAGATCATTCATGTATCGTTCAAATGCTGATAACACAATGTCACTGGCATCATTAAAATCTATCAGTATATAGGATTTAAATTCATTTTTGGCAAACTCCTCCACGATCGTGGACTTTCCGATACGTCTTGCACCTTCTATCAGCAAGGCTTTTTCAGTTGATGCTTCCTTGCGCCATTCCAACAATTTTTCATATATTTTCCGCTGAAAAACCATTTTACGTCTCCTTGGTTTCTTTTGAGCAAACAGCCCTATATATTGATACTACAGTATTTATTTGGAAAACGCAATGAATTTTTCTCATTTTATCTTGGAAAGCGCAGTGAAAGTCTGAACTTTTTTCTTGTAAAACGCAACGAAATAACCATATGGATCCTTGCCCTCATCATCTGCTCTCCGCCTGCTTCCGTATAAGCAGTCTGATCCTCCAAAGTCCGGGGTTCTAATCCTCCCATGAGAAAAATATACAACCCCAAAGGGAGAACGATCCAGATAAAAAAGGCGATAAGAAATCCCTTCCCTAAATTTGCAGCTACCGTCTTTCCGCTCTTAGCTTTCCGTTCCCATGAGTCCGATCTCAGCCGCATACGGTTTCATGCCTTCAATGCAGATCTCCGCTACCTCTTTGATGTCCATGCCCAACATTTCGCATCCCTTCAGGATCGTGTCCCGGTCGCATTTTGCCGCGAACTTTTTATCCTTGAATTTCTTCATGAAGCTCTTCACTTCCAGATCTGTGATTCCCTTGGGACGCATACGGGCACAAGCCTGTATAATGCCGGTCAGTTCGTCCACAGTGAAAAGGCTTTTCTCCATATTGGTGATAGGTTCCACATCATTTACGATACTGTATCCGTGGCTTAAGATCGCGCGCACATCCTCCTCGGAAACGCCCGCTGCCAAAAGGGGGGCCTCTGTATGCTGCAGATGCTCTTCGGGATATTTCTCATAGTCATAATCATGCAGATATCCTACTGCCATCCAGTGTTCCTTGTCCTCTCCAAAATGCTCCGCCATGGCGCCCATCGCCGCCATCACGTTCTTCGCATGAATGCGCAGATGCTCCTCCGTCACCATGGAATCATTCAATTCTTTTGCTCTCTCTAATGTCAACATATGCTGTTTCCTCCACATCTAAATCCGGTCAGATCAATCCGATCTGCCATCATTCACATTATAGCAAATTGTGATCTAAATGCAACTTTTCCTTCCGTACACAGATTAGGATCAGCACCATACAAAAAAAGCACACCGGATCATACCGATGTGCCTTTCTCCCATTTATTTGCACTGTTTAGGCAATGCCCGCAAGACCACGCCCCGCGTTCCTGCAGTCTTCCAATGTATCTTCACCGGGGGCACCGTTTACCGTGATGCCTTCGCCGTTTAATACAGTGGCACCGTCCGCCTGGATGCGGTTCTCCCAATCGCGCATCCACTCCTGGTTGCCCCAGCCGTAGGAGCCAAATAACGCAACCGTCTTGCCGGAGATCAGACCGTCCAGTTCCTCCATAAACGGCTCCATCTCGGACTCCTCCAACTGCTCCGCGCCCATGGAAGGACAGCCCAACGCAATCGCTTTTACCTCCTTCAGTGCATCCACGCTGGCAGCGGAAACCTCCAAAAGCTCCGCCTCGGCGCCGCCGTCTTTTACACCCTCGGCTACCGCTGCAGCCATCGCAGCCGTGTTACCCGTTCCGCTCCAATATACAATACTTACTTTGCTCATTTTGCCTCTCTTTCTGCCCTTGGTGTGGGCACTTTCTTTTTTGTTGCTTTTTTGTTGCTTTTCAGCCTCTATCGATTAACGCTTTCGCATTAATACCGGTTCAAACCGCAATCTCCCGCAGTGTCTTGCCGCACATGAGTTCCTGCAGAGCCTGCTCTTTCATTTCATCAAACCGCCTGAAAATATTCTTCGCCCCCTGCACGTCGCGATATACTTTCCAGTAACCAAGATATGCAAAATTTTTGCCCTCATTCTCCAGAAAGCCCTGCACATCCCACAGTGGATATCCCAGGAAAATTCCGATCTCATGTGGAAACGCGCCCCCGCCGTTTTGAAACAGCGTAATATGGGCGGACAAAATATCCAGTGCCGCATTCATATCCACTTCCGCCGCGTTCTCCTCACAATCGCCCGTCTTGGTTCCATAACCGTACCCCGCGAGAAATGCCCTGACCTGTGCATCCTGCAATAACTTCTGCAGGCGTTTTTTACGGTAAAGATACAGGATTGCCTTCCCTCCCTCAGTTTTTAAGAAGCGATACGATATCCCCGTCCCGCGCAGCAGATAGCCAAGTCCCTTAAAATCCGCTTCCTCCACCGTCAGGATGTTGGCAACTTTCACATCCTTCAGGATCGGCGCACAGTGAACTGCCAGCTGTGCCGTCATACGCAGATCCAGATCTTCCGCTGTATTGAGATTAACAAATTCGTTTACCGACATGTTGCTTCCTTTCCGCGGTTGGTTAGTTATGTCTAACTTTAAACATTTATCATCATAACACGTGTCCTGCCGCTTTTCAATATTTGGTTGATTCTGTTATTGATAAAAAATATTATCTGCGCAAAAATAAAAAATATGTTGACAAATCTTTTTGTTGGCTTATAATTAAATTGTATCAAATTTAATTTAGTTGCTAATAATAATCCGCATAACAGGAAAATGATAAGGAGGACACCAGGGTATGAGCATCTATGATTACAAGGCAAAAGACGCCGAGGGACAGGAAATTGCATTAAGCAATTATCAGGGAAAGGTTCTGTTGGTGGTAAACACCGCTACCGGATGCGGCTTCACTCCCCAGTATGAAGGATTGGAAAATCTTTACAAGAAATATCAGGCGCAGGGATTCGAGATTCTTGATTTCCCCTGCAACCAGTTTGGCCATCAGGCCCCGGGCACGGAGGCGGAGATCACCAGCTTCTGTCAGCTGACCTACGGCGTGAGTTTCAAGCAGTTCGCCAAAATTGAGGTGAACGGCGCAAACGAGCATCCGCTCTATACTTTCTTAAAGTCCGAGAAGGGCGGTATCATGGGTGACAATATCAAATGGAATTTTACCAAATTTCTGATTGACAAGGAAGGACATGTGGTGGAGCGTTTCGCTCCCACCGTTACACCGGAAAAAATTGATGAAAAGATAAAGGAGCTACTGTGATGGAATATGTATATCACCCCCATGGCGTTTGTTCCATGGAAATCAAGTTCAATATCGACGGAGATGTAATCTCCAATGTCCGCTTTACCGGCGGCTGCAACGGCAATCTGAAAGCGATCTCCAAGCTGATCGACGGCTGGACGGTGGAACAGATCGCTGAGAAGCTGGACGGCAACACCTGTGGCATGCGCGCCACTTCCTGCGCGGATCAGTTGGCTCGGGCAGTCCGCGAGGCTTATGCGGCACAGAGTGCATAAAAGAATGCATAAAGATAAGAGGGGGACTGCGACAATGCCGAAGAAGAAATCTGACCAAAAACCAAATTATGACACCTTAAAGCTGGAAAACCAGCTCTGTTTTCCCTTATATGCCGCATCCAGGGAGATCATCAAGAAATACAGACCTTATCTGGATGAATTGGGGCTCACCTACACCCAGTACATCGCGATGATGGTATTCTGGGAGCAGAAAAAGATTACGGTGAAAGAGCTCGGGGAAAAACTGTATCTGGACTCGGGCACACTCACGCCTATGCTGAAAAATCTGGAGGCGAAGGGCTTTGTCCGCCGCTACCGCGACAAGGATGACGAGCGGGTGCTGAACGTGGAAATCACAAAGGAAGGCGAAGCCCTGAAAGAGCGGGCAGTCAATGTGCCGGCGCAGATGGCCGGATGCATTTCACTGGCACCGGAAGAAGCAATGCAGTTGCATGGACTGCTGCAGAAATTATTGTAGAATACAGCACTTATAATTTGATGGCGTAGGAGCTGTCATACATTTCCCGCAGTCGGCGCTTGCTGTTATACTGCTCACCGATGCAGAATTCTTTTGACCAGCACATATAATATGCCCAGGGGACTTTGGATTGTTCCAACAGCCGGATATCGGGAAGATATCCGACTTCCCCCAGCGCAGCCACCTTATTCCGGGTGGTTTCTTTCACCAGCTTCTCATAATCTTCTCCATAGTCCGTAGCTTCGTATTTTTCAAGATAGAGATCCACAGAAATGACATCCACATATTCATCTCCGGGATAGCCCTCTTTGTACCTGCAGTTCCATACCCACAACAGGTGATCCAAATGTTTCTCGCCCACATAATATTCATACATCAGGCGGTAGAGTTCCCGGGCGATCTCCGGTCCTTTGGCGCCCCACCAGAACCAGGTGCCGTCGGACTCATGAAACGGTCTCCACAGGATCGGAATATGCGCATCCTGAAACCGTGCAAGCTCCTTTGCAATCCTATCCATATCACGATAAAAAGCCTCCCGCTCCGATGTCCCCCGGATCAACACGCGTGACGCGTCAAAGTCTGTATTCCTGGCATAGAAGCTCTTGTCCTGTCCGCCTATGGGAGAAAACCAGTGAAAAGAAAATGTCACGATGCCATCCGTGGATGTCGCCCAATCATATGCCGTATCCAGCGTCCCCTGATTCTCATACACCTCTGTGAGACATTCCTGGGAGGCCTGACTATAATTGATATTGGGGGAATACCCAAGCAGTTCAAAGCCTCTCAGCTTCGGCTCCCTGCCCGTCACCGCTTTCACGTACGCGATCTCCTCACAGGGTTTCGTCTGGGTATGCTGTCCGGTGACGATTCCGTTTCCCTGCACACGATAGAGATAGTCCAAGAGTTTGGCTGCTTCTTTAGTCGCATTTTTGTTAACGGGTTTCATCTGACATCCTCCTGCACATTTCGATGCACATCCGTCCGTTGTGATACGGGCACTTCCACTCATGCACCATGCCTCTGTCCAGATTCACGCTGCCGTCCGCCCGGATGCTCTCATACCACTCGCCGCATCTGGGATCCACCAGATTTTGCTGAATGAATTCAAACAGGTCTGCTGCCGCTTTCTCAAATTCCGTTTGACCGGGATCCTTTTGAAACGCATTATAGAATCCCACCACGGATTCCGCCTGCACCCACCATATTTTCTGTGGATCGTCCACGCCTCTCTCACACTCATTATATAATGCGTGCACGGTTTCATCGTAAGCGTGCTTTTTGACCTCCGTCGCCAGCACCTTCGTCATGGCATGAATCCTGGCGGCATACGCCTCATCCCCCAAGACATCCGCCGCTCTGTCCAGAAGCCAGGATGCCTCAATATCGTGTCCGTAGGAATACAGATCGATCAGGGAATGATACTCCAGATCAAAGAACACCTGCAGCCTGCCCTTCTCCCTGTCATACACTCTGGTCTCAAACAGATCCATGATCTCCTTCAGTTTCCCGGCAACCGGCTCATAATGATCCGCCTGATACAGATTGGTGTAGGCCTCCAATACATGCAGCAGCGTGTTCATGGTGCGCCCTGCCATGACGCCGTTTTCGGACAGCTTTTCATTGTTGTCATCCGGTGTAAAATCCACCCGGAACGCCTCCAGATATCCCGCCGCATCCCTGCATTTTTCCTCAATGATGCGATACAGATCATAGGCCAGCAGCAGCCCATCCCCGTCTCCTGTCGCCATATAATATTCCGCCAGCGCGTAGATGGCAAACGCCTGATTGTATGTATGCTTCGTGGTGTCAACGGGCTTTCCGTCATAGCCCACAGACCAGTACACGCCGCCCCGCCTTTTGTCGTAACAGTATTCTTTGAGAAAACGGAAAGCATGCTCTGCCTTGGCACGCAAGTCCTCTTCGCCCAACAGTCTGTACGCCGCCGAATAAAACCACAAGATCCGGCTGTTCAATATCACGCCCTTATCAGCCTGCGGATCTACCTTCAGATCCTTATCCATAAACCCGTAAAATCCGCCGAAAGCATCATCCTCCAATTGATTCCAGAACGGGATCAGATTGTGTGTCAGATGATCCAAAAACTGCTCTCTTCTCATTATATCCCCTCCATCGTATCTCTGTTGCTGCATTCTGCTTTTAGTGTATGTATTTTTTTCTGAAAAATCAATCCCCATTCTGTAGCCAGCTGTCTGAACCCTTCCGCTCAGACGTCCTCTTCCTTCTGTTCTCTGTCTGCCAATTCGATCAGCGCTTTGTTCACATCATCCTCATAATTACGCATGGCGACCTCCAGAGGCGTCGGATCTTTGGTGATCCGCCTCCCACCGATGTGGTTGAAAAAGATGATGATACCGGCAGCAAGGCCGACCGAATAAGAAACCTCCAGCGTGTTGACACCGCCGGGCTCGGCGTTCATGACCATGCGGTAGATCTCCGCAAACACTTCATTGATGCCGATATCATTGTGGTATGCCATGATGGTGAAGGCGGTGCCGAAGAAGCTGATCAGGCAGACCAACAGGATCTTTGCCCATTGTCCGATCCCTTTGTACTTATTCACTTTCACCCATTCCACCAGGATGTCCGCCTCGCCTACAACTTCCACACAGATGTTAGGACATGCCTCCTCCATCAGCCTGATGAGCTTCAGCACGCTGATCACACAGCGTTTGTCGCCATCTTTTTCAAAATGATGCACTTTGATGGCATTGCACCTGGCAGCGGTATGCGGATCTGCGCAGTAAACCGTGCCCAGCTGTTTTAAAAACACATCCTGTGCCTGTGTCTCCACGTCCTGTTCACATTTCAGATATACCACGGTGCGATTGGATTTCATGGGTTGCTTCGGCTCCTTTCTAGCATTCTGCTTTTTTAGTAATTGCGAAACCGGATCACGGCATCACGCGATGCAGCTCATCCCAGAAATAGAACAGAGAGCCGCATAGTTTTCCCAACGCCATGCCAAACACCGCTAGTCCCAGTCCGTGCCGAAAGGAAATGCGCCTGGAGAAAATCGGGATGGAGTCCAGCATTTCCGCGATGGCCAGCGCGAGACATCCCACAAACATGCCTGCGAACAGACCGAAGACTGCCTGGATAAAGGTGCCTGCCGCTTTATACCATGCAGCGTGATGCGCCTGCAAAAAAGCACCGAGCTGACAGTACTCGGGAAAAATGCTGACCAGGCCCCCGATAATGGAGCCGATGGTCACCATCTCTTCATAGAGAAAGATTTTGTTGGCGGTGTGGGTTCTGCCGGCAAACCGCGGTATGATACCCACCGCCACAAAGACGGTAAATACCCCTGCCGCCGCCAGCAGTCCGAAACTGGCTCCAATGATGATCAAAAAAAGACTGCACATACTTTTTCCTCTTAAATCCTGTTTGAAAAAGTATGCGCAGTCCGGTTAATTTTATACGGAGTATTTCATCCGTCCTTGCAGCGTATCCTGCACGATCATTTGGCTCCGATATAGTCCGCAACCCTTGTGGGCGGCTCCCAGCCAAGCAGATTCCAGAATTCGGTATTGCTTCCATCGCCTTCATTTCCGCTCAGATCATACTCCCCGTCTATGCAGACAGCCATGTTGCAGCTGTCTCCCGCCGGGTAGATAACACCAGTCTCCCCATTTTGCAGTGTGAGATACATCGGCGTATAGAACGGACAGCCGCTGCCGCCCTTCACGTACGTCGCCTTTTGCATATGTGTCTCCAGATAGCGGAGCGCTTCCGAATTGTCACAGCGCTTCAGCCTTCCGTCCACGATCATGCGAATCTCCGCAATGTCTTTCACCTCATCCCGGGCAAGTATCCGCAGATAAGGCTGTCCATAGTCAAGTCCTGTACGGAGTCCCTGTATGTCCTCCGGGAAATCCGGTTTCACCACGCTTGCCTCCCCCTCATAATTGCCCATACGGATAAGGGGAAACTCAAAAAACTGCACTGTACCGTTTAAATATGTATAGCGGAACTCATATTCCTGATACCCCGTCACCCGATCCGGATCCTCCGGATTCAGAAGCTCTACTGTGACAGCCAGAATCCCTCCATCCTTTGTTTCGCTGATAATACGATAGCTTTCCTCGCCTTTGGTCATGTCCGTGCCTGAATCCGCGTCGATCGCATATAGGGAACCGTTCACCTCCCTGTAGTGAGCCCCGCTGTCAAAGATCATCCAGGCGGCAGTTTCCGGGGTAAATGCCTCGCAGAGTTTCGCATGAAGTTCCTCCAGATTCGCATAGTCTTTCACCTTGTAATAGGTCATACCGTTTATGTTGGCAGACTCCTTGTGGTCTGTCTCCAGTGTGCCGGCATGAAACCACATGGCCATCCGGGTTGCGTTGCGGTAGGTCTCCAGAACCTCCTGATTCTGTTCTGTATTTTCAAAGTTCACAACCTCTGCGTCTTGAAACAGCTTCTCCAACCAAGACAGATACATTGCCTCTGTGATGATCTCCTGTGTGTCTCCGGTGGTCCTTGTATAAATATCCTCTCCGGTTGTGGGTGTCATCAGTAAAGACCAGGCTGGCTGCAGGTAAGGCGTTTTCCCGTCTTTCTCGTCTATTACATAACCTTCCATACCATGTCCATGCGTTGTATAAAGGCAAGTTGGCGAATGTGCGATGGGATACGCCGTGCCGCCACTCTCCAAAGTCCCCATTTTCTTCACCGTACCATCATCCATCTCGTAATACACATCACAGTAGACTGCTGCATTATGTCCGTTCCCGTCATCATAGGTATGATCGGTAGTCAGCAGAACCGGATACCGCAGCCCCAAATCAACCAGGGCAAATTGAACACCGTCCGGCAGTCCCGTAATCGTATCTTCGTAATTCCCTAACAAGGCTGTATCCGTCTGTAGTTGTCCCGCAGATTGATCCGAGGTCTGTCCTGATTGATCCAAGGTCTGTCCTGTATCCTGTTCCGCGCTTTGTCCTCCCAATGTGCAGCCCGCGGTCAGGAGCAGAAGCCCTCCCGCCACCAGCATTCCCGCAAGTCGCCCCGTTTTCTTCTGTCTGATAAACCCTATGCGGTATTTCAATTCCTGTTTCCCTCCGCTGAATTCCTGCACCACAAGCCATGCAGCGGAATGTCCGGAAAACATGGCGCATAAATCCACCAGTGTCCTGCCATACTGCAACCGTTCCTGTGAAGTAAGGATCTTCAAGACACCTTCGTCACAAGCGGTCTCACAGTCCTTGCGGGAAAAATGGCACGCCGCCCATACCAAGGGGTCGAACCAGTATATAGTCAGACCTACGGCTCTGATGAACGCCCATAAGTTATCTCCATGTCTGTAGTGTGTCCACTCGTGCATCAAAATATAGTTTTGCTGTTCTTCCGTCAGCACACAATCCTCCGGCAGATAGATTGCCGGGGTAAACAGCCCGTACAGACATGGTGATTTCACCTGCGGACTTATATAGACCTTGCGTCCCTGATAGGTTGCCTCCGGCGTTCTCTGCTTTCTCAGTTTACGGTAAAAAAAGAGGTTAGAGAGAAGCAGACAGCCGCCGGTCACTACCATCCCCGCAATCCAGATAGCAGGGAGAAGCACAAGCCAGTCTGCTTGTCCGGGAGACTGCAGCCGAGCCTGATCCGGACTCTGTTGCCCGGTTTGTGTTCCTGAATTAAGTTGCTGCTGTTGCAAATCCTGTATCTGCTGTGAAGTTTGGTTCTGGATTGATTGTCCCTGCCGGAAATTACCTTGCAACATCTGTCCTTGCGGGCGATCTGACATCTGCTCATTCGAAATTTTCTGTAAAGGCATACCGGCAACGGAATCATTCTCTCCTGCCCCCCGATACTCCGCACCATCGGTAATCACTGTCCGATAGGTGTGCACCGCGCTGCTGAACAAAAAAGGATTTTCCATAGAAAACGGCAAAAGCAACTGTACCGCAACCACGAGCCACATGGCATAGGTAAAACGTCGATTCAAATATTTGCCCAGTGATCCCCTGAGTATCAGGACACCTACGATCAATAATGATGAATTGATCAGCCTGTCGATCATGATTCTTCCTCCATTTCCTGCAGCATATCATACAATTCCTGCAACTCCTCCGCCGAAAGTTTTCGCTGCTTTAACAGGGTGCTCATCATCATGCTGACAGAGCCATTATATACCCTGCTTAAAAAGCTCTGGGTTTCTGCATAATTTACTGTGCTCTGCTCCACTGTTGGAAAATAGTTTTTGGCTTTTGTCCCCTGCTCATATCTGAGTAAGCCTTTCTCCGTCATCCTCTTCAGCATGGTGCTCACAGTGCTTTTTGTCCAACCGCATTTTTCTTCCAGCGCATGGTATAGCTGTGTGATTGTCTGCGGCCTCTCGCGCCAAAGTTCTTCCATCAGCGCTCTCTCGCTGGGTTGTAAGATGATCTTTTCCTCATCCATGTGTCATTTCCTCCTTGGTTAATCTGTGTGACTATAGTCAACCTTTTCTATAGAATATCATTTCGTGTGACTATTGTCAACCTTTTTGTTTAAAAAAAGAGGACCATCCGCTGACAGTCCTCTCATTGTCCTCACTCATTGATTGCTACAGGTTCCCATCCGTAGTCTTTATAATACTTGATTCCCAAGTGATTTTTCTCCTCATACATGCGGATGTATTCTTTTCTTGTCTCCTGATAAGCAGTCTGCGTCTTCTCCCAGTCTCCGAAATATTTCTGATAGACGCCATCAAACCCCTCCGTAAACTTCCGGATGTCCCTGTCATAATCGGGCCCGTCTCCTGCAACCGTGATCTCCAGAATTTCATAGGTTCTTCCATGCACTTCGGGATTGTTTTGTTTCAGTTCAAATCTCGCGGGATACGCACCGCCGCTAATTTCCTCCAGCGTATTTCCGTTTTGATAATAGTTGTGAATCCAAAAATTTCCAAATACATACAGCGAGCCGTCCCGCTCTATTTTATCATATATCACAAAAGCCGGAATACAGACGCTGCCATCCGGGAGATAATAGTTCTCCGTTCCCTGTTGTACCATATAATCGCAGATCGGTTTCAACGCAGGGTCGCCACCTGTGTAGACGAATTCCGGTAGTTTCGGTGCCGTTTGTTTGGTTTCTTCCCCGGTTCCATTCCCTTTTACATCACTTTCCGCAACAGAGTAAGACTCCAACTGCACTTCTTCGGTCGAAGTTTCACCGCTTTCCTTGTCATAAAGATTCAAAATAAATCTTTTCTCGGTAGGTATGCCTTTTTCATCCGAGGGAACCGTGAGATATGCCAGATAATCCGAACCCTCCGCATTTCTGTATGAATAGCTGTGCTCACTGTATACACTATTATTCGGATGGATCTGCTGTTCCCCTAATCCGATCTCTTCGAAAGTGCGGAATGTATCAACATATTTCTCCGCCTCATTTTTCCATCTTGCATAGATTTCATTCCATACGTTGTCATCCTCAGACTCCTCGGATGACATTCCGGGAGACGACGGCTCTGCAGACAGATCGTAGTGATAAAATTTGCCGTACCGCTGCCCGTTTTTGTCGTTAAACACCCAGATCTCGCCGCCATCATACAGTGCATGGGTATGGATCTCCCCCGCTGCCACATTCCAGTAGATACAATCCGTTTTTTGCAGATCAATGGTCTGCAACCCGCTCCGATCCTGCCTGTCGTAGATGAAGATCGCTCTCCCGGTAGAAAAAACCAGTGTCTCATCATCCAGATAAACCACATCCGGCGCAAAGATCATGTCTAGGAAAATGTACTGTTCGGCCTGACGCACAACCTCCGGCGTGTCCGTATTGAGACCAAACAGTCCTTTGATCGCATTGCTGATCTTGCCGTCTGTCGCGGCGTCCACTCCCATAACAGACATCCCGATGACGAAAAAAACAGCCGCTGCACTGGCAAGTGCTTTCCATATTCCTATTTTGGGGCGCACATTTTTTTCTGCGCTCTTGTCCCGAATATGATGAAATATCTCTTTTTTCCGGTCATCAGAAAGTTGGATCTGATCGAATGTACTTTGAATATCCTCTCTCCTCATGTTTCATCCTCCAATCTCATCCTAAGCTGATCTCTGGCGCGTACCAGTCTGGTCTGCAGCGTACTCTCCAGAGTTCCAGTCATCTTTCCAATCTCTTTCAAGGTATAGCCTTCGTAATAGTGCAGATAGATCACTTCTCTGTATTTATCCGGAAGTGCTATGACTTCCTGCAGCACGTATCGGTCCTTATCTTCCATGGGTTGATCCGGAAGCATTTCAATATCCTCCACCGGGTATTTCCGTTTTCTGAGCTGATCTCTGCAATAATTGATCGTCACCCGCAAAAACCATGCCTTTTCGTGATTTTGATCCTGAAAGCACTGCGGTCTGCGCAGATATCGCAGGAACACTTCCGATACGGCATCCTCAGCATCTGCGGTGTTTTTTAATATAACTAACGCCATGCGGTAAACGGTATCTGACAGACGGTTGTATATTTCTTCACAATCGTGGTTACTCATTCCTATTTCCTCTTCGTATCAATCTTGTCACACTCCATATAGTAAACGTATCAAAATTTCAAAAAATCCTCTGATTTGAAAATTTATTTTTCACCAAAAAGGGAGCCTCATTCGGCTCCCGCAATCTGTTCCCTTAATCCATTTTCTTTCGCCACGGCCCGGTATAGTAAAAG
The DNA here is from genome assembly GCA_017476665.1 of Lachnospiraceae bacterium. Lineage (GTDB taxonomy): Bacteria > Bacillota > Clostridia > Lachnospirales > Lachnospiraceae > Acetatifactor. The sequence continues at coordinate 30,339 of JAFUZJ010000022.1, read as the reverse complement.
CAGACCGAGAGCACCGTCGCCGTGCACCAGCCCACAGGCCATGCGCACCAGATCCCGGTGGAGCCCAGACCGGTCTTTGCAAGCAGAATGGCGAGCACCACTCGTAAGATCAGATCCGTAAAGGTGGCAATCATGAATTTTCCCATCATACCGGCCCCTCTGAGAATTCCGTCCGCCACCAGCTTCGTGGAGATCACGACATAGAACGGCGCCACAATGCGAAGAAACATCAGTCCGGAATGAATGGTCTCCGCTGAAGGCTCGTCCACAAAAAACAGCAGAAGATACCTGCCACAGAGCACATAAAGTGCCGCCAACGGCACAGCAAGCATCCAAACTAACTTCAGACCGGCCTGAAACCCAGTATGCACCCGATCCGTTTTGCTTGCGCCAAGATTCTGCGCCGCATAGTTCGAGATGCCGTTGCCCAGCGTGGTGAAGGAAGTGATCACCAGATTATTCAGCTTGATGGCTGCGGAATAACCGGCCATGACGCCGGGACCAAAGCCGTTGATCACGCCCTGGATCACGATATTTCCTATAGAGATAAAGCTCTGCTGCAGAATGCTGGGGATGGCAACCTTGGCAATCATGCCGCAGATGCGCCAGGAAAATAGAGGAAACTGCTCGGACTCGATCCGAATTCCCCGCAACCTGTTCATGACCACAATGACCGCCAGCACACAGCTTACTCCCTGGCAGATAAAGGTCGCCCACGCCACACCGGCGACTCCCATATGAAACCCTGCCACAAACCAGATGTCCATGGCAATGTTGGTACAGGAGGACGCCGCCAGAAAATAGAAGGGTGTCTTGGAATCACCCAATGCGGAGAAAATTCCGGTGGAGATATTGTAAAAGAAAACAAACGGCAGGCTCCAGACATATATGTCCAGATAGAGCTTTGAATCCGCGAACACCTCTCCGGGTGTGTGGATCAGATCAAGCAGCTGCCCGCAGAACGCAATGCCCACAGCCATAAGCAGAATGCACAGCACAGCGCTGGAGATCATGGCTGTGGATACAGCGGTCTTCATCTCCCGGTACCGTTTCGCGCCGAAAAAGGTGGACACCACCACGGAACAGCCTATGTTGCAGCCAAAGGCAAAGGCTATAAAGATCAGTGTGATCTCATAGCTGTTGCCCACCGCCGCCAGTGCGTTCTCTCCGATGAATTTGCCTGCCACCAGGCTGTCGGCAATGTTATAAAGCTGCTGGAAGATGATGCTGCCAAACAGCGGCAGGCAGAACCTCCACAAAATGGTTTCCGGTTTTCCCACGGTCAGATCTTTGTTCATGCTGCACTTCCTTTGTTGTGTTTTCCTTTGTCTGTGCTACTTTCTCACCGCGGAACATTATACTTCGTTTCATCGGATTTGTAAAATGTTTTTATCCTCTCAGTCTGTCATACAGCAGATTGAGCGCGACCCCAAGCAGGCCGATCCCGCAGATCACCACCGTATCCCTGTCAAGGCAATACATGATCGTCTCGGGAGATTCCATATTGTGCAGCATGCCTCCATAGGATACCATCAGAAGTGTCCCCGTGAGAAATACGGCAAGCATCCAGCGCCTGCGGATCTGTGAATTTAAAACTTTCGAATAGCAATAAAAAATCCCCGCAAAATTTATCGCAAAGACAAGACCGAATAACATGGACAGCGCAGGACCAACCTGATACCAGGCGATTCCGTAAAAATCGGGAGCTCCTGCCTCCAAATGTCCCCACGCCATATGCATCCCCACGAATGCCAGCCCGGAGAGAAAAACCGCAGCAGCAATCACTGCCATGTCCTTTTTGTCAGCAAATTTTATGTCCCCAGTCTGTTTTTCGCGATGTCTACGACCTGCTTCTGCCGCCAGCAGCAGAAGTACCTGGGAAATGACTTGCAGCACCACGCTTGGGAAAAAGGATGATCTGTACTCGATAAAAGTGCTGTATCCCAGCCATACCAGATAAACGCATGCCATTACCAAAAACCACTTTTGCATCTGCATCTTTTTCCGTACTTTCTGCATGCCGTCGAGCTGTTTCTCTTCCATATTTTCCACAGCGAAATCATTGCTCCAGTTTTTCAGCAGTTCACAGCGTTTACGGCAGCTTTCGCAGTTTTGCATGTGCTGTTCCACAAGTTCTCTGGAAGCGTCCGAGCAGATCTCATCGAGATATGACGGCATCAGATCCTGGATCACTTCGCATTTTATAGTCATGTGTTCACTATTCATGGTATCCCTCCCTGATCAAAATTTCTTTTGCCCGGTAAAATGTCACCCGGGCCCAGTTCTCGCTCCTGCCCAGCATCTGTCCGATCTCCCGATAGGAGAGGTCGCTCAGGGCCCGCAGGAGCACCACTTTCCGCATCTGTTCCGGCAGGGTCTGTATCCGCTTCATGACAGCATCCAGCTCCAGTTTCTTTAACACTTTTTCTCCGGTGTCAGGCGCCTGCAAGAGCAAGTCTTCATCCAGCTCGATCAGATCCCGCTTGGCCGTTTTCTCCCAGTGCTGATAGAGCAGATGCTTTGCAATCTGGCAGAGCCAGGTAGAGAGTTTGCATTGACCGTTGTAGGTGTCCAGAGACTGGATTGCCCGAAGAAATGTTTCCTGCATCAGATCTTCCGACAGTGCCTCATCCCGACAAAGTGAATACAGGAAAAAATATACTATTTTCGCGTTTTGTTCATATATCTCATCCACTTTGTCTTTTCCTTTCCGGTGCAAGCTCTGCTTTTACTGATATATCGGAATTTGATGGATTTTGTTACAACCGGTCATGCAATTTTCTTTTTTCACTTATGCTGTTTTCAAACTGGCATGGCAAAAAAGTTTCATTCTGGCACTTTTTATCATGCCACTCTTTCTATATACTATGCGTAATGTGAGGAGCGCTCAAACAGATCACAGGAATAAATATAATTCAAACAGATATGATATCAGGAAAAGAGGGATCACTATGGAAAAGCCAGAAAAAAGAACCAAAAGCAAGACAATGTTGATCGTAGGAATTGTGCTCTTATTGGTCAGCCTGATCTGTTCCTTTGTCACACATAAATCTTATCTTCAGGAGATCAAACAGCCCTATGCGTACAGTCTGACCGCATTGTTTGTGGCTGTCATGATCACCGTGCGCGGCGCCTATAAAGCTTTCATCGGCGTGCATCCTTCACAGGAAGCGGATGTAAAACAGTTAGCTCAGGCGGGACTTCTGGCTGCCTTATGTTATATCGGTTTTGCCGTCTTCAAGATCGATATTCCCGTGGGCACAGAGAAAACTGCGTTTCACTTTGGCAATGTATTCTGTGTACTTGGGGCGTTACTTTTAGGCGGCTATTGGGGCGGTCTGGCCGGTGCCATCGGCATGACGATCGCAGATCTGACCACCGCTTATGTGACCAGTGCTCCCAAAACTTTCTTATTGAAGCTGATGATCGGTCTGGTGGTCGGTTTTGTTGCGCATAAGCTCTTTCATATCAGCAGAGAGCACACCGTAAAATATATAACCGGCGCAACCATTGCAGCCAGCATATGCGGAATGGTTTTCAATGTGATCGCCGACCCGCTGGTGGGATATTTCTATAAAACATACCTGCTGGACATCCCACAGGATATTGCAAAAACTTTTGCAAAGATCAACGCCATGACCACTTTAGTGAACGCCGTGGTCGCAGTCATTGCAGCGACTGTGTTCTATCTGGCACTGCGGCCCGCATTAAAAAAAGCCGGTCTTTTTACAGAAAAGGAAGTCTGAATGACTCCCTTTTCTGTATTTCTTCATCTTCTTTATTTCTCCATCTTCCAAAATGCCGCACTGTAGGCGGGCAATGTACTGCCTCCGCCAAAATCATGAGGCTTTCCGGTGATCAGATCCTCCGCCATCCCGCAGCCGGCATCAAAGTGTGCCACAAAATCCTGGCCGTCGGCATTGATTGCTACCAACACGCGCTCATTGTCCGTCTTCCGTTCAAAAATGCACTGCTTGTTCGTGAGAAGTACGGAGCGGAAAGTACCGTAATTCAGCGCCTCACAATGCTTTTTTGCCTCGGCTAATTGACTGATAAAGTCAGTTAACTCATTCCATATCGGCGCATCTATGCAAGGGCGCAACGCCGGATCACCCTGGTGCTTCTCTGCTTTTTCTCCCCATTCACTGCCGTAATAAACGCAGGGAATCCCTGGCATGCCAAACATCAACGCGTAGATAAGCGGCAAATGCTTCTCATTGGTCAATATACTTGCAACACGCGTTACATCGTGGTTGTCCACAAAAGATAACAGGTGTTTTCCTTTGTAAAGCGTCCAGTTTTCAGGGCCGAACTGACGCAACAATGAGTGAACGATCTCAAACAGATTCATGCTGTTAAAACTACTGTATAATCCCTTATAGCACTCATAATTGGTCGCGGAATGCAGCATAGTGTCATTCATCAGGCGGTTATAGTCGCCATGCAGCATCTCTCCCACCAGGAAGAAATCCTGCTTCAGCCCGGATGTGTACTCCCGCAGTCTGCGGCAGAAATTCTCATTCAGGCAGTATGCCACATCCAATCTGAGGCCATCAATATCAAATTCATCCACCCAGCCCTTGATGCTTTCCAGCAGATAATTCACCACTTCATCATTGTAAAGATTCAGTTTGACCAGGTCATAGTTCCCTTCCCAGCCTTCGTACCATAGTCCGTCATTGTAGTTTGAGTTGCCCCCAAAATCAATCCGGTGAAACCAGTTCACATAGCGGGAACCCTCTCTGTTATGCAGCACATCCTGGAACGGTCCGAACCCTCTGCCCACATGATTAAACACGCCATCCAACACGACCTTGATCCCGGCCTCATGAAGCGCCCCACAGACCTCCCTGAAATCCTCATTGGTGCCAAGACGTACATCTATTTTTCTGTAATCTCTTGTATTATACCCATGCGTATCCGACTCAAAAACCGGTGAAAAATAAATTGCATTGATCCCAAGCTTCTGCATGTGCGGAATCCATTCCTTCACCTTTAAAATACGATGCTCCAACACACCGTCATTCTCGAAAGGCGCTCCACAGAAACCCAACGGATAAATCTGATAAAATACACTTTCGTAAGCCCACATAAACTCCATTTCCTCCTGTGTCTTGCAAATTTCCTGCAAAAATTTTCAGTGTCGATTGTCAGAATATCTTGTCAATATGTGTCATATTTTGTGGCTTTTTTGCTGTCTTTTTTCAAGAAATCCACCATATCCACCAAGTTATCCACAATCTAACACCTCTGTCATTTTACCACACTTTTTGTCTTTTTCATACTACTTTGACGTCATTTCTTTCAAAATTATAACCATGAATCCCAAAAACGTTCCACCCGTTTTGCAATTTTCTCCAGGCTGACCACCTCGTAGGAGTCCCACTCTCTCGGAAACATTCGCCTGTAGGATAATTGCAGGAATCTCTCATCCAATAAAGCGATAATTCCTATATCATTTTCCGTTCGTATCACTCTCCCCGCTGCCTGCAGTACCTTATTCATTCCCGGATACCGATACGCGTAGTCGAATCCGTTCTCCCCCTGTTCATCAAAATATCGTTTCAACAGCTCCCGCTCATAGCAAACCTGAGGAAATCCCGTCCCCACGATGACCACTCCGATCAGACTGTCATTCTTTAAGTCTATCCCTTCTCCGAATATTCCCCCTAGCACGCAGAATCCGATCAATGTGTGATCTTCCTCCTCAATCTCCATATGGATTGCCTCTTGCAGCTGAGTCTCCAGCCATGTGTCCGAGTCCCCCGATCGCATGTTTCGGAAGCGCGCCAGAAAATCCTCCCTGTCCTTCTCACTCATAAACTCCTGCTGCTGAATGCACTCCACTTCTTCTGTTCCATACTTCGCGAGATACAACTCGCAGACTTTTCTCATAAAGCTGTAAGAAGGGAAAAACACCATGTAGTTTCCGTGCCTGTTTTTTGCGATTTCTGCGATATATTTCGCAATTCTGACATACTCGTCATCTGTTCTTCGGGTATATTTGCTGGTCACATCGTCCGCAATAAATAACGCCCGTTTTTCTTTATTGAACACAGATTTTGCATACACTTCATAATCTTCCTGATCGCCGCCCAGAAGCTCTTTATAATATTGTATGGGCAAAAAGGTCGCCGAAAACAGAATACTGCTGCGCCCCCTTCCCATACATTCTTTCAGATTCTCCCGCGGATTCATACAAAAAAGCTTCAAAAGAAAACTTCCGTCCTCCTGCAGCATGGTATATTTCACATAATTTAAATCCAGCCGCTCATAAATATCCAGAAAATGGGATACTTCAAAATAAAAATCGAGGATACTGTCTCTGACCGGCATCTTCTGCTGTTCCTGTTCTCCCAGATAGTCCGACATGGTGCTGTAAAGACGCATCAATGCATTGGTAAAAGTATCAATACTATCCACAACACAGGCACTCTCGCACTCCCGCTTCAGCTTCAGCAATTCCTTATTGCACTTCTCCAGGCGCTGCATCAGCTTCTCTCCGTATCCCTCCCGGAACAAAACCGAGCTGCCCGATCTTCTCCTTTTCTCAGTCATGGGAATTTCGGTCTCATTTAAATAACTATCGTTATTAATTTCTATTGCCTCTGCTGTTACCGCTTTTGTTGCCTCCAGTGTCATTTCCAATGTCAATTGACCAGAAACCTGCTTTTTTCGGTTTTTTTCCTCCATTTCTGACATTAGTGTCGCCTGTATTTCCCGCTTTAATTTCAAAAAATCTTCTTTGATCAGAGATGCGCTGTACATCTCTCTGCCCCGTTCCAGCAGATTATGCGCCTCATCAATCAGAAACAAATAGGAATGACTGGAGCTGTCTCCAAAAAAGCGTTTTAGATAAACATGTGGATCGAACAGATAATTATAATCCCCGATAATCCCATCGGCAAACAGACTCATGTCGAGGCAGAATTCGAAAGGACAAACCTGATGTTTCACGGCATACTCTTCTATCATTTCCCTGCTGAACCTGTCCTCGTGCGTTAACAGGTCATACACGGCATCGTTGATGCGGTCATAATGTCCCTTAGCATACGGGCAATGTTCCGGATTGCATTCCGTCTGATCCATAAAACAGATTTTTTCTTTGGCAGTCAAAACCACACTTTTGAACTGCAGACCGCCCTGCCGCAGCAATTCCAGCGTATCATCCGCCACGGTGCGGGTGATAGTCTTGGCCGTCAGATAGAAAATCCGCTCTCCCATGTCTCTGCCCATGGCCTTGACTGCAGGAAAAAGTGCCGAAATTGTCTTTCCGACGCCCGTCGGGGCCTCCAGAAACAGTTTTTTCCTATGATAAATCGTCTGATACACATAGGTCACCAGCTCTCTCTGGCCCTCTCTGTAAGGATACGGAAATTGCAGCTGTTCTATGGATTTTTGCCGGATTTTTCGCCATTCCCAACTGTAATCCGACCACTTGCGATACGCCGTAAGCAGCTCTGCAAACCACTTTTCCAGCTCTTCAAAGGTATAATCTTCATAGAAATAGCGAATCTTCTCCGTCTCAATATTGCAGTATGTCATACGGACCTGAATTTCTCTGCCCGGCTGCGCCAAAGCCTTCTGCTCCGTCTCTATCTTCAGATAAGCCTGATCTGCTTCTTTGCGCAACGCATACATGTATGCATAGCACTTTGCCTGGGCTACATGCACGGCAATGGGCTCTTTCATACGGTTCACATCCCGATAGGTTCCCTTTATCTCATCGACCGTGATGCCTTCCCCGTTATCAATGATCCCGTCAGCCCGTCCCTCCACGACCAGTCGGTACTCCTTTGTATACAGCGTGTATTGCAGCGGCACTTCCGCCTGATAATCCGAGCCCATCCGACGCTGTATCATGCGATGGATCCGGCTTCCCTCCTGCATGGCATCTTCATGCAGTCCCTGATGCCGATTGTCAATATCTCCCTGTCGCAGGATAAACTCAACCAGCCCTCTGACGGATACGCGCACTTCCCCCGGAAGGCTTTCAGTCCATACCTCCCCATTATCAGCAGGCTTCGTATATTCAGTTATCCCCGTCGTCTTTTCCGTGCGATCCATATGCTTCGTCCAATCCATTGATTCCCAGCATCCACAACATCTGGTTGATCTGTCCGTTTTTAAACGCTATATATGCTATTATATAACTACCCCTATACTACTCCCTTCCGCTTCCTGCGTCAAATACAACGCTTAAAATTCCGTCATATATTTTCTGAAATGCAGCGGGAGCAGATTCCTTTGCAGCGCTTCATTTGCCCGCTCTCTGATACCAATTTCCCCGCAAAAGCGTCGGAACAGGCTCCGATAGTACAATTCGCTCTCTGAAAGCGCAGCCTCCACACCCTTCGTGACGGCTGCCCCCTTTTCTCCTTTTCCACCTATCAATACCCAGGCCTCCGGCCCTGTCTGCCTGTAATGAACCCCTGCTATCCCCCGTCCCACATCATGAATCAGAAAATTCTCTTCCGGAAATCGGTCGGCAAAATGCGCCATCAGGAACGGAAGCAGATTGTTCTTCGGCTCCGCCTGCGCATAGAGTGCCCCCTTTTCCAGCTCCTCAAACCGCAAGAATCCCTCCAGATGACAGCATTCCCGCTCTGCGCTCCGGGCCAGTTTGAATGCTTTACACACCTGGGCATCCCCCAGTCCTTCAAACAGCCGCCCGTAACCGGCTCCCTCCCGCAAAGCAAGCCCACTCACAACTGTTCGGTATACAGCCTGCGCCTTTTCCACATCCTCCGCGGTCAACGCAAAGCAGATCCTTTCATAATCCTCCATACCAAAGCGCCTGCACAAAGTCCGCACTACCTTCCCGCTGCGCTCCTGATCCGCCGTCACGATCATCTCCTCCGCAAAAAGCCGCGGCTCCTCATCCAACGCTAACAGCACCTCATCCTTCGGCCTGTGTTCCTCATATACCCTGTAAATTGCGGTAAAAATACTCTCCAGCGTGTCCTCGCACCTATATACATACATATCCGCGTTCCCCCTTCGTCTGCCGCGCATCCCGTCCGCCGCGCTCACCACCTGTCATGTTCTCACGCCATGTACCGAAACACATGCCTCACAGCTGTCCCATTGCTGTCTGCCATTTCTCCTGCGCTGAAATCACTTCCGCATTCCCCGCAAAACCCGCATCATCAAACAGCGACATCTGCCGGTAAGTCATCCCATCGCTGCCAAACCGAATTCGCTGCTCTTTTTCCGTCAATTGCCGTACGATATAATCCTCCTCCAGCTTCGTCGGATACATCATTTTTCCGCTGCAGGTGATAAAATATAGGGCACGCTTCAAAACCACACCCAGCTTCTTCAGATTTTCGAAATCCAGATTGCAGCTCCTTCGCGCCGCCACGATCCTCCTGGCGCTCTGTACCCCGATTCCCGGCACCCGCAGCAGCTTTTCATAGGGCGCTCTGTTAATTTCCACCGGGAATTCCTCCAGATGCCCCACAGCCCAATCCTCCTTGGGATCCAACATCACGTTAAAAAACGGTCTTCTCTCACTCAGCAGCTCCTGCGCCCGGAAACCGTAAAACCGCAGCAGCCAGTCCGCCTGATACAGCCTGTGCTCCCGTAAAAGCGGCGGACCGCCGGGCAGAACCGGCAGACTCTTGTCTTCATTCACCCGCACAAACGCAGAATAAAATACCCTCTTTAACTCAAATTTCTGATACAGGCTCTCCGCCACGTTCAGAATCTGATAGTCATTCTCATTTGTGGCTCCCACGATCATCTGTGTGGACTGCCCTCCGCTCACAAATGCAGGCGCATGCCGATAAACCGCAACCTCGCTGCGGTTCTGCGTGATCCCGTTCTGGATCTGCCGCATGGGCGCCAAAATATTCTTTCGGTGTTTGTTCGGCGCCAGGTTTCGCAATCCGTCCGCTGTGGGCAGCTCCAGATTCACACTCATTCTGTCCACCAGGAATCCCGTCTGCCGGATCACCTCACCGTCCGCCCCTGGAATCGCTTTCACGTGAATGTAGCCGTTAAATCCGTATTTTGTCCGCAGCAGATAAATGGTCCTGCAGATCAATTCCATGGTAAAAGTGGGACTCTGCACGATTCCGGAACTCAGAAACAGTCCCTCGATATAATTTCTCCGATAAAACTGAATCGTCAGCTCGCAGATCTCCTCCGGGGTAAACATCGCCCTGGGCACATCATTGGACCGCCTGTTCAGACAATATTTGCAATCATAAATGCACTCGTTGGTCAGCAGGATCTTCAACAGAGAAATACATCTTCCATCGCCGGCAAAGCTGTGACAGATTCCGGCCGCCACACAATTCCCCAGCTTTCCCGCTTTCCCCCGCCTGTCCACTCCGCTGGACGTACAGGCCACGTCATATTTTGCCGCATCCGTCAGGATCTTCAGTTTTTCCATGACGGACATTTTCCCCACCTCTGCCATATATTCCATGCTCCCACCCATTCAAACATATGTTCTTTATTCATATTAGCACATATGTTCGATATCTGCAAGCCCGGGCTGCCTTTTTCCTCTATATTTTTTGCGGAAAAAATAAGGAAAAACTATTGCAAAATAGACCAAAAAGCGGTTAAATAATAAAGTAAAGTGATTGGAACCCAACGGTTCCCGTCCAAATTTATGAGTAGGAAAGCAGGAACTTTTATGGCAAATTTGACAATTCCCAATGATTACAAGTCCGAGCTCAATCTGCACGACACACAGATTGCGATCAAGACAGTAAAAGATTTCTTTCAGACACTGTTAGCAGAGCGCCTGAATCTGCTGCGCGTGTCCGCTCCGCTGTTCGTAGATCCCAACTCCGGTCTGAATGACAACTTAAACGGTGTGGAACGTCCTGTCAGTTTTGACATTGGCGAACAGGAAGGCGCCGAGGGCGAAATTGTACAATCTCTGGCAAAATGGAAACGCTATGCGCTGAAAAAATACGGATTTTCAGAGGGCGAGGGACTCTATACCGACATGAGCGCCATCCGTCGGGACGAGATCACCGACAATATCCACTCCATCTATGTGGATCAATGGGACTGGGAGAAGATCATCTCCAAGGAGGATCGCAGTTTAGCCACTCTGAAGGATACGGTCAAGACGGTGTACAAGGTGCTGCGCAAGACTGAGAAATACATGTCCATTCAGTATGACTACATAACCGAGATCCTTCCGCATGACATTTTCTTCATCACTACCAAAGAATTGGAAGAAATGTTCCCGGACTATACACCCAAGGAAAGAGAATATTATATTGCAAAAGCAAAAGGCGCCGTTTGCATCATGCAGATTGGCGACAAGCTGGAAAACGGCAAGCCCCATGACGGTCGTGCGCCGGACTATGACGACTGGGCACTGAACGCCGACATCGTGGTCTACTATCCGGTTCTGGACATTGCTTTGGAACTCTCCAGCATGGGAATCCGCGTGGACGAAACCTCCTTGAAGGAACAGTTGGAAAAAGCGGGCTGCCCGGAGCGCGCTGAACTGCCTTTCCACAAAGCAATCCTGAACAGGGAACTGCCCTACACCATCGGCGGTGGTATCGGTCAGTCCCGGATCTGCATGTTCTTCCTGCGGAAAGCACATATCGGTGAAGTACAATGTTCCCTCTGGCCCGATCAGGTCATGAAGGATGCACAGACAAAAGGTCTGCAGCTGTTATAAGCTGCAGACCTTTTTGCCTATCCTAAATTTCTATATCTACCTTCTTACTCCATCATTACAAACTTTTCATTTGCAAAGGTAACTCCATACTGCAATTTCTCCAGATAAGCCCTCAAAAGCTCTATCTTCCCATCATTCTGCTGTATTTTCCCGATCACTGACTCATGCACCCCTGCTGCCTCTAACGCCTCCGCGCCACCAAGCATATACCGCGCATAATCCGCCTCCAACAACACTACCGGCCGCTCTTTTCCCGCTCTGACCGACTCTGCCGTCTTCTCAAGTGCCTCTGCCAGGACCGCTTCGTTATAGGAGTCCAGATCGCTCCAGGGATTAAACGCCGACGGCATCTGTAAATAATAGGACATGGACGGAATATTGCCGAACAGGATCACTTCCCGCCCTTTCATACCTTTACTCTCCGCATAGGCACTGATCTCCGATATCCATCTTGCCCGCTCCGGACTCATTCGCACTCCCTGAAGAATCTCATTATTTCCAACTACAGTGGTCATCTCCTTGGCTCCGGTAGCTTCTGCAAACACAAACGTAAGTCCGAACCCGGCACTCTGCACAAAGAACAACAAAAGCAAAGCAAGCACCGCAGGCTTCAACGCCCACAACGCCCGCCTTTTCGCCTCCCGTACAAATCGCATACACTGCCAGATTGTATAAGGTGCGGGAAGAAAGAGATGGTTCAGACTGGGATACACACCGTTGTTGCTGCCGATTGAAGTCAGCAACACCATCAGAAATACCAGCCCGCTGATCAACTTCTCCTCTTTCGGCACGCCCCTCCACAAGATCCGGATCACGCAGATTCCCAGTGCCAACGTCAAAAAAGAAATCCCCGGTCTCAAAATGGCGCCGTAATTATCATAGGTCATCGCACAAAACCCACGGTGGTACAACCAGCATACCATACCCACGCAGACGCCGCACCAGATCAACCGGACTTCCCCCTGCACACGCTCCCAAAGTTCCGATTCCAGATCATCCAAAAAGCCTGCAAAAGCAAACCCGATCACACCCACAAACACGATCGCACCGATCCGCAGCACCCAATACAGATTGTCCACATAGGTGAAAACCAACTGCCCTATCATGGAACCGGCCTTGTAATCAGTGGCCTTATCTGTCATGGCAAACAATCTTCCGATGCCCGCTACATAGGCATCCATTCCATACCGAAGCTGAATCCAGCCAAACAGGACAAACAGCGCCGCCACATAACCTGCCAGACACCAGAGGGTATACCGCACTGCCCTGCCGAAACTCTTTCCGTCCCTTTTCTCTCTGCCCTCCAGGAAAGCATACACCCAGACTGCCACGATCAATGCCGCCTCCGGCAGATTAGAAAAACGCACCAGCACATTGGTTCCCAGACAGACTCCCGCGGCAAACAGGCATGCTTTTTTCTCCTGCGTCAATCCCAGATACAATAGGATCACGCAGCCGGTGAACAGCAAATACGTCAGATAATTGTACAGAAGCGCCGTAGGACACCAACACAAGCTAAGCGCAACATACTCTCCCAGATAAGCAATCCACCAGGAGATTCCCAGCTTTCTGGTACAAAACCAATATCCCAGAAGCGCCAATACGCTGGCAAACAGCCCCGTATACAGATTCATCCCCACCAATGTCCCGGCACCGGGCAGCTTCGTCAATCCATGCCCTACCAGATTTGCCAGATAAGTGGAGAACAGCCACATAGAGTCCATATGTTCCGTCCCCATGTAGAGGAAATTGGCATAATTATAGCCTGTATCCCAAAAATCGATCCCCCCATGGATGAACCGCAAGGGATACCAGAATAAAATGACCAGCAGCACCGGCTCCCACCATATTCGCTTTCCCTTTTTCTGTCCTATCGTTTCCATGCCGCCTCCGCATTCGCACCGCTCAAAGCCTTCACCAGAAAACTCCTCAGCCACTCAACCGCCACACCTGCCGCAAACATGCACACTGCAGCCAACACAGTCCAGAGCAAAAGCTCCGGCACCGTCCGGATCTCCTCCGCATGAAAGAACTGCTGCCAGCCGTACCGCACACCGATATTTTCATGCAGCAGATATACGCCCAACACATAAGGCGACAGCTTTTCCGCCACCGTGCCGATCATTCCCGCACCCTTACCATGCAGGAAAAACCCAAACAACCCTACCGCCGCTGCCAGCGCAAACACATGATTGTACTCAAAACTCACCTTCAGGATCAACCCAAAGCTTCCGCTGCGCAGATAAAACGCCCGCAGCACAAACAGCTCCGCCAGGATCAGGATGCACCCGCCCAGATACAGGCACACACAACGCCACCGCCTGTTCAAAAGCGACAGGCCGTATTTCCGGATATAAGCCGCCAGCAAAAATACACACAGATACCAGACTACATCATATCCCACACTGTCCTCCTCCAGCCGGAACGGCAGCACGGATTTCAGTACGCAAAATACCGCAAGCACCAACAACACACTTCTTCGCAGCTGCGCCCGATCCATATGTTTCACCGCTGTCCCCGCCACCGGGAGCAGCACATACAAAAACAAATATGCGGTCATAAACCAATAATGCCCCATGGATACCGGACAAAACAGCGTCAGATAATAATGGGTATCCACCTCTGCCGCAGGCACAAACCCCGTCGCAGCCGCCAAAAGCCCTATCCCCACGGAGTACATCCACACCTGGAGATACAGCTTGAACAACCTGCTGAACTTAAACTCCGTCTCACACAGGAAATAACCGGAGAGCAGCATATAACAGTTCACTGCCACAATACAAAACGCCTCCAGCACCCATGCGGCAAGCCCTGCACTGTCCATGGAAGCCGATGTCACATCTCCCAACAGATTTCCCTTGCCGAGGAAATGCAACACCACCACCATCATCATCGCCAATGCACGGAGTTCGTCCAGATTCTTTTGTCTTTCCTTTGTTTTCTGTGTCATATCCTACCTCCGCACCAGCTCTTTCAATCGGTGATACAGCCCGGAAGTCAATCGATTTTCCGCCAGCATACTGCGAAGCGGCGCAAACGACAGCAACAGCAACAGCCTGTATTTTATCAGCTCCCCACGCGCCATATAACGCTCTGTGATCATCTTATGTTCCGCCTTATCCCGCTTCCGGTTTGCCTGATTCTCCGAATAGCCGCCGCCTTCATAAGACGCCACCACGCCGCCCATATAGATCATGTTCGCTTTCGCCCGATAATAGCACCACAAAAAATGGTCATAATCCGCCCGAATACGGAATTGCAGATCGTACGGCTTCTTTTTGCAGAGTTCCGCCGCATAAAAACAGGATTGATGACAGGGAATATTGCGGTAACAGATCCCGCCGGTGATCGTTCTGGGCGCCGCGATCAGCACCTGATTCTTGGCACCGTAAGTGTCTCCGTAAAGCACCAGAGGACGCCCTGACCCGGCCGTACCCGCTGAAGCCATAGAAGCCTCCGCCGCTGCAAGCGCCGCATCTGCCCGTGTCAACACTGTCTGATCATAGAAAAGATCCCCGCAATTCAAAAACAGCACATACTGCCCCTTCGCAAACTCCACTGCCTGATTCATGGCATCATATATGCCCTTGTCCTTCCTGACATATATCCGGAGCCGCGCATCCTGCGGCAGCTTCTCCACGGAACCGTCTGTACTCCCGCCATCTTTCACTACGATCTCGTAATCCGTGAATTGCTGTGCCAGCACACTCTGCACCGTTTCCTTCAGTTTTTCCCCTGCATTCAGGGTCACTACAATGATTGAAAAGCGCATAAATTATAACACATCTTTCTTCTTACTCAGAATCCGCAGGCAGACCACCGCCAACGCCCCAAAGAGCAGACACACCGGCCAGCTCACAAACGCCGTACCCGCTAAAGCCGTATAGGACAAACAATACACCAGAATATTCGCCCCTGCATGCGCCGCCAATGCCACTCTAAAATCTCCGAAAAATTCATACCCGTACGCGATCAGGCAGCCCATCAAAAAGCCATACATTCCCTGTACAAAATTCATATGATACAGCCCAAACAGCGCCGACGATACCAACAACGTCAGCCGCACCGGATAAAATTTCCGCAGATAATTGTGAAGGATCCCACGGAATAATAATTCCTCCGCCGTAGGAGATAAGATCCCGAAGGCAAGTAAACCCAGAAAGAAATTCGCAGAATACTGATCCGCTCTCACCGCCTGATAGGCCTCAGACTTATCCACCAATCCCATCAGGTCTAACAACAGATTCAACCCCACAGCCGCGCCGACCACGGCGCCCGCCAGAAGCAGATAATTCACCCTCTCTTCTTTCCGCAGATGCGCAAGCTTCGTATCCTCTGCCGTCTCCCGGATCAGCTCCACCGCATCCTTTCTGACGGCTAACGCCCCACCCACAAATCCCAGCGCCGACCGAAGCACGCTCTGGTTTCCCGTAAATGCAAACTGTGCGCCGTCCGCCAGCGCCGCATCCCGCGCAAACAAAAAACGATCCAGCCATTCCGGCAGATTCCAATTCCACATCTGTACACAGAGCAGTTCCACCGCATACATGACCACGCTGCGCACGCCCATAAAGATCAGGAAAGAAAAAAGCATTACCCACATATTGCCCAGGGTCAAACCCTTTTTCTTCGTCTCTGCCTGCCTTTCCTCCTCCACGCCGCGCAGCAGAAACTTCTCCAGTTCCGCCACACTGCGCACAATATAATCCGCCTTGGCAGCCTTCAACTCTTCCATGTCTCCGAAACCGTAAGTGACCCCTACACTTTCCACCTTCTGCGCCTTCGCGCCTTCAATGTCAAAGCATCTGTCACCGATCATATACACCTGATCCCGTTGGATCGGTTTATACGCAAAAAGGCGGTTCAGCGCTTCCTGCACCACCTCATCCTTACTCTCTCTGGTTCCGTCCAACTCGCTGCCCACGATCACCTTAAAGTATTTTTTCAGGTCAAAATGCTCCAAAATGCGCTCCACATATACCTGCGGCTTGGAAGACGCCACCGCCAGATAAAGCCCTTTGGACTGCAGTGTCCGCAGCATATGTGGAATCCCCTCATACACCTCATTTTCAAATATGCCCACATCCTGAAAGCGTTCTCTGTACTTTGCAACCGCTTTCTTGGCCTGCTCCTCATCAAAATCATAAAACCGCATAAAACTGTCACGAAGGGGCGGTCCGATAAACGGAGTCAGTTTGTCCAGGTCAGGCTCCTCGATGCCAAAAGATGCCAGTGCATACTGCACACAAGTTGTAATGCCGACCTTCGGATCCGTCAGCGTGCCATCCAGATCAAACAAAAGATATTTCTTCATAAAAACTCCTCTGATCCCTAAAAACTCCTGATCTTATCTCCGTCATCTTCCGTATTCTCAAAACTCACGATACGCACGTCATACCCCACCGTATCGTTCACCTGCACATGCGCCACGTCGCCGACCTTTTTGCCCAGAAGCGCCTTGCCCAACGGGGATTCATTGCTGATCAGTCCTGCCAGGGAATTCCCCCGCACAGTCGTCACGATCTTGTAAGTCTCCTCGCTGCCGTCGTCCAGAAAAACCACTTTTACCGTATTGTTGATGCCAACCTCATCCTCAGCGGAATCCTCCGAGATCACCTTCGCCGTCCTGATCATCCGCTCCAGATACCGGATCCGGCTCTCATTCTGATTCTTGTACTTCTTTGCCGCATGGTACTCAAAATTCTCGCTCAGATCCCCATGCGCCCTGGTCTCTTTCACATCCTCCAACGCTTTCGGACGCACCACCAGTTTCCGGTACTCTATCTCTTCCTCCATCTTCTTGATATCACTGGGAGTCAACTCATCATACATAATCTTTCACCTCTCTATATCTGCATCCCATAGATCACCGCTGCGGACAGCACAATCTGAATGATCGCAAAACGGTAAACCGTCTGCGTATTGGACCATCCCAACACCTTCCGCACATGATCGTGCAGCGGCATCCTGGTATTTTTAAAAATATGGATCTTCAAAAACCGTAGTAAAAACACTTTTAACAAACCTAAGCCACCATCCAGGATCAGCACCAATGCCACCGGAATATAGAGGAACGGGCACCCTGTCTTCAGAATGGCGATCGCAATCATCAAGCCCATGGCACGACTGCCTGCATCTCCCATCATCAGCTTGCTGGGCGTAGCGTTATACCACAGATAGCCCAGAAGGCATGCGGCAAACAACAGGATCGGAAACGAGAAGTTGTCCGGCCGTTCTTTCATCCGGTCAATATAGTAGATTGTCACCAGCGTGATGATCGCTAACGTCCCCGACAGCCCGTCCACACCGTCCGCGCAGTTTGTCACATTCACAGATGTCCAGACCAATATTACCGCAAAGATTGCAAATACTACCGGATTCAATTCAAATTTCACACGAAAAAAAGCCAGTTCCACCTCGCTGGGATTATGCTGAAGGAAATTTACCGCCGTCATCACTGCAATACCCAGATCCAACAAACCCTTTCTGTATTCTCCCCAAGGCTTCTCAGCTGCATCATCAAAAAAACCCGTCAACATACACAGCACGATCAGCACCAGATAAACGACCAGTTCCACCTGTAACGGCACAAACAAAAGCACCGACGCTACAAATACCAGTACAAATATGATCCCGGCACCCCTGGGCTTCCCGGCGGACAGTTTACCATCATGGGCAAACTCCCTGCCGCCATCCTTTGGCAGGTAAGGACTTAATTTTCCTGTCATGATCACCGTAAGTGCAAATGCAGCCAAAATACCTGCAAATGCCAAAATACTGCGTTCCGGATCAAAAAAATAATCAATCATACTCTACTCCTTCTAATATACCCATTGATAGCCTTTCTCACCCTGCATATGATCATATTCCCAAATACGATATTCTTCAAAAGCAACATCATCACTGTACAAATAATCCCCCCTGTCATCCACACATCCAATTGCAGTGATAATTGGATAACTTCTTCTCAGCTCCCTCAGAAATGCAAACCAGGGGGAAAGAGGAATCCCTGCCTGTTCCAACAACATTCCTCCCAGATAATTGGCGCTAATGTCCAATCCCTCTGCTTCCTCCATGTCATAATTTGCCCATATGACAAACGGAGTCTTATACATATTCATCATGTTCTCGCTTTCCGTATTCGATGCATATGGTGTCAAAATACTTGTCACAAAAGGATGATGATCTCCAAACATGCAGATAAGGACTTTTTCGTCCTGATCCGCAAAGTACGTCACAAGATTTTCAAAAGCCTCATCCGATATCTTCGCCAGAGAAAGATATTCATCCATCTGACCGTTTTTCAGGTTCAATTCATTGACCTCATATGGCTCGTTATGGCCGCTATATCCCCCATGGTTCTGCAGTGTAATATCAAAAACAAACAATTTCTCTTTCTCTTGTCTGTTCTCGTACAGCGAAATGATCTTATCATAAGTGGCCTGATCGGATATCTTATCATAATATTCCTCTGCATCGGGAAAATCCGTATCCCACAGGAAATCGTCAAACCCCAAATAGCCGTATACCACAGCCCTGTTCCAATTGGTCCTTGGCGCGGGATGCATGGAATACGTTGTGTACCCGGATTTCTTTGCACAGGTCACCACAGAATCGAGCGGACCATTTATCATCTGTTGATAGGGATACATACTGCTATCAAAGAACGCCATCGTACATCCTGTCAACGCTTCGAATTCTGAATTCGCCGTACCGCCCCCGAATACCGATACATTCGTATAACCCCGTATTGTATTTTCGCGCATAGAACTCAAAAAGGGCAGATACTCCTGATTCAAATTTAACTCGCCATATACCCTCAGATCCGCCAGACTTTCATTCATGATAAAGAAAATATGCGGCAACGCTTCCTGCTCCTCTTGTGTCAGCGCCTGTCCGGCAGAATAGTTTGAAAAAATATGAGCTACAGCCTCTTGTGAATACTCATCCGGCTTGGAGAAACCGGAACTCTGATAATCTGTGATCAGCCCTACAAGATAACCATTGATCTCATAAATTGCCTGTCTGTTCACGGCAGACATCTCATCCCGTCCTATCAGACCGGTTTTGCTCAGTATAGGCGTTTCTCCTACCATCCACAGGCATCCCCAGCCAAGCACAGCTGCCAGAAGCACGCTTCCCAGGCGCACCAATACACGGAAACTCATTTTATGCATACGCGTTTTTCGTCCGACTCCCGTCTGGACCGCCATAATAAGAAACAAAAGCGACATTCCCCAGGCGAATGCCAAACGATCATTGGGCACAAACTGAAATCCGCCTATCACATTTTTGGCAGTCTTAACAGCGGTGAATTCCGCAATTCGCAGCGGGGTACCCCGATAATAATACACAAAATAGTTGGCAGAATATAATCCTGTCAACAGCAGTCCGGACAATATGACTGTAATACCCGGTGAATATGTTACAAGCAGGAACAACAACTCTATCAAATACATCAGAAAAATGTTCCACGCCATCGCCATAGGACGGTAAAAAACTTCCTTGTAATTCAATAATTCCAGCCATCTGCCCAGAAGCAGGGGCATCAATATCAACAGCAGGCAACCTGCAATCTGTCGTATCTTCCGATCGTGCGGTATTCCAACCCCAACAGCCAATGCAGTAAACAGACAAAGTATCACTATCTTTACCGCTTTTTTTGCAGGCATCACATCCGTATACTGATAGCGCATGATCAGTTGATCGCTTCCGATCTCATTATCAGCTACATCCTTCTGCACGTCTTGTGTCAAAGAAACAGATTGCAGTTTCCGGTTTTCAGGCAGAAACTGTTTTGTATCTCCCACCATAATCTCCGGATACTCTCCAAGGGAAGACGGCTCGCACCAGATATCCAGATAATACGTTTTTCCGCCTGATAGTGCGGATGGAATCTCCAGATCGGTAAACGCCATGTCCTCCATGTCCGAGAATGGCAGACTGACCTGATATACTTTCTCCTCCCCATTAGCCAGAATCTCCACATGAACTATCCCATCATCACGTTCTGTTCCCATATCCAATAAAATACTGATTTCATGCATATGGTCATATCCCGGTACAAACTCCTGACGTATGAAAACCGTGTCCGAAAAAGCAACTCCCCTTGCGCCTTCTCCCGAATGGAAATGCGTCTGATCCTCCAGCATCACGCCGCTTCCAAAAAACAAGCCAAACTCCACCAACAGCAGAAGACATCCCGCAGCCAGCCTGATCTTATGCTTCTTCATATACCCGATAATTTGATCTCTCATGAAAAATTTCTCCCAGTGGGTATCTTATCACAAAAAAGGTCTGAACGCAATCCTGCTGTCCTGCTCCGTATAGTTTTCCCGCAGCTCTTTTGCAGCATTCTCAACCGCCTCATACAAGCCCCTTGCCGACATCCGCATCGCGCCATCGCCCCAAATGATCATCTGCTCCAAACGATCTGACGTTGCCACCGTGATCTGATATTGATCCGCCATCTCATGCACTGTCTTCTCAATATATTGATCCGCCGTCTCTGCTTCTCTGGTATAAACCACATAGATATTGTGATACTTCAGGGTACTGCCCGGATTGCCTTTTCCCTTGTAGGCGTCAAACACCAAAATCAGTTCTCCTCCCAGTGTTCCCTGATAATTACTCAGAATATCCATCAGCCTGTCCCTGGCACTGTCAATATTGACTTCCGAGAGCGCCCGCAGCTCGTCCCACGCAAAAATGATATTATAGCCGTCTACCAACAGACAGGACTTCTTCGCCGCTCCTGATTTTGCACTACTGCTCAATCTGCTTGAGTTGCCCGAACCATCGCCATATCCGCCAGCCTGACCACCCGCAGCCCCCATTCTGCTGTCCCGCCTTGTCACATGATACCGCCTGCGGTGTCTTGCATCCTTCTCCCTTTTGCCGTAGGTCTGCGCGAAAATCTGCTCGATCTCCTCCTGGGTGATATAGTGCTCCGTGCCGCCCTGCGCATGTCCTCCGCATCGCCCTGCAGATTCCCTCTGCTCTCCTGATCCGTCCACCGATCCCTGCTTCCCCTGCTCCTCACGCCCTGCCTGTTCCACAAGCGCCTTAATATCTGCCGGGACCTCCACATGGGCATATTCCGGCACCTGATCCCAATCCACAATAAATCCTGCCCCGTGAGCGCAAAACACCGATCCCGTCGGGTTTGCCACATCCGCCTCGGGATCGTACCCCTGATGAGCGATCACTTCCTCCGCGTTGTGACAGGGTGCATATCCGTCCGGCGTGCAGGCAAAGTGGCCTGTTCCATGGGTATACGCAGCCACCTCCCGCTGATAGTCCCGCATGGTCGCCACCGGTGCCCGACCCCTGAGTATGCTCCGGTCCCCCTCCGTCACCGGCGTCTCAAAACTGCCGTACATCCGCTGCACATCCGACATGGCCCGTCCCAGATACTCTGTGGGAAGTTCCAGAACAAAAGAAAACATGGGCTCCAGCAAAACACACTCCCCGCTGCGCAAGCCCTGTCGGACTGCCCGGTAGGTCGCCTGCCTGAAATCACCGCCCTCGGTATGTTTGGCGTGGGCTCTCCCCGCCACCAACAGGATCCGCAGATCCGTCACCGGCGCTCCTGTAAGCACCCCGACATGCGGCCGCTCCTCCAGATGGGTCAGGATCAACCGCTGCCAGTTCCGATCCAACCCATCCTCACTGCACACACTGGCAAACTGCATGCCGCTGCCGGGTTCCCCGGGCTCCAACAGGAGTTCCACCTCCGCATAATGCCGGAGCGGTTCAAAATGGCCGACCCCGATCACCGGCTTTGCCAGTGTCTCCTTATAAACGATACTTCCCTCGCCGAATGTAACCTCCAGCCCAAACCGTTCCGCGATCAACTCCTGCAAAATCTCTATCTGCACCTCTCCCATGATCTGCGCATGAATTTCCTTCGTCGCCTCCTGCCACAGAATGTGCAGGAGCGGTTCTTCCTCCTCCAGCTGCCGAAACAAACCGAGCACCCGCACTGCATCCTCGCCCTCCGGCAGTTCGATCCGGTATGTCAACACCGGCTCTAACAACGGTTTCTCATTCTCCGTCTCAAATCCCAGTCCCTGTCCTACAAAGGTCTTTGTCAGACCGGTCACCGCACAGATTTCGCCCGCCTTCACTTCCTCCGCCAGCGCATACTCTGTCCCGTTATACAACCGCAGCTGATCCGCTTTCTCCGAAAACACCTCATCCTCACCCTGGGCACTGAATTTGTTATCCAAAAACTGCTTTACCCGCAGCTTTCCTCCCGTAACCTTAATGTGCGTGAGCCGCATTCCCGCGCTGTCTCTGGTGATCTGATAAACCCTGGCACCAAACGTCTCCGGATACTCCTGCTCAGCCGGACAGACCGCCCGATACGCCCTCCGATACACCGCTATTGAGTCAAGAAGTGCCTCCACCCCCTCTTCCTTCAGCGCTGCGCCGAAATAGCACGGAAAAACCTGCCTGTCCCAAATTGCCTGCGCGATCTGCTCCTCCCCCAGTTCTCCGGTTTCCAGATACCGGTTCATCAGCGTCTCCTCACAGGTTGCAACCTCCTCCAACCACGCGGCACTTCCCTCACAGACACCCTTCCCGGAATTCTCCGCAGAAAAGCACACACAATTTCCGCTCAATTGGCGCTTCAACTGCTCCATTAGCAGCACCCGGTCATTTCCCGGCTGATCCATTTTATTCACAAACACAAAAACCGGAACGTCATAATAGTCCAGAAGCTTCCACAATGTCCTTGTGTGTGCCTGAACTCCGTCCGTTCCGTTTATCACCAATATGGCGCAATCAAGCACTGCCAGCGTCCGCTCCATCTCTGCAGCAAAATCCACATGACCCGGCGTATCCAACAGAGTTATCTCCATATCTTTCCATGTAAACCGTGCCTGCTTGGAAAAGATTGTGATCCCACGCTTCCGCTCCAATGCATAATGATCCAGAAACGCATCCCCGTGATCCACCCTGCCGGTCTGACGCAGCTTCCCACTCAAATGCAGCATACATTCCGCCAACGTTGTCTTACCCGCATCCACATGTGCCAAAAT
The DNA here is from genome assembly GCA_017476665.1 of Lachnospiraceae bacterium. Lineage (GTDB taxonomy): Bacteria > Bacillota > Clostridia > Lachnospirales > Lachnospiraceae > Acetatifactor. The sequence goes on along the minus strand of JAFUZJ010000022.1, from coordinate 6,633 downwards.
ACCAACTACCATACTCACCTGTCCGCTCCTTTCAGAAGCATTCTGCCCAGTATAATTAAGCGTAAATGATGGACCGGCAAAAGTCAAGGCGGTTCCGGCATAAAAAGGCGCCGGAAATTACTTTCCGACGCCAATCTTCTCACAGATTATTAGTCGATTCGCGGGAACTGTCCATGCCGCCTCTGCCGCCTTTTTGCCTGCCAAAGTTTCCTTGGCCGCCCATACCATTCTGTCCATCCATACCGTTCGGTCCGCCAAAACCATTCTGGTCGTCAGGTCTGCCAAAGCCGTTCTGGCCGTTGGGCACCTCAAAGCCATTCTGGCCGTCCATCCCCGGGCGTCCGCCTTCGAAACCGCCCATGCCGCCTCTGCCGCCACCAAAGCCGCTTCCGCTTCCATAGATTGTTTCCGTCATGGTAACCTCGATGGTTTCGCTGCCGATCTCCACAGTATAGGTTTCGCCAACCCGAATCTCCCCACAGCTGAATACCACATTGTTAAATGTTTTCTCCGAAACAGCGCTCAACAACACCTGCCCGGACGCGTCCTTCAGGGTCACCGTTGTCCCGGCCTTCTGCGTGCTCTGGGTTGTCACCATGATAGAACACTGTGTGGAATCAGAGGCAAAATTCTCTGCCATTCCGCTGGAGCCGATAGCGATCACACTGCCACCGTAAATGTATCCGCTGCCGCCGAAGTCCAATGCACCGTTTCCGTCGTTGACCGGACCGTTGACAATGATCTCGCCGCCATATACATACAGATTCCCGTTGGAATCAATTCCGTCTCCTTGTGCATTTACATGTAGCACACCGCCGGAAATGATGATCTGCGCATCCTCGTCCACATCAAACGCTCCGCCTCCTCCAAATCCGCCTCTTCCGCCAGTAAAGCCTTCCTGTCCATCCATATTCTGACGTCCGCCGCCGAAGTTGCCGTCCCTCGTCGGCATCTGGAAGTCATTAGAGCCACTGTTGCTATTACCGCTGGCCGCGTTCAGACCGTCATCGCTGGACACCACATTGATCTCGCCGCCCAGGATCTCAATCTCCTGCCCTTCCAAACCTTCGTAGCTCTTGGTTATATTGATCGAGCCGCCTGCGATCACAAGCTGGGTATCGGAGTGGATACCGTCATCGTCCGCCGCAATCGTAATGGTACCGCCCTCAATATAGGTGTAACCCACCGTATCGTCTTCATCATTGCCGGAATGGATTCCGTCCTGCGCTGCCGTGATCGTAATGGTACCGTTTGCAATCCGGATGCTGTCCTTGCCCTGCAATCCATGATTGCCGGATGTGATCTCATAGGTACCGCTGGTAATCTTCAGATCATCCTTACAGACAATACCGTTTCCCTCAGTGGATTTCACTACCAATGTTCCCTCGCCGTTAAACGTGATGTCATCTCTTGCAAAAACTGCGCCGTCAATATTATGATCATCAATTGCCACATACGCGCCGGTGGTCTCCAGCAGATTTTCACTGCCTGCCGCAGTTGTAACAAACACCTTATCCGCCTGGCTCACATACAGCGCTGCACTACTCGCGCAAGAAATATTCGCATTGTCCAAAACCAGCTGCACCTTGTCGCTTTTTTCCGCTTCCACGATAATCTGACCGTTTAAGGTTCCCGAGATCAGGTATGTACCTTCATCGGTGATCGTCACCACATTGCCGTCCACTTTCACCGACTGAGAATCGCTTTGCGCCGTATTTCCGTTCAGGCTGATCTTCACGCACTCCGACTCATCATATCCCACCTCTACATCCCTGTTGCTGAACAGATCCGATGTATCCAAAATAGTAGAACTGCCGACTGCCTGCGCATTGCTACTGTTCTTTGCAGTATTGCTCACGGACACCGTACTGCTGGCCGTAGCGCCGCTCGCCCCGGAACCGGTATTTGCTGTGTTTCCGCAACCGGCCATCAGCATTCCCGCCGCCAGTATAGCAGCCAGTGCGCCGTAATAAAATCTTCTGTTTTTACACTTCATCTGCATCTTTTTCATAACATCCTCACTCCTTTACAGATCTCCGACCACCGTTTCTCTCCGCGCCATCACGATCTCCAGATTACCGTTCCTGCAGCGCAGTTTATCGATAAAATCCTTCTCCGAAACGTCCTCTTTCAACTCCACCTGATAGGTCAGTTTGAACAGGCTTCCCATGTTGGTTGTCTTCACATTTACCATCTCACAGCTCTTTGTGAACTCTTTGAAGATCTCGTCAAAAATATTTGTATAATCCAGATTTTCCGGAATGGTAATGTGCAATGTCTTCCCTGTCTGCATTTCCGCTTTCTTCCAGCCGATGCTCTCATACAGGAAATTCACCAGTCCGATGATCACCGCAAACAGCACCGCGTATCCCAGATAACCCATTCCTGTCAACAGCCCCGACGCCATTGCCAAGAAGATTGCCCCGATCTCTCTGGCCGTACCGGGAGCCGAACGGAAACGCACCAGACTGAAAGCACCTGCTACAGCCACGCCCGCGCCCACATTGCCGTTTACCATCATGATCACCACACACACCACTGCCGGCAGGAGCGCCAACGTCACCAGAAAACTCTGGCTGGACTTACTCTTATAGCCGAAAACCGCCGATATAAACAACCCGATCACCAGCGAAACCGCCACACACAGCAAGAAACTGCTCACCGAGATTACACTCGTTGTACTTGTATCAAAAATTCCTCCAAACAATGTATTCATCATAACTTATCCCTCCTTTATGCGATTCTGGTACGGCGCCCGCCCAGTCTTCTGTTTGCATTCTGCACTGCTGCCTGACCGGCCACGGTCTGTCCTGCTGTCCCGCCGATCCGCTGTGCTGCTGCCGCCATCTGCTCCGCCACGATCGTCTCATAAGCTCTGCCATATTTGGAAAAGCTGGTCTGGAAAATTCCGTTTTCCGAAAGCACTCTGCACAACCACATCGGCATTGCGGAAGCGATCTTGATCTCCATCAGTGCACATCCCGGTTCCAGGATCGGCGTTCCGTACACTTCTGAGCAAAGGCTGATATCTTCTTTTCTCCATAGAATGTTCTCATCGAACGTGATCCGCAGGTCTCTGTCCTCCACGCCATAGAACGCTTCTCTGTCATAGGAGAGATACACTGCCGGCTGCAACCCCTGGTACATCTGCTTGAAGTAGCTGATCTCATCTGTGATCTGGCTCTGCTTGGAGAGTTCTTCACCCTGAATCAGATAAGCCATTGCCTCTTTTTCACTGGTGCTGATGCGGCGTTTGTAAACCACACCCTTATATTTCTTTTTCAGTTCTACAAATACGGTGCCGTCCTCTTTGGCTTTGCCGTAGCTTCTCACCCGAAGCTTCTCTTTGTAGACCGGCTTCTCCAACGACCGCTTGATCAACTGATAGTCCGGCGTATCAAAATAAATGTTGCAGATCGTGCTTCTGCCGAATTCGTCAGGCTTCATATATTCTGCCATTGCCTGAAGGACCAGTTCCTTTTGCTCCTTCGTCAACATATATTTCATTTCGTAACGTTTGAAAATATCCTGATAACTCATACTTGTCACCCCTTTACGTTCGTTCTGAGGTCATTGTAAAGGATGAACCTAAAAAGAACTTTAAATTTTTTTAAATTACAAAAAATTTTTTGTAGAATTCATTTAGAATCAAAAACATAGACTCCACGAAGACATCTTTCTGTGCCTTGACATCTTCCAGCAAAACGTACATAATGTAGATAAGTCCAGCAGCCCGCTGGATGTATGGCTCACGTTCCTGTCCGCGACAGATACGGGAACCATTATGAACCTGATCACAGAATTTCCGGAGTTCCTGCCCATTTATCAGGAAATTGCCGAATTTGCCATGAGTCCGGAGGTGTTAATGACGATGTTTTCACAGGAACTTTATATCATGGACCGCAATACGGAACGTATGATGGTGACTGAGCTGCAGGAAAAAGTTGCAGAGATGGGTAACACACTCGCTGAACAGCAGAACGCGCTCGTTGAACAGCAAAACGCCCTCGTCGAAAAGGACAACGCTCTCGCTGAGAAAGATAAACTCATTGCCGAGCTTCAGGCGCAACTTGCGCAAAAGCAATAACAAACAAAAAGCCGGGAGTAATTGGTCAAAACTCCCGGCTCTTATGGTTCTCTAGATTCTCTATGTTGACACGTTACATCTATTATAATCGCAACAAAATATCTGGCTGTTTCAGCCAAGATTCCCAAAAGACATTGATAAGCATATTTTAACCTCCACGAGCATTCCTATAATCTGCCCATTATATCCCATTCCAAACAATATATCCCCAGCTCACCCCACAAAGCAAACAATTGAATAAGTAACAAATTAGTAACACAAAAAGCCTTGAATACTTTATTTTTATAGTGTTCAAGGCTTTTCAAAAACATTTTATCATAAACCCGCTGACGGTTTTATTTTAACATAGGGACGTCTTTTTTTCAATCTCCTCTCACCGCGCTGGCGGTACCTCGGGGGTCTCCGCAAAATCTCAGAGTACCGAGATAATCCTCGACATTCAAATAATAAACGTCTCCATCATTCCTATTTTCTCCACGGTATATAACAGCTTTTCTGGTTATTCTTCCGAATCTGAACTCTGTACTTTCACACTTTTCACTGTCTGCAAGATTCTTATACTGCTCCGGAATCATTTCTGTACTGTGTTTGATCTCATAGATTTCACAGGTAGCCCTAGCCGGATCAGCAATGACCATATCAAATTCGCCCACGGCAAACTGAAGGCGGAAGACTTCTTTATCCGGATTTGCCATCATCGTTTCAAGAAGAATTATATCCTCCATCATCCGTCCTTTGATCTCATTTAAGATTCGTTCCAGCACATAATTTCTATCCGCTATGGATATGTTTTGAAATTCCTCATCCAAGAGCAGCTGACGTACTAAAGCCTCCGCCTGTGAATATCGCATTCCGGGTTGAGCAATTGCGGTTCTGTATTTCTTCTCGTTCCGGACGGGAATAAACTCAGTCGGAATATCAACTGTCAGATCTAAAAGATCCAAATACTCCTTTATTTCAATACGATGCGTATCTGTGATCTGCACACTCTGCTCATTTTTATTCAGAATATCCATTGCGTTCTTCAATCCATTTGTCAGCGCCTCTTGATCTATTCGATCAAGTATATCGATTGGATTCTCCCTGTCTTTACGAAGGTTCCTTTTGGATATTCCAAGGTCATGGGAAACAAAGTCTTTTGTAAGCACTTCTATCGTGAATCTATGATTTATATCTTCCACTACACGATTAATTGCATTTGTTAATTCATTCTTATCATACAACTCAGCCAGATGTCTGAAATGACCACCATCCTGATAAAATCTCAGAGAATGCTGAATATTCTTTGCAATGGCACTGTCGATATATTCATCTGTGCTTGCTTTAGTTTTAAATGTCACAGCTTCATTATAATGTCTGCCTCCAAGGCTCATGGTTCCACCATATCGGATATATTCATCTATACCGGAAATGCCAAGCACACTCTCAAATTCACGATATGGAATAAACGTGGTATGAAGCATTATGCAACGATCATACAGCTCCTCACTCTCAGAGAGAATAAAACCAAGAGAATCTGTCCCCGAAAGGATCACCTTCATTCCTGAAGCCGCATATATATCGGAAAGCAATGCAGCACCTTCAATGAAATCCTCTGCAAAAGTAACTTCATCGATAAACACATTTTTATATCCGTTTTCCAAAAGCCATTTCAGATCATAATTGACAGAACCAAGCGTATCTCCCTGCTTAACCTGAATAAACGCTGTCTTTTCAAAATCCTGTTGTGCCAGAGATGCTATGGCCTGCTTGATAAGCGTGGTTTTACCGGTCCTTCTAAGTCCATAGAGTATAAAAACCTTTCCCAAATTACGGTGTTCAAGATAGTCCTCCACCACCCGGAAGCAATCCCTATGTTGAAAATCCATTATGGGTTCAATAAAACTCCTAAGCAACTCTCCACGCAGTAAATTTGTCTTAAAATGGTGTTCCGGCAAAGTGAATGTTTTCGGTGTTTTGATAACCGCTTTTTTTATTGCTCTTAATTCTTTCTGCAATTTCCTGCGTTTTTCTATCTGAATCTCCAGCTCTGCAGCACTTTCATCATCAAGATACTTGCTTTTCTTTTTTCCATCTTCCGTCCACTGATAATACTTCTTTACGCTGCCCTTGATATTCTTCTTAGAAATATACCCTGACGGAAGCGAAGCTATTTCCGATTCCAGTTTTTTAATCTTGTCCGGCATAATCATCCCCCCGACTATTATTAATATAACCCCTCTTTAAAAATTTATCAAGGGGTTATCGAGGGTTATCCGCTGTTATCATAAAATATCAACCATTAATTTTAATATGTAACCCGTCCACTTTTACCCTAAAATCAAAAACATATTGACACCGCAAATTAATTGTATTACAATACGACATATCATTCTAATAAAGCATCCGGCTGTTTCAGCCAAGATTTCCAAAAAAACATTGGGTCTCCGCGAAATATCGGTAAACCTGCTCATTTCTTCGGTGTTCCACCTATATTTCCTGATGTTCTCCGTTCTTTCCCGGTGTTCCCTTTTTCTTCTCTCTTTTGCGGTGTTATTTCTGCCTCA
>JAFUZJ010000021.1 GCA_017476665.1 Lachnospiraceae bacterium | reverse complement strand
TCAAAGTACAAATTCGCAACCGCTATGCTGCACATGAATTATTGGTCTATTATACTTCACTCAGCCTCAGTCTCGCATCCGCTTTGCTTTATAAGAACAACTTATACTCAAAACAAGTCCACCATCTCATCATAAACCTTCGCATAATCCGCTTTCACAAAGGAATCATGCTTTATCTCTTCCACATTAACAAAATAAATACAAAACTGCTCATAGTGCTGCCCGCTATAGGAAGTGTACCTGTAATTATATTTCACCACTCCTGCTTCTCACTTTTTTAGGACAAATGCCGTTTCGCACTTCACCCGCTTACCCTGCGCCGAAGAACCCTTCACATGATACTTCTGATTATACCCTGTTCTGACCGGATGATATCTGTTCGACAAAGAATACCAGATCACCTCATATCCCTCATCCGCTGCCTTTATCTCAATACCCGGAATATCCACATCCTTGACATCCGAAAGAAAAATCCCTTTATCCACATTCTCTTTCCTGTTTTGCTCCATCAAATATTTTCTCAGGCTTTCCTCCCGCGGCTCATAAGTCTTTATAGGCGGGGTTCTAAACAATCTGTTATACTCAAAATAAGGATATATTTTGTCGGACTGTATATACCACCGCTTTTGCAGGAAAATTTTGCCACCTGAATCGCTCTCTGCGCTCTCAAGCTGCACCTCATCCTCAATCCTGATCGGCTTAGAATATTCCCGCCGGGCAACCGCTCCCTCCGGTGTCCGGTTTTCTTTTCTCCAAAACATCCTGATATATTGAATTGCAAGCATCCTCACATCTCCACCTGACCGAAATCACACAGCGCCTCATTCTGCGTCACCCGCCGCAGCTCGTCCCGCACCTCCATCAAAGCATAGCCCAGCAGATTCTGTCCCTGCCAATTCGCCGGGTCCTGCGCCTCCTCGTCCGTCTCTGAAAGCATGATCCCCCATGTTTCATCATAAGGACTGGCATACACCAGCACACTGTCTCCCGTGGAAAGCAGGAAATCTCTGAGCTCACGGTTCTGACTGAATTTGTACCAGTTGCCGTTGACCACCACAGAATACTTCACCATATCCCAGATTCCCTGATCAAAATCTTTCACTCTATGCCCTATGGGTTTCATCCACTTTGGGTCATCACATTCCATAACCGCTTTCTGAGCCTCCGCATCTCCGAAGAGCTTCGCCATCTGCACCGTCATAAACTGCTCCACACAGCAAAAAGTATCTATTACAGACCAGAACTCGCCCAGCCACCACTGGCTGAAACAACTTTTATCCACACCGCTCGCCGGTTCGGGCATCCAAAACATACACAACTCCCGCGTCTTTCCCTCCGCGGTCTGCTGCCGCAGCCATTGGTTGGAATACTTCGGCACTCCCTGGGGTTGCCACAGCTCTATCGCATATTCCCCATACTGAAATCGCGTGCACGTATCCTCACTCCGCCACCATCCCTGCCATGTGATCGGCTCCGGAAACAAAGTCTGATACTTCTCCTTTCTCTCTGCGGAAAGCGTTACCCACCACTCCCCAAATCGGTTTATATACTCCTCCCCGGCACCCATCCGCCATCCGATCGAATACCTCTCGATCTGCGGGTAAGCCAGCCATGGCGGCGGCATAAGTCCTAGTGTATTTGATTCTTCCATGCCCTGTATACTCCTTTTATTTTTCGTATGCTAATTGTGCTAAAAAATCATTGATTTTCCACTCATTCTCCGAAATCCTTTTAAATGACCCACGCCACATGCGCCAGATTCGCCTGCATGACGGAATCATCTTTATACCGCTTCCGCATCCACCGATAGGTCTCCCGTATCACTTTTCCCTTCAACTTCGCGTCGATGGAACCTTGCAGCGCCGCGTGCGCAATCCAGTAGTCCTCGTCCCGCATCCACGCCGCCATCTCCGCCTCAAAGTCTGCAATATCCGCACAATGGCTCATCACAAAGATTGCCGTTCTCCTGCACTCCTGCGGTGTCTCCGCCGCGAGCGCATAATTCACGATATCCCCCGCCCGCTTGCACCTGCAATCATCCAGGAAAAAGAGCATTCTTTCCGCACAAGGCTCCTCCTTCTGAAACGCCCCATTCCAGATCAGCCGCCCCGCAAATTCCGGCGTATTCAATAGTTCTACCGCCCTGAGATAATACCGTTCCTTTTCCTTCTCCGGCATCCATCTGCACACCTGTACCGCAATCTCCGGATGCTCCCCATAAAAATAAGCATCAAACATCTTCAGCGCTTCACCCACATCAAACTTAAAAAGCAGGCTCATCACAATACCCGCCGCCTCATCATCCACCCCTGCCACCAACCGCTTGATAGTATCAGGTGAAAGCTCCGCGAAGCGATACAGGGAAGCAACCGCTTCATCCCGTCTGCCATGAACGCCTTGCTGCGACTCCCTCTCATATTCCTCAATCAGCTCCGGCTCTGTCCCCAGATGGAAATACCCATAATGATCCAGATTATTGCCTGCCGCCACCTCTTTAAAAAATCCCAACATCCATTCCTCAAAGGTCATGTGCGTGAATATCGGCTTCGCATCCTCCTCCAGATTTTCATCAAAATACACAATCTTCCCCTGCTCACTGCCACCGCACATCAAAAGACAATCATAGGTACATCCCTGCGTGCCGATCACCAATGCATTCGCCGCAACCTTTTCCATCATCTTCTCGTAAACGGCATCATCCGCTTCCAGATCCAGCTTCCGCATCATCTCATTCCAGGCTTCCCAGGCTTCCCGCGTCAGGGATGCATCAATAAAAGTCTCCTCCGCGTCACCCCAAAATTCATCTGTATACCCTACACCATAAAGCTTCTCCAGTGAATGGAGACCATAATACGGTCCTGCGCCGCCATTTCCCAACTCCGTCAAAACCCGCACATAATTCTCCGGCAGCTTCAGCCGGTGCTTCTCCTCAAACGCCCTCACCTTCTCTAAAGACACTGGTTTTTCAAACCGATACTTATGTGTTTCTGAACCAAACACCTGAAATTTTGGGTCGGCTGCCCTCGCCTTTTCCATCCAGTATATTAATTCTTGTATGAAATCTTTTTGTTCCATAGCCTGTTTTTCTTTCTGTTTTCGAATTTCTTTTGTAAAAATACTCTTACAAGCTGTTCCTACATCCTACTCCATGCTTCCCACATTAAAATCATACGCTTCCTCTCTGGGATTTTCAAACCCGCTAAACTCCTCCACTTCCGCAAAAGAGAACAAAAATCCGCATGCACCCGCTCCCTGTTCCATTTTTGTCCTCTGCGCAAAATCCTTTCTCCGAAACCCTTTTACCGACAGCAGATATTTCCCGTCAGGAATATCATAGTGAAAATCCGTATACAGGGTAGTGCCGCTCAATGTCTGGTAGTACCGTTCCTCCCGGGAATAATAATGTGGCATGTCTCCAAAGGGAGTATGGATGGAATAAGAGCCTTCCTCCCCCAAATACTCCTCCGGCTTCCATGTCATCATCGAGCCAATCCCTGATATCCATATCCCATTCTTGATCTCTATGTTGAACCCGCTGTATTCTATCTTTTGCTCCCACTCGTCACCAAAAGGCTCGTCAATCCCATCCACCCGAATCACATACTCATAACTATTGACCTGAACCATCGGAATCCAAACACCGCATTCTTGCGTCTCCAAATATAATTCCTTATCCTTTTGAAATAACTTTAACAGCTTCTTTGAGCGGATTTTCTTCTGCCTTAAAAAATCCTGCAATATCTCTGAAGAAAACAGACAGATTCCATATTCTGTTGCCGTCAAAAGCTTTTCTTTCCCCATCGCCACGTAACCACACCACCTTCCTCAAACATTTTCTCTGCTTTTTCCATACCAGTCAAAATCAGATGCAATCGTAATTTCCACCTTCATTTTGCTGTTGGGTAACTCATGAAACAATTCCCGCATTTCGTTACATATTGCTTCATCACTTTTCAGTTTTGAACTAAACCAAAGAATTTCGTTGTTTTCCATATCCGAAACCTGATCTGTCGCTTCCAGTTCAATGTCTGCAACATTTTGTATGATATAATCAGCTACATCAACGTTTATCCCCAGTTCCTTTTCGACATCTAAAAACGATGCTTCCCAATCAGAAAAATGTACCTTGACCATACCCGCCTCTCGCATTTCCCAATTTCAATTCATTGTGCCATGCTCTATAAACTTCCCTACATCCCTGTCATATGTATATTCTGGATTCCCATCTTCCGAAATAACAGTCCAGCCATACAGCCTGCAAAGCAATTCAATGAAATTGTCCTCCTGTCTGTCGTAAATCCGCTCCACATCCTTTATTTGTTCTCTCAACTTGCCAAACGTTACCCGCTTGCCGCACAAAAAGGTATCACCTTTGAAATACTCAATTTCTATTATCATCGCATTTCCTCATGAAACCAACGTTAATATCTGTCAACACACTTTTCAGCAATTCTTAGATAGCTCACTGAAAACACCGATACATTGCCCGGAAATACTGCCCGTAATCCTGTCCCTCTGACAGTCCCGATACACTTCCGTCCCCCGCCTCGACAATCCTCCAACTGCCGTCTTCAAGCTCCGCAAAATCAACCGTATAATACACGCTGTCCAAATTCCGATACTTCTCCACCAACTCCTGCGGCACTCTTGCCGCAAAGTTCGGCTGCCCCGAATTGGCGCTGATGGTCACCGGAATATGATTGATGTAAAACACCCTGTACTCATTGGTCTGCTCACCATAATACTTCAACTCCAAAAATTCCTTGATACAAATTCCTCCGGTCAACAGTCCTCCCCGATATTTGTAGAAAACCTCCATCCACTCATCAAACGCTTCCTGCGTCACCGTCCGCTCAAAGTATCTCGGAAAATCCGTCCCCTTCACAGACTTCACAAAATCCTTCACCATGAATCTGGGAAAATCCTTTTTCAACCGCTCAACATCAATCCGCTCATGCAGTGGAAAAATCTCCATCCGCGCCGTGTCCTCCCTTACAAGCGGATACACATTGGGAAATACATGCATCAACGTATACTCCTTCGGCGTGGTTACCAACTCTATGCCGTTCCGCAAAAGCGCCGCATAAAACTCCTCATATTGCTCCGGCTTCATCATCCAGCCCCGATACACAGCCCTATGCAATCCATTTACCGGCATTATTTGCGCCTCACTGAGCACCATCCGTCCCTCCTGAAACCACTGGTCGTACCCGAACAGCACTACATCATACAATCACGTGGCCCGCGCCGCCTCGTACTCCTTTTGCAGATCCGGGTCCACCTTTGCCACACTATAATAATCCGACGGAAATAAAATCATATCTACCATATAATTTCTTTGTCCCTTCGCGCTATATGCCCATATTAAAATTATATCTGTAAATCCCATCTTACACAATCACATTTTTCTCAAACATACCCTTCGGCAAAATAGCCCGATAATGCCTCTCATATAAAGCCTTTATCTCCTCCCCTGTGTGCGCAGATCCCTGCCCCATTTCAATAATAATATACGGGACTCCAAAGCATGCAGCCCTGACCCCCGTATCCCTGAAACCGTTTCTCATATAAAATGCAAAGCGCCTTGTCTGAATCCTTCTTTCCTCTTCATTTTCCGTAAACTCCGGGTTCTCCACCTCGCCTATGATACTTTTTGCCTGCACGAGATATTCTCCCAACAATCTGATCAGTTCTCCTCCAAGCCCTTGATTTCTCCGCTTCGGATAAATCGCTAGATAATCGACCAAATAATCCTCTCCATGCCTGATCACAAAAACATAGCCTGCTATCTCTTCCCCATCCATCAATCCCATACATTCGTAACTTCCCTGCTCCACCGCTTTATTGATCATCGCGAGCGGCTTTAATTCATTTGGCGGAAAATCCGCCTTCATTCTCTCATAATAAACCTTTTTCACCTGTTCCTTAGTCAACATGCTTAATTTCATACAATCCGTCTTCTTTCCTGCTGTTTCTCGGTCAAGCTGTACACCTTCCTTACTCCATATGTGGTAATTATCATTTTATCTTTGATTCTGAGCACATTTAAGACGAAAGTCAATTATTTTGTATAGTTCATAACTAATTTCCTTCACAAATTGGTCTTTATACTTCAAAAGCCGAGAAAAAATTCGATTTTTCACTGATTTTCCTTATGAAATCCACAAAGGTCTCTGCTATCATTTTACTTCCGAAATATATTTTTCCTTTATTTTCTCCCCATAACTTAATGTAAATATGGCAATTCAAATCAACTTCAAAAAAGACTAAATCTTCCGGCTTAAGAAATTCACGTTCTTCAGCATAATAATAATTTCCTTCAGCACATCTAAAATCAGCAATGCTTTCCGGTTTCATTAGCACATCGGTAAAACACTCATCCTTATCATAAAAGAAACCATATCCTATTTCCTCAAAAAAACAAACGATTTCTTCTGGAAACTCTAATGACATTCTTTGCTCTGCTTTCCTTATATCCTCTTTACTCACTTTATAAAAAAACATGCTTTTTGTTGCTACTTTGATACTCATTCTCTTCTACATACTCTTTTAAATAATCAAATATTTGCGCCATATACTTGTCATTCACAATTTATATCTTACCATTACTGAAATTACAACTTTTCATTGATTTTTTTTGACACATTTGACAAATTTAATCAACGCTCCTACGCATGCTTTTCCATTTCTCTTGCAATCATATCCGGTTTCCTTTCTTCAATAGTTCGAATATGACCGGTCTTTTCACTCTTGCATTTGGAAACAAATTCACATAAAGTATCTGCATTCAGAAGAAAATATTTCATCTCCCTGCCACTAAATTCCGTTATAATATCGCTCCTTATTTTTGTGTATATACACATTTTTTAGTAATCTATATTGTGTCCTTAAGTAGCTCCCTCATGCAATGTGAATTTCTATAATATGGCAAAACTACAATCTACTTTGATACATAGACATATATACATTTTCAGAATTAAGTTGTCTATTTCTTTCCGTTTTTCTTTGCCCACCATTTCACATAAATTCCACCTACAATCAGAAACAAACTTATACCAGACAGCATAATTATATTAAAAAAGTCTTTATCTACTATATATTGCTTTAATGAAAGAATTAAAGCTCCTAAGGATAGTAATCCTAATAAAATTATGGCATTTCCGCCGGTTTGCCAACTTCTATGATAATGCCAATGAATCATATGTGTCCTCCCCATCTTTTACTTCATCCTTGTCACAATAAAAATGTGTTGTTCTCTTCTGGGATTTTAAAGAGAATACTGACACACAAATTTACTTCCCGGTATTTTTTCCTTTTCCAATTGTAATTTCTGAATAGGCATGATTCAAAAACCAATCCTTCTTCGCTGCATACGCCTTATGTGGCGGATCCTCTTGGCACAAGACAAGCACTTCATCTCCCATAGAAAACAGCTCAGAAGAATAACTCTCTGTTACATGTTGCTTAAGAGACGTTCCCGGTATCGCATACTCTATCCACACATGATAAGTTGGTGTTTCACGCGAACGTCCCCCCGCGCGAACCCAATGATATGTAGTCTGCGTTTTCGTCACCTTCCCCATCACCTGTATATATTTTGTACTTTTTTCGGCATCCACCGCCCGGCATATTAAATTGATACTAAGGATGATTCCTGCTATTCTGAGTATCCACCTGCCGACCACCGTGATAAACTTGTCCTCTACCATATTTTTACCTCATTCTCTTTTAACTTTTCTAAAACCTGAGCATAGTTTTTCTCATTGTACCATTATTTATTTTGATTTTGGGAATTTTTACCGAATTACTTGGTTCTTTAACCGAATTTCATACACTGTATAAGCAGCATGAGTATCATGAATATCAAAAAAAGGCTGTCGCACTAACTGAACTAATGCGACAACACCTTTTAATATTTATATGATACTTTTAAGATATTTCCTTACATCTTCTCTATCGTACAGCTATGCCGTTTATAATCTTCCTCTGTACTTTTTGCCTCTTTATCATAATTTACGCTGACGAGCAGAAGGTTCCCCTGATAGTGCGCCAGCTTTTGCGGATAATTTCTGTCCCGGATCTGATCTGCCGCCGTCCGCACTGATTGATTGTATTTCAGTTCAACAAGCAGCGCAGGTTTGTCCGGGTACTTCGGAGACGGCAGATACACGATGTCCGCATAGCCTTTTCCGGTGTCCAGTTCCTGAATAGTGGTATAATATTTCTGCGCTGCATAATACGCCATCTGCACCGCATAAGACAACGCAGCCTCAGAGTTGTAGGTCTTGTTCTCTGTCATATCGTGGAACCACTCCAGAATTTCTGCCACCTTGTTTGCCTCTTCCTTCAAAGTTGCCTCCAACAGCTCCCCGGATTTGCGGAAAGCCTTAAAAGCGAAAGCCCACTCCTCCGACTTCGTGGTTGCCTTAAATTCATCAAGGATTTCCTTATTCGGAATAAATACCTCTTTGTGATCCAGATCGTATCCCAGATAACCGAGATGGATCAGCATTGCCAGCACATCATCCCTGCTGTGGAAGGTAGTCATGTCATTTTGGTAAGTGGCGATATCTACCTGCACCCGTCCGCCGTCCATCAGGAGCGCAACCGCATCCTTCAAGCCGTCATAGTCCATCCTGATATACTCGGCCAAAGCCTCATAATTCTCTGTCTTGTTCCAATAGTTCTGGATCATACCGGTCGAAACAGCCTCAACTACAGAAAGTGGACTGTAAATCGAATAATGTGTCTGTTCATGCTCCTTCCCGGTTGCATTCTGTAGTTCATAACCGGGATCCGGTGGTATCACATCGCTCACATCATATCCGTCATACCACTCCTTTATTTTACTGTAATTTCTTCCATATCTTGTGCAGAGTTCCCTCACTTCATCCTCTGTGAACCCCGTAAACTGTGCGAGCTGCATGGGAGTAATAATGGAAAATTCCCGGAACATATTCAGTGCTGAATGCTTTCCGTATTTCTTGATTGGCAGGATTCCCGTCATGTACGCCAGCGCCACATACTCCTTATCCTTCAGCCAGTCACGCAGGAAGTCAAGATACAACTTCTGCCCGTCCCTGTCCTCTTTGCGCTCCCTGAACACCGCATCCCACTCATCAATGATGATTACAAATTGCTGACCATTCTCCGCATACACATCCAGTAAGCATTGTATCAAGTTATCTGTATCAAAATAATCCACATCCGGATACTGTTTTCTAATATCCCTGACCACCAGTTTCTGAAGATTTACAAGAGCTTCCTCTACCGTTTTTTTCTCCTTGATGAAATCAGTCATCGCCACCCGGATCACATCAAAATGATTCAGGTACTTATCCCAATTGTCATGCCCGGCTATCTTTAAATTGGAAAAAAGCTCTCTGCTGTCTCCCTTGCCATAATAGGCGCAGAGCATGTTGGCAGCAATAGTCTTCCCAAAACGGCGCGGACGGGAAACGCTGACATAACACTGCTCTGTATTTACGACAGAATTCAGATATGCAATCATTTCTGTCTTATCAATATAAATTTCCGAGTCGACTGCTTTTTGGAATTTTGCATGTCCGGGATTCAGGTAAATTCCCATCAGACGCCCCCCTTTGATCAAATTCAATAATAGTATAGCACATCTGATTGTTCATGTCATGCAATTTATTCGCACCTTGTCCTGCTGCCATACATCCTAATTGCTATCCAAAAACTCCCTGAATTTCTCATACGGATAGATGTCGCCCCCCTTTACAAGCTCATTATCCCTGACCTTCAAAAAATCCACCACGCTGACCTTTTTATGCCCGCAAGACTGACATTGGAATACGAACATGCGGTAAGCTCTGTTACCGTCGCTTTTTACGCCTCGCCCTGCTCACAGCCTGTTTCCGACGCGCTTTACTGTTTTTACGGGTACCACGTGCAGATTGATTCTTTTTTTATTATGTTTCTCGGGCTGCTGTGGCTGTGGTAACGGCGGCAAATGATCTTTATCGTTTTCTTTTTGACAATGATAAAGCTCCCCTTCAGATAAACCCGCTTTCCACGTAATCTGCAAATTCTCCAACACTTCTTTGTCCGAGGGCGCTCTTAGTCTGGATACCCAGGCAATATAGATGTAATTAAGCAGCAGCGACACCAAAAATGCTACCATTGCTTTTCCCAAAACTACTGTAATTTCAGGCATTCTCATCCCCTCCCCTTCTCTTCAGCTGCGGGAGCTTGCGGGTGGTCAATAGATTGTGATACCTGATGATATTCACAATGGTTACACCTGTCAATATCATACATACGAAAGCACCTGCATAATACCAGACCTCTGATGTCGGTGCTAGGCACAAAAGCACAACCGCGATCACGATTCCCACGAAAGGCTTTATCAAATAAGGGAGTTTCCTGCGCCCATACATAAATTGTTCCATTCTGATGCGCAGGGATAACTTTCGGTGATTCAAGTATTGATCCGATACCCTGCACAAAAACAAAATTGCCGGAGTTTCAAGTCCAAGCAAGAGTACTAAGGGCAGCGCCAATAAATCACCAACCCCTGTGTATTTATCAATGACATAACCCAAGAATGCCAAAGCAGGAATCCATATAATGCTTACAGCCAGCAAAATCACCCCCAAAAGCTTTGTGGGGATCCTATAGGCAATACTTTTATCTTCCACTAACCTTCCTGATTCCTGCTTGGACATAAAGCCTTTGTCTTTTTCCCTGTTATCCCGGATGATCAGATAGGACAACTGTATATTAGACACCACGGAGCACACAAAAGACAGCAATGCACTCACAGCCAAAAGAGCACCGGGTGACATATTCCAATAACTGTAAAGCAATAAAAAAACAGGGATTGCCCCAAGCCAGGAGCTCAACAGATATTTACGCACATCAATGGGCATATCGCCGGCAATCTTACCGGTTTGCCCATTTACCACAGCGTATGCCACTCTGTCCTTTTTCCGCCATGCCAGAAACCAAACCGGAAACATCACGCGGTCTATCGCTTCCAACTTAAAATCAATAGCCTCCTTCTCCGGTAGCAACTTCCAGGTGCCGGTAGAACTATCACGAAAATAATGAGGTTCTTTTCGTATGCGTTCCAGGGTATCCTCTATTGCCAGTTCTCTTGCTTCTTCCACATACAGATCCTTATCCACATCTCCCACATCCGCATAAAACCCACTCAAAAAGGAAGGTGTGAATGCCTTCTTCTGCTCCGGATGGAACGGCCATATTCCATTCGCCAGATCATCCGAAAAAGCAGCGGATGCATCATAAAAAAATCCCCTATAGGCTGCAAACAACCTCTCTTTTCTATGATATATATTAGGATCTTTCAATTCCAGAGCCCCTGAATATTTTAACGAATACAGCCAAAAAGGCATGTAGATGGGACGGAATCTTTCAATCTGTTCCGGATCTTTCAATTCCTTCGGCACAAAATAAGCATAGCGCAGCATCCGTCGATACGCCTTTTTACAATCTTCTTTATCCTTTTGAAAGGGAATAATATATCGGGGCATTTTTTCCCTGCTGATGCGACTGTCTAAGATCGTAGAACCGCCACAATAACTGCAAAACGTGGCCGCCGTGTCATCATCCGCGATCAGCTCGCCTCCACATTGCGGACAGATGAAAACAGTGGTTTCAAAGTATTTCATCTCCTTCGCATCTTCCTTTTTCTGAAAAGCATAAGGATCCATAGAGGTATCACAGGCTTCACAAAACAGCATCTGTTTTCCAATATGAAATTTCATGTTTGCTGCACAATTCGGGCATTCGTACATAATGAGCGCTCCTTTTTTCGGTTCCATGTCATCTTCTACTGTATCTTTTATCTAAAATCCAAATTTGTTCCTGACATTCCACATATTGCTCTTTCTGTTTTACTAAATCACTTCTTCCGCGGCCTCAGCCAGCCATTGCCGAAAAATTAACATACTGCTGTCGTTCATCCGATATGCCCGTTTGGTATTCGTAAAATCCGGCGGCATTACCTCCACCAGCACCATCACCTGATCTCTATCCTGATTCCTTTCAAACAAGCCTTCTTCATCTAACAGCTTCATAGCATTTTCCATTGCAGAAAATCTCATTTCATATTCTTCCTCAAAATTTTCATCATTCGTTTTTCTATCTCTGAGCAGATCGGAAACACCTTGAAAACATTCCTGTTTCCAGCAACAATACGGTGAATCGGCATATGACCATTTTATCATCTCTGCGTTTTCCGCATCTTTCTTATATTCTACTGCAAGGGCTTCCTTCGACCATGCCGATATACACGGCGTACCTGCAAGCCCATCCGTCGCAAGCGTAATATAATAGTAATGTTCACCATTTGCAAACAAGTCCAATAAGATTTTCCGTGCTGCAGCGGCAATTTCATTTGTCAGTATTGTTTTAAAGTCCATTTATCCCTCTCCCCAAAAGTACCATCTACCCATTAGTCACAATCCAGCCACAACAGATATTTCCCACAATGAAGGCAGTGGAATAAGTACCCTTGAAGGCTTCCCCCATTGAAGGCATGCTGCAGGATATCCATAGGGTCATCCCACCCTTCCGTCCAAACAGGATCATCTAAGACCTCATCCACAATCCCCATCTGCACCAGTTCCTGATAACCCACACCACCGAGATACGCACAATAATCATCACAATGAGCGCGCCAATATTCCTGCTGCCACCCGCAATACCCCGGTGTACGATGTAATAGTTCATCCCGTTTTTCTTCATCGTTTACAGGATCCGTTGAAGATTCATCCTGAAATTCCCCGTCAAATTTTTCTGCCGCCGTACCGTTTGCAATACACATTGGACATAGGCATTTAACATCTGCTACCGCATAAAAGGGCACCGTATAGCGGACAGATGTAGCCTTCCCACAGCATTCACAGACTTGCGGCGGATCGACCTCCTCAAAAGCTCCTGTGTCCAGCGGATCAGGATGATATTTGAACTTAGGCAACTGTGCCAGCAGTTTTTCACGATGTCTCTTCGCTTTGCCGCCTATGGGGCGAAGCGCAAAATAATCACCCTGCTCTTTTGCAAGTGCCTGTAAATTTCCAAGCTGCCTGATTCCCTTTTTATCCGTCTTTATTATAAGCGGACGCAGAACCTCATACGCTGTTTGATAAAGTTTTAGTGTTTTGCATACATCGACCAGCACCCGCTTTGCCTGGACGGAAGACTGCTCTTCCAGCAAATCTTTGAACTCATACAATGCCTGTATACTCTCCGCGTCTTTCCTGTCCGCATATTGCTTCTGCAATTCCACCAACTGCTCCTGAAATTCATTCATCTTACTGCCCTCATTTCAATACTTCTGTACATAAAACGCTCAGAACATAATCTTCAAGCTCTCTCCCGACACATTTACACCCTCGCTCTTCACCAGTTTCAGCCGCTGCTCATTGGTATACCCGAGTGTCTCGCCGTCATGTAGGAGCACATCCTCCGTGATCACATAGGCGGCTGTATTCAGCAGGAAATCCCGCAGTTCCGCGGGCTGTTTGTCCGAATCCAGGATTTCCATCTCATCCTTACCGAACTTCTCCAGACCGCAGGTATAGGCGCTCACGCCCTCTTCAGAGCGCGCCAGACCGAACCACACCAGATTTAAGATAGGCAGGTCGCTGGATTGCAGCATTTCAGAGGCTGCTATGAAAAATTTCGGTTCATATACTACCTCATTTGCATACACGCCGACGGTATTCTCCTGACGGCACAGGGTTGTGATCACCTTAGTGTACAGAACACCTCCGTCCTGCGGTGTCTTCGCGCCCAGTATGGAGACCATGATGTGCGCCTTATGGCTTTTGGCGGCTTCCACAGCATCCTTCCACATATAGTTAAACTGCGCATGCCACTCCGCCTCCTCCTGCGGCACAGGGAAATCCATGCAGCTCATTGCCAGCATAATGCCGTTTCCGCCCTGCTCCACAAGATATACCCTTGTCATATCATCTTCCGTGTGTTCCTGTTCTGCCGTTCCCGCTGATTCCTCATTTTCCTCTTTGGCTTTCAGCCCGA
This sequence comes from Lachnospiraceae bacterium, assembly GCA_017476665.1. Lineage (GTDB taxonomy): Bacteria > Bacillota > Clostridia > Lachnospirales > Lachnospiraceae > Acetatifactor. Next base: position 50,780 of record JAFUZJ010000021.1, on the reverse strand, counting down.
TCCCCCATTCCGCTTTAAATGCCTTCTCAAACTCGTCGGCACTCCACTTTGCCTCCTTCAACAGCACAAACGCCAGAAAAGTCCCCGCCTTCTTTGCTCTCTCCTGCTTCTCCTGCTCCAGATTCGCCATGTTTTTCCAATATTGCTTCAGGAAATCAATCAGCTTCTTCGCATCCTCGATCTCTGTCTTCGGATCATATTTCTGCATCTCACTTAATACGCCTGAATCACTGGAAATCGCCAACAGCCAAGGGGAAAACAGCGTCTTCCTGTACTTGAAGATCATGCACTCTATGCCGTCTTCATCGGTAAATTCCTGCGTAAATTCAATTTTCTGCGGCTTGCAACCCAATTCATTCGGGTGCTCAAGCCACTCGATTACTCTCTGTCTTTCTTCCTCTCTGCTCTGCATGAAAATCGCCTCCTATGCTTTATGATGACCTGATCAGATACACAACGACGTTTGTTTACAAACCACATAGTGTCATTATTTATAGTATAGCATAATATAGTCCGGCTGCATCTTTTTTTATCCAATGACCTGATTTTTTTACTGAATTTTCTTCTCAGTGTTTTTCGAGATCATGTCTGTCATTTTTCCATTATTTGTGGTATGGTATTATCGGTGTGATAGATTCTGAAACAGTTTCCTAAAAAGAATTTTAGAAATGAGGCATCGGACAAAATGAAAAAAACAAAAGAATTATTTGCTCTCCTGCTGGCATTTGCACTGGCAGTCACCTCCGTCACAGCGTTCTCTTTTCGGACGCAGGCGGCAGGAAACGGCCGCAGGGACATTCTTGGGAAAGGTACAGACTATACGGCAATCCTCTACGATTCCGCCAACGGTCTGCCAACCTCAGAGGCGAATGCCATTGTACAGAGTGCAGACGGTTTCATCTGGCTGGGCGGCTACAGTGGACTCATCCTCTATGACGGCTCGAATTTCCAGCGCTTTGATTCCTCCAGCGGCATCTCCAGCGTGTTCAGTCTCTTTGTGGACTCGAAAGACCGCATCTGGATTGGGACCAACGAGAACGGCATCTGTTACTATGACCATGGAGAGATCAAGAATTACGGCAGAGTGGAGGGCATGAAGTCCTATTCCATCCGCTGCATCACAGAAGATCCGAACGGCAACATCATTGTGGCTACCACGCAGGGTCTGGTCTACATCGGAAGTGATATGGATATCCATATCATTGACGATCCCCAGGTCAATCTGGAGTACATAACCGAGCTTCAGCGCGACAGCACCGGAAAAATTTACGGTCTGACGTTAAACGGTGCCGTCTTTGAGATTGAAAAGCTCCGGATCAGCGCATTTTATCACCCGGAAAAATTCGGCAGTGATCCCGTAAACACCATTTATCCCAATCCGGACGATGCCAGCATCATGTACATGGGTACCACAGGCTCCGAGTTCCTGACGGTAGATATTTCCCGGGATATGACTGTGACAAAACGGCAGGATACCGGTTCCCTGAAAAACCTCAACGCGATCTTAAAGATCAATAACCGATTGTGGATGTCTGCCACAAACGGCATCGGTTATCTTGACGAATTCGGACGGTTTCAGGAGCTCTCCGATGTCCCCATGAACAATTCCATTGGCAATATTATGACTGACCACGAGGGGAACATCTGGTTTACATCCACCAGGCAGGGTGTCTTGAAGCTGGTACCGGACCGTTTCACAGATATCAGTAAATTTGCCGGTCTGAATTCCATGGTGGTAAACTCCACCTGCATTAATAATGGACTTCTCTATCTGGGTACGGACAAGGGGCTGACGATTTTGGACAATACCTCTTTGGAACCCGTGACCAATGAACTCTCCGAAATGTTAGCCGGCATCCGCATCCGCTGTATCAAGAACGACTCCCGTGGCAATATCTGGTTCTGCACCCATGGAGAATACGGTCTGGTATGTTACTGCCCCGGGGACGGAAGTATTTTTACCTATAACGAATCAAACGGTCTGAATTCCTCCGGACGGGTGCGCGCCATGATGGAATGCTCTGACGGCAGTATTGCCGCCACCACCAGCAACGGTCTCTTCCTTGTGAAAAACGGGGAAGTGACGGCGCATTACGGACAGGAGAACGGCATCAGCACCACAGAGATCCTCTCGGTGGAAGAAGGACCGGATCATAAGCTCTATCTGGGAAGCGACGGAGACGGCATTTATGTGATCGACGGGAACAAAGTATCCCGCATCGGCCACGAAGACGGACTGACCAGTGAAGTTGTCATGCGCATTAAATGGGATTCCGAGCGAGAGGTTTTCTGGCTGATCACCTCCAACTCCATTCAATACATGAAGGATGGCAGTCTCACCGCAGTAGACAACTTCCCGTACTCCAACAACTACGACATTTATTTTAATGACCATGGCGGTGCCTGGGTGCTCTCCTCCAACGGTATCTATATCACCACTGTGGCGGAACTGTTGGCAAACCAGGATATTGAATACAGCTTCTATAATGTCCGGAGCGGTCTTCCTTATATCGCCACCGGCAACTCCAGAAACTATTTGGATGAAAAAGGGAATCTTTATATTTCCGGCACGACCGGCGTCTGTAAGGTGGATATCAATGCGAATGACAATTCCAACCGGGATGTAAAACTGGCGATCCCCTGCGTGGACTTGGACGGAAAACGCATCTTTTTTGATCCCGGCAGCACCGTATCCATTCCGGCGGGCAGTAAGCGTCTCACCATCAACACCTATGCCCTCACTTATGGCTTAAGCAATCCCAGGATCAGCTATTACCTGGAAAACTTCGACAAAAGCCCGATCCACACCACCAAGCAGGAAATGCAGCCCGTGGTCTATACAAATCTGGACGGAGGCAGATATGTTTTCCATCTGGATGTGATCGATGATGAGACCGGACAGATTGAGACATCCATCCTTCTGCCCATTGTAAAAGAGACTTCCCCCTATGAGAGCATGTTGTTCTGGATCATCCTGATGGCAGCCTGCATCCTGTGTATTACATTCATCATCTGGCGCCATTTCAAGAAAAAGAACGAAGCCCTTCTGGAAAAGCAGGCGGAAGACCTGGAATACATCAATCAGATCATGCATACCTTTGCCAAGTGCATTGACATGCGAGATACCATGAACCGTGGGCACTCCTTCCGCGTGGCTTATTACACCAAATTGCTGGCCACCAAGCTAGCTGAAAAACGCGGTTATACAGACGAGCAGATCAACGACTTTTACAATACCGCTCTGCTCCACGACATTGGCAAGCTGAGCATTCCCGACGCCATCCTGAACAAACCCGAGCGGCTGAACGACGAGGAATATGTGATCATGAAATCCCATGCAGCCAAAGGCCAGGAGCTTTTGGAAAGCATCGACGTAGTGCAGGATCTGGCGGTAGGCGCCGGCTGTCACCATGAACGCATGGATGGCAAAGGCTATCCACATGGTCTAAAGGGGGAAGATATCCCCGAAGTGGCAAGAGTTATCGCCGTAGCGGACACATTTGATGCCATGTATTCCACCAGGCCTTACCGCAAGCAAATGCTGCTCTGCGATGTGCTGGATGAGATACGCCGTATCCGCGGCACACAGCTGGAGCCAGAGGTTGTCGACGCCCTGTTGGAGCTGGCAGAGGAGAATGAACTGGACAAGGAAAAAGTGGACGCTGCCGTTGCCGCCATCGGAACCGCCACCATGCAGTCCGTGCCGGAAAGCAGTGACATCGATGCAGCCAAGGATGAACAGACGCGCAAAAGTGAAGAATTCCAAAAAAGCCTGGGACTGCACAGTTCGGAAAACCAGGAAAAGAAATAAACGTTAACGAAATCCGCGCTGACCCGAATCTATGACAATTGTATCGCAGAAAGGAAGCAAGACCATGCCGGAAAAGACACCGAAACAGGCTCCCCGAAAATACGGAAGAGGAGTTACCAAAACTACCATCAAACCCTTAAAATCCATGCATCCAATGCTGCTGTTACTCATTGTGTTGCTGTTGTGTGCTGTTCTGTCCTATATCATTCCTGCGGGAAACTATGCCAGAGTCATGGATGAGGAAATCGGACAGGAACTCATTGATCCTGATAATTTTACTTACATTGAGAGAACCCCGACCACTCTGTTGGAGTTGCTGGAATCCCTCACGCTGGGACTTCAGAATGCAGCCTATGTGATCTTCTTTCTGTTGATTATCGGCGGCATGTTTGCCATCCTGAACGGCACGGGCGCCCTAAATGTAGGCTTGGCCAATGTGCTCCGCGCCATCCGCGGCAAGGAACTCTTCATGATCCCCATCTTCATGATCCTGTTCGGCTGCGGCTCCACCTTCTGCGGCAATTTTGAGGAATTCCTGGTATTTGTACCGTTGATCCTGGCATGCTGCATCACTGCGGGTTACGACTCCCTGACTGCAGTAGGCATTATTTTCATGGCCGCCACTGCCGGTTACGGCGGAGGCATCACCAACGCCTTTACCGTGGGCAAAGCTCAGGAGATTGCGGGGCTGCCCATCTTTTCCGGCATGAATCTGCGCGCAGCCCTGTTTCTCTGTCTGGAGCTCGCTTCCATTATTTATGTCTGCGGATATGCACGTATGATTAAAAAAAATCCAAGGTTGAGCGGCGCCTTTGACTATGACAGAACGTTTAATATGGACAAAAAACTGAATCTGGATCATATTCCCCCGTTCACTCCCAGGCAGGCCGCGGTGGTTCTGATCTTTCTGGCGGGAATCGCTTTCGCCGTGTGGGGAATTATCAGGAAAGGCTATTATGTAGATGAACTCGCCGGCATCTTCCTGGCGGTAGGAATCCTTGCAGGTGTTGTCGGCGGTCTGAAACCGCAAAAGATATGTGAGTGTTTTGAGAAAGGATGCCATGATATGCTCCTGCCCGGCATTATGATCGGCCTTGCCAACGCTGCCATCATCCTGCTCCAGAATGCAAATGTCATGGACACCATTCTGCATGGACTGGCAGGTCTTTTGGATCATTTTCCGCCTGCACTGCTGGCATGCGGTATGTTTATCATACAGGATATCTTCAATGTGATCGTTCCTTCGGGATCCGCTCAGGCTGCTATCACCATGCCGCTCATGGTACCCCTCGCCGACGCGGCAGGGATCACTCGTCAGACAGCCGTCCTGGCCTATCATTTGGGGGATGCATTCACCAATGTGCTTGCGCCCACAGGCGGCGAGATTCTGGCTGCTCTGGCGATCTGCAAGGTTCCTTTCAGCAAATGGCTGAAATTCCTTGCTCCCCTGTTCCTCATCTGGTGGGTCATCGCACTTCTATTTTTAATCTATGCAACACAGACAGGGTATGGACCGCTTTAAGTCCAACCCTGTCTGTGCTTTTCTTACGCTTTCTCCACCAGACTCGTCTTCAACCATCTTCCGCTCATAAACCGACAGCTGAAAACAATACTTCTCACTGTCCAATCCGCGAACATACCGTACCACACAGCCATCGTCCCGAACCCGAATACTTTGGCCAGACAGATACACAGTGCCACGCGCACTGTCCACATGGTGATCATGGAGGTAATCATGGAGAACTTCACATCTCCCGCTGCCCGCATGCCGTATGCCGGCACAAAGGAAAGCGTCCAGGCAATAGGCTTTACCACGGTGATGGCTGCCACCATATGAATGCAGAGCGCTGCGCTCTCCGGTTCCATGCCCGCAATCTTCGTGACGGGCGACACAATCGCCATCACCAACAGACAGGATATGATAATCCCGACCCAGGCAATTCCCGTGATCTTGACCACATAATACTTCGCCTGCTCTCTTTTTCCCGCACCAATACATTGCCCCACCACAGTCATCAGTCCGATTCCGATAGAAATGCCCACCACACCGTTCACATTCTCTAGAATGTTCGTCATGGCCTGCGCCGCCAATGCAGTTGTAGGCAGCACCGATATGGTAGACTGAATGGAGAGTTTTCCGAACTGGAACATGCCGTTCTCAATGCCGGAGGGGATCCCAATAGCTAATACCTTTCTGATTAACTCCGGCTGGGGCCGGATGGACAGATAATGATTGATCACGATAGCCTGTCTCGGCCTCGCCAAAGCAATAAAGATCACGATCATGCAGAACATCCGGGATACCAGAGTGGCTGCCGCCGCTCCGAATACTCCCAACCCGAACCCGAAGATAAGTATACTGTTTCCCGCAATGTTGATCCCATTGGAGATCAGTGAGATCACCATGGGATATTTGGAATTTCCGCCCGCCCGAAAAAACGCCGCGCCCACATTGAACAACGCCAGAAACGGATAGGACAATGCCGTCAACACAAAATATACCAGACAGTTTTCCATGACGATGTCCTCTACACTGCCGAAGATAAAAGCCAGCAGACCTCTTCGGAAGATCAACCCTAATGTCATGATGCTCATGGAAATGACAAACACTGTCAGAACCACCTGTCTCGCCGCCTGCTTGGAACCTTCCCGATCCTTTGCACCCAGATACTGGGAACAGATAATGGACGCCCCTGTCGCCATGGCGGAGAAGATCTGAATGATCAGATTATTGATGGAATCCACCAGCGACACCGCCGTGATGGCATAGGAGCCCACATTGCTCACCATCATGGTATCCACCATGCCCATGAACGAGTTCAAAAATTGCTCAATAATGATGGGCACCAGCAATGCTGCCAGCGCCCGATTTATAAACAGCAGCGTTCCCTGCTGCATTTCCTGTCTGATCTTTTGTCTGTCGTAAAGCCTTATCATGTCAAAACCTTTCCGCTTTCTTCGTTCGGATCTAAAACTCTTCAAATTCAATATTCTCAAATATCACATCCGCATTTCTTGCCACGAACATGCCCACGTACACGTGCTCCGGATCGATTGCCGTCAGCTTGAAATCAAATCCTCCTGTGATCTCCTTCTCGTCGCCAAACTGCGCCATATACCCGTCTGAGGTAGACTGAAGGCGCACCGAAACCACATCTCCCGGTCGATACTCTCTGGTGACAGTTCCACCCTGAACCAGCAAACCGTTCTTTCTGGCAAAGCAGTTTACCGCCTCCGCCTTTTTCGTCAGATACAAAGGCGCTGCCGCCACATAGTCTCCCAGGATATCCGGTGTCACTTTGTCGATATACATATCATCCCGCACCATCAGTCCGAAGGATACCTGATCATTGGAAAAATAATCCTGTATCCGGATGGCGGCCGAAAGCCTGAAATTCTTCTGTGTGGAAACTGCCCTGTAATACATAGCAATTCCCTCGGTGACCAGGCTGATCTTGCCATGATTGTTCTTTGCTGCGATATGCATACCGCCGGTCTCCGTAGTCTCCAGCACAAAATTGTTCTGAATCTCCTCCGGCTTCAGGAACAGATCACCAAAGGCAGTTCCCCGAAAACGATTGCCCCTGTCATCCACATAATCTTTCCACAGCCTGCTGTCCGGCAGATCCGCCGAAAAGACCGTGGGCACATAATTTTCATTGGGTACAAGATAAGTTTCCTTTGCCGGATAGGGAGCATCCTTCTCCAATCCCGTCACATGCTCTGACAACCCTGCGATCCCTAGATTTCGCACCGTCTGCAACACCATATACGCATTCACTCTGGCACCCCAGATATTGGTATGGGTATTGTCCACACTCAGCACATTGTCGGAAGGCCATGCATGCAGATAGATTGTCTGCTCCGGTCCCAATTCCTCATATAACTTCCTGGTCATGGCAGTCATATCCACCACCGGCACCCGGATCTGCTCTTTCTCAGCCAGATCCTGTGACAGTCCGCGTACAATCTGGGCGTAGTCCCCACCTTTGAATTCTCCCACATCCTGCGTCACATGCAGATCCTGCGGATCCCATGTTCCGGTGGCGCACCGACGCACAATGGCCGTGGCAAGAATGGGCTGACATCCCGCCTTCATCGCCGGACAGATATAATTCGCATAGAGAGAGTGCGCAAAGCTTCCCTCCGCACGATAGTCTCCCTGACCATCCGTGAACCGTCCTGCCTCCGCTTTCTCATCATTATGTCCGAATCCCATGAGCAAAAAGTCTCCCTCACCCATGCCGTTCAGAAGCTTTTGATATTCCGGCTCCTCCAGATAACTCTTACTGCTTCTGCCGCTGAGTGCAAGATTCTCCACTCTGATCTCATCGTCCAGATACCGGTCTAACATCGTACCATATCCGTATCGCGGGTAAAAATATTTATCGTCAAATGCGCTCAGCGTGGAATCACCCACGACCCATAATGTGTGCATCCTGCTTCCTCCAATTTCTGCCTGTATCACTCCGCTCTGTACTGTTTTCTTCTACACCATAGCTTTTTTGATCGCCGCCATCAGCTCATCATACGTTTCAAAGGCAGGCAGCTCAGGATAGTCCGCCTTGATTTTCTCCGTACTGCGGAACAAAAATCCCGCCTTGCTCGCCTGGATCATTGCCAGATCATTGTAACTGTCTCCGCTGGCAATGGTATCAAACCCAATGGACTGCAGCGCTTTCACTGTGGTCAGCTTAGACTGCTCAATCCGCATCTTAAACCCTGTGATCTCCCCGTTCTCCGCAACCTCCAGGGAATTACAGAAGATCGTAGGCCATCCCAGCTTCTGCATCAGCGGTGTTGCAAACTGCGTAAAGGTATCACTGATGATGATCACCTGACAGAAAGAACGGAGCTCATCCAGAAACTCTTTTGCGCCGGGCATGGGATCGATCTTTGCGATCGTATCCTGGATCTCCTTCAGCCCCAGGCCATGCTCCTTCAGCACACCGATCCTCCATCTCATGAGCTTGTCATAGTCCGGCTCGTCACGCGTCGTCTTCTTCAATTCCGGAATTCCGCTGGCCTCCGCAAACGCGATCCAGATCTCCGGCACCAATACCCCTTCCAAGTCCAAGCATGTAATATACATTTCTTTTCTCCTTTATCCTGTTCTCTCTTGAGCCATTTTCTATTCAGTATAGAGCATTTTTTCCCTCATGTAAAGCAAAAAGGTGCGGGAATACTGTTTTTTGTGGTATAATGCTCTATTCTGTGATATGATTCCTTTATAAATATCCGATTTCATTGCAACCGTTGAAACAATAAACACATGTACTACATAGGAGGACTGCTGTATGGCATCCACAAAACCTGATGATCAGCCGCGTCTAGGAAGATCCTCCCGCAAAACCATCGAACATATTAAAATTGCACGCGGCAAGCGCGGCGATTTTTCCCCGATGCAGTCTGATCACTATCACAATTTTTACGAAATATTTTATCTGCTCTCCGGGCACTCCCATTTTCTGCTCAAAGACCGTGTCTATCAGCTGGAAAAAGGCGATCTGGTATTCATCGCCCCCGGCGAACTGCACCATTCGGTCTATCAGGAGGACTGCGAGATCTGCATGATTTACTTCAATCCGGAACATCAGCTTGTGAGTAATCTGCCCGCTCCCCATTCTTTTATGGGAAGCATCCCGGCGCTTTATCAGGAGGATTTTCACAATCTGCTGAAGCGGATGTTGGCAGAACACGCGCACATAGATGAATACTCCGACGGTTTTCTGGCAGTCTATCTCCAGGAAATCCTGCTCATGCTCATGCGACATTCCATCATGGCAGAGGAGGATCCCGATCTTTTGCATGCAAAGGACGCGGATATTCTCCGTGCCACCAAGTATATTTATAAAAATTATAAACAGCCCTTGACATTGGACCAGGTGTCCGCGGTGGCCTCCCTGAGTCCCACTTATTTCAGCAAGAAGTTCAAGCAGCTCACCGGCATGGGCTTCAAAGAATATCTGAATTATGTCCGATTAAAGCATGCTCAGACCGCCCTGCTCACCACAACAAACTCCATCACCGATATCGCGTTAGAGTATGGTTTCAATGACAGCAACTACTTCAAAGATCTGTTTAAAAAAGTGTACGGGAAATCTCCCAGAGAATTCAGAAAAAATCCGGACTGAAACACACAGCCCGGATTTTTTATGTTAAATTAAGACCAATCCTCAGATCAATACTCGCAGACTTTCTCCTCGCCGTTCATCACGCGCAGGCCGCCCTGCGCCAGCGCCAGCAACTCATCCTCCCCCGGATATACCGTGAAAGGCGCGATCCACTCTGCCCGTTTCTTCAGTCCGTCAACCACGTCAGCGCCATAGGCGATTCCACCGGTTACAATGATCTGATCCACCTTGCCCTCCAGCACACAGGCCATGGAGCCGATATCCTTTGCCACCTGATGCATGAAGGCTTCCTTCACCAGTTTCGCTTTCTCATCGCCGCCGTTTGCCATCTTAGTCACTTCCCGCATATCGTTGGTGCCCAGATATGCGTTGAAGCCGCCGTTGCCCACCGCCATGCGGTAAACTTCTTTCTCCGTATATTTTCCGGAAAAACACAGTTTGATCAGACCGCCGGTAGGTACCGCGCCCGCTCTCTCCGGTGAAAATGCGCCGTCTCCGTCCAGCGCGTTAAACACATCCACAACCTTGCCGTCGATATGCGCGCCCACAGATACGCCGCCGCCCATGTGTACCACGATCAGACGCAGGGACTCATACGGCTTGCCGATCTCTTTTGCATAGCGCTTTGCCACCGCTTTCTGATTCAGCGCATGGAATACACTGTTGCGGGGCACATCCGGCATACCGGAAATCCTTGCCACAGGCATCAACTCGTCCACTACCACAGGGTCCACAATATAGGACGGCACCCCGATGGAGTCACCGATCTCTCTCGCCAGAATACCACCCAGATTGGAAGCATGCTGCCCCTGAACACCGACCTTCAGATCCGCCAGCAGTTCGTCCGTCACCGCATAGGTACCGCCGGGAATGGGCTTTAACATACCGCCTCTGCCCACTACCACATCCAGAGATCTGATATCAAAATTCTTGGACTCCAAAAGATCCGTGATGATTTTTTTCCGGAAATCCTTCTGATCCACGATCGTGGCAAACTGTGCAATCTCCTCGGTGGAATGTCTGAGCGTTTCCTCAAACAACAGCGTCTCATCCTCAAACACACCGATCTTGGTGGAGGTAGATCCGGGATTAATGATCAAACTTTTCATCGCCATATCTTTTCTCCTTTCATTTCTGCATCGCATTTGCAACCGCTGCTGCCAATGCCAGAGAATTTACCTTTGTCTCAAAACTATCGGAGCGGCTGGTCAGGATCACCGGCACCTTGGTACCCGTCAGAATACAACCATTCTGTCCGCCTGCCAGATGAACCATCGCCTTGTAGACCAGATTGCCCGCATGAATATCCGGGAACAACAGCACATCCGCGTCTCCCTGGATCTTCCTGTTTGTCGCACCCTTATGCTTTGCAGCCTCGGGCTCGATCGCCAGATCCATGGAAAGCGGTCCGTCTACGATACAGTCACCAAATTCGCCGGCCTCGCCCATCTTGGTCAGTTCTTCCGCATCCAATGTCACAGGCATCTTGGGATTCACCACCTCTACGGCGGCCAAAGGCGCTACCTTCGGCTTGTCCACGCCACAGGCCTTGCACACAGGAATGGTATTCTTGATAATATTCACCTTATCCTCCAGCGTCGGATAAGTCATAAACGCAACATCTGTCAGGAAAAGCAGTCTGTCAATCCCCGGAAGTTCAAACACACTCACATGGGACAGAGTCCCGCCGGTGCGCAGCCCCACTTCCTTGTCCAGCACGCTCTTTAAGAAATTCTTGGTGTCAATAATGCCCTTCATATACATGTCTGCAACGCCGTCATGGGCAAGTTTCACCGCTTTCAGAGAAGCCTGGATCACATCTGGCTCATTGATAATCTCATAGCCTGTCAGATCCATGTCCAAAGCAGCAGCGATCTCCTTGATCTTCGCCTCGTCGCCCACAAGGATTGCATCCGCGATCCCGCGCTCTTTCGCCGCTCTCACCGCCTCCAGCACAGCCTCATCCTGTGCCACGGAAACAGCCACTTTCTTTATGCCGCTCTTTCTTACCTTCTCCGCAATTTCGTCAAATCTCTTTCCCATTGTTCCTTTCCTTTCCCGATCTGTCGTTTTGCTTTTTTATTATATCGTTAAATTTATAACACTTCAAAAATCATAGCACATTCACTGATAAAAATCAAGGTATAATAGCATCAATCATGGATTGATGCCGCGATGTCACCGAGGGAATCCGCACACTGATACAGATATGGCCTGACCGTTTCATCCACAGGTGTCTGATCCGGAACCATGATCACCCGACAGCCTGCGCGATAGGCGGACATCACGCCGTTCGGTGAATCCTCCACCGCCGCACATTCCTCCGGCTTGAGTCCGAGTTTTTCACAGGCATACAGGTAAATGTCCGGCGACGGCTTTCCTTCTTCCACCGACGTAGCGGAGATCACTTCGCTGAAAAATTCCGCCAACCCAGTCTGCGCCAGATACCGATCTGCCCGCTCTCTGTCCGTGGCAGTAACCACAGCCGTGATCACTCCTTTGTCCCGCAAAACCGCGAGCAGTTCCTTTGCACCCGGTTTCACCCGGATGCCGTCCCGGGCCAGCGCCTCCTCCATCAGCTCCTTGCGCTTCTCACGCACCGCATGATAATCCAACGTCTCCCCATACCATTCCCGCAGCCGCTGCGGTGCAAACGGACGCCCCAGACTGCGCATGGACAGGGCCTGCTCATCCGTCATGGTGTATCCGAACGCCGCCAGCGCTTTCGGCCAAAACACACGATAATAGCACTCTGTGTCAATCAGAGTGCCATCCATATCAAATAAAAAAGCTTTCAATTGTTCCATCACTTCATCCTTGATTCCTTATTTTATATTGATTTTATTTTACAGATTTCATATAATGAGTGCAGATACAGCCGACATTACACGGAGGTCAATCCTATGAGCAGATATCGACAAGTTGAATCAGAAAAAAGTCACAAGAGCTATCAGGCCAGAATCTGGTGGGCGCTCTGGGGCGTTGCCATCGTTGTGCTGATCTACACTGCATGGACACAGATCCGGGAATTCCGGCTGACCCATTACGGGCAAATGTTTGTAGGCGACTACTATATTTACAGCGGAGAGGAACTGGTAAAATATGTGGATCCACGGGACCAGCATAACTACAGTTTTAATGTGAGCGGGCTGGATGCCATCCACGACGGCGACAAGATCAACATGTATTACTGGACCGAAATACACAAAGCCGAACCGCACAGGAATCCCACCCTTTGGCTGAAAGCATACCTGTTTTTCGGCATCGCTTTTGTGCTGATCTCCATCCGTATCCACCGGATCTACAAAGCGCCTTATGAGATCTATGATGTCCGGGAAATCGAGCAATAGGCCTGATCACCCCGCAACAATATCCACAAACTTTGCATTCACAACTTTCGCCAGATCGTTGGGGTCCAGATGGATCTGTGCCCCGATCTGTCCGCCGCTGATGATGATCTTCTCAAAATTTTTCGCACTCTCATGGATAAAAGTGGGGAATAATTTCTTCATACCCACCGGCGTACAGCCGCCCCGGATATATCCCGTCACTGCATTGATATCTTTCACATGGATCATTTCCACAGACTTCTCTCCGGCACACTTTGCCGCCTTTTTGAAATCCACTTCTCTGTCCACCGGTAACACAAATACATAATGCTCCCCGCTTTTCCCCACCGTCACCAGAGTCTTGAAACTAATCTCATAGGCCTGTCCAAGCTGGTCGGCAATGTGAATGCCGTCGATGAACTCCTCACAGGTATAGGTAACCACCTCATAAGGAATTTTGTTTTTATCCAAAATACGCATGGCATTGGTTTTCACTTCTTTTTCTTTCTTCGCCATTGTAATGTCCTTTCTGCTGCAGGCACTCCTCCAGCAAGCCTTGGCAGCCCGCCATCACATCCCGGTAAGTGTCCTCAAAATTTCCCGTGTACCACGGGTCTGCAATGTCTCTCTGCAGCCCGGCATAAGTGCCGAGCTTTCGAATCTTGTCTTTCGGATCTCCGCCTGCAATGTTGATCATATTACGGATATTGGCTCCGTCCATGCCGATCAGAAGATCATATTTGTCATAATCCGCCCGCGTCATCTGAACCGCCTGATGTGGGATCACAGGAATCCCCTCCTGACGAAGCTTATTCACCGTGCCATAATGAGGCGGATTGCCAATTTCCTCTCGACTGGTGGCCGCGGACGCGATCTGAAATTGATCTGATAAATGGCGCTGTGCCACCAGGTAGGTCATAATGCTCTCCGCCATTGTCGATCTACAAATATTGCCGTGGCAGACGAATAGTACTTTTATCATCAATTTTCGCTCCGTCAAATCTTCTTCATCTCCTATAACCTTCCGTTTCAATTGCGATTACTTCCTGCTCCAGTTTCATGTCATTCTCCAACATATATTTTAATGCAGACGAATAAAATTCTTCTGCTATCAAAGTATTTGCTTTTATCTTATCCTGCTTTTCTAACCTCTTGGAATACTTTTTGTAATGACCTAGTATTTCCTTGTTCATTTGATAGGGCTGAAAATCCAATCCCGTTTTATTCCTCAGATTTTGTAAAATCATATATCCATCCGGATCAATATCTCCAAAATGTAACCATTCTTTTTCCTCCGGTTTTTCAATTTTTCTCAAATATTTAGATATGCATACGCTATGATATCCCGCCAAATATATGCAAAAAAATCCATTCTGCACAAATCGGTGAAAAGAAGTCAAGTTTTCAATCGTTAACACCCTGCTTTCCTTTGGGCATATCCTTATCACTCGATCCAAATAATCCGTTGACAATAAGCTCATTCACGCATGTCATGTATTCGCGGCAAATACGTCATTCATCACCGGAATGCCTATGAATCGCCACAGATGATGTAACTCAAATGAATGGAACCATATAAACCGGAATATAGTGAATCCCATTTTCCCACTTATAATCTTTCGTATGAACTACATATTTATCCCTTATGCGTCTACTGAACTTATCACAAAAAACATCCAATGATTTATGACTTCTGTATTTTCCGGACTTCACCTCTATAGGACATACCTTATCCCCTACTGAAGTTATAAAGTCGATTTCATATAAATGATTCGACGTATCACTTTCCATCGTAAAGTAGAAAAGATTGTTCCCTTTCGCAATAAGCATCTGGGCGACAGCGTTTTCATAAACGTATCCCAGATTTGCTTCCAATTTATCTGATAACAGTTTATTGTAAATTACATTCTCAGTATAATGCTTATCCTTGAATGCAAGAGTCACAAATATACCGGTATCAGCCGTAAATAACTTATATCGTCCCGCGTCCTTTTCTAACGCCATTCCCACTCCGGGGTTATTTGCATGATAAGCAATATTAACCGTATATGAGCTTAACATATCTGGCAACAATTCACGCACCTGTTCCGAACGCGTCCCCTCTCTCGCATATGATAATACATATCTTGACGCATTACTACTGAGACTGGCAGGTATGGCATCAAATATGTCCCCCGCCAAACCTGTATTATCAATTTTTGAATAATCCTCTTCATATAGATCCACTATTTCTCTTTTTGTTGTGTCAACAGCCTGCAAATTATTTAGCTCCAAATAGGTTTCTATAGCCTGTGGCATTCCCCCAATAAGCATATACAACCTAAAAATCCTCATAAGATTTCTATGCATTGCATTACCAGCCGGTTTCTTTTTTTCCAAAAGCATTTTGATAGTTTCAGCAGTAATTTCGTCACCAATCGCCCATAAAAACTCCTCAAAGTCCATCGGATACATGGATATCTTATGTTCTTCACTTGGTATCAAAATATCCTTGGTATTCTTTTTTATAGATATAAGCGAGCCCGTTTCAATATATTTATATCTGCCATCTGCCACAAGATACTTAATGGCCTGTCTGGCTTGGGGCAGCAGCTGAACTTCGTCAAATATAATCACCGACTCTTGTACAAACAACCGAGTTCCTGTTAATTGTTGCAATTGTAAAAAGAAAAAGTCCAAATCATAGGTATCTTCAAATAATTCTTTGATTGCCTTGCTGGCATGAGCAAAATCAAGCAAAATATATGATTTAAACTCTTTTCGGGCAAATTCCTCTACTATTGTAGATTTACCGACGCGCCTTGCTCCTTTTATAAGCAACGCATATTTATCACTCCACTTCTCTTTCCACTCAAGAATTTCATCATATATTTTCCTTTTGAATATAGGCTTTCCCATATAACAGACCACCTTTCGGTAAAAAGTATAACGCAAATCCACACACTTGTAAATCAGCATTTGCGCAAATCCCCGTTCGCATAATATATTATATCACTCAAATCCCCATTTATTCAATTTGAAATTCCGCGGAAATCCCCACTAACTTAACTACAGATTAATAAGTTTAATCACAAAAGGAGAAGTCCAGGCAGGCTTCTCCTTTCGACCATAATCCTCCTTGAAATAGGATTTTAATCATTATTATGAATTTCCCCCGTTATCTCCTGCACCTTCGGTACTCTCCTCTGTTTCTTCAGGGAACTGAAATTCCACATATCTGTAATCAGAGTTGGCATATATTTCCTGCCGAATGAGCTGAGCATAGTCAGAGAAACCGTGCAGAAACTGATTCGCCACGAGCTCGCTGTTATAGGAAAGCGGATGTGGTGCATAATCCGTCCGGATGGTACCGTCCGAATCTTTGGAGAGATTGTAAAGGCATGTGCCGTCATACATTACATATTGATCCGTACGGTCATCAAATACTTTGTCCCAGTGCACCTTGTAAATACTGATCAGTATGTTATGGTGTGAATTACCTTCATCCTTCGCAACAAAAAGATAGCTTGTCAGATACTCCGGCTCCTCATTCCATACCCAATTGGTATAATAAAGATTACTGTTTTTCTAGCTTTCGCACAGAAACTTCCCTCTCCCACCTGCCGCACAGCGCCATTACAATTTGGGCATCTCATACTTACTAATTGCATTTTCTATCTCCCGTCTTTTTCTACAGGTGATCACCTGCTTATAATTTCTTCTCAATCTCCTCGATCACCGTCTTCAGTGCTTTCAGCCTCGCATAATGCTTATCGTTGGACTCCAGAATATGCCAGGGTGCAAACACCGTGCTGGTCTTCTGGATCATCTCATCCACCGCAACCTCATAGGCATCCCACTTCTCCCGGTTGCGCCAATCCTCATCGGTGATCTTCCACTGCTTCTCCGGGGTATTCTGACGATCCGTGAAACGTGCCAGCTGAGTATCTTTGTCAATATGAACCCAGAATTTCACCAGCACAGCGCCCCAATCGCACAGCTCTTTCTCAAATTCGTTGATCTCGTTATAGGCTCTCTGCCAGTCGTTCTCGGAGCAGAATCCCTCCAGCCGCTCCACCATAACTCTGCCGTACCAGGTGCGGTCAAAAATGGCAATATGTCCGTCCTTGGGCAGGCGGTTCCAGAATCTCCAGAGATAGTGTCTGTTCTTCTCCCTGGGTTCCGGCGATGCGATGGGATGCACCTCAAATCCCCGGGGATCCAGCGCGGCAGTCAGACGCTTGATATTACCGCCTTTCCCCGCGGCATCCCAGCCCTCGTAAGTGATGATCACGGGAATCTTCTTCTGATAGATCCGGTTGTGCAGGTCTGCCAAACGTGCCTGCAACTCCTCCAGCTCTTTCTCATACTCCGCATCCGCAACCGTCTTATTCAGCTTGATTTCACTTAGTTTCGGCATCTGCTTCAACGGGAATGTGTTCTGCAGGATTGCCGCAGCGCGGCCGGTGTTTTGCAGCGCAATCTCAATACTCTTGACCAGCTGCTCCGTCACCTGCAATTCCGCCCACTTTTTGTTTTTGGCATCGATAAAATACCACGGTGCCACAAACTGATTGGTGGCCTCAAGGTAATCGTCATAGACATCCATGCACTTGTCATAGTGCTCATTCTGCCAGCGATCCCACTTCTCCACTCTCCAGGCAGTACTTTTCTCCTTTTCCAGTTCCTTCAGACGCTCTTTTTGTTCCGCCTCGGAAATGTGGAAGAAAAATTTGACCACAAGATATCCGTTGTCCGTAAGCTGCCTCTCAAAACGCTTGATGGAGGTCAATTGTCTGTGATACTCCTCCGCCTTTGTGTGCCCCATCAACCGGTTGGAGGTCACCTCCTTCATCCAGCTGTCATCAAAAAAGGAGAATTTCCCCGCTTCTGGAATCCGGATAAAATAGCGGTACAAAAATGGCCGGCGCAATTCGTCCTCGCTCGGTTTGGACAGCGTCTCTGTCTTATAAAATCTGGGATCCAGGTTCTTAATCACCTTTCCCAGCACGCTTCCCTTGCCCGCAGCCCCCCAGCCGTCAAAAGTCACCAGCACAGGCAGTTTTTTCTCCTTGATCGCCATCTGCATATTGGCAAGCTGCGCACGGCTCTTCTGCAATCTGGCAGTCATTTCCTCATCACTCGGTTTCTTGGCTTTCACCCAATCTTTCAGCATGGAAATCCCCCCCTTTCAACTACAATAAAAACCTTCTTCCGCCCCATGATCTTACTTTTATTTTACTTCATTCCCGCTTTCTTATCAACCGCTAACTTCAGCGGAACGACAGCTTGTACGGAAAGCAAAAAAGGGGATAGTTTTTTCCCACGGAATACGTTATAATGAGATAGGAAGGTATTTATCATTTTTCAGGGAGGGTTACATATGTTCAGCCAACTATTTGGAAAATATTTGGTAAAGCAGTCTCTACTCAGCGAGGAGACCTATCAGCAGATCATTGACAAGCAGATGACCGTTCGCGTAAAACTGGGAACAATCGCCATTGCAGAGGGGCTGTTGACCGAGGATCAGGTAGAGGAGATCAACCAGCTGCAGCGTCAGCTGGATAAGCGTTTTGGGGATATCGCGATTGAAAAAAAACTGCTGACACCGGCGCAGATGGACGCATTGCTTACAAAGCAGGGAAATGCATATCTTCAGTTTGTGCAGCTTCTGACCGAATTGACCGGTCTGACAAACAGCGATATCGAGCAGCACTTAAATGCCTTTCAGAAGGAGATCGGCTTCTCGGACGCCGAAATGGACGCCTTAAAATCCGATGACATTGATAAACTGATCCCGCTCTTTGTATTTTCTTCCAAGCCTTATATCAAAGATATTGCAGGACTTGTGGCAAGGAATCTGACCCGTTTTGTCTCCCGGGATTATTATATCGAAAAAGCAAAGCATCTGAAGGAACTTCCTTACGCGCATCTGTCCTATCAGGAGCTTGCCGGCGATGATTCCGTCTTCATCGGCATCGCTGAGGAAGAGGATCAGGGCGAATTCTTAAAAGTTGCCACCGAATTTTCCCACGAGGCAATGGATCACGTGACGGCGGACACCTATGACGCGGTGAGTGAATTCATCAATGTGACCAGCGGTCTCTTTGCCACCGAGCTGAGCAAAAAGGGGACAAATGTAGATATGGAGCCGCCTCTGAGTTTCAAAAATCAAACCGCTACCGGTGATTTTTATGTCATTCCCGTTTATCTGGAAAATAAAAAGATCGATGTGCTCATCTCCGTCAACAGTGAGTTTGTCGCCGGCGAGACACCGGAGCAGTTAGGCGATGTGATGCAGCGCGAAGTTGCCGCCGCATCTGCGGACAGCAAAGGCACCGTGCTGATCGTGGACGATTCCAGGATGTCCCGCACCATGCTACGCAATATTTTAGAAAAAGCAAACTATACGGTGGTGATGGAAGCCGCCAACGGCGCAGACGGTCTGGAGGCTTACAAAAAATGCAAGCCGGACATTGTCACCCTGGACATCACCATGCCGCAGATGGATGGTCTGGAAGCCTTGAATCAGATCCTCTCATATGATCCGAAAGCAAAGGCGATCATGATCACTGCTGCCGGTCAGCAGGATAAACTGATCCAGGCATTGAAATCCGGTGCAAAACGTTTTATTAACAAACCGTTTAACGAAGAAGAGATCCTAACCAATATTCAGGATGTACTGAGGTAAAAGGAAAGAACCCCACGGCTGACTCCGCGTATGCGAAACCGGTCGTGGGGATTTTTATTATCTCCTCGCCTTTGCATCATACATCTGTTCATCTGCCTGCACGATCAAATCCTTTAACGAAATGTCAGCGGAGGCCTTCGCCGCTCCGATACTCACAGTGAGTTCATACGGCGCCTCTGCCTTCCGATTCAGGTCCGTAAGGATCTCCTGTATCTTTTTCTGTAGCCCGGTGATATCCTCCAGACTATCCGCCCACACCAGCATGACAAATTCATCTCCGCCATATCTGGCAATATTGGCCCGTCTGTTGAGTTCTTTGCTTCCCAGGCGCAATGCATCCGCAATCCGGATCAACGCAGCATCTCCCTCTATATGACCGTAGGTATCGTTGATCCCCTTAAATTTGTTGGCATCGATCAGAAGCACATACAGATCCGAATCCTCTTCATGACTATGTTTCCAATGCTCAAAGGAATATGCCAGCTGTTTGCGATTGTTCAATCTGGTCAGCGGATCAATCGAGATCATTTCATCCACCCAGTTCAAATACATGACAAGGGTAGAGATCGCCAATGTCGCACATGCCAGCGGAAGCTGGGGATAAAGGAACTGCAATATTCCCGCAATTGCCGGTGCAATGGGAAATAAAGCCAGGGAGATCAGCAATCTGCGCTGGGCGAGCTTCTCTTTCTGAAAAACTCCCACCAGTGCCCGGAAACAGGCCACAAAGACATAAACATACGACAACAGATATTGAATTGCAAACAGCGGCCCCCTATGATAACTCCCTGCACCGTCCACATAGAACAGAATCCCGGTAAAGAGATTGCCCACCAGGAGCAATACCATGATCCATACCAATCCCGATGCGATCCACACCCGCTTCCTGCTCTTCACAAACGGTGCATCCTGCATATATTCAAAATAGACAAACCAGAAAAAGCACATCACCGCTGTAGCAAAGAAATAGAGTTCCTTCGCCACCAGGATACCCGTACCACTGTATGGCAGCAACCCATTCTGCATCATAACACAAAATGTATCCGACAAAAAGAAAAGAATCTGGGCATCGATAGCCATGGCAAAATTCCTTTGTGCCACCATCTTGGAAATCCCACCCGTCTTAAACCGGATGATACCGACCAGAATCACGGACACCAAATTAATCTCAAGATAAAGGATTGTATATAACATCTGCATATCCATGCTCCTTACCTCCTTTTTTTGTCTTACCTTTTATTTTAAAAAAAATTTTACAGTATCGCAACCTATTCCATAAACTTTTTCTCTGATTATGTCGAAATAGATATGATATAAAATCTCAAAATGCAGGAGGGCATCATGGACAACAGTGCAGTTTATTACCGCATCAGCAAACTATATGATAGTTTTGTCACTTCAACAGGCACAAAGAGTCGTTATTTCTTTATGCTCGACATTGACAGTGATGTGGCACGCTGGTCTGCTGAGGCGGTGAAGGATTTTGCACTGCCCGGAGAGTATGTCCATCATCAATCCCAGGTGTTTCGGGAACTGCTGGCTCCGGAAGACGCAGATTCGTTTGCCGCAGATATCAGTGCCATGACCGCAAGGCGCCTGGAAAAAAAAGACGCTATATGGCGGCTGCATGACAGAAACGGAGAGTACCTCTCCTGCTCGGTAAAATATTTTTCAGTAAAAGACTATGCAGGCACACCGGCCTATATTGCTGCAGTGATCACCAGCCAGGGGGTGGAGCCCCATACCGATCCTACCACGAGTCTGCCCAATCAGGTACGTTTTCTGGAGTATCTGAGAGAGCTTTTTGTGACAGGGCGTCATGCTGTGATCATGCTGATCGGTACCACCAATTTTGCTGAGATCAATACACTCTATGGCTATACCTTTGGAAACAAAGTTTTGGCCGCATTGGCAAATCATCTGAAAGAACTTTCAAACGGAGCCGGAAAATTATTTCGCGGAGAAGGCACCATGCTCTTATTCTGCTCCGAGATCATGACCGCGTCCGACATGCGTCGTCTTTATATCGGTCAGCGGAACTATGCGCTGCATATGCTGACCGTGGATGACACCCGGATCAATGTCCGCCTGAGCGCAGGGATTGTTGTGGCAGATGATCCTTCCATAGATGTTCATGCGCTCTTAGCCTGTGCAAAATTTGCCCAGACCAAGTCCCAGAATGAAGCCGAGGGCGAACCGGTCATTCTCCAGAATGATTACCTGAACGACAATGGAAAGACCATCGAACTGGTGAATCGCATCCACAGCGATGTAAAAAACGGCTGCCGTAATTTTGCACTGTTCTACCAACCGATCCTGCGCGCCTCGGATGACAAAACCATCGGAAGCGGCGCATTCCTGCGATGGGATTGCGAACCCTTTGGGCGCATTTCTCCCGCAGAATTTCTGCTCTGGCTGGAAAATGACAGTTCTTTCTCCCGACTGGGCAATTGGATCCTGAAAACTGCCATCAGCGACGGCAAAAAAATACTGGAGAAGAATCCCGATCTTATCATCAACATTAACCTTGCCAATCGTCAGTTAGAGCAGCCGGAATTTCATCAGCAGCTGTTGAGTTACTTAAAAGAGCAGAATTTCCCCGGTAAAAATCTGTGTCTGGAACTGACGGATCGCTGCCGATTTCTGAATCCGGACTTTCTGAAGCGGGAAGTCATTTACCTCAGATCCTGCGGCATCCATGTGGCTCTGGACGGTTCCTGTCTGCTGGATCTGAGACTGGTGCGTAGCCTGCCGGTAGATATCATCAAAGTGGGCAGAGATTTTGTGGCACATATGAAAAACAGCGAAAAAGATAAGGCTCTGCTGCGGGCGTTATGCGCTTTTGCAACAGAGTCCAAGATCATGATCTGTGCGGAAGGGATCGGAGACGCCGACACCCTGGACATGATCAAAGGATATGATATCTTTGCCTACCAGGGATTTGTGGCGACAGGTCCAATCCCGTTCGCCGACTTTATGAGATTCCCGATTTAAGCGGACTTTGCTTCATTTTTTTAATAACCTGCCGATATAATAAGTAGATGATATGGGTGATTGGGGGTATGAATATGCAATCGAAATCATATACTGTTATTCATAATAAAGGGGAAAAATTTATTGTTCATGATTATCGTGGGTTTTCTTTGGTGGAACTGATCATTGTAATTTCTATTATGGCTGTATTAACCGGAATAATCGCTCCGCAATTTCTAAAATATGTAGAAAACAGCCGCGTTGAGAAAGATGTTGCCACACTAAAAACAATATATGACAGCCTGCAATATGAGTATGTACTGGGCAACTATACGCCCGGATATCTTTTTACGCATTATTTCGGCGGTACAACCAATACCAATCATAACATCGACATGAATACCAAAGGAGAACCCATCTTGGAGGTAGATACAAAAGGATATGCCAAGCTGACACAGCGCTCTAATTTTGAATCAGGAGAATATTTATATGATGCATTAGCTGCTGCAGGCTTGGATGTAAATACCTTAAAATCCGGCGGCAAAATTAAGTTATTCAGCAGCAAAGCCATGTCCAAAGCAATTTCCGGAAGCAGCAGCAACGGTTATAAACACCTTATGATGACTGCAGATGAAAATGACGTTGTCCGTGTCTGGATTGGCAGCCGAAGCGAAAATGACGGAAAACACACCCTTGTCTCTCTTCCCGATATTCGTTTTGCTTTCGGTACAATGATTTATCAATAATCTGTAACGACGAGGGCGACCGCATGATGCTCTGCGGCCGCCTCACTATATATCCTCTTTTCATAGTTTACACTGTCTTCAGTGTGATCACAAATTGAATGGTATTATCCTTCCATTCCGCTTTAAGCGTCCCCCCCAGAATTTCCACAATCTGTTTCGCAATGGAAAGACCAATTCCGTATCCGGATTTCTTACTGTTGTGGGACTCATCTGCCCGGTAAAAACGTTCAAAGAAACGGTCGTAATCCACATTTCTGCCATTTGCATAGCTATTGCAAATCCTGAAAACGGCCATATGCTTCTCTGCTGTAAAGTGCACAGATATGATTCCGTCCGTATCACAATATTTCACCGCATTATCCAAAAATATAGTCACCAATTCCCGAAGCGCTTTCTCCTCGCCCTTCACATAAACAGGCTTTGTAATCTCCTGCGTAAACTCAAGCCCGGCGTTGCGCGCCACCTCCGCGAAAGCTTCCGCCTCCTGTGCGCAGATCTGCGACCAGTCAACCTTAACAAATTCCGTTTTCTTTTTCTCATCCAACCGTGATAATGTCACCAGTTCCTGGATCAGTCCCGTCATCCGCTCAATCTGACGCATGGTAGACTGGGTCCATTTATTTTCACCGCTTTTGGCCTCCAGCATCTCCGTGTTCGCCGAGATCACCGCCAGCGGCGTCTTCAGCTCATGGCTGGCATTGGTAATAAAGCGCTTCTGCTGTTCCTGGGTTTCGATATAAGGCTGTACAATTCTCCGGGAATACCAGCTATACAGGAAAAAGTAGACCACCACTACTATGGTTGCCATCAGCACCATATACTGTGTCACAGTAGTGAGGATCCATGCTCTGCTGGTCGCATCGATAAACACCAGCAAAATACCGCCATCCTCGTTCACTTTCCACTTAAACAGGTACTGACTTCCCTGATTCCATATCCAGCCATGACGTCTCTTATATTTCAGCGCAGTCTTTGTCAGCTTCCGAACCGTGTCGGCATTCACACTGTGAATGAAAGAAAGGTGCATATCTGTGATCTCCCTGTCCGCATCCAGTTCTACGCTGAAATACCGTGTCTCATAGATAATCTCCGGAATGGCTGCCAGATCCTGTCTGGTCTCTTCATCAATCTCCTCCATCCCGTCAGGAAGTTTTCCGTCATATGCGAGCATCCAGTCCAACAGGATCTCATATTGTCCCGTCACCTGATGCATGGCAAGCAGTGCCACAATGCCCAGGACCATGCCCATGGCCATGATCAAAGTCCCCATGGCCAGTGCAATAAAGTTTCTTCTCAGTTTCTTGATCATGCCAGCCAAACCCTTTCCTGCTCATCTGTCTGTATCTTTACATTTGCTCCGATCGCCGCCAGCTTATCCGTCAAAAACAAAAGGTAGGTCTTCACCAACTCCGTTCCGCCCTCCGCCTCCTCCGGCCAGATGCGGTTCTGCAGTTCCTCCATGGCATACTGCTTTTCCCTGTTGTGGATCAACAGCTCCATCAATTTGGTCTCCTGATTGGACAGACTGATGGAATTCACTGCGCTGATGGTGCCGGACTCCGTATTTAACTGCAGATTTTTGATCGTCAGGATCTTTGTCTCAAATACATTTCGCCTTCTGGTCAGCGCATTGATCCTGGCCAGGAGTTCCTTCATCACAAAAGGCTTTGCCAGATAAT
This sequence comes from Lachnospiraceae bacterium, assembly GCA_017476665.1. Classification (GTDB taxonomy): domain Bacteria; phylum Bacillota; class Clostridia; order Lachnospirales; family Lachnospiraceae; genus Acetatifactor. The sequence goes on along the minus strand of JAFUZJ010000021.1, from coordinate 25,438 downwards.
CGTCCGCGCCGGCATTCAACCCTGCGATCTTATCGTCCACCTCGCTCTTGGCGGTCAGCATCAACACCGGCGTCACATTTCCCTCCTCACGCATCTGTGCCAGTGCCGTCAGCCCGTCCATCACAGGCATCATGATATCCAACACAATGACGTCAAAGGCATTCCGTCTGCTCTCCTCCAGTGCCAGCAGACCGTTTTCAAACGCGTACACATCATGCTCAAACTCCTGCAGATATTCGGTCAGCACATCCCGCAGATCATTTTCATCCTCAGCAAGTAATATTTTCATATGGCCAATTCCCGCTCTTTCCTGTTCTCTGTTTATATGTCTTTGTTTACCAGATTGCGCAGCGTCTGCATGGACACGTCACATGCCGCCAGTTCCTCCGCGCAGCGTTTCAGCTCTCTGCCAATCAGCTCCGGATTCCTGATATCATGCTTATATTTGATCTCATGCTCCAGTGCAGCCCATGCATCCATGGCGATCGTGCGCAGCTGGATCTCAATATAGAATTTCCCCGGATTTGCTCCGTCCACATCCTCAAAGGGCGCTGTAAATAAAAGGATCATGTGGTAGCTGCGGTAGCCGTTCGGTTTTGCCTGGCGGATATAGTCTTTTTCCGTTTCCACCTGACAACCCGGCAGATTTCGCAAAAATTCCACACAACGATCCACATCCTCGCGAAAGAGGCATACGATCCGAAAACCAATGGCATCGTGGATCGTGCGGAGCGCATTCTCCGGACATTCTGCCAGATCCTGCCGTCTGCACTTCTCCCGCATGCTCTCCTCATCTTTGATCCTGAAATTTAAATGTTCATACACATGGGATCCTGTCCGCTCAAACGTCTCCCTGTGAAACGCCTCTATCTGCTCCGCAAACAGCTCCATCACCTGCGGCAGAACCGGGGTCTGAGCGCCATAAATGCCGAAATCTTTCCCATCCATATTCGTAATTCCTTCCGCTCCCGTTTCTTTCTCCCATTTTAATCATGGTTTTTCAGAAAAGCAACCCAATTTGCCATTGTTTATAAAAGATTTAGAACCATGACCGGCATAAAAAGAGGAATGGTACTGTACAGACAGCTTCCATTCCTCCTATGTCAATATGAGCACAACACACAAATTTTCAGAGCTGCACATCGATGGACGGCACGGACGCCGCCGCAGAACAGTCTACCCCGGAAACCGCCACATCCACTCCGGCAGAAATCGCAGGAATCCCACCCCCTGCTACACTGTTGCCGGATCCGGCTCCACCGGATGCTCCGGCTCCGCCGACCTGCAGGCTATGCTTGATCATCGTCTTCAGATAGTCCATGTTTGCCTTCATGATCGCTTTGTTCTCGGCGCTTCTGTGCTTCCGCTTCAAGTCCTCCAGATCCTCCTTGCTCATGTGAGGATCAATGACTTCCATGTTCTCCAGCATCTCCATTTCTTCTTCGAGCTGCTTTAATTCCTCTTCCCCGAACTCGGCGATCATCTCATTTAGCTCCGCCATTCTATCATCCGAAATTTCTGCACCGCTGTCTTCCATGCCCTCCGTGATTTCAGAAAGCATTTCCTCGCGCTCCTCAAAGATGGCGTCCTCCCTCTCGGTCACCTGCTCTTCCGAAGCCTGCACCATGGAACTGTTGATATCGGATGCGGCTTCCTCCATCTTGTCGAGTTTTTCGTCCCTCTGTTGGGTCGTCACCACCAGTTCTTCCAATTCCAGGTGGTGCTTCTTCTTTCTCGCCGCCATCTCCATACGCTTTGCATGAGTCAGTGCAGCCTGCAGCTCATCCGCATCTCCGTCGCTGCCTGCCATCTTTCGCCGCACCTCAAGCACCTTGCGTTTCGCTGAAAGCACTGCCTGTCCGGCACTGACAGAAGTCTTCGCCCGCAGGATCTTATTGGCCACTTCTTTATAGTTATAGTTCGTATGTTTTTTTGCTTTCTTGTCCTTGTCACTCTTGGACGAACCTGTCGTTCCCATCAGATCTTTTATTTTATCCTTGGAATTTACAGCGTACGGGTTTTCATTTTCTGTCTTGGTCTGGTTTAAGCTCCTGACCATTTTTTTTACTTCCAGAGATTTTTCCAATGCTCTTTCCCTTACGGCATTGCCGCTTTGCTGATCATTCCATGGATTGCCAGCGGTCTGCATTCCGAGAGACCGTTTAGATGCATACAGATAGGAATTGGAACCATTCAAAGAATTGTTCATCGAAATATTCATTGCATACCCTCCATGGCATTACATGCTTATAAATCCGTTTATAAGACAAATAACCTTATCATAGTTATCGGCAACAACAGGACCTTTCTGAACCCCTTTTATGAAATAATATCCCCTGTATAAGGCTCCTGATCCTGCAGCGTGATCCACAGTGTAAAAATGCCTTCTGCACAGCCAAACGTGACGTCTCCGAAATACTTCTCCGCCACCCTTTTCATATTGTGCATGCCGATCCCATGCGTTGTCTTGTCTCCCTTCAGACTGTCAGGATACTTTTCCCCGGATTCCATGCACAGTTCACCGTTAAAAGTATTTCTCACCTCAATCAGTAAAGTATTCTTTTTCATCTTTGTAGATACTGTGATAAAGTATTTGCCCCCCTGCTTTGGGCAGAGTCTTTCACAGGCTTCGATTGCGTTGTCTAACGCATTTCCCAAGATCAGGCATAAGTCAAAGCTTCGAATCTTCTTCTCCTTCGGAATCAGAAATGCGTCCGCATCAAACAGAATTCCGGGGATCCGTTCTACAGCCGCATAATACTTCATGTTGATCAGGCTGTCTACCGCGCCGTCCCCCGTCCGGAACTTAAAATCTGCTTCCCGGATACTGTGTTCCACATCCGCAAGATATTGACCAAGCAGCCCGTTTTCCCCATCTGTGCTGAGATTACAGACAACAGACAGCAGATTCTTCATGTCATGCCGCAAGGCACGCCCGGCTTCATTCACCCGTTCCACTTCCCGCAACTGGGACTGCAGTCCTTCCACCTGCTGCTTCAGCATCCGCATCCCGAATTCCTGTTCCTTATGCGCCGTCATGTCCCGGTAGAACAAAATCGTCAGGACCATCCCTCCCAGGATTGTGATCCACATCAACGGTATAAACAGATGCAGTACCGGATATCGGTCATACAGCAGCCTGGGCACACCGTCCTCTAACGTATAGAGGATACTGCGGAGCAGCAGTCCCAACACCCAGCCCATAAACGCCGGTGAAAGCAGATACAGCACATCCCGGGTATCCAGTCTGACCCGCTTATCCTGAAACTGATCCGCCACGATCCGGATCAGTATACCAAACAGCGCCACCTGGATCACATTGGTGACTAACTGCATCGCAACCGCCGCTCCATCAATAAACGCCATGGCAGCTTCATAGCTCAACCTTCCCGCATCAAACATATCGATACAATACTGAAAGACATAACCCTGGAGCGGCGTAAACTCCATTACCAAAAACAGGCTCACATCACTGATGGCTATATATGTGGCACATAAGTACAACCGCATCTGCCAATAGGTTTGATAAAAGCACCGGATCAGCAGATATAAAATAACTGCCAGGCACAACTGCTTTATGATCGTCATGACCGGCTGATACTCCGTGTTCCACAGACTGCTCATCAATTCCCGCAGGAGAACCCAGGCAGGGACAATATAGTATTTGCCGCCGCAGTACGCTTCAAATCTCGCTTTGGCAAATCTGCCGCAATACCATGAAAGCACGAATCCCAGTGTGACATATACTCCAAATGCAATACACTCAAACAGAATTTCCCTCACAGTTTTCTCCCCAGATACTCGGCGTACACTTTGGTAAACACATGATATCTGTCTCTGGCCAGATAAACCGTATCCCCGTTATCTACACGGATACTGTCCCCATTGTATCCCGCAATATGCGCCATATTGACCAGAAATCCCCTGTGACAGCGAAAGAATCCTTCTCCCAGTTTTTTCTCCATCTCCTGCATGGACGCATATAAGACAATCACGCCTTCCGTGGTGTGCAGATTGATCTTTTTACGGTCATTCTCCGCATAACAGATCTGTCCCGGCTTGAGAGAATACGTCATCTTCTGTGTAGAAAACAGGATCGGCTCCTCCGTGATATCGTGCTCTGCTTTTTCCACTGCCCGCCGATACACCTGCAGGAATTTCTCCTCATCAATGGGCTTTAAGAGATATCCCAGCGCCTCCACCTCAAATGCATCGAATACATAGTCTTTGATCCCTGTAATAAAAATGAGCGGGATCGTCCACCCTGCCTGACGCAGCCGCTTTGCCGTGTCCAGACCGTTCATTCCCCCCATCTGAATATCCAAAAAACAGATATCCATCTGCGTACTCTGCAGCAATTCTTTGCCGGAAACCACCTCATGGATAATTGCTCCCGCATCCTCCCGAAGGATCAGTTCCCTTATCTGTGTGCGGATTGCCGCTTCATCATCGCAAACCATTATGTGCATATCTTGCGCCCCTCGTCCAGTTATTTCTTACTATATCATATATCGTCAAATTTTGCACAACCTTGACCGTGCGATCTGCTCCTTGGAACAAACTGCGCCCAAAATGGAACCAACGGAAACCACTTCCGCAAATGCCATCAAACGGGAACGAACCGTTGCCACAAAGCCTTGAATTTTAAGGGATTGTGGCGATATGATAAGTGAAATCAAACACAGAAAGGAGAGTGTGCACATGTCACGTATTTCAGGATTTTACAACTTTAATTTCCCGTCCTTTGGCAATTCCGGGATCAGCTCGATCTACGGTTCCTCGCGGGCCTCGCGCAGTTCTTACGCACAGCTGTTAAAAGCACGGTACGGACAGAGCAATACCGCGTCACGGATTTCCAACTCCAGGATTTCCGGATCTCAAAATACCGCGCGGAACAAACTGCAATCCATGTCAAGCAGTCTGACAACGATCAAAGGGGATGCCGAAGACCTGACACGGGCCGTGGACAAGCTGAATCTCAGCGGGAAAAATGATCTTTTTGAGAAAAAAACGATCCGGCAGGCCGACGGCAGCACCGTTACGGATTACGACAAAGACGCGATCTACAGCGCGGTAAACCGCTTTGTGGACAGCTACAATGACACTTTGAAAAACGCCTCCGCTTCCACAGACCGCAATGTCTCCGGTGCCGCAGCCACCATGTCCCGGACCACCCAGGTTCTGAGCAGGAGTCTTGCGAAAGTGGGGATCACCACCGGGAAAGACGGCAGACTGTCTCTGGACGAAAAGACCTTCAAAGGTGCCGACATGGACACCGTGAAATCACTGTTCCAAGGTACGGGCAGCTTCGCGGATAATGTTTCCTACGCAGCAGGGCGGATCGGGAGAGCCGCCACCAGTTCCCTGGCGTCTATGACGACAAGCATCTACGGTTCAAACGGCTACTTCGGCTATGGCGGGTATGCCGCTTTGGGGAACTTCTTTAACGGGTATTTTTAAGTCAGACAGAGGCATAAGTCAGACAGAGGCATATCATCTCGGATTGATATGCCTCTGTCATCTTCTATTTTGTCTTTTGTATTTTTACCGTACAAGCGATCCGATCCGCCTGATCCATGGTAAATTCCTTTGTTGAAAGAGCCAGATAGTAATAGAATGCCTCCCCCTCCTTCACGTAGTAATAGTAATAATAGTCTCCCTCGTTATCGCCGCCGTCGGATGTTTTCGTCTCCCGAACCCGGATATACGGCCAATCCTCTTTGTTCTGACGCAGTCCGACTACCACTCCCTCCTGCCGCACGCCGCCATTCCAGACAGGAATTCCGTCCGCATTCAATTCCGGGATGCCGCTGTCAAACCGGATATCCGCCATTGCGGCATCAAATCTTCCCAGGCTTCCTGTCGAAGCCGGCTGAATCGCTGTTCCTCCCACAAGTCCTGACTTCTCATCATACGTGCCCAATGCATAACCGTCCGGAAGGGAAATGCGCATACCATCCTTTGTCTGCAACACCGGTCTGTTTGCCAGATATCGGAGGAACTGTTCATTGGATTGACTCTCCCACAGAGAGTGCCAATTCTCATAACGCATATTTCTCCTCCCGATCACAAGTTCCTCCCCATTACCGGCCTTCATCCCAAGCGGCAGGATCCGGTCAGCATCGTTTGTCATGGTATGTACACCGGCACCTTTTATTTTTACATAAACAGCCCGAACCTGGTCGGAAGGATTATCGATATTTGCACAGAGCACATAGGATGTATTTCTCTCAACTCCCAGCTTCAACTCCTCCCCTGCTTTCAGGGATACCGGACCGATCATCTGCATACTTCCGTTACTCTCTAGCGGGATCAGGATGACTTTCGCCGCAGTCAATCCCTCTCCTGCTATCAGCCGGATCTTGCCACCTTTTGAAGTGATCATCTCGTCGGCATAGGAATATTTTCCCACACACTGCGCCGGAAGGATCACTCTGACCCTGTACTCCTGCCGGGAGCGGGACAACAAACCGACCCATGCCGCGAGACATACGAGAACACCCACACCGAGGATTCCCCAGAACACCTTCCTGTGATTTTGCATACGCCTTTATCCTCCAAGAGAGAATTTTACCCCACTATTGTTCCGTCGGCAGCTTCACCGTAGCCGCGATCCGGTTTGCCTGTCCGTGATCAAATTCCTTTGCGGAAAGGGACAGGTAATAGTAAAACGGCTCCCCTTCTTTCACAAAATAATAGTAGTAATAGGTTGCTGTACTGTCATATTGGCTCAAATCGACATCCTGCAGCATATCTCTGTATTGCATAGAGGAATCCAGCAATGCACCGGTAAACAGGTCGTGGGATTCTTTTATGCAGAGATACCACCATCCGTCACTTTCATACTGTTCTCCGACTACCATTCCATTCTCCCGCACAGTATGATTTTGCAATGGGATTCCGATTCCCGATGTAAGCCCTGCCAGATCAGGCTCCGGCTTTCCGTCACTGAATTTAATATCCAGCACCTGAGCCGGAAACTTGCACAGGAAACCGGAGTAATACCAGTCCTCCATTTCATACGCAGGACTTTTCTCATAACAGTGATAGGAAACCGGCTCGATCAAAGTACCACCAGCCAGCCCCAGCGCCTCCTTGTATGCGCCAATGGAATAACCCTGGGGTAAGGAAATGCCGATCGGGTAAGACTCCGTTTCCTGCATCTGTTTTTGTTCTTCCAATTCTTCCTGCATCTGTTTTAGTTTTGCCTGCTCCTCCAGTGCAGCCTGCAATTTCTTCTCATATTCCGCGTCACGCCTTGCAATGATGATGTCCGCTTCCCGTCCATAGAAAGATCCCGTGATCCTGTAGGGCAGTCTCGCATCCGCATCGGACTGATAGTCTGCAATCCGCAGATCCACACCTTTTACATTGACATAAACATTCTGCGGTTCATCGGTCTCATTCTGCACATTCACGCAAAGTCTGTACCAGGTATCCTTTTCCAATGTGACCTGTACAGGCATTCCGGGCGTCATATAAAAGGGGGCAATGGTCTTCATCTCCCCTGTGCCCTCTGTGGCCACCAGCATGACCTCCGTATCCGGCAGGTTTTCCCCTGCGGTCAAAGTGATCTTACCGCTCCACTTGGCACACACTTCTTCGTCAGAATAGGCAAATTTCCCTACGCAGTTTGCGGGCACGATCACTTTAACCGCATAGGTCTTAGGTGGATTTGTCAGGAAACAGACCACCAATACAATGCAGGCTGCGACAGCCGCGCATAGGATCCAAAATGCAGGCTTTTTGTAGCTCAGCACAGATTTTACCCTGCCCTTTACTGCCACCTCACCGAACGCCACCGGACAGGCAGTGATATTCTTTTGCTTGGCACTGCAATTCAAGAGCGCCTGACAATAATCCGCCCGCCAGGTTTTGTCCCTGTCCTTTGTGGTCTTTTCATCGCAGGCGTACTCTATATCTTTTGAAAACAGCGCGTAAGCGATCCATACAAGCGGCTGGAACCAATAGACAGACAGGATCAGGAAGCCCAGTGGTTTCCAAATATGATCGCCCCGGCGGATATGGTTTTGCTCATGTGCCAGAACATATTCCGTTTCCTCCAAAGGCAGACCGTCCGGCAGATAGATCTGCGGTCTGAAAATCCCTAAGATAAGCGGCGTATCAATGGCTTTGAAACGAACCTTTTTTCGCAGTATCACATAACTGACAATCGCATACAAAAGCATGCCCGCCACGCCTACAAGCCATACCGCCGAACAAAATGTGATCATGATCTGCAGTGGGCTCACACCCGCCTCATGGATCGGTGCCAGCTGGTTTATTATGACCGGATTCACCTGCCTGTCCACGATCGCCAGACCGGTATCCACAGAGGGCTGCGCCGCATATGCAATATTCGTCGGAATCGGCTGGCTGCTGGGGATCAGACTGAGTACACTCTCCACGGAGAAAGGAAACAGCAGTCGGAACGCCACCATTCCCCAGAACAGGCAGATGATGAAACGCGGCGCTTTTTTGAGTATGATCCGCAGAGCGATCACCGCCAGGATCACCCACCCGGCTGTCAAAGCGTTATTTACGATCAGCAAAAACAACCTGTTTATTTCTGCATTCATTGCTACATGCATCATTGTATCACTGCTCCTTCCTGAATGCGTCAATCATGCCCTGAATCTCGTCCATCTCCTGGCGGGACAGCTTCTTTCTGGCAGTGAACGCGGCGATAAAAGCCGGAAGCGATCCCGCAAAAGTATCCTCCACAAACTGCTCGCTTTTCGCAGAATAATAGTCCTCTCTGGACAGAATGGATGTGACTGTCCCATTCTGATTCTGCAATAACCCTTTTTCACAAAGTTTACGCAGAACCGTGTAAGTGGTGGGCTTCTTCCAGCTCAGCTCCTTCTCGCAGATCTTTACCAGCTCCCCGGAACCCACCGGCTCCTCACGCCATACGATCTCTGCAAACTGCAATTGTACTTCTCCCAATTCTATGTTTGACATGATGCACCTCCTGCTATGTAAAATGTGATAACGTGTTATGTGCACTAACACGTTGTATATTTGTCCGGACAAAAATTTAGAAAAAGAAATTGGTTTATCTAAAGTAAACCTTCTGTGATAAGTTTACTCTAGATAAACCAACTTGTCAACTACTATTTTTCCCGATCCTCCGATTAATTGCTTCTGTAATTCAATCACATGTATCTCAAACAGATCCGTCCATTTCAGATGTTCATATTTCTGTCCCACCCATAGGTTGTCCGCATACATTTTGGCAATTTTACATTTCGGTGCACTTTAGCCTTTTCTTCCACAACATTTTTTATACTTTTTGCCGCTTCCGCAGGGACATGGATCATTTCTACCTATCTTTTTCTCTGTTCTGCGATATGGTGTTTGCGGCATGTCCTCTTCGTACCATGCATCCCCATCCCATGCTGCATCGATCCAATGTTCCTCATAAGATGATTTTATTGCCGTAATCTGGCTCTGCAGCATATTCAGATAAGAATCTGTATTGCCAATCTCCCGGTGAAGTGCCCGAATCAAAGGCTCTGCTTTCTCCGGTTCTCCTCTTTCCAGATAAGTCGAAATGATCATAAAGCGGATCTGGTAATTCTTGGGCAAAACTTCCTGCAGGATCCGTTCCATTTCTCTGATCGCGCTGTCTGTTTTCTCGATTTCAAGCGCTTCATACAGTCCTTTCTGTATCTCAAGCGGCATTTTATAGATTGGCGTATCGTATTTTACCTTAGCACTCAATTCAGCTGTATCCAACAGGTGATAGGAATACGCCGATAATTTTTTCTTCTCTGCCAGTTTTATCCTGGAATATCCATTCAACATGGGGAGGCCTGTCCGCAGGCAACAGGTCATTATAGCATCCCACAGGAAATATCCGGCACAGATTTTGCTATGCGCGGCAAAATCCTCCAGACTGAAAATAATTTCCGTGGCAGTCAGACCGCTTAATACCTCCCTCATGACTTCCCTGGTTATCTGATCTCTGGCCTTTTTATCGTGAATCCCGGCAATATGATCCAGCCACATTTCAAGTTCATCCCATTCAGGATACAACAGATTATATCCTTGCTGCATCTTTTTCACATCTGCCGGCGTAAATGGATATTCTTCCACATCCGAGGCGTATGCGTAATAAGATGTCATGATGTTTTCAATATCCAATGCTCTGTCGGCCAAATAGCGCACGCCGCCTATTCCGCTGGTAAAAGTGCGGGCAACGCACAGAAAATTGAAATGACAATATACCAACTTTTCAAAATCAATCTCCTTAAAATCAATCTGCCACCATTCCGAAAGCCTGTCTTTCAAAAAATCAAATCTGACGCACCCATATACACCAAGCAGCATTTGCACCTTATCCGCCGCAGATTCAATCTGCTCGACTGTCTTCTTCCACGCTGTTTTCTTCAGATTGGAAAACAGTTCGACCGCTTCGTCGCTCAACACGAGTTCAATTCGTCTTCCCGTGGAATCTTCCTTGAATTCCGCGTCAACTAATCCCAGAGTGATTGCCTTGACCCACAGATCCACCTGTGTCTTCGAGCGAGGCTGTGAGAGTTTACGGGATACATATAAATTCATCAGTTCTTTCAGATCATTCACTGTGAAAACATAGCAAAGATTCTCCGGCTGTTTCAGCAACGCTTCCCAAAATGCCTCCGCCATAGTCTCTTTCTTTGCTTTCGGATCTACGGATACGCACCAGTACCGGCAATAGTCAGATGTCTCTTTCCTATTCAGTTTACTAAGATTCCGGAGAACATGGGAAGATTGGGCAGCAAGATTCCAGGATAGTGCCATATCGTCTCTTTCGTCAAAGTACCGTCTGATCCGCTCAATCTTCTCGGACATTTCCGATATCCGCGCATATTCCTCGTCCGCAAGGCCTTGATCATGCTTGATCTGTCCCATCTTCTGCTTCAAATCTATCAAACGCATCATTTCCTGAAAATACGGTTCGGTTTTCCGGAGCATATCTTTCCAGCCCGCAACATCTTCTATTGCCATATCATTGCCAAATTGCTCCACCGGAGCCTCCTGGCTGAATCTACAGGCCATTTTTTCAAGCATTCTATTTACTTCTTCCATTTCAAAAGGCTGCCTGCCATACTCTCCCTCACATTGCGCGGCTTCTTCCTCATCCCAATCAAAATCTTCAATGAAGTTATTGCCCTTATACTTTATGATCTGCGCATAGGGTTTACTGTATCCCTCATCCTTTTTCTCTAAAACGATCTTATGCCGCCAATCATCGCCAAAGTCATATGTATAACGAAGCCATTTGAAATTTTCCAGAAACTCATTCACCCGCGTCTTTTGCTCATCAAACTGAAAATCCGCATACCCGTCTTCTTCCGGAGCAATGCAGACACTGTTATCATTTGTACGGAAATCATGCAGATGGTCGTCCTCCCATCCAAAAGCCCTCTGAATAACCTCATGCAAAGATGCAAACGTAAGATCCTCAGGCACGATCACTCTTCTCCAGACCGGCGGATGTGTGTTCTCCAAGGTTATTTTCACGATGTATCCAGCCATATTTTTTCCTCCAGGCAGTAATTTATGTAAAGATACAATAAAAGCTATGATGAATTGTTGAATTGAATCATAGGAAATCTGTGCTACAGGATCTCCCGCAGCAGATACAGCGGCACATTCTTCATCCAGTCCTGCTCCCTATACCCTGAAAGGGATGTCCTGATCGCCGTCTGCGGCTGATACTCCGCACAATACGCCTTCAGACTTTTTGCCTGCAGATTCTCCTCCGCTTTTACCTCCAACGGTATGACCTCCATACCCTTTTGGAGCAAAAAGTCAATCTCACCATCTGACTTCTCCCTTGCAAAATAATACAGACTTCTATCCAAGGCGCAAAGCTCCTGAGCTACAAACTGCTCTGTTAAAGCCCCCTTGAACTCTGTAAACAGTTTGTTCCCCTGCAGTAAGATCTCCGGTTCCAACTCACTCTTGGCCGTCAACAATCCCACATCCAACATATACATTTTGAATGCAGTCATATCCATATAGGCAGTCAACGGAATCCCCGGTTTCTTTACCCGATAGGAACGATGAATCAACCCACAGTCTTCCAGCCATTGTATGGCGATCTCAAATTCTTTCGCGCGGGCACCCTGCCGCAGCGAACCATACAAAAATTTGCGGTTCTCTTTGGCAAGCTGTGCCGGAATAGAGTTCCACACCATATGAATGCGGGGTACCTCCTTCGCCGGTGCATGCTTGGAAAAATCCTCCATGTAATAATCTAAAATCTGCCGCTGCAGCCTGCGCACTTCAAAGAAATCCCTGCTTTCTACATATTCTCCCACTACTTCCGGCATCCCGCCCACATAATAGTATGTCCGCAAAAGGTCAGTAAATTTAGACGCAAATCCATTGACCAGTTCATAGTCCTTGCCCTGTAAAAGCTCTGCCAGTCCGGATTCCCCCACAGCCCTTAGAAATTCAGTAAAACTCATGGGATGCAGTTCCATAAAATCTACTTTTCCCACCGGGAAGGATGTACCCGCATGGAGCGCGATCCCAAGCAACGAACCCGCTGCTACAATGGCATATTCCGGCGCTTCTTCACAAAAATATTTCAGGCAGGATAGTGCTTTTGGTGTTTCCTGTATCTCATCAAAAATGATCAGGGTCTTATCCGGCTCAATCCGCTGATGGGTTTCAACCTGCAATGCGGAAATAATCCTTGATATCTGATAATCCATTTCAAAGACATTTCTGACATTTTCATTATTGTCACAATTGACATACGCCACATTTTCAAAAAAAAGCCTGCCGAATTCCTTCATGATCCACGTTTTGCCGACCTGCCTTGCGCCTTTAATGATCAAGGGTTTGCGGCGTTTTCTGTTCTTCCATTTTTTCAATTCGCCAAGCAATTCCCGCTCCATTTTATTTACGCCTCCATTATGAGATTTTGTTTATAAGATTTTTATTCCTTTTTTTAATTTTACATTTTTTCGGAGCACTTTTCAATTGATTTTACATTTTTTCGGCGGACTTTCATATTAAAAAAATCTGGTCAAAAAACCGGCTGCCACGTATCGATTGCGCAGCAGCCGGTTTTTATATGGCTCAGTCCATTGATTATGGTTCGGGTTTATCTACTTACTCAGGTCCAGCTTTCTTACCGTGTCCCGCAATGGCAGCACATAGGGTGCCGACACAGACAGTTCGTCGATGCCCATCCGCAGGAACGCTTCCGTGAGGGTGGTGTCCGCCGCCAGTTCGCCGCAGATGCCGATCCAGGCGCCATGGGCATGGGCGTTCTTTGCAGACATCTCGATCAGCCGCAGGATCGCCTCATGGTGGGTGTCGCAGAAGGGCTCCAGCTTTGCGTTCTGCCTGTCAATTGCCAGCGTGTACTGGGTCAGATCGTTGGTGCCCACGCTGAAGAAGTTTACAAGCGGTGCCAGCCTGTCGCTGATCACAGCAGCTGCTGGGGTCTCAATCATGATACCTACTTCCGTATTCTCATCGTAGGGCACACCGGCCCCCTTCAGTTCCGCCTTCACCTCTTCGCAGACAGCCAGGATCTTCTCCACCTCGGACACACTGGTGATCATAGGGAACATGATGCCCAGATTACCGAATGCGGAAGCACGATAGAGCGCACGGAGCTGGGTCTTGAAGATCTCCGGTCTGGTCAGGCAGATACGGATTGCCCGGAAACCCAGCGCCGGATTTTCCTCTTTATCCAGGTTGAAATAATCGATCTGTTTGTCTGCACCGATATCAAGCGTACGGATAATGACCTTTTTGCCCATCATGCTCTCCAGCACTTTGCGGTAAGCTGTAAACTGCTGCTCCTCCGTAGGATAATCCGGGCTCTCCAGATACAGGAATTCACTGCGGAACAGACCGATACCTCCTGCGTCATTGGCAAGCACTGCACCCACGCCGTCCACACCGCCGATGTTGGCGTAGATATTGACCTTGGTTCCGTCAAGGGTCACATTCTCTTTTCCTTTTAACTCCTGCAGCAGAGATTTTTTATGCAGGTCTTCCTCCTGCTTTTTCAGCATAGCGCGTTCCGTCTCTTCATCCGGTTCTAACACAATCTCCCCCGTATAGCCGTCCACGATGATCCGCTTGCCGTCTTCCACCGCTTTCAGGAAATCCTCTCCCACACCGATCACCGCAGGAATGTTCCTATTTCTCGCCAGGATCGCTGTGTGGGAATTGGAGGAACCGTAAGCCGTCACAAAAGCCAGTACACTTTCCTTATCCAGGGAAACCGTCTCGCTGGGTGCCAGATCATCCGCACAGATGATCATCTTCTGCGACACCTGCTGCCCGGCGCTCTCCCCTTTGGTCAGACAGTTGATCAGACGGTTGGAGATATCCTTCACATCCGCCGCTCTCGCCTGCATATAGGCGTCCTCCATGGACGCAAACATATCCGCAAAATTGTCCGCAGTCGTGGCAACCGCATACTCTGCATTGACGGACTGCGTCTTGATAATGTTGGTGATAGACTCATTGTAGTCATCATCCTCCAGCATCATCATATGCACTTCAAAAATCTGGGCATGGGTCTCGCCCACTTCCTTCAGTGCTTTTTCATAAATCTCCGACAACTGTTCCGTGGCAAGTTCCTTTGCCTCTTCAAACCGCGCAAACTCCGCTTTGATATCATCCACATGCGTTCTGCGGACCTGCTCATCCTGTCTTTTGAACAATGCCGCATTGCCGATGGCAATGGCTCCGTAAACTCCCTTACCCTTGAATTTCGTCATGCTGTTACCCCCGTTTTTCGTCTGATTCGCTCCGATCCACGTGCGCTCACGGCTCTACAGATTCTCTTTCATGAAATCCTCGATTGCCTTCGCAGCTGCTTCTTCGTCTTCCCCTTCCACGGTGAAGTTCACAGTGTCACCGCACTTGATCCCCATGCCCATGAGCATCATCAGTTTCGTTACATTCACGCTTTTGCCATCCTTCTCCAGCGTAACTGTACTGGTGAAGGTCTTAGCCAGCTTTGCCAAAAGTCCTGCCGGTCTTGCGTGGATCCCTACTGCATCCTGAATGGTGTAAGAAAATGTTTTCATAAAAAATCCCTCCTTATTTTAAAAAATTTTTTTATAATCCTTCATGTCCGGATAGGAAGCGATGGCACCGTACAGCGTTACGCTCCTGCCACAGAATTCGTTGGAAAAATCCAGGCTCTCCGCCAGGATCTCCTGTGCCAGATCCTGCAGATTTTCCCCGGTTGCACCCAATTGGTGCAGCTTCCAGAGAAACGATCCGATAAATCCGTCTCCGGCACCGGTGGTATCCAAAGCGTTCACCTTACGTGCTTCCGCAAAAGCCCATGCCTCCCGGGTGTAAGCATACGCTCCGCCACCTCCGCAGGTATAGACCACCAGCTTCACCTCTCCCGTAAACAGCCGGGGCAATGCCTTTCGGATATCCGTTTCATCGGTGAGAAATTCCAGTTCTTCATCCGAAAGTTTCAGGATATCTGCCTTGGGAATGAATTCCCAAACGGTCTGCTTCAACGCCTCCCTACTCTCCCAGAGCTGGAAACGCAGATTCGGATCAAAACTGATCAGGCTCCCTTTCTCACGTGCGACCCGAATGGCCTCTCTGTGCGCCTCCCGCATGGGGAAATCTCCCAGTGAGACACTGCAAAAATGCAGAACGTATGCCTCCTCAAAATATTCCTCCCGAATCTGTTCTGCCGTATAGAGCATATCCGCCGATGGCTTGCGGTAAAAGGAAAAGGTTCTGTTGCCGTCCTTTCCCAGGCTCACGAAAGCCAACGCCGTGTTTGCCTGTTCTGTCAGGGAGATACAACTCGTGTCCACATTGTCCTCCGCAAGTTCCTTCACAATCTTATGCCCGAAAGGATCGTCCCCCAGCTGCGTCAAAAGCCTTGCCCTGCCGCCCAGTTTCGCATAGGCTCCGCAGACGTTGGCCGGTGCTCCGCCCAGTTTGGGCGCAAACCCCGTGACCTGGTCGAACTCACAGCCTTTTTTATCCGGTATAAAATCAATCAGCGCTTCGCCGATCGCAACCAGTCTGTCACCCAAGGTTTCGCACCTCCAATCCCTTTAATTCATATAGCACACCGCTCAAATTTTCCGTAAAAAGACTGACTTCTCTGACCGCCGGATAAAATCTGCTGCTCATCACTTTCTCCCCGCCGTTCAGATAGATCTCCAGCGAAGAAGTATCCGCAATCACACGAAGCTCGTCGCACCGGGTGAGCTTTACATTGCGCCTGTCTCTTCCTCTTCCGGTCTTCTCATCCAGGAAGATCATGGAAAACACGTCGTCGGCATACTGCAGTTTCAACATTTCTCCAAACAGGATCGTGAACCTGTCCGGCGTTGTCGCGATCAGTTCAAAGGGCAGCTGCGTCTGCATCACCGCACCCTGGGAAAACTCTTTTTTCTTTTCCCGCAATGCTTGAAGCTCCCGGATCGGCTTCTGCAACAGCCTGCCGTCCTTCCCCACGGTAATCTCTCTGGGCAGTGTCAGGCAATGCTGCCAGCCCATCTGCGCCGTGGGATTGGTATAGGGAATATCCCCAATGCCCATCCAGCCGATCAACAGTCTCCGGCCATCCGGCGCTTCAAAAGACTGGGGCGCATAGAAATCAAACCCATGATCCCACTCTTCAAATTCTTTGTCATTCACAAAGTAGCCGGAACTGTACACATTCTGATGTGTGTATTCCGTATGCTTCACTCCCTGAGGAGAAATACTCAGGTAATGTCTGCCGTTCAGCCATAACACATCGGGACATTCCCACATATACCCGAAGTCCGGCACACTGACCTCCTGCTCAAACCGCCAGCTGGTAAGATTTTCCGAGGTATAAAACAATACGCAGCCCGTGTCATCCAGTTTTCTGGCGCCCAGCGCCATCTTATAAACACTGCCTTCCTTCCACACCTTGGGATCCCGCACATGGCAGGAACAATCCGCGGGATAGTCGGAATTGCGCAGGAGCACCTGCTTTGGACTCATATGGTGCCCATCCTTTGTGGTGACCAGGATCACATTGGCGCCGCGCCCTGCCGTGATATAGTCGTAATCCCCTTTTTCCTTCACATTGCCTGTGTAATAGAGATATAAGGTATCTCCTTCCACCAGACCGCAGCCGGAGTATACGCCGTTCCTGTCCTCCGGAATGTCCGGGTAAAGTACCGTCCCCGTGAACTCCCAGGAAAGCATATCCTTACTCTGCCAGTGTCCCCAGCACTTAGGACCCTTGCCCAGGGCACTCTCCGGCGAGTATTGGAAATATACATGATAATATCCTTTAAAGTAGCTTAAACCGTTTGGATCATTCAGCCATCCGCTGCCCGGTTCCAGATGCAGCTTCTGGCGCCAGTCATTTTTCATAGGCTTCATCCTTTTTTCGTCTCGATCAATTTATCCAGGAACTCTACGGTTCCGTTGGCAGCCTTCTTGACTTCCGCATAATCGTCCGGATTGGTGATGATCACCGGCGTTACCGTCTTATAGCCCTTGCTTTCGATAAATGCCTTATCGAAGGTGATCAGTGTCTGTCCGCGCTTGAACCGCTCGCCGTCCGCAATATGTGCGGTGAAGCCTTCTCCGTTCAATTCCACGGTATTGATGCCGATGTGGATCAACAATTCCATGCCGTTATCCAGCGTCAGTCCGATGGCATGATGCGTATCAAACAGGGTACTCACTTCGCCGTCCGCAGGAGCAACCACTTTTCCCTCCGCAGGATCCACTGCCGCGCCCATTCCAAGGACTTCCGCTGCAAATGTTTCATCCGGCACATCTGCCATTGCCACTGCAGTACCCTTTAAAGGTGCATAAACACAATTGTCATCAAACGCTCTGTTCAGATCGATCGCTGCTTCCGCAGACTGCTCCGTCGCTGCTTTGTTTGCACTGTCACTGTCTGCTCCGTTGTCCGCTGCCGTCTCTTCATCTCTGTAGATCAAATAAGAAATCACAAAAGCCACAACCGTCGCAATCACAAAGGTGAGCAGATATCCCACAAAAGTCTCTGTGGTGATCAGGAAACCGAAGATACCGGTCACGCCGTTTGCCGTCGCATATACCTTCATCAGAGAAGCTACCGCAGCGCCGCAGGCACCACCGATCATACCTGCTACCAGAGGTTTGCCATACCGCACATTCACACCGAAGATTGCAGGCTCCGTAATACCCATGAACGCGGAAAGGGATGCGGGCAATGCCATGGAGCGGAGCTTTTTGTTTCTGGTCTTGAATGCCACGGCCAAAGCCGCTGCGCCCTGTGCCACGTTAGCTGCCGTCGCGATCGGCATCCAGGTGTTCATTCCGTTGTCTGCCAACATTGCCAATTCAATCGCATTGTACATATGATGTACACCTGCCACCACGGTAGGTGCATACACACCGCCCATGATAAACGCGCCGATTCCGAAAGGAATTGCGATCAGCGCCTTCGCACCACTCAGTACCCAGGTCTCCAGCTGGGAGAATACGGGACCGATGAGCGTCAAAGTAAGGAACCCTGTCACCAGGACCGAAACTAACGGTGTCACAAAGAGATCAAAAGTCTCTGGTACCACCTTATGCAATTTCTTTTCTATCATACACATGACAAGCACTGCGATGACCACCGGGATCACGTGTCCCTGATAGCCGGTATTCTGAATGTTCCAGAGCCCGAACCAGGACCACAGCGTATCCGTTTCTGCGCCGCTGCCTGCCGACCAGGCGTTGACCAGATTGGGATGGATCATGATCATACCGATGACCGCGCCGAGAAAAATATTGCCGCCGAAAATCTTTGCCGCGCTGACCGCGATCAGGATCGGCAGGAATACCAGAGCCGTGTTGGAAAACATATCCAAGAGCCCAAACAGATAAGAATCCGCCATTCCAGGAAACGCCTTGGAAAGACCTCCCAGCAGACCGTTCAAAAGACCGGTAGCCACAATAGCCGGAATGATCGGCACAAAGATATCGCCCAATGTCTTGATCGCCCGTTTGTACCAGGGTGCCTGGGCCGCTGCCGCTGCTTTCACATCCTCCTTGGAAGCTGCCTCCACCCCCGCCAGGGCGATGAACTCGTCATACACCTTGTTCACGGTGCCCGTTCCGATAATGATCTGAAGCTGCCCTGCAGCCTCAAACACCCCCTTTACCCCGTCTATCCCTTCCAGCATAGACTTCTTGACCTTGCCGTTGTCCGCGATGACAAGGCGAAGGCGGGTTGCGCAATGTGCTGCACTGGCAAGATTTTCCTTGCCGCCGATTCCTGTCAGAATTTCCAATGCGCATTTTCTGTAATCCATAAGCATTCCCTCCTCGTTTCACGCTTCTTGTTTCACATCAATTGTGGTATCGTTTTCACATCTTGTGTAAATTCTAACACATGCGCATCTGTAAATCTATGGGCTTTAGTACCAATTAAAAATTAGATTTCAGTTGGTTTCACACAGTTTCACATTTTTATTTGTTCCTTTGCGTAGATTCGCGTTCAATAATATCATAGTCCAACTGCAATGCCCGCTGGATGGCGTCACCGTTCTGGATAGCCGCCAATACCATATTGGCTGCCTCCGTCCCGGCTGTCTTGTAATGCAGTCTGGCCGTGGTCAACGGTGTGTATAGGATCCTGGCAATTTTGGAATCCCCCACTCCGCAGATCATGATATCCTCCGGAATGCGCAATCCTTTCTCTCTGCAGCAGAGCATGGCGCCCGCCGCAATATCATCCGTGGCGCAGAACACGGCATCCGGGATCTTTTTCCGGGACAGGATCCTTCTCATACAGTCATAGCCGGAATCCATGTTGAACTGGGACGTTTCCGTAAACTGCGGATCACACTCCAGTCCAAACTCCTGCAATGCCTTGTCGAATCCTTCCCTGCGCGCCGCACCGGCCGCCCGGTCTTCCATCAGCACACCGATAAAACCGGGGCGTCTCGCACCGTTTTCCAGCATCCGCTTCGTCAGCATATAGGCTGCCTCCCTGTCATTGTGACAGACACAGTTGTACCCTTTCAGGTACTGTCCCACAATGACGACAGGAACACGAACTTTACTCAACACAGATTTATGCAGATCCGTAAAGACCGTGGCAAGCAAAATGATCCCGTCCACCCTGTTCTGCCGGAGCAATTCCAAAGATTCAATCTCCTTATGAGCATCATTGGCCGTGCTGATCATCAGGATCTTATACCCTTCCCGGTTCAGCACTTCACTAATGCCTTCCGCCACCCGGGAGCAACTTTCGCTGGAAAGCTTCGGCAGGATCACTCCCACCAGCTTTGTCACCCTGGTGCGCACCGCACGGGCGGCAATATTGGGGGCATATCCCGTCTTTTCTATGGCCTCTTCAATCTTTTTTCTCTTGTCCTCGCTCAGGTAACCGTCGTTAAAATACCGGCTGACCGCCGATTTGGACACGCCCGCGATCTCTGCAAATTCCGAAATGTTCATCATAATATTATTCCGTCCCGTCCGCCTTTATAAACACAATGTGCCAAGAAACAGATGCTGTTTCTATCGTTAAGCATAACATAATACGAAAAAATATGAAACCGTTTTCATATTTTTTAACACTAATTTCATATTTTCATACGCACAAAAGAAAAAGGAGCTGCAAGAGCCCCTTTTTCGCCATTCTTATATCCCATACCTCTTACTTTGTCAGCGCCGTCCCGTTTACATAAAGCGTGTATCCGTTTGTGATCACATTAGACGCATCACCGTCAAAGGAAGTCACATAGCTATCCGCTGTCAGCGTCCAGGTACTGGTGCCATCCAGTTTTACTGCCACGGTACCGACCTGCGTTGATACACTTGCTCCGCCGGCATTTGTGATCGTTCCGGTAACGGAACCGGTAAATTGCGTCGCATTTGTCAAATTCAAGGTCAGTTCAGAATCGCTTCCCACAAGGATATCACCTGCAAGCTCCTGCCCGTCCGCATTTAACGTGGCAATATTCGAAGCTTCTCTCCATCCGTCATCACAGACGGAGAGAAGCACGTTTGCGGAATCTTCATTTACGATCTTTACACCGGAAAGATTGATCACTGCATTGGTGTTGGTCACATGAAACACATGCCCGCTTTTACTGGTCAGTGTGCCTCCCGTCATGGTAAAGGCTGACGTACCGCTGTCCGCATCTCCCGACATGGACTGGTAGATCATAATGGAATCCAGGAAAGTGGCATTTCCGTTGCATTTTGTGTTATTTGCTGTCAGATTACAATCCGTTAAGGTAATGGAATTTTTTCCCTCAATGCAGACACCCTCAGACAGATTGGAAACAAGCGTTGCATTTAAAACCGTGATATCCGCTGTAGAATAAATGGCCGGGGAACCCAAACCGTTGGTGGTATAGGTACCGCCATCCACTGTCACCGTGCCGCCACCGCGGTCCGTGCGGATTGCCGCGGAAGATCTGCCGCTTGTGGTAACTGTCAGGTTGCTTGCCTTGGTCACGCTGCCTCCCGTGGTCATAATACCGCCGGAGCCGTCTCCCGTAGTCGTGATCGTAGTATCAGAGATGATGACCGTGGTGCCGTCCCCGGATGCTCCGTTTTGACCGCCGTTCCCACCATAGGAAAATACACCGTTTGCCCCATCTGCGTCAGAGGTAATGGTTCCACCGGTGAGCGTTACAGTCGATCCGCCTTTTACCAGAACAGCCGCGTTTAACCCATAAAAATTACAATTATCTCCGCCATCGGAATCCCCTGTCTTGGTGACGGTAGGATTTGTGACCGTCACTGCATCGGAAGTACTGATCAGAAGCGCGCTTTCGTCAGCCGTACTGCTGGCATAGGTTTGGCCAGATTGGGAATCCGCTGCCGTAATTTCCACTGCCCCGGTATAATCGATGTCCGCACTGCTGCTTCCTCCGCCAAATCCTCCGCCCATGCCGCCGTCGGGCGGATTTCCCGGAGCCTTACCGTCCGGTTTATCCGGCGGAGTCTGTCCGTTGCCGAATCCCGGTTGTTCCCCCACACCAGCCGTCTCTGTTATCCCATTCTCATCCGCTGTTTGGTTCGAAGCACTGTTGCTGTTCTGCCCACATGCCGTCAGACTGATCGTAAGCGCCATAATTGCCGCTGCAGTCATCCATTTTTTTATCTGTTTCTTCTTCATAAGAATCGCCTCCGTTTATTTGTTCTGAATCCTGTAAGAAGTATAACAAAGCAAACTTAAGTCAAACTTAAAAAATCTATTTTATTTAAATTGCGTCAGATGATAACCCTCTCTTGTAATCCGCACCGTAACCGCCCCGGTCTGCGGCGTTCGCCAGATCCTGCTCTGCACGACCGCCAGCCGCTCCAGAAGTTCCTCATGGGGGTGTCCGTAACGATTGTTTCTGCCACAGGAGATGACGGTGTCTGTGGGCGTGATCTGTGCAAGCAGTTCTACACTTGTGGTACCTTTGCTGCCATGATGCGGGCACTTCAGGACATCAATCTCCGATATTTGATATGTTTTCAAAGCCGCCAACAGCTCCCGCTCCCCGCTTCCCTCCACATCACCGGTGAGCAGCACTGTCACATTCTGCTTCTCTTTCGGATCCGTCACCTGGAAGGAAACCAAAAAGCATTCCGAATCGGCATTGCCGCCGGAGATGCTGCCGGAGACTGCCTGCGGATGCAGACAAAGAAAAGTCACCGCCTCCCCACGGAACGTTTTGCTCTGCCACTCTACGCCGCTTTGTATCGTCGTCACTGCCGGCGGATCCGGCATCTGCCCGATCGCCTGAAACACCTCTCTGAATTCCTCCTGCAGAACATCTGCCTGCAGTTCGGGCAGCACCACCTGTCGGACACGGATATGCTCCTCCCCGCTCTTTGCAAGCAGCTCCACCAAGCCGTTCATATGATCCGCGTCTCCGTGAGAGATAAAAACCGCATCAATTTCGGAGATACCGTAATATTTCAGGAATGGGATCAAAACTCGCTCCCCGATCCTGGTCCTGCTACTGCTGCCGCAATCAAAGAGATAAACCTCGCCGGAGGCAAGCTGCAGACACATACCGTCCCCCTGCCCCACATCCAGAAAAGTCATCCGGTTTTCCGGCAGCCGTGGGAGAGCCAGTATCCACACCGCAGCCGCCAGGCACAACAAGGTTCCTCTGATATCATACAGGAAGCAGTGGGATTGTTTGGAATGATGTTTCCTGCGATCATCCCGAAGCAGCGGAATCCCCCACACCGCCAGCATCCAGATGAAATAATAAACCATCACCTGCCACCCTCTCGGCCTCCCCGGGTTCCACATGGGATGCGGCAGTTTTTCAAACAGTCGGCATACGCCTTCATACAGCCCCAGGATCAGAACATCCACCGTTCCTATGATCCCCAAGCCCGGGACCAGCATGGCCGCCAGTCCCGCCGCCAATACCACTCCCATAAACGGCAGGAGCAACAGGTTTAAAAACAGGGAATAAACCGGGATCTCATAGGAAAACCAAAGCTGTACCGGAAGGGTGGTCAACGTCACGGAGACACCTGCCAGGAATCCCTGCTTCAAGATCTCCGCATATTTCCGCAAACGCCTGTCTCCGTTTTTCAATTCGATGATCCCGGATTGCAAAACAGGCAGAAGCGCTCCTACCCCCAATACAGAGCAGAAGGACAACAGAAATCCCATGTGTCCGACCCACGCCGGGTGCACACATACCATTCCCGCCCCCATCACCCCCAGCGCAGTGAGCATGTCGTAAGTTCTGCCCACAATATGTCCCAGCATCCGGATCAGATACATGCCGATGGCACGGCAGGCAGATATCCCGAACCCGGTCAGCATGCCGTACAAAAAGAGCAGTCCTCCGCCTGCCAGCGCCGCGATCCACACAGGCACGCCCCATTTTCGCAGCCGATGATAAAAGCCCACTCCGATCAGCGTAATATGTAGCCCGGAAATGCTCAGGATATGGAGAATACCGGCCTTCCGATACAACGTTTTGATCTCCGCATCCAGATCGGATTTGTCCCCCAAAAGCATGGCCGTCAGCACAGAAGCTTCTTTCTCGGGAAAAACCTGATAAAGACGGCGCTCCCAGAATTGCCTGAGCCGGTTGAGCCCATCCCGCAAACCGGGCGCTTTCTCCTCCTGCGCCAGAAGTGTGATATTCTGCATTCTTCCCCCATAGTCCAGGGAATGATAATAGGACGCATAATCAAATTCGCCCGGGTTCCCGGCAGTGCCATATTCCCGGAATTCGCCCTCCAACAGCACCAGACTTCCCAGCACAAGGGACGATGCGTTCTCATATTCGCACTCGAATTTTTTGTATTGTCCGCTATAAAATTGATGATCCGGATAATTCTGCCACAGAACTGCAGCAGATGTCTGAATGATTTTATCTGATGGTAGATTAGAATGTGTTTCCCGCGGCAGCTTTCGCAGCCTGATCACAAAAGAGGCATCCGCCTTCTCGATCACCTCGCCATATAACATAAGCCGGCTCTTATCCGGCGGCCCCGCTTCGGTCACGGGATACCGCCAATGATACCATGCCACAAACAGCACCAAGCAGAAAGACACCAAAAATAACGGTCTCTGCATATTTGTCTCCTATTTTGTCTGATCCTTCGACACATAATCAAGATTCCGCTCATATACAGACTTCTCAAAACCGGCCGGAATCTCCCCATTCACAAGGATCTGCACTTTATTCACATTGTTCAGCTCCACCAGCGAGTCCACAATAGAATAGATTGCAACCTCCGTAGACACATTGCCTGCCGGTTTCTGGAATCCCGCATCCAGATTCACATAACATACACCGTCCTGTGTCGTGACACCCAGAATTCTCGTCTCGGGATTCAGCGTCGGGTACAAACCTTCCACCTTGCCGCTGGGTCCGGCAATCAGTTCCTCCACGACAAACCGCTCCATGGGCATATTGGAGGAGTAATATTTTTCGCGATATGCGCTGATAATAGCATCCCCCGTGGAATTCGCAAAATAAAGCTTTACACGCGCCAGTTCATAAGTGTTGATCTCATTTCCGTCATTGTCAATAAACAGTTCTGCACTCATCGCCCCCACCGCATTGCCGGTCCGGTCATAAAGCTGGGCACCTTCCACCGTAAACTGCACATACCGCACGCCCGGTATCTGTGTCAGTGTTCTGACGATTGCCGCCCGAACCAGCACTTCCGTGGTTGGTGAAAGCGTCCGGTAGGCTTCATCCAGATCCAGATAGATCTTGTTGTCCACCATACTGGCAGAAAGCACCTGGAATCCCAGAGAAAGCGGCGGTTTGTACTCCAGCCTTTCCGGCTGCGCGGCAAGCGCGTTCAGCAGTTCCTCCAGCATCTCCTCTCTCTCTGTAGCAGCCACAGAGTAAGGGTGTGCTTCCACCTTCGTCTCTTCATGATTCAGCATATAAACCTGAAAATGATTCTCTCCCGGCACCTCCTGCGCATCACAGCCTGAAAATATGCCGACACACAGAATTGACAG